>NZ_CP040710.1:1870000-2582500 GCF_005943945.1 Aggregatimonas sangjinii | reverse complement strand
CTGAAGAACGGCTAAATGTTGTTTCGCATGCAATCGGAATCCTATTAGGTATTGTAGGCTTGGTACTGCTGCTTCGGCAAGACTCCCATAAGACTGCGTTTGCAGGATTTAGTATCATCGTATACAGTCTTTCCTTCATCCTTCTATTTAGCGCTTCTACGGCATATCATGCTGTTTCTTCCCCGATTCTAAAAAGAAGGTTGCGTGTTTTAGACCATATCGGAATTTACATTCTAATTGCCGGCACTTACACGCCTTTAGCCCTCATTACCTTATTTCATGCCAGTGGGTGGACGCTTTTCTACATCGTTTGGGGCATCGCTGCTTTGGGAACCGTTCTCAAAATTTTCTTTACTGGAAAGTATGAGCTTATTTCCTTAATCCTGTATTTGGCAATGGGATGGTTGGTCGTTTTCGACTATGAGAATGTGCTGGACTATGTACCTTCCATAGGTATCAATTTACTTTTTTTAGGGGGTGCTTTTTACACCATCGGAACCCTTTTTTATGCGATTAAAAAGATTCCTTACAACCATTTTATTTGGCATGTTTTTGTCCTAGCTGGTGCGGTAAGCCATTGGTTTTTTATCTATTATGGTGTGGTGTAGGATTTCACGGTTGGTCAATAGGGCTATCATCGCATTCTAAATCGCCTACAACATATTGCATCCCATCCAATAGGTATTGTAGAAATTCCGAATTTTCCAAACTTTGCGCATTGTGCGAAGCCGAAGTGTAGAATACCCGACCTTCCCCATATTTTTTTATCCACGAGACATAGTTGGTTGTATTCTTCACCTCCTTTTTCAATCCTTCCAGTTTTGTAGTATCCACATAGAGCAGGGGGCGAAAATTGTAATCGAAGTAGGCATTTTTAAACAGGTAGGGTTCATCTACATGTTCAAAGCCATCGCCTTTAAAGGCTTCTACAAGGGGGTGTTCCGGGTCTACCTCCTTCACATGCATTTTTTGTTGTTTGGGATGGTAGTCAAAACTGCCGCCGGTCATTTCACTGAACTTTTCCGAATTGTTTTGTACGGTGATGGCCCCATGTAGTAGCATAAGCCCGCCTCCATTTTTAACGTACTCCATCAGATTATCTTCATAGCCAGCGGCGGCTTCCGTTATAGCTTCCTCTGACATGCTGGAATTAGCCTTCAATAAATCGTAGAAGAGATCCCGTTTCGGCCCCTTGGGGTTGGAGTTATTTAAAACAACGGCATCGAAACCGTCAAGATAGCTTGCAGAAAAATTGGTCACATCATAACCGATATGAATTTCAAAGGCATCCGTTTTCTTTGCAAGGATTTTTAGCATTTCATTGTTGTGGGGAATCGTCCAATGATCAAAACCGGTGGCTTTCGAGAAAACCAGGATTTTTCTTTTGTTTTCAGTGGGGATTCTGGTTTCGGAGGAGGCTAGTTTTTCTATGGATGCCAACCAAGTATTATTGATTTCCACCGGTTCTAAACGCTGGGCAGAGAGGTGTAGAAGAAAGAAAAGGGCACTAGAGGTCAGAATTGAATTTCGCATGAACAAGCGTTTTAATATGGAGATTTGCATGAATGGAATTTTAAACTTCCCTTATAAAGACCGTCTAACCTTCCATTACAAGGCCAACGATTCAAAAATAGCGATTGTTTCTTTTGTACGAATTGAAACCTTGTGACTTTCCCTACTAACGGATTTTTGAAAGGAAAGAGAACCGGAGAAAGAATTCGCATATTTCAGTACTTTCCGCGATATATTTACGTAGCATCAATACCCACATGAGCAAATTCGGCAACCCTGTCCGGGATTTTCAAATGTACCGTGCCAGACCTTGATTCAATGGTGTTAAACATTAGCTTTCAATGATTTCCCTATAGGTGACAAAGAATGCCTCTAGGCTGGTCATTTTTTCATTTAGAAATATCATCGTTTCACGCCAAGTGTTTTTATCATGAATCGAGACTCCTTCTTTCTCAACAAAAATAATGGAGATTTCCTTATGATTTTTCAAAAGGTAACTGTCTTCAAGTACGGCTTCTGGAAGGTATTCCTCCTTAAGAATCGACTGTAGGGATAACAGATTTTCCCAAATCGCGATGCGTTGGGCCAAATCTCCTTCTACGGTCATCGCAACCATTGCTTTCTTGACATCAAAATGGAACTTTAGTACCAATCCCTTGATTTTGGTATCGTAAAGTATCCATTTTCGAGGATAGGACTTTCCGAAGGAAGTCCAAAACTCTTGGCGCAGCTGTTTGGATTCATCTTTGCTGAACATTACAGGAAATAAGCGATAGTGATACCGGCCATGATGACCAATACCTTTCGAAGATTAAATTTATGTCCCTCCGAACTTTCAAATAAAATCACCGTAGAAATGTGCAAGAACACCCCTATGACCAGCGCATTGATGTTGGCGATATAATTTGGTGGTAGATTGAAATTGGCCGCCATATAACTCCCTACAGGCGTCATAATTGAAAATAATAGAATAAAGAAAATTGCTTTGACCAGTTTAATTTTCGAGTTCAGTAGAAAAATACTCAAGATAATAGCGATGGGAATTTTGTGAATGAGAATCCCATAAATAATAGTGCTGTTGCTCTCCATAGGAAAACCTTCCAACAGGGAATGTATTGATAAACTGATAAAAAGTAACCAAGGAAAATCACTTTTTTCACGATCGATATGTACGTGTCCGTGTTCGGCACCCTTGGAAAAGAACTCCAAAAAAATTTGCAGCAGAATACCCAACATTACGAAAACCCCAATGGTTTTTGGTTCGCTATGTGCGTAAACTTCAGGAAACAGTTCAAAAAGGGAAAGCGCCAATAAAAAGGCCCCACTAAAGGCTAGAAGGAGCTTAAAGTTCTCCTTGTTTTTGGGTTTGGCGATAAAAACAAAGCCAAAACTGAGCAGAACCCCGAGTATGGGCAGCAAATAAATCATTCAAACAACGGTTAGGTGCAAACAATTACCCGCTCGATGAGCAAGGTCGGGGCTAAAATTACTGTATTTTTACCGCAATTCTAGAACAACCTATGGGCAATAATTTTAAAATGGTCGCCAAGACCTTGTTTGGTTTTGAGGAAATTTTGGCGAAAGAACTACGAAATCTTGGTGCAAGTAATGTAAAAGAAGGAACACGTAACGTTTCTTTTGAAGGAGATACCGGCTTTATGTACAAGGCCAATCTTTGCCTGCGCACGGCCATAAAAATCATCAAGCCCATTCATTCGTTTGCCGTCCGTAACGAGAATGAGCTTTATAGGAAAATCTACGCCATGGATTGGGCCGAGCACCTTTCTGCGGATACCACTTTTGCCATTGATACCACGGCGAATTCCGAAAATTTTACACATTCGCTCTATGTCTCCCAAAAAGTAAAGGACGCTATTGTAGACAAGTTCAGGGATATGGACGGCAAACGGCCGAATGTTGATGTGAAGTTTCCCGATCTACGCATCAACATTCACATACACAATGAGTATTGCAATGTGTCTTTGGACAGCTCAGGACGTTCTCTGCACCATAGAGGATACCGAACGGCGACCAATATCGCGCCGATCAACGAGGTGCTAGCTGCCGGATTATTGTTACTTAGTGGCTGGGATGGTCAAGGTGATTTTATGGATCCCATGTGCGGAAGTGGTACTTTTTTAACGGAGGCGGCCATGATCGCCTGTAACATACCTGCCAACATTAACCGAAAGGAATTCGCTTTTGAAAAATGGGAAGATTATGACCAAGCGCTTTTCGAGAAAATAATGGATAGTAGCCTAAAAAAAGCCCGAGAGTTTCGCCATAAAATCATCGGCTATGACAAGGCTCCGTCGGCAGTGCGTAAGGCTCAGGACAACGTTGAAAATGCCAATCTTTCGGAGTACATTACCATAGAACGGAAGAATTTTTTCGACACCGACAAACCGGTCGATGGCTCGCTTCACATGGTATTCAATCCACCATATGGGGAGCGTCTAAACCTTGATAT
This sequence comes from Aggregatimonas sangjinii, assembly GCF_005943945.1. Classification (GTDB taxonomy): domain Bacteria; phylum Bacteroidota; class Bacteroidia; order Flavobacteriales; family Flavobacteriaceae; genus Pelagihabitans; species Pelagihabitans sangjinii. Next base: position 2,578,518 of record NZ_CP040710.1, on the reverse strand, counting down.
GGAGGATTTTTACAGTTCAATCGGCGATACCTTAAAGCAAGGGTATCCCGGAACGAATGCCTGGTTGATTACCTCGAATCGAGAAGCGCTGAAATTCGTAGGCCTTCGGCCTTCCCGAAAAATAAAGGTCTTCAACAGTCATTTAGAATCCCGCTTGGTAAAGTACGAGATGTACGAGGGAAGCAAGAAGGGAAAATATATGAAGAGGGAAGAATAGTCTATTGGCCCTCTTCGGGTACTGGTTTCTCCTCGACCTTTTTCGTCTTTTTATAGAGTGGTATCAAATAGGAAATAGAATAGTTGTACCCCACACCAAACCTGCTATTGTCGGTGACCTTATTGAAACCGGGGATAAAAAGATCCCAGAATTCCGCCTCCTGTGGGTCGCTAAAAAGATAGGCCAATCGAATGCTTCCGCCCAGATATAGATTTTTGAACAGTTCCATCTTAACGCCTACTACCCCCTCGATCCAAGATTTGGCACGGCCATCGAACTCCCTAGGCACGTCGGAACCCGCTACAAAATCATCGGGATTCCAATACCTGTTTGAATCAAAAAGCTGAAAATCGTTCACGGTTTGGCTGTGACTACTCACAGCGTAGCGACCGCCAAGGGTAATCATGTTCTGCTCCCCGTACCAATTGCCATAGGTGTTGTAATCTACTCCGGCCTTGATGTAACTTCCTGAAGTGGTAAAATTGTAGAGGTCTTCCTGTATGGTTTTTTTTTCGTTACCGATTTCTGCAGCGATATACAGTTTTTGCGACAGACGATAATCGGCGACTATTTCAAAACCGGTATAATCGTCATCAAGAAAGGAGGATATAAGCCTGCTCAGGTCGATACCGGCCCGCAGTCCGTAGGGCTGTTTGTACACTGTGGTATCTTTCGGATTGAGGTCAATGGTCTTACTTTTCTTTTCTTGGGCACTGCTCCAAAAGAGACATCCTAAAAAGCAAACACTAATGATATATCTTAACATGTGTCTCGTTTGAATTTTCTATCAGGGGAACGATTACTTCGATGTCTTTTATCCAATTACCGTCATCGGCTTCGGTGGTAAAGGAAGCTTCTACATTATCATAATTGGCCACAAAACCGCAAGCGCGCGATACGAATTTGTCGGTAGTCTCATAGGTAAGGGATATGGTATCGGTATTCACCGTAGTGGTATCGTTAGGCGTCGGATTTTGCGAGAGGATAAATACGGTAGCGGCCATAGTGGGCCTTAAGGGTAGCGAAACCGTATTCGAATCGTTTGCCACGAAGCTGATGGTCTCTAGTTCGGTATCAGAGCCGTCGTCGCCCCGTATAATCAAGGTAGGCACTTCTTTTAGGACCTCTCTGTCTTCGAAGTCATAAAAACCTATAACCAATTGAGGGGTATCGCCGTCAACGCAAATATCATCTTTTTCACAAGTGTGAAATACAAGGCACAGCAGTAAAAGCAACAGGGCGGTTTTCAGTAGTTTCATAGGTCTATCGCTTTTCTAAAAGTACAACATTTTCAACATGGTGGGTCTGGGGAAACATATCCACAGGCTGCACTTTGACCACTTTATACGCCTCCTTCATCAGCTCCAAATCCCTTGCTTGTGTGGCACTGTTGCAGCTAACATAAACAATCTTTTTTGGGGCGATAAGCAGAATTTGTTGTACCACATCCTTATGCATACCATCTCTAGGTGGATCGGTAATGATGATGTCAGGAGTGCCATTTTCAGCAATAAATTTGGTATTGAAAACCTGCTTCATGTCTCCGACGAAGAAATCTACATTGTCCAATGCATTGTGCGCCGCATTCTCTTTTGCTGCGGTAATAGCATCCGGAACGGATTCGATACCGACTACTTTTCTGGCCTTTTTGGCTACGAATTGCGCTATAGTACCCGTTCCCGTGTATAAATCGTAGACCAGTTCATTACCTGTTAGACCTGCAAAATCCCTTGTAATCTTATAGAGTTCATAAGCCTGTTCTGAATTGGTCTGGTAGAACGATTTGGCATTGATTTTAAACTGTAGACCTTCCATCTCCTCAAAAATATGGTCCCGACCGGCAAAACTGATGATTTTTTGATCGTAAATCGTATCGTTTTGTTTTTGGTTGACCACGTAAAGCAGCGATGTGATTTCCGGAAAGGTGGTCTTCAAGTAATTTAACAGCAACTCTCGGTTCGAAGGCTCATCGGCATAGAACTGTAGCAATACCATCAATTCCCCCGTGGAAGTCGTTCTGATCATTAAGGTTCGCAATAATCCTTCCTGTTGTCTGGGATTGAAAAAAGCGAGCTTGTTTTGAATCGCGAATTCTTTTACAGCAAGTCGAATGGCATTAGAAGGGTCCTTTTGCAGATGGCACTTTTTAATATCCAATATTTTATCCCACATACCGGGAATATGGAATCCGAGCGCATCTCTATCGGTAATTTCCCTATCCGATTGAATTTCCTCCAAAGTCATCCATCGGCTATTCGAGAACGAGAATTCCATTTTATTTCTATAGAAATACTGCTGCTTCGACCCAAGGATAGGAGAGACCTCGGGAAGCTCCAAGTGTCCGATACGCCTGAGGTTGTTCTCTATTTCCTTCTGCTTGTAAAAAAGCTGGTGCTCGTAGCCCATATCCTGCCATTTGCAACCGCCACAAACACCGAAATGTTGACATTCGGGAGTTACCCTTTTTTCCGACAGCGAATGAAATTTTGTCGCGACACCTTCAAAATAAGATTTCCTTTTCTTCGTAGTTTGTACGTCCACTACATCGCCAGGTACGGTATTCGTCAAAAAGATGACCCTTCCATCGGGGGCCTTTCCTATGGTTTTGCCTTTTGCCCCGGCATCCAAAACCGCTACATTCTCGAAAACCCGTCGCTTGTTCTTTCTTCGCATGCGTCAAAAATAACAATAGCCCTGCACTTATTACGGCTATCTTTAAAAGGAATAGTATTAAAATAAGTTAAAAATTAATGAACCTTTGACGATAGTTACCGTCTTGAATATAGAAGCTCCTGAAATGAGGATTAAAAAAGTCTTTGATGGATTATTGGTTTTGGAATATCAGGCCGGGAATAAGGATGCGTTGGGGCAACTGGTACAGCGGCATCATAAAAAGCTATGTGCCCATTCTTATTGGTATACTAAAGACATAGATGCGTCAAAAGATATTGTTCAGGATTGCTGGGGCATCATAATGAACAAATTAGGTGGTTTAAGGGAACCGAATAGTTTTAGTAGTTGGGCCACCCGTATCGTTACTAGAAAATCGTTGGACTATGTTAGCCACAAAACCTATCGGCAAAAAAAATCGCAGGCCGCTACTGTAGAAGAAACCCACGAAACAACGGGTTCGAAGGAAGACGCTCATCGGCACGTACGGGAGGCCATTGCGGTCTTGCCGGAAAATCAACGAATTGTCTTGCGGCTTTTCTACACCGAAGCCTATTCGTTAAAAGAAATCAGTACCATTTTGGATATTTCGGTAGGTACGGTAAAATCGAGGTTGTTTCATGCAAGAGAAAAATTAAAAAACATTTTAAAGACAAAACTATGAGCTCGGAAAGACAAAAAATAGACGAATTGATCAAAGAAACCTTAAGTGCCGATGACGCAAAATTTTACGATGCGCTCGACGAGCAAAACCTGCTCGGAAAAGTCGGTGAAACCTTTAAAGGTAAAATGGGTTGGTTGGCCATCGTCATGAATATTGCGAATATTATATTCTTTATCCTGTTCATTTATGCGGTGATTCAATTTTTCAATGCTACCGGCACGGCGGAACTGATCAAATGGGCCATGGCCATCTTTGGAAGTTTCATGTTCATGGCCTTTATCAAATTATACGTCTGGATGCAGATGAACAAGAACGACATCCTTCGAGAGTTAAAACGTTTGGAGTTACAGGTCGCTGTCTTGTCGAATGAAAGGAAGCAATAGTCAATAGATGGCTAGGCAATAAGGACTAAGACCTCAGGAGGCCGAGGAAAACCTCGGATATATGCGGTGATGATGACATGAATATTTACTCACCCGCCTTGTGAGGTAAACAGGCTTGCTGGTCTTTTCTTTTTTGCAAGGGCATCAATCTTTTTTGTAATTTAGCAGCTCTACAAGGATGATTTCTCTCCTACGCTGAATTTTCGTCCCGATAGCTATTGGGATTAGAAGGGAAAAAGGTACAGAAGGAATTACTGAAGTTTTATCAGAGATTGTTTTGAAATGTGCGATTACAATTTTTATAGACTATTTTTTGATTCGTAACGGGCAAAAAAAAGCATAAAAAAATAATTTGCATGTTGCAAAAGAGTCTCGCAAAGTAATTTTTATCATGTCAGTTTTAGAAAGAATTACCTCTGAAGATGCAATAGCATTGGAAGACAAGCACGGTGCACACAATTACCATCCCTTACCCGTAGTATTGAGTCGGGGAAAAGGTGTACACGTTTGGGATGTTGAAGGAAAAAAGTATTACGACTTCCTATCGGCCTACTCTGCTGTCAATCAAGGACATTGCCATCCGAAAATCGTGGGTGCCATGACCGAGCAGGCACAGACTTTATCGTTAACGTCGCGGGCATTTTATAACGATATGCTCGGCAAATACGAGAAATACGCTACGGAAACCTTTGGTTACGATAAACTCTTACCCATGAATACCGGTGCCGAAGCTGTCGAGACCGCTTTGAAACTTTGTAGAAAATGGGCTTATGAGAAGAAGGGTATCTCCGAAAACGAAGCACAAATCGTGGTTTGTGAGAATAATTTTCATGGTCGTACCACGACGATTATCTCATTTTCCAATGATCCCGTGGCAAGAAAGAATTTTGGACCCTACACCAGCGGATTCCTAAAAATCGAATACGATAACCTTGAGGCATTGCAGGAGGTGTTGGAAAATAATAACAATGTTGCCGGATTTTTGGTAGAACCCATTCAAGGTGAAGCGGGTGTGTATGTACCTTCGGATGGATATTTAGCCGGTGCAAAGGCCCTTTGCGAAAAGCACAATGTGTTGTTCATTGCCGACGAGGTTCAGACCGGAATCGCCCGTACCGGAAGACTGTTGGCTACTTGTGGGAATTGCGCCTGTACGGACAAGCATTGCAGTGGAACGCCAGACGTGAAGGCCGATATTCTCATTTTGGGAAAGGCGCTTTCCGGTGGCGCATACCCGGTTTCGGCCGTGTTGGCGAATGACCCCATTATGGGTGTTATCCGTCCTGGAAATCACGGTAGTACCTTTGGCGGAAATCCTATTGCGGCCGCGGTGGGGATGGCTGCCTTAGAGGTGGTGAAAGAGGAAGCCTTGGCACAAAATGCCGATGAGCTTGGCGAGTTGTTTCGTGAAGAGATGAACACTTTTATCGCTACCTGTAACATCGTCAATGGCATTCGTGGTAGAGGCTTACTCAATGCGATACTTATCAATGATACCGAGGACAGTTCCACGGCTTGGGACATTTGTATGGCGTTGAAGGAAAACGGACTCCTTGCAAAACCGACACATGGAAATATCATTCGTTTTGCTCCTCCCTTGGTCATGACCAAAGAGGAGCTGTTAGACTGTGTTTCCATTATCACGAAAACCCTCAGGCAATTCGAGAAATAGTTTAAATGAGTTCGACGTCACCTAAAACGAAAACCTCCGCTACAGCGGAAGTTTTTTTATGGCTCGAAGACGGTTTTCTAGTAGTTACCTTCCAAACCGGCACTGGCTAAAATGGCGATAATGGCCCCAAAATAGAGGATAAGGAATAACAAGGCGATAGCGGATAATGCCAGCCCGATATAGGCCAATACGCGACCTGTTTTGACATTTTCGATTCCTGTATACTCTCCGGGATTTTCCAAATGAATGCGTTCGGCTTTTTTGGCGTTCGATAAAGCGATAAAACTAAATATCGCGGCGAACGGTCCGCAGCAAACGAAAACCAGGACTAACGAGAGAATTCCGAAAGTTAGGGCATTACTGGCGCCCGGTAATTGATTGTTCATTTATGCTGTTATTGACCTAATAGTTCTTCAAGTTTTTCTTGCATCAATTGCTGATCTTGTATGGTGTCCATACCGAAGTAAGCAATTATGCCGATATAATAAATCAATGCCAATACGCTAAGTACGATCCCTATTATCGCTAGGATTCTTCCTGTTTTTACATTGCTGGCATCGGTATACAGCTCTGGATTTGCTTTATATAAGGCAATGGCCTTGTTCGCCAGGACCAAGGATACAATACCGAAGATGAGTCCGATAACCCCGTAACAGCAACAAGTTACGATTGACAGGATTCCAAATACTAAGATGAGGGTTGCGTTGGGTAATTTTTGTTGTTCCATGGTTTTTTAGTGGATTAGGTTATTCATTTTAAAAATATAACTGGCAAGAATTACGATCCCAGTGGTAATGGCGAGTAAAATCTTCACGATCAATTCAAATTTAATTTTTACGAATGCCGTGGTGATGATAAATAGGATAAGCAGGACTAAGGGGTAAATCGCAGGATACATTTCAAATGCAGCAGTAAAGTCACCCTTGACCAATGATAGCGTAGCTCTTTGCAAACCGCATCCCGGACAATCAAAGCCAAAAAATTTTTTGGTAAAGCACGGAAGCATATAGTCCTCCAACACCAATAACAAAGTAGCTAATCGCATTTTTACGCCTAAAGGAATTTCAGGCAGAAAAATACCATTATTTTTGGGGAACAAAAAATATAATAATGAGTGTTTTTGCAATAGGGGATGCCGTAGAAACCTTAGACGATACGATTAAGGGGATCGTGGTGGGCGTTTCTCCGAAAGAAATCATTATTGAGAGCAGCGACGGGTTTCAATTGCATTACGCTGCAAATGAATTGATGAAAATAGATACGGGCGACACCATCAAGGTCACCAACTACGAAGTAGCCAGAATAAAATCGGAAAAAGAGATCCCGAAACGAAAAAATAACCCTGCTCCCAAAGCCAAGGAACGGAATGCCCCAAAGATGGAGGTAGACCTTCATATCAACCAATTGATAAAGTCCAGCAAGGGAATGAGCAAACACGATATGCTAAATCTTCAATTGGAAACGGCTAAAAGACAGTTGCAGTTTGCCATCAGCAAGCGTATCCAGAAAATCGTTTTTATTCACGGTGTGGGCGAAGGCGTTCTTAAGGAGGAGTTGAACTACCTGTTCAGGCGTCATGAAAATGTTACCTACTATGACGCGGACTATAAAAAATATGGTCTAGGAGCGACCGAAGTATATATCCATCAAAATAAGTAGATCTTCTATTCGGTAGACCTGGTCGTGGTGACTATCCCGAACTGATCGATACTTAAGTCCGTGATACGGGTGTTCGCGCTGGTCAATAAAGAAATGGCGCTTAATCGGATATCATGGGTATAGGTGATACTATCGGTCGTGGTAGTGGTTATGATCACTTGCCCGGACTCTGCCTGTATTTCTTCGCTCAATAACGGACTGCCCAAGGGTATTTGACTGCAGAAATAGTCTTTAGTCACTGCATCGTCAAAGATGCGGTAGGTAATGGCGGTACTGCCGCCGGCCGTAACGTTGCTCGTAACATCGGTGGCCACTTCGTTCAATAAAGCGGTAGCGGGTAATTCCAAAATCAAGGCCTCATCACTGTTGATCTTAAAGAAGACGATGGGCTCGGTACCTTCGGCCACTAGGGTTTCACATGTTTGCGGGTCCACACTGTCAAAATCCAATGTTTCAATCTGCAAATCACCATCATCACAGGCCATTAAAACTGCCATAATACTATATGCTACTATTCTTTTCATGCCATAAAAGTAGTAGAAATCAAAAGGATTAGACTTAAATTTGGCAGGATTTTAGCAAAGAATGGTTTTTAGTTCGTGGTAACATGGATAGCTAGATGCCATGTTTTTGGTAAGAATGTACAAGGAGACCAAATACCGATTAAAAATCGTTAGTTTTAAGAACGAATGTTCATCGTAATTATAGCATAAATGAAAGTATACTTTGATAATGCCGCCACGACACGGGTACGCGATGAGGTCATTGCAAAAATGCAGACCGCCCTTGCAGATTGCTATGGCAACCCTTCTTCTACCCATAGTTTTGGGCGTACGGCCAAGACGGCCATCGAAACCGCAAGAAAAACGATCGCGAAATATTTGAACGCACATCCTTCTGAAATCATATTTACCTCTGGAGGTACCGAGGCCGATAATATGATTATGCGTTGCAGTGTCCGTGATTTAGATGTCGAGACCATTATCACCAGTAGAATAGAGCATCATGCGGTAACCCATACGGCTGAAGATTTAGAACAGGAATATGGCATCGCACTGAAATATGTTGACCTTGATGCGTTTGGGAACCCAGATCTTGATCATTTGGAAGAACTCCTAAAGGCAGATGCTTCAAAGAAATTGGTTTGTCTCATGCACGTGAACAATGAAATCGGAAATATGATCGACGTTAAGGCGATCAGCCGATTATGCGTTGCAAATCAGGCTTTGTTTCTTTCCGACACCGTACAATCAATCGGTCATTTTGAATGGGACTTGGCCGAAATCCCCATCGATTTTCTAACAGCTGCGGCGCATAAATTCCATGGCCCAAAAGGCATCGGTTTTGCGTTTATTCGTAAAAATTCGAACCTGAAACCAATGATTTCGGGAGGGGCCCAAGAGCGGGGTTGCCGCGCGGGAACGGAATCTTATCACAATATCGTGGGCTTGGAAGAGGCGTTTATCTCGGCCTATGATAATTTGAATGAGGAGCGTGATTACGTACAAGGACTCAAAGCCTATTTTATAGAAACTATAAAAAAGGAAATTCCAGAGGTTGAATTCAATGGTCTTTCAGGGGATTTGGAAAAGAGTACGTACACCTTGGTGAATTTGCGCTTGCCGATAGATCGGCGAAAAGCGCTGATGTTGTTATTTCATTTGGATATCAAGGGAGTGGCCTGTTCCCAAGGAAGTGCCTGCCAATCGGGTAGTGGAAAGGGTTCTCATGTGCTGAATGAAATTCTATCCGAAGAAGAAATGATGAAACCGTCGTTGCGGTTTTCTTTTTCTAGGTACAACACTAAAGATGAAATCGATTATGCCGTAATGGTATTGAAAGACTTTATGGCTGATTAGCTTTTCTCATTTTCCGTCGTTCCTTACGTTTCGGACGATCATACGGGAACTTTTTCGCGGCAAGTTTCATCATTCTGTCAATGAGGTCTTCGGTGTTCTTTCCCGTTTTTTTGGTGATTTGCTTTTCGTATTTCCAAAGAAGTTTTCCAATAGCACCATCGCTGATCTTGATTCCTATTCGGCCATAATCGGCCTGGCCTAAGAAATAATCGATGATACTGAATTCTGTAGGAATCCCATTGGAGAGTAGGATGTTCAAATCCAAGTTGCCACTAATGATACCGTCTACGCCAAGAATGGCGCTCAGTTCCTTTACCGTGTAGATATCCATATTATCGTAGCTGATATCGTTCTTGGCCAAAATTGCATTGGTATTCTTAATGTTCTGGAAGTTTACCGTAAATTTCTTTTTCTTTTTTCTTTTCGAAAAATAGGTTTCCAATGCATTCTGAACGGCCAGTCCTTCCTTTTTTTCCAAGGCACGCAGTTCTTCCTTGGTCAAATCGTTTTTCAAATCCAACCGCGTCAGAAATGGCAGTATCGCCAATACTTCGTGGTCGTTACTCAACTCATCAAATTTGTTGCTTTCGTAGATGTTCTTTTGTCCGCTTGCGAAAAAAAAAGCGAAAACCAGAAGTGAAAACAGGAGGTGCCGTTTCATTTAAAATTATTTATGCTGTACTATTCACTAGGATTAAAATCGCATGCTTAACCGCAAATTAAAAATACGACTGGTCAGAAAATTGGGCACGGCGAATTGTTGTTTGCTATCCACATCGCGAACCCACGTATTCGTAATAGAATTTTGGGTATTGAATACATTAAAAATCTCAAACCCTCCGCTTAGCGTCCGGAACCGATGCAACCAATGGTTTTTCGGGTAGGGATTGTTACTGTCCACAAAAATATAGGAAATTCCCAAATCGGCACGTCTATAATCGCGTAATCTGTTTTGAAAAACATAAGGATCGGCGTAATTGGGCGAACCACCGGGTACTCCCGTATTATATACCAAATTCAAATACATTTTTAACTTGGGTATGTTGGGCACATAATCCTGGAAAAGAATTCCGACTTTCAATCGCTGATCCGTGGGGCGTGAAATGTAGCCGCGTTGGTCGATGTTTTCCTCGGTTTTAAGGTATCCTAGACTTAACCAGGACTCGGTTCCAGGCACAAACGCACCGTTCAAACGAATCTCCGCTCCGTACACATAAGCCGTGGCATTGTTATTCGCGGCATATCGAATACGAACATCTTCCAAGGTGTACGGATTGACGTTGGTCAATGCCTTATAATATATTTCACTTGTAAAATTAAAAGGCCTGTCGGCCCATGTAAAGCTGTACTCATTGCCAATAACAACGTGAATGGATTTTTGTGCTTCTACATCCGGCTGTATGACACCTTGCCTATCTCGAAGTTCCCTATAAAAGGGGGGTTGTTGGTACACCCCTCCGGAAACGCGAAAGAGCATATCTCTTTTCCAATCGGGTTTTAACGCCAATTGTAAACGTGGACTAACGATGGTCTGCGCTGTTTTTTCAAATCCCACACCGATTACGGCCCAGTGTTGCGCTCGCAAACCCACATTGTAATAAAGGTCCGCCGTGTTCACTTTCATTTGATTGCTATATTGCGAAAAGGCTGTGAAACGATTGGTCTTCACAAAATTGGTAGCACTCACCCCGTCATATGCAACGATAGGGGCTGCGAAGGGTTCCTCTGGTTGATTGTTCGGAAAGTCCCCCGAAGGCGGCCGAATGTAGAACCCAACGGAATCGATGAATTCAGATTCGCGAATTTGATCCCTGATGTCTTCATGGGTATATTTTAGCCCCCACTGCCACATTGAATTGTCTTTAGAATAGGCTCCCTTTTGCTCTATATTAAAAATCAGAGCATCGAGCTCGTTACGAGCCCTATTGAATTCGGTGCCCAATCCCCGCGACCCTGAGATGTCCCCCAATTGGTCGCTGCCCAAATTGGTATTCAGCTCTCCGAGTTCGTATTGTGCGATGACGTCGGAATACTCTTCTTCGGTTGTATGATAGAGCGATGCGATTAATTTCAGGGTCGTGTTTTCATTCACGAAATAGTTGCCTTTCAAGGCCCCTAATGCCGTATTGAAACGGTTGTTCTCATTTCCTTCATAAAATACGGTCAAAACTCGGGGGTCACTTAAGGTGCCGAAGTTCGTTTGTCTACTGATTGGTTCATTTTGGTAGTCATTGATCGATAGGTTCCCTAAAAAGTTCAAGTTAAATTTCTTGGAAAAGCGATAAGTAAAAAAGCCCTGTAAGTCTGCGAAAGTCGGGTTTAGGTTGCTCCGGGTATCTTGTGAATTTATCAGGAGGCTGTTGTTTCGGTACCGAATACCGGTAATCGCACTGAAATTTTTATTTTTTGAAATGGTCTCCACCGAGGCGGCGGCACCTAGTAGGCTTACATCCAGACTTACTCCAAAGTCACTAGGGTTTTTATAGGTGATATCCAATACCGAAGATAGCTTGTCTCCATATTTTGCCTGAAATCCACCTGAAGAAAACTTTACATTTTGTGCCAAATCGCTATTCACAAAACTGAGGCCCTCTTGTTGCGCAGAACGTACCAAAAATGGGCGATAGACTTCAATTTCGTTCACATATACCAGGTTTTCATCATAATTACCTCCCCGAACGGAATATTGCGTACTGAGCTCATTGTTCGAATTTACTCCTGGTAAGAGTTTCAATACATTTTCTACCCCGGCATTGGCACCGGGTATTTTTCGGATGGTCTGTGGGGTAATGGTAACGATACCCTTGACTTGCTTTTCACCGGTAGGAGATACCGTCACCCCATCGATTTGTATAGTATCAATCTTTAGAACGGGGTTGAATTCGTAGGTTTCATTGGTCGTAAGAATAAGGTTTTCAACAACCACATTTTTATGGCCAAGATGCGAAAAGGTAATGGTGGCCTGTTGATCGGGAATGAGCTGTAGTGCGTAAAAGCCGTTGATGTCTGAAAAACTACCGTTGACCCTGGACGAAATATTAACGCCGGCCAGCGGTTTTTGCGATTCGTCTAATACGACGCCCGTAATGGTCGCCGTTTGTGCTTTTAAAAGGCCCAGATGGCAAAAGATGGAGATACAAAGGAGGACTTTCGTACAGTTCAAACGAATCTATTAGCTACTTTCGATAAAAGGTGCTTTTGAAGTTTGTTTCGTTGCCAACATTATCGGTAACCACGACTTCGAGATTGCACTCTTTTTTGTTCAATATCTTATCGTCGAAATTATAGGTGAGGGTGTTTTTCTTGGGTTCGTATTCCATTAAAATCCACTCACCGTTGAGCTTGGCATTATAGGTCTTGACCCCGCTCAAATCATCGGCGATTTGAATACTAAGATAGCTATAGTTGTCTAACCACTCTTTTTCCTTGAAGTTTTTTGCTCTGATAGTTGGGGGTATCGTATCACTTACCAATGTATACGTTCCTAGATTCCGGGTTCTGGTCGTAAAGGTATTCCCCCTCTTGAAAGTAGATACGTGACTGGGCTTCCCTCTTCTATCGAGGCGGGCGATAAATAGCTTTTTACGTGCTTCCTTGTTGTATTTTGATACGTCAAAAGTTATGGTAAAGTTACGGTGGGCGGGAATCTTCGCATTGTGGATGGTAACGGTATCATTTCCTTTTTCAAGGTCGATGTAAAAATCCTTGTAGAACGTATTCGCGGGAAAGTAGACTTTTGCTCCACCCAGATTGTAATTATTGTTTCTTTTGGCGACCAGATAATTGTCTGTCTTTTCGATTTCCTTACTCTTTTTTAACGCTTCTTTTTTGCCTTCGACCGGAATGACGGCCTTGGTCTCGTTCCCCGCGAAATCTTTGAGGATCAAAACGACATTATAGTTCATGCCCTCCTCAATGGCTACCCTTCCATCCTGATACAACGTCTTGTAAATGTTCAATTTGTTACCCGGCCCTTTGAAGCATTGGTGCAGACGCTCTCGGTAAGCCCCGTAGTGGTCATAGTCTATAAGGGTATTGATATAGCGTGTTTCGCCGAAGGAAAAAGTCTCAAAGTCGTATTCGGTATATGTTTTTCCGTTTACTGACAAATGCACCGAATACACCCCGTTTCTATTCGCGGCCAGATCTTGACGGTCAAAGCCTTTGAAGCCGAAACCGATGCTTCCGGAGGCGTATACCTTGTCTGCCAGGAAAGTGCCATCGGTTTGTTTGGAGAACTTGATTTCCGACTTATCGTTGCTTTGATTCACAATAGCACCTTTGGAAAGAGGGTAAGCGAATAGTTTTTCAAGTATCGGATTGGTGGCATCCCGTATTTCAAGCCCGTACAACAAAGGATTCGTTGGTTTTTCCGTGATGCTGCTCCTGATCTCGAAGTGCAGGTGTGGCCCTGATGAACCTCCCGTATTCCCGCCATAGGCGATTACATTCCCTTTTTCAACCTTTACTTCCCCTATATCAGGAAACACTTCTACCTGATATGATTTTTTCTCGTACTGTACCTTTTTAATATAGGCTTCGATCTCCGGCGAGAATTTCTGAAGGTGTCCGTAGACCGATGTATAACCGTTAGGGTGTGCTACATATAAAGCCTTACCATAGCCCCAATGCGATATTTTGATTCGGGTAACACTGCCATCTGCTATGGCGTAAATGGGTAATCCCTCTCGTTGTTGTGTCTTGATATCGATACCGGAATGAAAATGGTTCGAGCGTAATTCTCCGAAGGTACCGGCCAGGATCAAAGGAATATCCATAGGCGATCTAAAATAATCCTTTGGATAGCCGTCCTGAGCCTTAAGGAAGCTACAAAAACAGATTAAAAGCAGTAAGAAAAGCGGATTCTTATTTAATTTTTGGGGTGTAAAAAACGTCATAGCTAGTGTTGATGCTGCCCTATTATCGGGCAAAGGACATTCTTCAAAATGATTTCTTTGGTCCGTTCATATTTACGGGATAAAAATAATCAGATGAAAACAATTATACCGTCAGAACCGACAAAACCTTTTCGTTTTTATGGTCCCTCATCTAAAACAACGATTATATATAGATTAAAGTATTACTTTAGGAAAATTTGAAAAAAGAATTGCTAAACCGTAAGATGTATCTTAACTTTGTTTTCATAGCATTGAATTTCGTTTATGAGCGAATTGGTTCAAATCGTTGATTCCCTTGAAAACAAGATCAGCAAGTTGTTGCACAAGATAACGGTGTTACATCAGGCCAATCGAAAGTTAGAGGACGAACTTGTTGCCATCCGGAATGAAAAGGAGTCGGTCAACAATACGGTATCGGATTGGGAAGAAAAATACAATTCGTTGAAGTTGGCAAATTCGATGCTGGGCAGTAGTACAAACAAAACCGAGGCTAAGCTAAAAATAAATTCATTGATCAGGGATTTGGACCATTGTATCGCCCAACTCTCTGAGTAAAACCAACAGCAACTATGGCCGAAAAGCTTAAAATAAAGCTTTCAATAGCGGATAGGATTTACCCCCTAACCATAGAACCCAGTCAGGAAGAAGGACTGCGAAAGGCCGCTAAAAATATAGAGCAGTTGGCAAAAAAATTCGAACAAAGTTATGCCGTTCGTGACAAGCAAGATGTATTGGCCATGTGTGCCTTACAGTTTGCCTCTAAAATAGAGCAGAAAGGCATTGACAAATCGGAAGATACCACTCAAGCACTTGAACGTTTAAAGGCGTTGGAGCAATTGGTTGATTCTAAGCTAAGCATAAAGTAAGTTCTTTAACATATCATCAAAGTTACTGCCCACATTGGTACTAATTTTTGACAAACTCAACGTTAATTAAGTTTAAAAAGGGTGAGTTTAGGTCGTAAAAGCAAGCCTTGCTCGTACAAGGATCCTTGATCGGTCTGTTAGCCCTAAACCTGTTTTTAGGAGTTTGTACAAAACTTCGCTGATGTGGGCTTTTTTTTGGTCCATGATGAACATGACAGCGTCATCGCGGTAAGTGGCATACCTAGTTGAGGTGCGACTTTATGTTTGGTCAAGGGCCGTTAATTTTTAATTTAAAACTATGGATAGTACATCAATACTAATTGGCGCGATCGCGGGACTGATCATTGGCTTCGTCGTTGCTAAATTCCTCGAAAAAGGCAAGGCATCAAAAACCACTGCCAATGCGAAAAAGGAAGCGGAGGATATTCTTAAAACTGCCACCAAGGAAGCCGAGGATATTAAAAAGGACAAAATTTTTCAGGCAAAGGAAAAATTCTTGGAGCTAAAGGCCGAACATGAAAAGGTCATCGTTGGCAAGAACAAAAAAATAAACGAGTCCGAAAAGCGTACGCGTGATAAAGAGTCTCAGGTCAGCAGTGAATTGGCCAAGTCCAAAAAGTTGAACCAAGATTTGGAAGGCAAATTAAAGGATGTGGCCTACCGCACCGAAATCTTTGAAAAGAAACAGGCCGAGGTCGATAAATTGCACAAAAACCAAGTCCAGCAATTAGAGGTCATTTCAGGGCTTTCCGCAGAGGACGCAAAAGAACAATTGATGGAATCGCTAAAGGAGACCGCTCGTACCGACGCCATGGGCTTTATTCAGAATACGGTAGAGGAGGCCAAACTTACGGCGGAACAAGAAGCTAGGAAAATAGTTATCAATACCATTCAGCGTATCGGTACCGAAGAGGCAGTCGAGAACTGTGTGTCGGTCTTTAACCTCGAATCGGACGACGTAAAAGGACGTATTATTGGTCGGGAAGGACGAAACATTCGGGCCTTAGAGGCGGCCACCGGTGTGGAAATTATTGTTGACGATACCCCGGAGGCCATTATTCTTTCCTGTTTTGATTCCGTTCGCCGCGAGGTTGCCAGACTGTCTTTGCACAAGTTGGTCACCGATGGGAGGATTCATCCCGCTCGGGTCGAGGAAATCGTAAAGAAAACCGAAAAACAAATAGAACAGGAAATCGTTGAGGTAGGGAAACGTACCGTAATCGATTTGGGTATCCACGGACTGCATCCAGAGCTTATTAGGGCGGTCGGTAGAATGAAATACCGATCTTCTTATGGACAGAATTTGTTGCAACACTCTCGTGAAGTGGCCAAGCTTTGTGGTGTGATGGCAGCCGAGTTGGGCCTAAATCCAAAATTGGCCAAACGCGCCGGGCTGTTGCACGATATCGGTAAAGTACCGAATACCGAAGC
This sequence comes from Aggregatimonas sangjinii, assembly GCF_005943945.1. GTDB lineage: Bacteria > Bacteroidota > Bacteroidia > Flavobacteriales > Flavobacteriaceae > Pelagihabitans > Pelagihabitans sangjinii. The sequence continues at coordinate 2,562,199 of NZ_CP040710.1, read as the reverse complement.
CGAAGTGGAAACACCGCATGCCATTCTCGGGATGCAATGGGCAGAAAAATATGGAGAGAAACCAGATGTCTGCAACGCCATAGGGGCGCACCACGACGAAATAGAAATGAAGACCTTAATATCGCCGATCGTTCAGGTGTGTGATGCCATCAGTGGAGCTCGACCAGGAGCAAGACGCCAAGTGCTCGATTCGTATATTCAACGTCTAAAGGATTTGGAAGATATCGCATTCGGGTTTGGGGGTGTTCAAAAGGCGTACGCTATTCAGGCCGGCAGGGAACTCAGGGTAATCGTTGAGAGCGAGAAAGTAAGCGATGACAAGGCAGCAGAACTGTCTTTCGAGATTTCGCAGAAAATACAGACCGACATGACCTATCCGGGTCAGGTTAAGGTGACGGTAATCCGCGAAACGCGGGCGGTCAACGTTGCCAAATAATCAAAATTCCGAAATACAAAGTAATAGGTCTGGCATTTGCGAGGCCTATTTTAATTTGCACCAAATTTCAGGAAATCCCTTTTTCATAAAATCGTTTGGAGATATAGCAGATTAAAAAGGTTTCCGTTAGGGGTAGCGATATGATGGATATGGGCTCGCAGCCTGTTGCTATTGTAGTGCTTTGGCGTTGTTATTCCTCTTCTGAATTAGAGACCTCGTTATGGGCTTCTTCTTCTGCAGCTTTGTTCAAGTTGTTTTCCATAATATTCAGTTTCTTCAACTTGCCTTGCCATGTTTTTAAGGAAGTCCTATGTCGTTCTATATTTTTGACAACTTCCATAACCATGGGATTATCGTCCGCTGCATGCTTGAAGAACTGCAAGTTGTTCTCTAGCTGTAATATTTCATTCTTACTCTCACTGATTTTTTTACGTATGAATTGGCGTTCGTTCCCTAGGGCCCGTCCTTGATCCTGTGAGGAGGCCAATTGCTGAATTTTGTTACCGTATCGAAGCAACTCGGACTCTTGTTTATCTACTCCTATCTTTTTGAAGAGACCATCCAAAACTTTACTGAATTTTTGGTCGATATGCTTTTGCTTGAAGGGTACCCGGCCATAGCCCTTCCATTCCGTTATGGTCTCCTTAAGTGCTGCGAGGTCCTTTTCCTTTTCGCCACTGGGCTTCCAGTTACGTAATTTATCGAGAGAGGCTATCTTCTTCTTTAGATTGGCCTCCTCTTCTTTGTGTGCACTATTTTTTAGGGCGTGCAGTCGATCAAAATAATGGTTACATGCATTTTTGAACTCCTTCCAAATAGCATCGGAGTATTTTCTGGGCACATGGCCTATTTTCTTCCAATCGTTCTGAATGCGCTTGAACTCAGGGGTCGCCGTATCCCAATCTTCGCTATCTTTTAGAGAAAGCGCCAAAGCAACCAACTCCCTTTTCTTGTCTAGATTTTGTTGTTGCTCTTTCTTGAGGTTCTTGTAATAGGCATTTTTGTTACGGTTGAAATTGCGCGTGGCGTCTTTAAAGGCCTTCCAGGTAGCTTCATTGGCCTTTTGTGGGACCTTACCAGCCTTAAAGAACTGTTCGCGCAAATCTGCGATCTGTTTGATCTGTTCTTGTAGCGCCCGATGGTTCGAAGCAGTATTTTCGGCTAATAGCCCTATCTGTTCGATGATTTCGTTCTTGCGGATCAGATTTTCTTCATATTTCTTGTCCAACTCTTTTTGATGTTCCTGCCTTCTATTGTGCAAGGCCTTGGTCGCATCGCTGAATTTATTCCATATGGCGTCACGTTCTTCTCTGGCTACGGGCCCTATTTCCTCTTTCCAGAGTTTATGCAATTCCTGTAATTCCCGAAAAGCCTTGCCTAGGTCTTTTTCTTGTATCAGGGCTTCTGCACGCTCGACCAATTTGGTCTTTTCCTCAAGATTATGTTTGAAATCAAGATCCCGCAATTCACGGTTCAAGTGCAGGAAATCGTAGAACATTTCGATATGGTGGTGGTAGGTACGCCATACATCATTATACTGGTTCCTGGGTATCGCTCCAGCATTTCGCCAGCGTTGTTGTAGCTCCTTAAAGGTGTTGTAGGTCGTGTTCATATCCTCTTCAACACTGATGAGGCCCTTTAGTTCTTCGATGATTTCCAGACGTTTCGCCAGATTATCTTTTAATGTGCTTTCAAGATTCTTGTAATATTGATTCCGCTTTTCGCGGTAGTCGGAATATACTTCGTTGAACTGTCTTTTTGTGACCGAATTGTACCTAAAATCTATTTCATTGCCCCCACTGGCGATAAAATCCTCTTTCTTGCCCTCTATAAATTCCTGGAATTTTTGATCGAACTCATGTTTTATCCCGTCAACATGTTTTTTGATTGCCTGCACCTTTTCATTCCGAACCAATCGTTGTAGCTCTCCAACGAGGTTTTCCATCGACATTTCATGATAGTCTAGCAATGGAATCGCATGCCGATGTTTGTTGTCATGGTCTTCGGCATCCTCGGCATTCTCTTCATCGATTTCCGCCAAGGCTTCCTCCGTATCTTCCTCTTGAGCCTCCTTTTTGGGCTGTTTTTTATCCAGTAACACTACATTCTCTGAATTATTTTCCCCGTTTGACGATTGGGTCTTCTCGGCTTCCGAGGTTTCCGATTTATCCTGAACGGAATGCTCTCCGTCTATGGATTTGTCTTCGGCTTGTTTCTTTTGTTCGGCAGTGGCCAGCGGCTTTTCATCAGAGGGTATTTCCACGTCGATCTCCGCCTGATTTTTGTCGGATGCAGTATGCTTAGGGGTAGTATCAGCTTTGGTTTTCCCTTTTTCTTCGCGAATAGGTATTTTTTCGTCTGTAGCTATTGAAGGCTCATCGCTTCCCTTATCTTTTTCGATTGGTGCAACAGGCTCGGCATTTGCCATAGCGCCTATATCGTTTTCCTCTTCATTCTCCATAGTAGTAGGTTTCGATTCGAGTGCAGCGGGTTCGGTAACTTTCTCGTTTTCACGAACGTCATCCTGCTCTTTGTTCAACCCGGTCGATTCCTCTATTTCCTGCTCTTTGTCTTCAGACATTGGTCTCTGTTTTCTTTTTATGCGATAAGCATATGTCAAGATAGTAACAACCCTTTTAATGGCAAAGTATATGTAGGAGTCTTTTTGATGCAAACCCTCCCAAAACGTCCGTGGGGTCACAATGGTTAAACGGAAGGTAGTCGTTTCCGTTATTGTGATTTTGAGCGGATGATACCTTGGAACCATCGTTTGTATTCTTCGACCAAGTCTTTTCCAAATCAGGTTTTAAACCTCAATTGGAAGCCTTCCTTTTAGGTGCAGGGTATAAGTTTAAGAGCCATTCCATATTTCCCATGCCTTTTCGGCTTGTAATTCGAGCATTCGTAAACCGTTACAACCGGTTGCTCCCTGGGATTCACCTTCCCGTAAAAAGGCTGTTTTGGCAGGATTGTATATGACATCGAAAAGAAGGTGGTCTTTGGAAATAAACTTATAGGGAATTGGTGGTTTGTCTTCGATATTCGGATATGTTCCCAAGGGAGTGGAGTTGATGATCAATTGGTGTGCCCGAATAATCGCCTCATCTAAAATGGCATATCCGATTTGCCCGGAGTCCGGACTTCTGGAAACCGAGGTGGTTTCAATACCGAGTCTTTTTAATACGAAGAGTATCGCCTTAGATGCCCCGCCCGTGCCTAAAACCAAAGCGTTGGTGTGTTGTTCCTTCAGAAAGGGTTCTAGGGATCTTTGGAATCCGTATGCATCGGTATTATATCCTTTTAAGCCTTGTTCGGTAAATTGAACCGTATTTACCGCTCCTATTTTTTCGGCATCGGTGTCTATTTCCGAAAGATAGGGTAGAACGGCCTCTTTGTAGGGAATGGTTACGTTGAATCCTTTGAGGTTTTCTTCATGTTTCAACAGCTGAACTAGAATTTCTATTTTTGGAATATCGAAATTCTCGTAACCGTGATTTTTCAGACCTAGTGCTTCGAATTTTTCCGCAAAGTATCCCTTTGAGAACGAATAGGAAATATCCTTTCCCAATAGACCGTATCTAAACTGCTTTTTTTCTTCTTTTTCCATACCAATCCAATACCAATAAAATTCCTATCCCTACAAGTACGAAGAACATCGCCCACCATGTTTCCGAGTTAGCAAAATCGGGAAAATACCGTTCATAATTGGCGATGATTTCCCTGCCATTCGAATCCAGCAAAACCATACCATCTTCCCCGGTTTTGAAAAGTGTGCGTTTCCACGGCCAAACGACTCCCAAAGAACCGGTAATAAATCCTAAAATAACGGCGGTTGTAATGTGCTTGTGATGTTTTAGGACAAATGCGAGTAAATGGGAGAGTGTTACCAAACCCGTGGCAGACCCTGTAGTAAAGACCGCAAGCACTTTCAACGTTCCCAAACGTGCCTGATTTCGTACAAAACTAAAATCGCCCCTAATTACTTCGGCAAAGGTATCGTACAGGGCATTCACCGAATCAACGAGGAGCAGTACATAATTACCCAATAAAATAAGGATGAACGAACCGGAAAGTCCTGGCAACGTCATTCCTGAAACACTAATGATTCCGCACAGAAAAACGAACAACAGGTTGTCGTTCTCCTTGGCCGGGCTCAGGAAGCTGATTGAAATTCCTACCACCAGACCAATGATCGCCGCTGGGACGGTTTTTTTGTTCCAATGCGTAAAATCTTTGCCGATATAATAAATCGATCCAAGAATCATTCCGAAGAAAGCGGCCCAGACGAACAATTCTTTTCGCTCCAAAAAATAGTCCAGCAACTTCGAGACGCTAAAATAGCTCACCAACATCCCAAAAATCAGTAAGGTAAGGAACGACCCGTTCACGTACCGGTAAAAACTTTTGAAATGGCCGCCAATGAGTAATTTGAATGCCTTTGCGTTTATTTTCTGTAAAGAAAGGATGAACTCTTCGTAAAAGCCCCCAACAAAGGCAACGATACCACCGGAGACCCCCGGTACTTTGTTTGCAGCTCCCATAAATAGTCCTTTTACGATAAGAAAAAACTTGTCAGTAAGAGATCGGGGCTGTGACATGTAATGGGTTATTCTTTTGAGGCGACTTTTTCCAAGATAAAAATAAGGGAAAAACCGACTACAGCAGCAAGAATAGCAAATAACAATTGGGGGTCATCCTCAAAGGCAAAAGGTGAGATATTCTGAGTCTTTATGGGAATGATTTTTTCTCCAAAGGTGCGTGTCTCCAAAATCCGTTTCCAAGGCCATATTTTATTTAGGGAGCCTAAGATGAATCCGGTCAATAAGGCTAGCGTAATGTTCTTATAGTTGCTGAACATCCATTTTAGGAGTTTGGCAAAACTTAATAATCCAAAAATGGCTCCAAGGCCAACCGTAACTACAACTTGAAAGTCCCATTTGTGCACCGCTTCTAAAATAGTTTTGTAGGAACCTAATAATACCAAAATAAAAGCACCTGAGATACCAGGTAAAATCATGGCACATACTGCCAAAGCCCCTGAAAGGAAGAGATAAAGAAGACTTTCTGAATTTTCAGACGGAGGTAGAGTTGTGATGTAAAATGCCAAAATAGCGCCTATAAATAACATTATAACCGCACCTATGTTCCATTTTTCAACTTCTTTGCCTACGAAAAAAATACTAGCGAAAACCAATCCAAAAAAGAAAGACCATACCAAAATAGGCTCATTCGCTAACAACCAGCTTACCAATGTCGCTAATGAAAACAGGCTTATGAAAATACCTATAAATAGGGCAAATAGAAAACTGCCGTTTACTTGTTTCCAAACAGCTTGGATTCCTTTCTTTTTGAATGTATCAAAAAGTGAAAGATTAATTTCATTTATGGATGTTATCAACTCTTCATATATACCGGATATAAAAGCAATAGTGCCACCTGATACACCAGGAACCACGTCGGCTGCGCCCATTGCTATTCCCTTTAAGGTAATTATAAAATATTGTAAAAGACTTCGGCTCGGCATAAGTGTAGAATGCGTTTATATTATGGCAGCAAAGATGCCGAAATTCATAACGTTACCCAAAAAGGGGTCAAAAAATTATTGATTCGAGAGGTTTAGGAGAGGTATTTCAGACGTGTATGCGAACAATTGCGCTACTATCGGGAGGCCTTTCGAGAGGCATCGATCAATTGCTGTATCCAGCCGATGCCGTCGAATTGTGGGAACTCTTTTTGAAACAGATGTAGCTGTGTAAAATTCTGCTTGAGTGCCTTCATCAATCCTATACGACCATTGATCTTATCGCCCATCATGAGATAGAGTCCAGCTTTTTTATAGGCGATTTCGGAACTGTCGCTGAAGAGCTCCTGCGCCTGGGAAAGAATTTCAATGGCGGCATTATAGTTCTCCGCCCTCTGGGAAACGGATGCCCAGCTCAACCAGGTTTCCAAATCGTAACTGCCCATATCAACCGCCTGTTTATAGGCCAGGTCGGCCTCGTCGAAATTGCACATGGCTACATGAATCTTGCCACACTTATTCCAATAGTCGGGATTGTCCCCATCAATATTCAAGGCTTTATTAATGTAGTGCAACGCCTTTGCATACTCTTCTTTTCTATAGTAGAATTCGGTAATGACCAACCAACCTTTGTCCAATAGTGGGTCTTCATGAACCGTTTTGTAGTAATGATGTTTAGCCATATCGTCGCTACCCAATTTTTCGTAACACCTGCCAATACGTAAATAGGTATGCGATGTGGGGTCTTCCAGTGCCAAAGTGGTTTCGTAGTTCTCAATGGCCTCTTCGAACTTGCCCATTTTTTCGAGCACCTTTCCTTTTTCGTAATAGGCCCCCATAAAATTGTCGTCAGAGATAATGGCGAAGTCAAAAGCGGTCAACGCCTTTTCGTACATTCGTTTTACGTAGTACTGTTTGCCCAACTGGTGCCATGCGACTTCACAATAGGGGTTGCGCTCCAAATATTCATTCAGGTAGTTGATCGCTCCGTCGTAATCCTCTAGGAATTCAAAACAATAGATGACATTGTACAGTGAGGAGTAGTCTTGTTCGTCAAAAGAGACGCACTTCATGAAACTCTCTTTGGCCATTTTAAAATCGTCCATGAAAAGGTACTCCATTCCCAGAAGGGAATAAATATCGAAACACTCGTCGGAAATGGTCAAAGCCTCCTGCAGCAGGCTTACCGCAGCCTCATGATTGTCTTTTTTGGAATAAATATTGGCTCTTTGAATATAGATTTCCTCGTTGCTGGTTTCCAATAACTGCAATTCATCCAACATGTGCTCGGCAACCTCCAAGTTGTTTTCGAAAACGAGTACTTCTATATGTAAGAGCTTTAATGCCGTGGAATCCGGATGTTGTTGTAGCCCGATTTTAATGGCTTTTTTGGCTAATGCGATTTTCCCGTGATTCAGGTAATGGTGTATGATTTCCTCAAAATCCTCCGCGTCGAAGAAATAGACGTCGTCGGTCTTGAGCATAGATTCGAACTTGGTAATCGACTGGTTTGGTCTTTCCTCAGATTCTAACGCCATAAATGGGTGTTGATTAAACTTCGGAATTAAAAGTAGTCTTTTGAACGCTCTTTTAGCTCCCGATTTGGGCTATATTATTAACAAATTAGTTAACAGTTTATTGCTCTAATTCCGTTAAAACCGTTAGCAAAAGCTGGCAGCCTTGAGTGATTTCGACCTCTGAAATGGTAAGGGGCGGGGTGATTCTAACCGCCTTAGGTTCAAATAACAACCAAAATAAAATCAAGTGCTTATTAGCGCATTTCAATACCAATTGATTCGCTATTTCGGCATTTTCCATTATCAAGGCCAATAGTAAGCCTTTGCCCCTTATTTCTTTGATCAGACGATGTTTCAACAGGGAGCGGATTAGTTTTTCCTTCCTTAGCGTTTGCGCAATCAGGTCGCTTGTCACCAATTCATTTAGCGTTGCCAGACTTGCCGAGGCGATGACGGGATTTCCGCCAAAGGTGGTAATATGCCCTAACTTTGGAAACTCCTGCAAACTCTTCATTATGTTGTTCGAGGCGATAAAGGCTCCGACGGGCATTCCTGAGGCCATTCCCTTTCCGACGACCAAAATGTCCGGAATACAATTATACTGTTCAAAAGCGAATAGTTTGCCGGTACGGCCAAAGCCCGGTTGAATTTCATCCAAAATCAACAGAGCGCCTACCTCGTCGCAACGTTCTCTAACCTTTTCCAAATATTGGTTCACGGGAACAATAAATCCTGCGCCACCCTGAATGGTTTCTAATAATACGGCCGCTGTTTTCACAGTGATTTTGGAGAGGTCGATTTCAGCATTGAAATGGATAAAATTCACATCGGGAAGTAACGGGCGAAAAGCGCCTTTACGTTCTTCATAGCCCGAGACGCTTAAACTCCCCATGGTATTCCCGTGGTACGAATGATGTGCAGAAATTAGTTCCGAACGGCCTGTAAATCGTCTGGCAAGTTTTAAGGCGCCTTCTATGGCCTCGGTACCGGAATTGACCAAATAAGTCGTATTTAACACCTCGGGAAGGAGTGATGCCAAGAGCTTGGTATAGGCGACGGCGGGTTGCTGTATGTATTCGCCATACACCATTACATGCATATATTTTTCAGTTTGTTCCTGAACCGCCGCAACTACTTTCGGATGGCAATGCCCGAGGGTACAGGCAGAAACACCAGCTACGAAATCCAAATGGGCATTTCCATGGGTATCGTAAATATAGCTTCCCTTCGCGTGGGACACTTCCAATGCCAACGGGTGTGGGGTAGTCTGTGCCTGGTATTTTAGAAAATCCTGTTTCATATTCGACTAGAAGACCACGCGTGCCTGTAAAGTTTGTGAAATAAGTATTATTTGGCCTTTTTCTTTTCCTTTGGTTTCTGGTCTTCCCCTTCCTTTTCATCGGGATTGGGTAGAGGTAAATTGTTTACGGGGTCTGCGGGGTTCAGCGAGCGCTGTTCTTCCTCGGCGTCGATATCTATTGGCTCCGTTATCCCTTTTATGACCACCAGTTCTATAGAATTATCATCTTCATCGAAAATATCATCCTTGGTTAGAATTCGCTCGTCACCCCGCCATATAAATCCCTTGAGTTTTCTGGTGTTTTCGGGCATGTCTTTTTCTGGATTGATATCGCCCTCCGGATTTTGTATAAAGGTTAGGTCTTCAATGTCATTATTGGCCAAAGTAATATGGATTTCACTGCATATGGTTTTGTTGATGCCCAGCAGTTCATCATCGTCATCGTACATATAGTAGATGACCTCGGTATTCTGCTTTAAGTCGACGACCCTTAATTCATTATCCTTAAACTTACCGTAAAGATTAATTCCTTTGGCTTGATTGAACCCTTTTTTGCCAATAGTGTCCTGGGAAATAATAAACGCATTTTCCAAGACTTTCAACGAATCGAGCTGCTCCGTTTTTATATTGGAAATGATATGGATGCTATCTCCCGTGATTTGATTGTCAACGTTCCAGAGTACGGGATTCGTAATCAACTTTGTGATGCCGGTCTTTTGATTGGAATGTATCGAATCGCATTTGCCGCTCAAATCGGTCTTGTAAATTTTAGCGTTTCTAAATGCCCTTAAGATTCTATTGGCGGGTTTTCCGGTCATCATTAGGGTATCGCCGTGAATATATACCGAGTCCTGCTCGACCACCTTAATGGAAACAGCTCTTTTGGTGGCAAAAACCGAATCGACGGCTTTGTGCACCTCCGCATAATGTGATTTGATTACTCCTTGGTTGACCGTATCGGTCACCACAACGTTATTGGTAGCTGAAGCGAATTCGGTAGCCTGATCAAAATAAAGACTATCCCCTTCTATGATTTGATTATTATAATCGATTCGGGTATTTTTTATAAAGTAGCCGCTCTCGATTTTGGTATCATAGAAGCCACGTTCGCAGTATATTTTATAGGTCTTCCCCGTAATAGTCGATGCCCCGTACATGTAGGCATTTTTAGAGGTGGTATAATAATCTAACTGCTCCGAATCCAATATGTACTCGGGATTATCGATATGAACACTATCCAGAAATTGATATTTTTTCAATTCCATAAAGTAGCGACCGATTTCGCTGGTAAGCGTGTTCGCCGAATCGATGACGGTGCCGGAAGTGTTGTAATATGACTCCTGTTTTTCCCTGTCGAAATACAGGGTATCCGTACGTAGGGTCATGCTGTTTTCCTCGCTCTCGTTCCGAAGCAATACTTCTTCATAGATTTTGGCAAGCTTGGTTTCGCCGTCGTAGTCGATTTTTCCTCCTGTAAGTTGAATACTATCGCCTTGTTCCAAGCGCACATTGCCAATCGCCCGCAAGCGATTTTCCTTTTGATAGTGAATAGCGATATCGCACCACAGATCGGCACCTTGGTGTTCGAACTGTACTTGTTTGGTATCCTTGCTGAAAATAAAAGCCCCGGGGAACTGTTTTTCGTCTTTGGTAAAATTGGCACCGTAGACGATATTAATCTGTTTACTTTCGGGTGAAGTATCCGTTTTGCTTTCAGCAGAGGTCTCTTGACCCCAAAGGGCAAATGCAAAGAAGAGAAAGGCTAAAAAATATATCGTTTTATACAAGTAATGGAATTTTGTCCAAAAATAGGATTTTTTAAAGCAGAGCGGTTCAATTTATGACGGATTTAAGACCACTGTATAGCTGGACTGTAGATTTCAGGATTTGTTTATTTCCTTGTGGGTAACCCGAATTTAATTGACATGCGGTCACATTTAATTCGACATGTTGAGCGCTTTCCATCGCTCTATAAAATCAAGGAGTGGGGCGCAAATGTCTAATGTTACGAACGAAAACACTTTTTCGTCGTACATGGCACATGCGCGATACCTCGTAAGATGCGAATCAAAACTCTCGATAGGGAGCTTCTAAGAACGCGTTGGCTTTGGTTTCTGTAAATTTTGCCGTTTCATTGTCCCAATGTAAGGTCTCGCCGGGAAAACGCCCTGCGATGACCCCTAAAAGAATTGTCTCTGTAAGTCTTGCGGCATACGAAAATGGAGCCGTGGTCTCGCCTTTCCCCAAACAGGCATCAACGAATTGATGGTAGTGTTTCGGGCCTTCCGAGGCATAGTCGCGTATGGGCTTGCCCATGTTGTTCGCTTTTTCGACAGCTTCGATTTCCGCCGATATATCAACATACTTCCCATCGACTATTTTCTTGGGCAATTCCATAAAATGGGGCAATAACAGGCGTCCTTTTTCACCCACGAACATCGCTCCTTGGTCGGGTAGTTTACCCTCTTGGGTAATTTTCGTTTCCAACGATATTTTATCGGCCATAGATGTGTTATCGTTCTCCTGTTGAGGTTGAGGTTCGGGCAGCTTCGCAACCATGGGCAACTTTAAGTCTTCGTGTTCCATTGGCGCTCCGGGACCGTCGTACCATGTCCATTTGAATTCCTCTGTAGTATATTCGGTACCGGGAAATTCATAGATAACGTGATTATTTTCGGGAAACCCGAATCCGTTTGGTGGCCTACAGTTATTGGTAATGGTTTTTGGAACATCCAATGCCAGGGCGTTGTACGGGGTGTCGAATATATGCACGCCCATATCGCCCAACGTACCACAACCGAAATCTACCAATTTGCGCCAATTTCCAGGATGGTATATCCCCTCTTGATAGACGCGATCGGCAGCCGTTCCTAGCCACAGATTCCAATCCAAGGTTTCCGGTACTGGATCAGCACCCTTGGGAATAGGACCGTCGTAGCCCCAATTCTTTGGAGACCAGGCATGCACTTGACTTACTTTACCGATGATACCGGATTGTATCAACAAGGTGGCCAATTTATAATCGTAAAACGAATGTACTTGAATGCCCATTTGGGTAACAAGATTCTTATCTTCGGCCAATTTACGCATCGCCCTTGCTTCGGATACATGATGGGTTAATGGCTTTTGACAATATACCGGTTTGTTCATGTTCATGGCCATCATCGAAGCTGGTGCATGCGTGTGGTCAGGGGTGGAAACGATAACCGCATCGATGTCGTTCTTCATTTCTTGTAGCATGATCCGGTAGTCTTTGTACGATTTTGCCTTTGGATGCAAAGCCAGCCCCGCCCTTAAGTTGTTCGCGTCTACGTCACATAAGGCTACTACTTCTACCATAGGATGTGATGCGATGTCCCTCAAATCTTCTCCGCCCATGCCGCCGATACCGATATGGGCGGTTCGTAACTTTTTACCCTCATGCGAACCAGCTCCCCAAAGCACTGAGGGCATTATGGTCACCGAGGAAGCGAGTAAGGCGGTCTGCTTGAGAAATTGTCTTTTTTTCATTTTGATGAGTGTGTTAAATTGTCAAGTTCTGAGTCCTATCGTGAAACGACAACAGTATTCTAAATGTATGTTTTTCTTTTCTACTGTCCTATTTTACAGCCATGTTCGGATTACTGGATGATTTCAGGGCGTCTGTTCTTTTTGTATACTTGCCCAAAACCGGAGTTGTTCGGTTCGTAAGGTATATCCAACGCCCCTCGAACTCCTGTAGGGGGAATTTCGTCTTCTTTGCCTAACGCCCAATAAATGCCATTGAGCGACAGCTTGCGCATTGACGGGATTTTAAAATCATAGGGGTGTCCCAAGGTTGTGAAAAAGACCCTTGCCTTCTTTCCAGAATTTCCCGTGTAGCTTTTGGTCCATGCTACGGGATTGGTCAAGGGATATTGTGCTAAATTACCCTCTGCTTCATGTTTCGAGCGTAGGGAACGGCCCTTAAGAAAGGGCTCGCTGTCTCCGTATAGATTCCATTCACCGCCATCTACATGATACAACCATGAATATGCCTCAAAAGGTTCAAGGCCATTTAAAATCGGATGCTTCTTTCCATCGATTGCGGAAACTGCGGTTAAGGGACTATTTCCATCCTCAAAATGTCCATGATGTGTAATCCATTGTTGCCCCAAAACTTTGGTTGGCCATTCGTTGTTCCAAGAAGTGAGGGTCGAATCATTTTCATAAAAGAAGGCGTGGGTCGCGGTACGAAAGCCGACGATAGGTTTCCCTAATTCCGCATAGTCGGCAATATAATATCGCTCTTTTTCCGGCAAATTGCGGAAACGGGTAAAGAGCACCATGAGATCTGCGCTCTCCAAGGCTTCAAGGCCTTCAATGTGGTCAGTGCGATTGGGGTCGATTTTTCCTGTCGAATCCACGGAGTAGCAGACCGTAACTTTTGCCCCAAGTTCCCTTTTAACCAAGCGGGCTAGCATGGGCATACTTTCCTCTGATCGGTATTCCTCGTCCCCGGTTACAAAAACGACATGTAGGGGAGCGTCGCTGTTTGCAACACTGCGTTCTTCCTGCTTTTCTTTTTTTGAGGTATCTCCGCAGGAAATAAGAATCAATAGTAGAAAGCACAGCAGCGGATACTTTAGGTCGATATCATTCTTAAAATCGTGTTTTCGCATGTTTTCTTATTTGTCGGGATGTTGTTTCAAGAGCTCGTCGGCAGTCCAATAACCGTCTTTATCCTCTGTTTCCGCTCTGACTCGCTTTACCGTTTCGCTTTCAATCACAGAAGCTTTGTTACCGAATGCATTGCGCACATAGGTGAGCACCGCGGCGATTTCGTCATCATTTAGGATATTCCTAAAGGCCAACATAGGTACTTGACCCTCGTAATGAATGCCCATGACATCCATCGGGCCGTAAATGCCGTTCAATGTTAATTTTATGAGACGTTCCTCACTGCCCAAGACCCAAGATTGGTCTACCAAAGTCGGGTAGCCTCCCGCCTGTAATCCGCCGCCACTTTCTTGATGGCAGGTGATGCAATAACCTTCGGTTTCATAAATGGCCTTGCCTTTGACAAACTTTTCGTAATCGTCACCTTTTAAATGAGAGGCAACCAATTTGACAGGATTATCGCTCATCGTAGCGCCGGATAGTCGTGTTCGGGCAAAGTCGTAGGCTTCGATCATCCATTTGTCCAAAGGATGTTTTTCAGCCTCGTCTAAAATTTTACCTCCAATTTCCGGGGCTAGCCATGTGGATGCGACAATAGCCTCCAAACGCACGCGCCCATGCGGATCGCTGGCTGAATTGGCAAAAAGGGATGGACTGTTGTCGGTTCTAGAGTAATTGTATCGCAAAGCCCGAACCGCGGCGGAGCGCACTCGATGGTCATTGGCGGCAAGGAGTTGTTGTAGTAATTCCGTATCGATTTTATTGATTCCCCAAGAGACCCAAAGGGCTTCCAGTAAATGATGTTCGTACGCAGATTGTGTCTTGTCGAGATTTTGACACCAAGAGGTAATTGCTTCCGATACTTTTTCGGCATCCCGTGCACGTAACTCGCGCCGTGAACGATAACGGCTTCGGTATTCGGGTAGTTTTAAGTTGTCCAAAAGGATTTCGATAGACGCCCCCGTTATGAATGCCCGTTGTACTAGTGGCCTTGAAGGATAGGTAATGCGATAGATTCTCCCATGAGAATGATCACGCAAAGGGTCCCTGGCGTTATGTTGCATATGCCCTACCAGTATGTTATGCCAATCGGCAAGATAAAGGGAGCCATCAGGTGCAAACTCGATATCGACAGGTCTGAAATTGGCGTCGCTGCTGGTCAAAAGGTCTTGACGGTGCTTCGTTGTATATCCGGTACCCTCTTCGTTAATTTGATGTTGTTTGAGTCCCAAAAAGCCTATGGTATTTCCCAAGAGGATATCCCCTTGCACTTCATCCGGGAAATGCCTGCTCGATACGAACTCTAATCCAGAAGTAGGCCGTACCTGATGCTTTTTTTCGATAAGATCTTCGGTTAAGGGTGTCGCCACACCATAGATAGACTTCATGGTGCTGGGCATCATCCAATTCATTTTGGTGCCAGAGGTTTGTAAGAAAAAGTCCTGTCCCCAAGCATCGAAGGCAATGCCCCAAGGATTGGGAATACTCACTTGCGCAACACGTTCTAGTTTTTTTTGTTGCGGGGCATATCGATAAAAACCGCCATTGGTACCCCTTACTGGCCCGTATGGGGTCTCTACATTCGTGTGCAGGAATACCCCTTCGGCCATATAAAAAGCTCCGGACGGGTCGGCGCAAAATGCTGAAATGGCATGGTGCGTATCGTGGTCGTCAAAGCCGCTGAGGATGATTTCCTCGATGTCTGCTTTATCATCACCATTGGTATCTTTCAGCAGTTTCAGGTTCGTGCCCTGACTCACATAAACTCCTTCGGGAGCGATTTCAAATCCTATAGGAAGATGTAAACCGTCGGCGAAAGTAGTTTGCTTATCGGCAGCACCATCGCCGTCAGTATCCTCAAGAATAAGCAATTTGTCGTTAGGTGGTGGGTCTCCCGGTCTATGATGCGGATAGGATGGCATTGCCGCAACCCATAGCCGCCCTTTGTTATCGAATGAAATCTGAACGGGATTTGCTAAATCGGGAAATTCACTTTCCGAGGCGAAAAGCTCAATTTGGTAACCTTCCGGCAATTCGAAGCTTTCAAGGGCCGCTTCTCCGTACAGATAATTCGAGGATACATCGGAGTTCCCTAGGTTGTAGTTGGTCGTTACAGGGGGAAGCTCAGTCGTATTGGCGTCGGCAGCTTTCAAATCAAATGATTTACCTTGAGCAGTACGCCATATCAGAGTGTCCCTGATTTTGGTTAGCTGTCGTATTTTTTCAATTTCAAAAGGGTAATTGTCCTGACCATAGGGGGCAAAGCGTCTTCCAAAAACGTGTACGCCGTTCGGGATTTTATAATCGTTGTGCCAATAGAAGTTCTTTTGCTTGACCGCAGCTTTGAGGTCGGCACGTTTTTGGGAATCCAATCCGGCCGCCTCACCAAAAATTCTATCAGCTAAAAATTGCGCCAACCGCTCGTATCCGTTTTCATTCAATTGAAACCCATCGGAGGTAAGCGGCCCGTTTTCCGAAAACCATTCTTGGGAAGGATGAAATACGTCTACAAAATCAACGTTTTGGTCTTTACATACTTCGGCCATTGCGGAAGTATATAAGGCGAGGTTTCGATTTTGGGTTTTGCCATCGGGTAGGTCATAGGTGGCGGACAAATCCTCATAAGCAATGGGTGATACGAGAATCAGCTCGGGAGCGGTAGAACTGTTATACTGTTGTGAGCGAGTATGGGATATAAATGCCTTCAGCTCATTCTTGTAGTCGTCAATACCTTTATCCCCCGCGAAAGATTCGTTGTAACCAAAAAAAGCAATGACCACGTCCGCTTTCAACCGTTCGAGCCATTGGTCCGGCGTTTCAAAAACACCTTCACTACCAGAATTTTGAGCCAATTCGGTTTGGAATTTTTCTGCGCCTTCAAATGCCCATGGCACATTTCTACCGGAATGGGGTCTAAACCCAGGAGTATCTCCACCATCACACAAATTCCTGATGTGAAGCGTACTGTCGGGATACCGCAAGTGCAACTCCGTCTCAAAACTGCCATAATTCATCATACGGGAACCTAGATTGTTTCCGATAAGAACGATGCTGGAATCTTTCTGTATTTCGACCAGACCAGTTTTTTCTTCAGAGCATCCGAGAAAGGCAAAAATTGAAGACAATAGCAAAATTCCCAGCTGAGGTCGGTGCATTAAAAGTTTTTGCGACATTGACAAATAATCAAATTAGGACTGAGGCATCGTCATAAATATAGGAAATAAAAATCCGTTCAAATTGTAGATAGTGGCGATTTACAATCGATTAAAGCCTTTTTTCGAACCGTATTTTGCGTATGCCATGGTCGGTATTCCACTGTTTCGTTTCCACAAAATCGAATTTTTTGTAGAGTGCGATGGCTGGTTCGTTTTTGAATCCGGTTTCTACGGTGAAAAGGGGAGTGGGGTAGGTGACGCTTACAAATGATATCAAACTGCTCGCAATTCCCATACGGAAGTACTCGGGGAGCACAACCAAACTTTGAATATGTACTGCCGGTTTTTGGTGGGCTATCTCGACGACGGCGACCAATCGTGCGTCCATATAAAAGCCGTAGAAATCATTTTCGCCGGTTTGAATATCATTCTGGGTTCTTTGTAAAGGAGGGAAATCGACTGCTTCAAGAAGCTTGGCCTCGACCGCATACGATTTTTGGAACACCCCATATATTTTTTCAGCAACATCCGCATGGGTATGGTTTAGTCGCTGTATCATAAAACTGCTATCTATGGATGGTCTGCGTTCTGTCCGGCCCTACAGAGACTATTTTAATGGGCACCTCGAGTTCTTTTTCCAAGAAGTCGATATAAGCATTCAGTGCAGGCGGAAATTGGTCAGGGGAGCTCATTTTGGTCAAGTCGGCTTCCCAACCATTCATTTCGATGTAATTTGGACTTACATTTTCGGCTTCTATGTTGTACGGCAGGTGGGTGATTTCTTGTCCTTTGTAATTGTAGGAAGTGCAGATTTTCAATTTTTCAAACCCGCTAAGCACATCCCCTTTCATCATCATTAAATCGGTTACCCCGTTTACCTGAACGGCGTATTTTAGTGCGACCAAGTCTAACCAACCACACCTTCGCGGTCGTCCGGTCGTTGCGCCAAACTCGTTGCCTACCCGACCCATCGTTTCCCCGTCTTCATCAAATAGTTCTGTTGGGAATGGGCCACTGCCCACGCGTGTAGCATACGCCTTGAAGATACCGAAAACCCTTCCTATTTGGCTCGGGGCCACCCCAAGACCCGTGCAGGCACCGGCGGCCGTGGTGTTCGATGAGGTTACATAGGGGTAGGTGCCAAAATCAATATCCAACAATGATCCTTGGGCACCTTCAGCCAAAATCTTCTTGCCTGATTTCTGCGCTTGGTATAAATATTCCTCACTGTCGATAAAAGTTAGTTTTTTCAATTCGGCAACCGCGTTGAAGAAGTCTTTTTCGAGATCTTTCAAATCATACTGAAGCTCTACATCATAAAAGTCGATCATCGACTCGTGCTTATTGGCCAATGCGCGGTATTTGTCTTCCCAGCCTTCCATTTCCAAATCACCGACACGCATTCCGTTACGGCCGGTTTTATCCATATAGGTGGGGCCGATGCCTTTCAAAGTAGATCCGATTTTGGCTTTCCCCTTCGAAGCTTCGGATGCCGCATCGAGCAAGCGATGGGTGGGTAAAATCAAATGGGCCTTCCTGGAAATCAATAATTTCGACTTGAAATCGATGTTGAATTGAGCCAGATTGTCCAGTTCTTTTTTGAAGATTACCGGGTCGATAACCACTCCGTTGCCGACCACGTTTACGGCACTTTCATGAAAAATTCCTGACGGTATGGTATGCAGTACATGTTTTATTCCGTCGAACTCCAAGGTATGTCCGGCATTGGGGCCTCCCTGAAACCGGGCGATAATATCGTAGTTGTTGGTCAGTACATCAACTATTTTTCCTTTTCCTTCGTCTCCCCATTGTAATCCTAGTAGTAAATCTACCGCCATTGTAATCTGCCTATTTGTGGTTAGTTATTAGTGTTGTCTTGGGCCGGACCATCCTCCGACTGATTACGCGTACCGTAAAAATAAAGTGAGTGATTATTGATTTTTATGTCGAAAACCTCCTCAATGGTTTTTTTGATGGATTGTATTCTAGGATCGCAGAATTCGACCACTTCACCGGTATCGGTCAGAATCACATGGTCGTGCTGATGATCGAAATATGATTTTTCGTACTGCGCCTGATTTTTTCCGAATTGGTGTTTGCGCACCAGTTTGCAATCCAACAACAACTCTATGGTATTATACAGGGTAGCACGACTCACCCTATAATTTTTATTCTTCATATTGATGTACAGCGACTCAATGTCGAAATGTTCATCGCTATCATAAATTTCTTGCAGTATGGCGTAACGTTCGGGAGTCTTTCGATGCCCATTATCCTCTAGGAATGAGGTAAATACGTTTTTTACGATTTCTTGGTTCTTGTTGTTTGCCATGGTGAGTATCGCTACATCAATTCGCAAATGTACAGTTAAAATTCGACTCTTTTTCGAAGAGTTACTAACAGATCGTCCGTAGCGTTCTAAACCCTTGTCACTTTCTCGATACCTTCTATCTGTTTAAGATTGGTGATCAATTTTCTGAGAATGCCCTTGTTTTTTACGACTACCATAATTTTACCCTTGAAGGTTCCGCCATCGGTACCAAAGTTAAGATTCCGCATGTCTACGTGCATGTTCCCCGAAATCACTTCGGTTATCTCCGATACCAGACCCAAATGATCTAGTCCTTCGAGTTTAATTTCTACCCTAAACTCTTCTTTGGTAGAATCTATCCATTTAGCGGTAATGATGCGGTAGGCATAGTTGCTTTGCAGTTGTATGGCATTCGGACAATTTTTCTTGTGCACTTTTATCCCCTCCGAGACGCTGACGAACCCAAAAACTTCATCACCAGGGATGGGGTTACAGCATTTGGAAAGGGTGTATTCCAGTTTTTCCTCTTCTTTGCCGAAGACCAGAATATCGTATTTGGATGTGATTTCATCCTTATCGATATCTTCGGGTACGGGATTGCGCCTCATCCTATTTTTGAAAAAATTCAGGAACGCGTTATTATAGGACGAGGCGAAATCCTTAATCATTTGATTGTCGATGGCCCCCGTGCCTACCCTGTAGAACAGGTCTAAGCTGGTTTTCAGCTTAAAGTACATGACCATTTTATTAACACTATCCTCATTGACGGTAATTTTTTGCGATTTCAATTTACGTCGAAGGATTTCCTTACCTTCTTCGGCAACTGATTTTTGCTCGTCGCGTAGTGAGGATTTGATTTTCGCCCTTGCCCTTGCCGTGGTGGCATAATCCAACCAGTTTTGATTGGGTTTGGCTTGGTCCGAAGTCATGATTTCGACCTGGTCGCCACTACTGAGCGTGGTACTCAGGGGCACCAATTTCCCATTGACTTTTGCACCACGGGTGCGGAGACCTATTTCGGTATGTATGTTGAAGGCGAAATCCAGAGGTGTAGCCCCTTTTGGTAAGGATTTTAGTTCTCCTTTGGGCGTGAAAACGAAAATTTCCTTAGAGTAAAGGTTGAGCTTGAATTCTTCTACAAAATCAACGGCGTTCATGGTCGAATTTTCCAGGGCCTCCTGCAGTTTGTTCAACCAAATTTCGATACCCTGTTCTTTTTGGTCGCCATGTTTGTATTTAAAATGGGCGGCATATCCTTTTTCTGCGATTTCATGCATGCGCTCGCTGCGTATCTGCACCTCTACCCACTTTCCTTTTGGCCCCATGACCGTTATATGTAAGGCTTCATACCCAGTGGATTTCGGGGAGGATATCCAATCCCTAAGGCGAACGGGATTTGGTGTGAAATGGTCCGTAACTATGGAATAGATTTTCCATGCGATGAACTTTTCGTTCTTAGGGGTGGATTTATAGATAATGCGGATGGCAAACTTGTCGTAAATTTCATTGAAGGCCACGTTCTGGGCTTTCATTTTTCGCCGCATCGAAAAGATAGACTTCATTCTTCCCTTAATGACGTATTGTAGTTTTTCCTTATCCAAAGACTTTTCAATAGTCTCTTTAAAGGAGTCGATGTAAGCTTGTTGCTCCTCTTTCGAATCTTCGATTTTGCCCAAGATATCGTTGTATACCTCTGGTTCGGTATATTTCAGGCTAAGGTCCTCCAATTCGGTCTTAATGTTGTAAAGTCCGATTCTATGGGCTAGGGGCGCGTAAATATAAAGCGTTTCGGAGGCGATTTTAACCTGTTTGTGCTCGGGCATCGCATCCATGGTAAGCATATTATGATAACGATCCGCGATTTTGATGATGATAACCCTCACATCGTCATGTAAGGTCAATAACATCTTACGGAAGTTCTCCGCCTGCTGGGAGATGTTCATCTCCTTTTTAAGATGGGCTATTTTGGTGAGTCCGTCTACAATTCTAGCAACGGTTTCACCGAACATACGTTCGATATCGTCTAACGAATATTCAGTATCTTCAACCACATCGTGCAGTAGGGCGGAAGCTATGGAAACCGCATCGAGACCGATTTCGGAAGCCACGATTTTCGCCACGGCAATCGGGTGAAAGATATATGCCTCACCTGATTTTCTACGCTGATCTTTATGGGCATCGACCGCCACCTCAAAAGCCTGCCTGATAAGCGTTTTGTCATCATCGGTCAGGGTTTGATAGCTAATGCGCAGTAATTCCTTATACTGTTTAGCAATCTCTTTGTTTTCAACTTCGAGGGTATCCTTTTTCATGCTAAACTAAAGTAGCATAATCCTTTAGAGTACACAACAAAAAAAGTTGACCGTTCAAGTTTCAAGTTAAAAGACTGAAAAGAATCGAGTTTGTTTAAATGTTCTGGTAGACCATGAAATGAAGATAGGGCTGTTTTATAACTGTTTTAAGAACTTGTACCTATCACCTTAAACCTTGTAACTCGTACTTTTTACTTCGAACCTTTAAGCTCTCTTTGTCGTAACGCTTCAAAAACAAGTATCGCGGCCGAAACCGAAACGTTCATAGAATCGATTTCCCCACGCATAGGTATGATGATATTTTGTGTGGAATGTTGGAGCCATTCTTGGGAAAGGCCGGTAGCTTCGGTACCGACCACGATAGCGGTTGAAGCGTTAAAATCGATATCGGTATAGTTCTTAGAGGCCGTTAATGCCGCACAGAAAATACCGACACCATTTGACTTTAAAAAGGCGATGATTTCGGAAGTACTCCCGAGGCCGATGGTGGTGGTAAAAACGCAACCGATACTTGACCGTATGGTATTCGGATTGTATAGGTCCCCCTTTGGGTTGGCAATAAGCACGGCATCTACATTCGCTGCATCCGCAGTTCGTAACAAAGCACCGATATTTCCGGGTTTTTCAGGGGCTTCGGCAACTAATACGAGGGGATTCTTGTTTTCGAGCACAACGTCTTCCAGCGTGTGGAGCTTGCTTTTGGCCAGCGCAACGATTCCTTCGGTAGTCTCGCGATAAGCTATTTTTTGGTAGACCTCTTTGGATATGGTAACTAGTTGGGGCCTCCTTTTTAAACCATCGATCAATACCCGTACCTCTGCTTCTGACACAAGCGTTTCGCAGCTCAACAGAGTGCTGACCTCATAATCTCCTTTTATCGCCAATTGCAGTTCCCGCCGCCCCTCCAGAACGAACAGTCCCGATTTTTTTCGTTCACGTGCCTTGTCCTTTAGAAGCAAAACCTTTTTCACCAAAGGATTCTGTAGACTGCTAATTTTCTTAACTTCGTTCATCGGGGCAAAAGTAAAGAAAACGATAATCGCGCGACAGTTCCTATAGCGCTAAAAAAAATACAATGAAAAGAATTTTGGTAATCCTTTCCTTGATTATGGCCACGGGCTGTAAAGAAACCCCTAAATCGATTGATGAGTCCACCCAAAAACCTGAAAAGGTCGAGGCTAAAACATCGATATCCTATCCGGAAAACGTGCGCAGCGTTTTTGAGGCACATGGCGGATTACCGAACTGGAAAGACAAGGCGACACTTTCCTATAATATGCCAAAACCGGATGGTGCCGAAATGCAAACCATTGATGTAAACAATAGAAACGAAAAAATCGAAACACCTGACTATACAATGGGCTACGATGGCAAGGACTATTGGTTGGTAGATGAAAATGACATCTACGAAGGAGACCCTGTCTTTTACCATAACCTAATGTTCTACTTTTATGCCATGCCCTTTGTACTTGCTGATGATGGCATCATTTATAGCGATACGGAGGACTTGGAGTTCGATGGAACGTCATATCCAGGTATTCGCATCAGTTATGATGATGGGGTAGGGGTTTCACCCAAGGATGAATATTTTTTACATTATGATACCGACACGAAACAAATGGCTTGGCTGGGCTATACGGTAACCTATCGCAGTGGTGAAAAATCGGATAACATCAAATGGATCAGATACGACGATTGGCAGGAGGTTGGTGGATTGTTATTACCAAAATCGTTAACATGGTACAAAGTAGAGAACGGTAGGCCCACCGAAGCGAACAGTACTAGAAAATTCGAAGATGTCTCGCTTACTGAAATGGCAAAACCAAGTGACTTTTACGGCGCGCCTGACAATGCCGAAATCGTCACAAAGGAGTAACGAATGACTTTTTTTAAGTACATTGTCTATCGGTAAGGGCTTTTAATGAGAAAGGATATGGAAGTATTATTATTCGGAATCGCAAGGGATATCGTTGGAGAATCGATCCTCAAAATTTCAAGTGCCGATAAAGTCCCGAATTCCGTGTTGGAATTAAAGCGGCTCCTTGCGGAGACCTACCCGGAATTTGGAAAGTTATCCTCTTTGGCAGTCGCGGTCAATAGCGAATATGCAACCGATGAGGTCGCCTTGCAAAGCACTGACGAGATTGCGATTATACCACCAGTAAGCGGCGGATGATGAAAAAGATAGTAGCCATAGTCAATGATATCGATGTTGCCCAAGTATATGGGGAACTGTCCCATGCCCACAGCGGCGGACTATGCGTCTTTGTGGGCACCGTTCGGGAATTCACGCAGAACGAAAAGGTAATGTCCCTCGAATTTGAGACCTATGAGAAAATGGCCCTTAAGGAAATGGACAAGATTGCTACGGCTGCCATGGATAAATGGAATCTGAACAAGGTGCTCATACGTCATGCTGTGGGCCTTAAAAAAGTGGAAGAACCCGTAGTCGTGGTGGGAGCTTCTTCAGCACATCGGGATGCTTGTTTCGAAGCTTGCCGTTATTTGATCGATACATTGAAGGAAACCGTTCCCATCTGGAAAAAGGAGGTTTTTGAGAACAAGACGGTTTGGGTTTCGGCGCATCCGTAAGTTGGAAGTATTTGATACAGGGTTTGCATAAGCCAAATTATGGGCATCTGCTTTTCCATCTGGAGGTTACACGGCTATAACAAGAAACTGTACCATTCAATAAAACGAATTTTAAAAAATGAACAAATCCCTCTCTCATATAGACGAATCCGGGAACGCTGTGATGGTCGATGTCTCCGGGAAATCAATTTCCGAGCGTAGCGCAACGGCAATGGGAAAAGTGCTTTTTCCTTCTGACGTTTTTGAAAAACTTTCTGCGGACGATTTCCTCGGTAAAAAGGGAAGTATCATACAAACTGCGGTCATAGCTGGAATTCAAGCGGTCAAGAAAACAGCCGAGCTGATACCCTTATGTCATCATATCAATCTGACGAAAATAAACATTGATATTCGGCCAGAAGAAGATACGCTCAAAATCAACTGCACCGTTAAATGTAACGGAAAAACAGGAGTAGAGATGGAAGCCTTGACGGGAGTCTCTGTTGCCGCATTGACCATTTATGACATGTGCAAAGCCGTTTCTCACGATATTAAGATTTCCGAAATTCAATTGGAACAAAAAACAGGAGGCGAGAATGACTTCAGTCGCTAAACTATACGGACTCGTTTTATCAGGTGGCAAAAGTACCCGAATGGGCACCGATAAAGGCATTATTCCTTACCACGGTATTCCGCAACGGGAGTATTTATACGGATTGTTACGCAAGGTTTGCGAAAAGACCTTTATCAGTCTGCGCGAAGACCAGCTACCAACATTGCCAAGTGGCATGCAACTTATCGTGGATCTTGATGAATATCGGGGACCTTATAATGGACTCCTTTCAGCCCATAAAAAATACCCGGAGGCGGCATGGTTGGTGTTGGCCTGCGATTTGCCGTTGATGGATGAAGACGCCCTTCGAGAGTTGATCGCTGCGCGCGACCCGAAAAAAATGGCGACAGCTTTCGCTTTAAAAGAAAACCCCTTGCCTGAACCCTTGTGCGCCATTTGGGAACCTCATGCCTTTGCCGATTCGGTACGCTATTTGGACGCCGGAACGGGCACTTGTCCGCGAAAATTTTTAATCAACCACGATACGAAATTGGTGTTTCCGAGTAATGAAAAAGTTTTGTTGAACGCGAATTCAGAGGAGGAATATAAAGAGGCTTTGAAAAAATTAGCTTTGAGATAATAGAAGTTTCTCTCTCCCGTCGTCTACGAGCGAAGTATATCTGAAAGAAGACAGCAAGGGAGGAATGAATTCCGCTTGCGGAAGACAAGGAGGGTTTGATTCGCAAACAAGCTCCCGAACGATGGTGTTTTGGGCAATCTGCTACAGCTTGTACCTTCAAACCCTCCGGCTTTTCCAACCGCCTGCTGGCGGAGAAAAATCCACCTCCCTTTTTCTAAAGGGAGGATTCAAAAAAGGCATTTTGAAACGACCACAATTACATACGCGTAAAGAACTTGCAGAATTTAGAAAGGAGCTTCGGAAAAACCTAACTCCGGCCGAGGCATTTTTATGGAAACATTTAAAATCAAGACAATTAGACGGTAAACGCTTTACGCGGCAACATAGTATTGGACCATTCATTGTCGATTTTTATTGTGCTTCAGAAAAATTAATTATTGAATTGGACGGTGAGGTACACCAAACTCCCAATGCCCAAGAATATGACGAAAATAGAACAAAGTTTTTAGAAAATATAGGATATACTGTGATTCGGTTTGAGAATAAAATGGTATTTGACAACTTTGAATCCGTGATTGTCGAATTAAAAGAGAATTTTAAATAATTAAAAAGACAAAAGCTCCTCCTTTTAGAAAAAGGGAGGAATGAATTCCGCTTGCGGAAGAAAGGAGGGTTTGAATCGCAAATTAGCTCCACACCGATGGTTTATTGAGTGATTTACCAGGGCATCTGCGTTAAATCCTCAGGCATTTTCATTGAACTAATAATGCGGAGGCCATCAAGGGCAAGCAACTATGACCTTTTCACTATATTAGACCAATGAACGACAATCGCTACATACGCCAAACCACGTTAAAAGGCTTTGGTTCGGAAGGCCAGCAAAAGCTTGCGGATGCCAAAGTTTTGGTCGTCGGTGCCGGAGGACTTGGCATTCCCGTCCTGACGTATCTCAATGCCATGGGTGTAGGTCAAATCGGGGTCATGGATAATGATACCATATCCATCACCAACTTACCCCGTCAGGTTTTATATGGCGCGGCAGATGTGGGCAAGGCAAAAGTAACGGTGGCTCTAGAGAAATTAAGGGTCCAAAACCCGAGTACCAAGCTTATCGGGTATGAAACAATTTTGACGACGGCAAATGCGCTTGAAATTATAAAGGAATACGATGTGGTTGTTGACGCTTCCGATAATTTTCCAACACGCTACTTAGTGAACGATGCCTGTGTAATTTTAGATAAGCCGTTTGTATATGGTGCGTTACACGGGTATGAAGGACAAGTGAGTGTTTTCAATTACAAAGACGGTCCTACGTATCGCTGTCTCTTTCCTAAGATGCCAAAGGAAAATGAAGTCCCAAACTGTAATGAACACGGTGTATTGGGCATCCTCCCCGGAATCATTGGCAACCTACAAGCCTTGGAAACTATCAAAGTACTCACAGGAATAGGCGAAGTGCTGTCCGGTGTACTATTGATTTTTGACGGACTTCAGCATTCTTATCAAAAAATAAATTTCAAACGGAAATCCGAGAATTTGGAGATTTCTCAATTGCAGGATTTTTACGAATGGAACGACCCCTGCGAAATTATTCCGACCGTTCATACGGAGGAATTGGCAAAACTCTTGGCCGACAATGTCCAAATTATCGATGTACGCACGACCGAGGAGTTTGAAGATTACCACCTGCCGAGTGCAATTTCCGTTCCTTTGAACGAGTTGGCAGACCATTCTGATAAAATTGATTTTTCAGTTCCTGTGTATCTACTTTGTCAGTCTGGAAAACGAAGCGAGACCGCTTTAAAACAATTGCGGGAACAGCACCCCGACAGTTCATTTTTCAGTATTTTAGGAGGCCTAAACCAGTATTTGGCCACATGCTCCTAACCATTCCAGAACTCTTATTGCTAATGGGTGGCTTCCTCGTCATTGCAACCTTGTATTCTTCGGTAGGCTTTGGGGGAGGGTCGAGTTATTTGGCGCTGTTGGCCTTGGTCTTCGTTAGTTTTTTTGCCATACGGAGTATCGCGTTGATCTGCAATCTTGTCGTGGTTTTCGGAAGTACCTACCTCTATTGGAAAAACGGTCATTTGGATTTTAAGAAGTTCCTTCCCTTTATCGTTACCAGCATTCCATTGGCGTTTATCGGAGCTCGGTTTCGCCTTCAGGAAAGTACATTTTTTAGCATCCTGGGCGCTTCCTTGATTGTATCGGCTCTGGCTTTGATATATCAAACCGTAAGCCTAAAAAAATCGCAAGAAGTAAATCAGAACTATCCGATATATGTAACTTATTTGTTAGGAGCTGCTATCGGTCTGCTCTCCGGTTTGGTCGGTATCGGCGGTGGTATTTTTTTGGCGCCGATTCTCAATCACATGAAATGGGACAAATCGATAAAAATTGCTGCGCTGGCTAGCTTTTTTATTCTAGTGAATTCCGTTTCCGGTATCGGTGGCTTATTGACCAAGGGTACCTTTGAATTACCTTGGATAGAGGCCGCTGGATTGATCGTCGCGGTTTTTATCGGTGGACAAATCGGGATTCGCCTGAGCTTAAGTAAACTTACCGGGAATGGTATTAAAGTAGTGACCGCTATTTTGGTGCTTTTTGTGGGCGTACGGGTACTGCTGGTCAATGGATTGCAGATGTAATCTTGATAAAATACAATGATTGGTCAGAAATCGGATTGGTATACAATTTCCTTGTCTTTTTTGAATGCTACATTTTTTATTGAACCCGCACCCTCAAAGTGAATCGAAATTCCCTTGATTTTTAGCTCCGTGTCCGGAACATTCATTTGATACACAACCCTGTCATTGATTAGGATTTCAAGTTTTCGATTCTTAGAAACGCATTTCAAACGCACATAGGCGTTAAAGTCGACACCGAAATCGGAAAGATCGTTTTTCTTACCATCTACGAATTCTTCAAATGTCAACAGCTCTAAATCTGCTACACAACCTTTTTTTGCCAATGGAATACCTATCGCACCGCCATCATAGAGAATGAAGACTTGTGCTGCCTGGCATGCGCCGCTCACTCCTTCCTTAAAGTCATTTTTTAAAAGAACCGACATTTCAAAATTACCAGTGTAAAGTTCGCCAAAATCTTTAACCTGATAGAAGCTTACGATAACACGATCGGTTCTTGGGTCGAGCTTATGGTCGGCCAAAATATCTGGTGTGATGGCCATTCTGTCCTCCTTGTGAATATCCTCGCTGTTGAGATAAATCGGGTAAGGATTTTTTTGAATAATACCTAACCAATCTTGGGTTGTAATAAAGACATCCTGTTCCTTTACAATGACCGAGTCCAACACTAATTTTGCCTTGAAGAATCCGGGGCGATAATAAATACTCGTGGCAATACTATCTTTTTTATCGATTGCGGTTCGCTTGGTATCGTCCCAATCCTGTTGTATTTCAACTCTGGCGCCGTCACTAGCCGCCGACACATCATAATCGAAGATCACTGAATTTGGAATTCCCATACTTACCGGTCTGCTGCTAAATACAAAATCTTCGGGTTCGTAGGTTTTGCTACCATCTACGTCCTTTTTAAGATTGGCGTCGGTTTTCCAAAAAAATCCAAAAAAAGAACCAAGAAGCACCAAAGCTATTACTGGAATCCAAACCGTAAGCGGTTTGGCTTTTTTTACGTTCTCCGGTTTGGGTAGTTCATGCTCGTTTGTGCGAACGAATGCACGCCAATTTTCATAACCAATGAATTCCGATAGCATGTCTAAGGTGGCCATGCTAGGGTTGGCCAACCATTCCGTGCGGCCCCAAATTCGCTTTAAGGTGGTAACGCTTATTCTTTTAGAGGTTTTTTTAAGGATTTGTTCGCTCAATTCCTCAAAATCCTTATTCCCCCATGTAGCGCCTATACCCCAACCGAGCTTGTCTTCAATTTGCCTTACCAAATGGTTTTTTATATGTAATGTCGATTTGTCCATAAATGTAAAGCTGGTATATGAAGTATTGGCTTTTGAACAAAATTAAACAAGATTGAACAAGGTCGCGTTAGATAAATCCCTCTGCTCGTGAGTAATTTTAGTGCCAATCAAATTTAGTTTTTAATAAATAAATCATATCAAAATCAAATGTCATGATGAAAAAAGTATTTCTTGGGTTTACCCTATTGGTTATGGTCAATGTGATCCACGGGCAAAGAAAAGACCGTAAGGAGAAGAAGGCAATGGAGTTTCCCATGACCGAAAAGCATTGGACCTCGGTATCGGACAATGTTGAATTTATGGACTATAAATCGACTAATGCGGTGCGAAGCACCGATGATAAAGGATTGGCTATTATGCTTAAGGATTTTGAGTTTACGAATGGAACCATCGAGTTCGACGTTGAACTGAAAGGAATGGGTTTTCCAGGCATCGATTTTAGAATAGATAAAGACACGCTGAATTCGGAAAAGTGTTACTTACGCTATTTCGGTGCACCTAACGCCTTAAGTAGGAACACGCTGCAATACGCCGCTGTTTTAGATCGTGTAAATCTTTGGGATCTTACCGATGACTATCAGGCGGCAGCTACTTTGTATGAAGGCAAATGGAACCACGTAAAACTGGTCATTAGTGGAAAACAAATGAAAGTCTATGTGAATGATACGAAACGAGCTGCTTTGCATGTTCCTGCCTTAGAGGGCATTACAGAATCTGGTGGAATTTCCTTAACGGGAAATGTAATCTATGCCAATTTTGTAGTTCGACCTAACGAGACCGAAGACTTAGCCAGCAATGAGGGTTACGATCCGACTTATAATGATTCGCGTTATTTAAGAAAATGGGAAGTTACCCAGCCTTCGGATTTTCCATTTGGTAAAGATATTTTTATGGGTATTGAAAATAACCCTGGCGTGGCCATAAATCCTGCATATCTTGATAGCACCGGCATTTGGAAACCGATAAAAGCAGGTTATCGTTCTTTAGTGAATCTGACCAAAGAATTCGGCGGTTCAGATATCGGTCCAAGAAAATTGGCATGGATAAAAACAACTATTTCTTCGGAAACAGCTCAAGAAAAACGAGTTGATATGGGCTTTAGCGATGAAGTTTGGGTGTTTGTGAACGGACAACCTTTGTACACTGATAGAAACTATTATGGCTCACCGGGCATGAAGGAGCCCAAAGGAAGATGCACTATTGAGAACACTTCGTTTCAGCTTCCATTGGAAAAAGGGGATAACGAAATATTGATAGGGGTAACTAACTACTTTTACGGATGGGGGCTAATTGCCCGTGTGGCCGATACCGAAGGCTTGCGGTTTAACTGAACGTACTGTTTGGTCCCTGAATAACCTCTCCTTTGCGACTAAAGCGTATGAAACGGTAGAAATACCGAAAGTTGCCATTGTACCAAATCGCAAAGATAAAAGCAATATAGATAATCCAATCCGGTAGAAACAAAGCCGACACAAAATAGGTCTTTAACACCAAGAAAGTTAGAGCCAACCCCGCAATAGCTAGCGCGATTAAAGTTCTGTTGTCTTTTCGGTTCATTAATATTGTTATAATGATGAAAAGCCCCATAATGGGTTTGGTATGCAATAACACAGGAACCAAAGTAGTGTATTCAATGTCGAAGAAGAGCACCAAGGCGCTCATATATGCCGTCAGGCACAGGGGGCATTTGGGAACAAGTATCAGCAAAATCGTGGAAAAAAAGGACATAGAGCCAGTAGCTGCCTCTACTTTTTTTGGAGTATGCAATTTGGTTTTACAACAGCCGGTCTTCGTGATTTCCATTGAAAGGAATTACCATTTCGTTCGATAAGGTACGAAAGGATACACCTCATTCGCAAAAAATTGGCTTTTATTTTGCGGTAATATTAAAAATCCGTCGGTTTTTACGAGATTAGCGAAATCACCTGATCCATTTCCTTTAATCGCTTCGGCCATTAAGCTGCCATCGGTTACTCGGGTCAACTTAGCTTCTAGGAAATAGACCAAATCTGGCTTGAACTCCACATCGTTTTTCAGCTTTACGTATTGGGTTTTGGGTTCGATTCCCAATGATTTTTGTAACCAGAAACGCAGATACATATACACACAAACAAAGGACGAGACAGGATTTCCCGGAAGTGCGAAAATCTTTTTTCCCGATGCATTCGTACCAAACCAAAAAGGTTTTCCCGGTCTTTGCTGAATTTTGTGAAAGTGTTTTTTGACCTTTAATTCTTCCAGCACCTCGGGCAGGTAATCGAACTTTCCCTTGGAGACGCCTCCAGTGAAGATGAAAAGATCATATTCGTGCAGCATTTCTGATACGGTTTTCAACATCACCGTTTTATCATCGGCCAGGTGATGTAAATCCGCAATTATTCCCCATTCCTTTAAGGTAGCTTGAATCCCATAGACATTTGAACGTCGAATTTGATGCAATTCTGGTGTTTCGTCAACGGCTACGAGCTCATCCCCCGTAGAGAAAATTATCGTCTTTGGCAACCTATAAACTTGTATCTCAGCTTTTCCAACGGCGGCGGCAATATTGATTTCCGCTGGTGATAATTGCTTTCCAGCCGGTACGATGACCGAACCTTGGGCAATATCCATTCCCTTGAAATGAACATTCTGTTTGTAGTTCAGTGTATCTATTGTGATTATAGCATTTTCGCCGGAAAGGGTCAAATCCTCATACCTGATTACAGTGTCCACACCATTTGGCTTAATGGCGCCGGTCATGACCTCGATGCATTTTTTCGGGTCTTGAAGAGTGGCCTGAGGTGCGCCCGCTGCCGCCGTAGTTTCAATGTTATATTCCCTTTGGCCTTTTTCAAAAGTTTTGAAGGCGATCGCGATACCATCCATGGTAACCCGGTCGAATGGTGGAAAATCCCTATCGGCCACGAGATTTTCTGCGAGATATTGACCAATACTGTCCTCAATAGTTAGGGTTTCAGTAGAAAAATTGCCTTTATGCTCTTCTAAAATCGAAAGGGCTTTTTCGTAGGGGATGAAATTGTTTTCCATGTAGTACTTTAAATATCAAGAAGATATGAGTAGGTTTAGTAATAAGCATTTTGTCAGTCTGAGCGCAGACGAAGATCTTTTTTTGTTCCTAGTCTTTCTCCTACATAATTATTGGGAGCGCTCAGGATTACTTGCCTTATCCACCTATACTGCTCATACTTTGCATCGCTGCTGCCGGGGCCTTACGCATTTTTTCTGCTTCAAAACCATCCTTCGGTTTTAAGCGCACGATTTCGCGGAATTTTGCGGCGAGTTCGATATCGGATACTCCCGAACGCATAAAATCGCGTATGTTGAAAACGCCATCGTCGTACAAACAACTTTTAATATCCCCTTTTGAAGAAATGCGAAGGCGATTGCAGGTGTTACAAAATGTTCTAGAGAATGCCGCGATAACACCGATATTTCCCTTATAGCCAGGAACGGAAAGCAAACTGGCCGTGTCTCCGTGTGCACTAGGAAGTCTTGCCAGATTGGGATATTGCGCTTTTAAATCCGCATGTATATCGCGGGCGGAGTACATTTCCAAATTTTCCTTATATCCACCATTGAAAGGCATTTCTTCTATAAATCGCACATCAACGGGGTGGTTTTTTGCAAGTTCGGCCAATGGTATGATATCCTGGGTATTGATGCCTTTCATGATAACGGCGTTGAGTTTGATTTGAAACCCATGGTCAATTAGCATGTGAAAGGTCTGCATTACTTTTTCAAAATCGTCACGCCGTGTGATTTTATGGAAACGCTCCTTATTTAAAGAATCGATGCTGAGATTGATTTTGGTAATGCCCAATTCCTTTAATCGTGGAATATGACGCTGTAAAAGTGTACCGTTAGAGGTTATATGAATGGATTTGTAGTCGCCCAGCTGGGCCGTATTCTCCAACAACTGCATAAAATCCTTCCGTAGAAAAGGCTCTCCCCCCGTAAACCGTACCTTGCGAAATCCTAATTCGCCTAAGACCTTTAACAGGCGTGTAATCTCTTCATAACTAAGTAAATGTGCCTTTGGTTCATAAGGAATTCCTTCGGCGGGCATGCAATAGAAACACCGCAAATTGCAACGGTCCGTTACGGCAATGCGTACATAGTCTATGGTTCTATCAAAGGAATCCTTCATGTTCTTTCTTAGCAATTAGAGTACTCAATATAGCTATTTTTAGATATATTAGAGGAGATAATCGGTCATTTCGCAATAATCGGAAATGGTCGCTGTCGAAAATTTCCATAATCATTCGAACAGCTATATGCTTTGCAGTTCATCCTTGGAGTGCGCATAAATACTTGATTACATAAAAAAGAAATCACTTGAAAGAAATAAAATCGATACTACAACTTTACAATTCATTTAAAGACTCCAATGAAAAATGTGCTATTGCCCAGGTAGTACGTGTTGAGGAATCGTCATACCGCAGGGAAGGCGCCAGAATGCTAGTCTTCGAGTCCGGTGTTTTTGAAGGCGGCATTAGCGGTGGCTGTTTGGAAGGCGATGCCCTGCAACGTTCCCAAATTGCGATTTTGAAACAGGAACCATCAATAGTAACTTATGATACCTCTAAAGAAAATGAGATAGGGGTGGGCTTGGGCTGTAACGGGGTAATCGATGTTTTGATCTCGCCCATTTCTGAAAATTCCAAGACCTTGCAGATGCTGCAAAAATGTGTTTCCGATAGGGGAGAGCATGTGATCGCTACGGTAACCGCTTTAAATTCAGAAATTGATACGATTCCTTTAGGACGATCTTTATATTACAATAAGGATTCCGCCTCTTTGGAGGACTGTCGACACGAAGGCTTGCGGAATTTCCTTCAAGATAAGATTCAGGACGTGCTGAATCACAAAAAATCAAAGACGTATGATTATGAAGCACAAGCGCTACAGGCCAGTGTGTTTATAGAATTGATTCCGCCTCAATTTCATCTGGCGGTATATGGCGATAATTATGATATCTATCCCATACTTGAAATGGCCAAGTTGATGGATTGGGAGGTAAGTCTTGTCGGAAACATTCAGAAGTTGAAGAAGGAAAAGCTGCGGTCTGTCGCTAACTTGTATCCCAAAGATTTTGAGGCCCGCCCGACAATCGATGAGCGCACGGCGATTATACTCATGGCCCACGACTATAAAACGGATTATTCCAATTTGAAACAACTCATCAAAAGTCCGGCGCCTTATATCGCCTCTTTGGGACCGCGCAAACGCTTTGATAAAATGGTTGCCGAATTCAAAGCGAATGGTATTGAGTTTTCGGAAGAAGAGCAGCAGCGTATTTATGCCCCCTGCGGTTTGGAAATCGGAGCGAATACTCCCGAAGAAATCGCCCTGAGCTTGTTTAGCGAGATACTCAGCGTTTTCTCAGAGAAGACCGGGGGAATGTTACGCGAGAAGAACGGACCGATTCACGAGCGGAATTAAAGCCCTCCATATGCCCCCTGATATCTATACGCGCTAACAATTTTAGCCTGCACTGTATTGTGCACAGATTGGTCGCAGCAGTATTTAGGGAAAACCGTTGTCAAAGGCTGTTACCCCCTCCGTTCCCACAAAATGTTATTTTCCCGCTGTTTTGAGACCTCCTCGCTAATAATCGCTATCGCTTTTTCAATATCCGCATCAGTAGTATATCGGCCGATACTTAAGCGTAGGGAGGCATAGGCTAAAGTGCGTTCAACGCCCATCGCCATCAACACATGCGAAGGTTCTACGGATGCGGAATTGCAGGCAGATCCGTTGGAAACGGCAATTTGCGCACTAAGTGCGATTAAGAGATTGGCACCATCTACATAGGGGAAGGAAATATGAACAGTATTGGGCAAGCGCTTTGGCGATTTGCTATTGGATAACGCCATTTCAATTTGTAACAATCCAGCTTCTAATTTGTTTCTTAATTTTTCGATGCGATTCTTTTCATCATCGAACTGTTCAAAAGCCAAGGCAATAGCCTTTGCCAATCCTACGATTAACGGCGTATTGATGGTACCACCCCGTTGTCGTTTTTGTTGCCCCCCACCTTGAATCAGGCTGGGCAGGCCATCGCCATCTTCATTATTCTTGATGTATACCAGACCGATTCCTTTTGGTCCGTAGACTTTATGTCCCGAAAAACAGGCATAATCGACTTTTTTTAAAACTTCGGATATGGCCACTTTCCCTAGCGCTTGGGTCGTATCGGAGAAAAGCAGGCTTCCATTGGCATGCACCTTTCCGGCGATGTCATCGAGCGGTTGTATGACCCCCGTCTCATTATTTGCAAATAGTATGGAGACCAAAATCGTATCTGGTCGAAGCGTTTTGTTTAACTTTTCCAAGGAAATCAATCCATCCGATTCCACGTCCAGATAGCTGATTTCAAATCCTTCTTCCTCCAAAAAGATGCAGGTATCCAAAACAGCTTTGTGTTCCGCCTTGGTTGTAATGATGTGTTTTCCTTTGGATTGCAGTTTTCTGGCAACCCCCTTCAGTACCATATTGATACTTTCCGTTGCTCCAGAAGTATAGACCAAGCTGCTCGGAGCAACCTCTAGACTTTTAGCTATGGAAGCAGTGGCATCTTCAACGGAACGCTTCGCCAACCACCCGTATGGGTGATGACTGCTCGAAGGATTTCCGAAGTCTTCGTGAAAATGGGGCAGCATCGCATCAACCACTTCCTTGGCGCAGGGCGTAGTGGCGTTGTAGTCGAAATAGAGTTGGGCGTACTTGATTTTTTATCAATTTAAGTGGAACATTAAAGGTAAGGATTATCTCAAAACGGATATACCCGAAAGCCATTTGTCCATCCGCACGTAAATTCAGGCATTGAATTATCAAATTGTTAAACAAAAGCACAATATTTTGTCACATAGAATAAAATAAGATATATTTAATGGTTACCTCATAATTTAATACCATAAAACTTATGATTCCAGCTAATTTTGACTATCACAAGGCCACCTCGTTAGAAGAGGCGATTGCTTTGTCGCAAGAGCTCGGTGACGAAGCGAAATACATGTCCGGTGGCCATAGCCTGTTGCCGATGATGAAATTGCGATTCGCCACTCCCGAGCATATCATTGACATCAGTAAAATAGAAGGGCTCTCATATATTAAGGAAGATGGCGATATCCTTAAAATCGGGGCCATGACTACGCAATCGGAAATAGAACATGATCCGCTACTGAAATCGAACTATCCGATTTTTGGTGATGCCGTATGGTTGACCGCAGATCCCGCTGTACGGAATTTTGGAACGATCGGGGGCAATATTGCCCACGG
Source organism: Aggregatimonas sangjinii (assembly GCF_005943945.1). Taxonomy (GTDB): domain Bacteria; phylum Bacteroidota; class Bacteroidia; order Flavobacteriales; family Flavobacteriaceae; genus Pelagihabitans; species Pelagihabitans sangjinii. The sequence continues at coordinate 2,526,009 of NZ_CP040710.1, read as the reverse complement.
CGATGCGGCAAACGATCAACCGGCGTTGATGTTGGCCCTGCGTGCTACCATAATAGCAGAAGGCGTAGATGGCGAAAAAGCTATTCCTATCGATGATTTTTTTCATGGCTTCTACATGACGGCTTTAGAGCCTGGCGATATCTTAACGGAGATTCAGATTCCGAAAGCAAAAGCGAATAGTGGAGGGGCGTACCATAAGGTAGAAAGAAAGGTCGGCGATTATGCCACGGCAGGAGTCGCCGTACATATAGAACTTGATGGAGATGGGGTGTGTCAGGAAATCGGAATCGGTCTAACCAATGTGAGTGCCGTACCCATGCGATTGGAAAGGGGCGAAGAGGTCTTGAGGGGTCATAAGGTAACCGATGCACTTATTGCACAAGTAGGTCAAATAGCCAGTGAGGATTGTGAACCGGAATCGGATTTAAGAGGTTCTGAAGCCTACAAAAGGTCGATAGTGAATACGATTACAAAACGAATGTTGAACAAGGCTTTGGAAAGAGCACGAAACTAAAAAATACCACAATGGCAAAACACAATATAACAATGACGATTAATGGAGAGTCGGTAAGCGCCGAGGTTGACTCACGCTTGCTCTTGGTACATTTTATTCGTGAGAATTTAGACATGACCGGTACCCATATCGGATGCGATACGTCGAGCTGCGGTGCCTGTACGATTTTGATCGATGGCAAATCGGTAAAATCCTGTACGTATTTGGCAGTAAGGGCAGACGGGGCGAATATTACGACCATAGAGGGTATTGCCGCTGATGGCACCAATCATCCTCTCCAAAAAGCGTTTCATGATCAACACGGACTCCATTGCGGTTTTTGTACCCCGGGAATGATCATGCGTTCTATAGATCTGTTGGAGACCAACCCGAACCCGACCGAAGAGGAAATTCGATGGGGCATTTCCGGAAATCTATGTCGCTGTACAGGCTATAATAATATTGTAAAATCCGTTCAGCAGGCCGCTGAAGAAATGTCTAAAGAAAAAGAAGCCACAGTCTAACCTCTAAAAAAGAAACTATGTTCTCATGTAAAACATCACCAGAGGTAGGCGGAATGGGTCACTCTGTAAAACGAAAGGAAGACGCACGATTTTTGCACGGCAAAGGCAAATATACCGATGACGTAAAATTACCGGGCATGTTAAGTATGGTAATGGTGCGAAGTCCGTATGCCTATGCAAAAATCAAAAGTATCGATAAAGAAAAGGCATTGGCCATACCTGGTGTTTTAGCGGTTATCACCGGCGAAGATTTGGCACAATATAATTTGCATTGGATGCCTACACTGCTTTCCGATTCACAAATGGTCTTACCGACCGATACCGTCATGCACCAATCTCAGGAAGTTTGCGCCGTTATTGCGACGGACCGATACATCGCCGTGGATGGTGCCGAAGCGGTAGACGTGCAATACGAACCTATGAAGGCCATTGTAAATCCGTACAAAGCCTTAGAGGAAGATGCCCCTTTGTTGCGTCCGGATAAGGAAGGACAAAAAGACAACCACATTTACCATTGGGAGCGAGGTGAACGGGAGAAAACGGATGCTGCAATCGCTGCCGCGGATGTTGTGGTAAAAGAACGGATTCACTTGCCCAGAATTCACGTGGCTTCGATTGAAACCTGCGGTATCGTGGCTTCTTATGATAAGGATACCGAGAAAATGTTGATTTATCTGACCTCTCAGGCACCGCATGCCATTCGTACGATTTTAGCCCTGGTTGCCGGTCATGTTGGATTATCGGAAGAAAAGATTCGAATTATCGCTCCGGACATCGGGGGCGGATTCGGTGGGAAGGTACCCGTCTATCCGGGCTATGTAGTTGCCATCGCCGCTTCCTTCCTTATTGGAAAGCCGGTAAAATGGATCGAGGACCGATCCGAAAATCTCATAAACGGCTTTGCTAGGGATTATCACATGGACTGTGAATTGGCGGCGACAAAAGATGGAAAAATCCAAGCGTTTAAGGTATCTACCTTAGCTGATCACGGGTATACCGATTCTTCGGCCAACCCTTCTAAATATCCGACAGGAATGTTTTCGATTTGCACCGGTTCCTACGATTACGAGCATGCCTTTGCCGAGTTGGATGCGGTCTATACCAACAAAGCACCGGGAGGCGTGGCGTATCGCTGTTCTTTCCGGGTTACCGAGGCCGTACATGCCATCGAGCGCATGGTTGACAAACTTGCCGCGGAAATTGGTAAAGATCCTGCGCAGTTGCGTTTTGAAAATTTTATCAAGAAAGAACAATTCCCTTATGCCTCTCCCTTAGGATGGAGTTATGATAGTGGGGATTACAAAGCCACCTTGGAAAAAGCCATGGAAATGATCGGCTACGACGATTATAAAAAAGAACAGGCCGAAAAGCGTGCCCAAGGAAAGTTGATGGGTATCGGTATTTGCACCTTTACGGAAGTCGTAGGCGCTGGCCCCTCCAAAGACTTCGATATTTTGGGCATCGCCATGTTCGATAGTGCCGAAATTCGCGTGCATCCTACGGGAAAAGCGTTGGCACGTTTTGGCACGAAGTCGCAAGGACAAGGACACGAAACCACTTATGCGCAAATTCTGGCCGAGGAACTCGGAATTCCTTATACCGATATTGAAATCGATGAAGGGGATACCGATACTGCCCCTTACGGCCTAGGTACCTATGCCAGTAGAAGTACGCCCACTGCAGGCGCTGCGGCTGCTATTGCGGCCAGAAAATTAAAGGATAAGGGCAAGAAAATCGCTGCACATCTCTTGGAGGTGAGCGAAGATGATATCGAATGGGAAGTGGGGAAATACTTTGTTAAGGGAGCTCCGGAAAAATCGAAGACCATTCAAGAGGTCGCTTTTGCAGCCTATACCAACATACCACCGGGAATGGAGCCGGGCTTTGAGGCGACGCATTATTACGACCCGCCGAATTTAACCTTTCCTAACGGCGCATACATTTGCGTTGTTGAGGTAGAGGAAGAAACCGGGGCGATCGATGTCAAGCGCTTCGTGGCGATTGACGATTGTGGCAACATTATCAACCCGATGATTGTAGAAGGGCAGGTACACGGTGGACTAACACAAGGTATCGCTCCCGCAATGTACGAGGGTATTGTATATGACGACGAAGGAAATGTCCTGAACGGAACGCTGATGGATTATTTGGTGCCCACCGCGGTCGAGTCCCCACATTGGGAAACGGGGCATACCATCACACCATCACCGCATCATCCCCTTGGTGCCAAAGGTGTTGCGGAATCCCCGACAGTAGGTGCACCACCTGCCATTGCCAATGCCATTATTGATGCCTTATATCCGTTGGGTATCAAACATTTGGATATTCCGATTACCCCGGATAAGGTCTGGGAGGCGATTCAAGAGTCCAAAGCGAAGGCTTAGGTGAAATACGAAATAAAAAATAAAGAACTATTAGGTTCCAAAAAAGTAAAAGGTTTAAGGCTCCTCCCTTAAGATGAAGGGAGGTGACTAACTTGTTGGACGGAGGGCTTGCCGGCAGACAGGTTTGAAAGCCCAAGCCTTAGTTCAAACATCTTAGATAAAATAGAAGCGCAACCCTTTAACAAAGCGCAGCATATAATTAAAACAGATTCCCTCCTTTACTGAAACGAGTTCAGCACAAGCGTGGGACTGACATTAAAATTGCTTAATCATGAAAACACAATTGGATAAATCATTCGAAGTGCCCCAAGGCACTGATTTGGTATGGGAACATTTAATCGATCCTGAAAAAATCATGGATTGCGTACCGGGAGTATCGGTCGATGAGAAAGTGGGGGAGAACCACTACAAAGGAAAGGTTGGTATGAAATTCGGCCCCATGGGTGTGAAGTACGATGCCGATATTTTCTATAAGGAAATTGATAAGGAAAATCGAAAAATCATTCTTACTGGGGACGGTGTAGATTCCAAAGGGAATGGGAATGCAGAAATGATGATGACGATCAACCTAACCGAGCGCGATGAAGGTGGCGTAAAGTTGGATGCTATTATGGATGTTACCGTTAATGGAAAAATCGCGCAGTTCGGGTCGCGCTTGATTACTACGGTATCGAATCAACTGTTCAAGCAGTTTGTTTCCAATTTTTCGAAAAAATTAGCTGCGGCCGAAGAGGCTGCGGTTTAACGGAACCCGTAATCTATAATCAAGAAGCTATGCACCCCCGGGCATAGCTTTTGTAGTACTTAAAAACGAATGCATTGAATAAAGAAATCGAAACGCTTATACAGGATTTTTATGAGCATGATTATATCTTGAACGAAGAACTGGCGACTTCCGTTTTTTTATTGAAAAATTTGGAAAAGCCTTTATTGTTGGAGGGGAATCCAGGGGTGGGTAAGACCATGTTGGCCAAAACCTTGGCGGAACATTTGGGTACGGACCTTATTAGATTGCAGTGTTATGAAGGACTCGATGTAAGTACGACCATCTACGAATGGAACTACCAAAAACAACTCCTTCATATCAAACTCTTTGAACAGGAGACCGATAAACTGGCCCTGCAAAACCAAATTTTCGGAATGGACTACGTATTGCAACGCCCCTTGTTGCAATCGATAAGTGCTGACAAACCCGTGGTTTTGCTCATCGATGAAATCGATCGTGCCGATGAGGAGTTTGAGGCCTATTTGTTAGAACTGTTGTCCGACTTTCAAATCAGTATTCCCGAATTAGGAACCATCTCGGCGAAATCAAAGCCCTTGGTCATTTTAACCTCCAATCGAACACGTGAATTGAGCGATGCGCTACGTCGACGGTGCTTATACCATTGGGTAGACTTCCCGTCCAAAGCTGGTGAGATTGATATTATTGCAAAAAAACTCCCGAATATCGATGAGGAATTGGCGACACAGGTCGTTACCTTTATTCACAACTTGCGCAAGTCCAGCTTGCATAAGCCACCCGGTATCGCAGAATCCTTGGACTGGGCAAAAACTTTGTTGCTCATGAATCAAACGAATATCACTGATGAGATTGTAAAAACGACTATAGGTAGCGTGCTCAAACATAAAGATGACGTGGAATTTGTACGTAACAAATCCGTACAGGAGTTTCTGTATCCCATAGGATGATTTGATAGCGCTATGGAGAGGGAATATTGCAAAATATCTTCCCTCATGTCTTTATTGATTGTTTTGAAAAGTCAGTCGAATAGATACACTTTAATTAAGAGAAGTTGACCTATTTAAGAAAGTTCCAAATCAAAATTTATTTATCACAAAACACAAAACACAAAACACAAAACACAAAACACCAAACACAAACATAACTCCCTGTGCAAGCCGTCACCAAAACTTTCAAAGAACGCCTGATAGATTTTACTATGTATTGTCGTGAGCGGCAGTTTGTCTTGGGTCCTCAAGAAACGCATGATGCTTTTGAGGTTGCCGCGCGCGGTTGGGCATTGGACCGTAAACTGTTTCAATATAGTTTAAAATCAATTTATTGCAAGCGCAAGGAACATGCTGATCGTTTTGATGAAATGTTCGATCGTTTTTGGAGTCGCTACTACGAAGAGAAATTGGAGCAGCGCAAGAAACAGATCAAACAACTGAAGAAAGAAAAGGAGACGGCCACGGTTATTTTTTTGGGAACGGAGTTCAAAGTACCTAAAAAACAGGTGAAAGAGGAGGAGGCCAAAGAGATGGTCGGGGCCAATGAAAGCATACGCCTTCGAATGACCGATTTCTCAAAGGTAAATGTTACCGATAAAGAGAAATTGGAAGAACTGGCCGAAGAACTCTTTCATCAAATGAGTATGCGTTTTAAGCGACGGTTGGAAAACGCGAACAAGGGCAGTATCGATATTCGGAATACGATTCGACACGGCATCGCAAAAGGTGGGTTGTTATTGGACCTCTCTTATAAACGCAAACGCAAGGAAAAGCGTAAGGTGGTCTTTATTCTGGATGTGAGCGGGTCTATGGATACCTATAGTTATTACCTCCTGCGCTATGTGATGGTGTTAAAGAAATATTTTAAAAGTCTGGAGTTCTTTACCTTTAGTACGGAGTTGACACACGTTACGCCAATGCTCCGCCAAAACAATGAGCAAGAAATTCTAAGACAGATCGGGAAGAACGTACATTCATGGTCAAGTGGCACGAAAATAGGGGAATCGCTATCGGAATTTCTCTCCGTTTATGGAAGCAAATTTTTAAGTCAGAAACATATCGTAGTTATTTTGAGTGACGGACTGGAAACAGGAAACGTTACGGTTTTAAAGGAAGCCGTTCGTACGATACGCCGAAAATGCAAAACCTTGGTATGGCTGAATCCCTTAAAGGGGATGAAAGGCTACCAGCCCGTTCAGAAAGGAATTGTAAATGTGATGCCGCATCTAGATGCCTTCGAATCGGCACACAACCTGGATAGTTTATTAAAATTGGAAAAATTGTTAATGGATGTTTAACGAACTCGCGCTACAGATAGAAAAACACTTGGCCAAAGGAGCTAATTTTGCAATTGCCCAAGTGGTCGACCGCATTGCACCGAGTTCCGGTAAAGTGGGGGACAAAGCCTTGATCTTGGAAACAGGAGAAGTTATCGGCTGGGTTGGAGGAGGTTGTGTACGTGGTATTGTCATCAAGGAGGCTTTGGAGGTCATCAGGACCAGGCGTTACCGCCGCATACGCATTTCGCCCGAAGGCGGTACCCGCCAAACCCCAACATTTAAAGAGTACGTAATGTCATGTCAAAGTAAAGGAACCTTGGAAGTTATGATAGAACCAGTAATCCCACAGCCTGAATTGATTGTCATTGGAAAAAGCAACATTGCCCGTAAACTGGTGCAAATGGCTTCTGCAGGAGATTTTCGCGTCTCGGTAATGGCCACGGATGCCGATGTACAAATGTTCCCAACGGCCGATAATGTTGCCGAAAACGTTGATTTCAGCACTTTCAAAAACCTGAACAATACTTATATCATCGTCACCACACAGGGTGAAGATGACGAACTTTCCGTAAAGAAGGCATTGGAGACCTCTGTAACCTACGTGGGCTTTGTGGCCAGTTTGAAAAAATCCGAGGACATCAAAAAATATCTGACTGATGCCGGTATTTCGGAAGCGCGGGTTTCCCAATTGCGAAGTCCCGTTGGGTTGGATATCAACGCTAAATTGGCCAGCGAGGTCGCCATCAGTATTTTGGCCGAGGTCGTCGACCATTTTCGAAATGGGAAGGCGGCCCACCGTACTTCCGAGCAGGACAAAACATCCACAACGGAAATGTCTGGCACAGCCCCTGCAGCGGATAAATTTGCCGAAGATTATTACATCAATCCGGTATGTAATGTACCGGTATCCAAAAAGAACCCTAAGCATATCGTGGAGTACCAAGGCGAAAAAGTCTATTTCTGCTGCGATGGTTGTAAGGTTAGCTTTGAGAATGCTCCGGAGAAGTACATCAGTTCTTAAGGGACTAGAATTAGCTGACGCATCTCGAGGTTATGCTAAAGAGGAATCCTCATTGGACATGGTGGGGAATGAATCCGCTTTTAATGGTGAAAATGGGATAAGAAGCCCTAGCCTCAGCATAGCGATTCACATTTGCTTTTCAAGCCGAGATTCGCGCTTTCCAAACCCTCCGTCTTCCTATCCGCTCATGGTGAATGGAATCCACTTCCCTTCATCCGAAGGCAAGAGCTATTATAATTTACTTTTCGAAAGCAAGACTTTCTTTGGCTCCCCTCTTTGGATAAAGAGGGGAATGAATCCGCCTTAGGCGGAGAAAGGGGAGATTGAAAGCCCAAGCCTAGGGGAAAGCGATTCACATTTGCTTTATAAGCAAAGGTTCGGGCTTTCAACCCCTCCGCTTTTTCGTCCGTCCTGCGGCGGAGAAAAACCACCTCCCTTTATCCAAAGGGAGGAACTTCAGCCTAAAACACTTTTCAATACAAGTCGTTTTTTAACTTACATCTTTTTTAAATTTTTCCCTTATTTCCATAAAAAAAGACTGCAGGTTGTCAAAAACCATTTTGTTCTCGAATCGTATCACTGTATATCCTAGCTTGTTAAGGTAGTTCGTTCTTTCAGCATCATATTCGGCAACGGTTGCGTTTTGGTGTACTTCCCCATCCAATTCAATAATCAATTTTTCTGAGGCGCAATAGAAATCAAGGATGTATTTTCCAATACTATGTTGTTTTACGAACTTTTGGCCTTCAAACTGCTTTGCCTTCAATTGTTTCCAGAGAAAAGCTTCAGCAGGGGTAAGGTTCTTGCGTAGCTCTTTTCGGAATTCCAGTAGCTCTTTTTTGCTATGCGTTCTGTCAGTTTTCAAGTTATCTAAAATTAGAAAAATATGGGAAATTTATTGGAGTATTTATATTGAGTGGATTTTAAAGCTCCCCTCATTGGAAAAGGAGGGGTGTCCAACTTGTTGGTCTGTGAGGTTGAAAGCCCAAACCATAGGGTACTCAGTTCACGTTTGTGTTTTAAACGAAGATTCGGGCTTTCTATCCCTCCGTCTTCCTATCCGCCGATGGCCGCTGGAATCCACTTCCCTTCATCAGAGGGGAGGAGCTTTTACATTTTCTTTTTAAAGAAAGGAGGCTTTTTAAGCTCCCCCTTTTGGACAAAGAAGGGAATGAATGGGTCAATGGCAGATAGAGGGGAGCTTAAAAGCCCAAGCGATGGAGCATACAATTTACATTTGCGTTTAAGACTATGCTTCGGCCACTTTAATAGATTCTACTTCTTTGGACGCAATACCATAGTTTCAACCGCAACCGAATCCACTTTATTTCGAGAAAAGTATACGGGAAAATATTCGTCTTTGGCCCAGGTTTCAAAGAGATTGTCAAAGAAAGGACTGTCCGGATCGCCCGATTGTCCCGGGCTATTGGTGCCTACGGCAGCGTCCCAATCGCCCGTATTAACTATGATTCGGAAGGTTGCGCCACTACTTTGCCTAAGATTGCCGCCGGTAGAACCTGGCGTATAGGCATTTCCGCCCCTGGGTAACGGTCCTACATCCAGTTTGGATTTTATGGAGTCGTTTACCGCATCACTCAATGCATGTTGCATAAAAGTATGTTTATTTCTTTCCTGACCGTACTGCCACTTATCGATATCGGGACCCAGCCTCTTTTCCAAATCGGTAATCGCGTTGATAAAGGCATGGTATAAAAATTGATTTTTCCCAAACTCGGGGTCCGGGCCGAAACGATAGTCGGGTTTGGCGATCCAATCCATAATTTTTTTCAATTGAATTCCTGGAACAAGGCCTTTACCAGCTGCCGGTATAAATCGCTCATTTGCCATTGCTTTGATATGGTCTTCCCATGCTACATAAATGGCGGCCGCGACGGAATTTGCCTTCAGTTTATAGTCCCAGCCGTTTAATCTTTCCTTGGCTTCCGCTACGATACCGTTAAACATATAGGGCTCCAACATAGGCACTAGAGTCTTGGCAGGGATAGAAATATAATCGGTTTGCAGGGCCTTCATATCGGCCATGGTCATTTTTTTGCCCGAACCGAGCACTTCGTTCACGCGGTCGCCACGATACGGGTCGGACCAGGAATACCCTACGGCATCCCAATGGGTATAGTCTTCCGAAGTAACGTTTTGATTGGCAGTAGCCAAAAAACCGGCTTGGGGATTGTACACATGGGGCTTTTCAATAATCGGTAAATATCCATCCCATTCATAACGCCCGTCCCCGGGAACGGGAACGAGTCCACTAAAATTTCTTCGGATCGGTGCGATACCAACAGCCTGCCACCCAATATTGCCTTGGGAATCGGCCCACACCATATTCTCGCCCGGGATGTGGCTATAGTTGCAAGCGGCACGAAATTCTTCCCAAGTTTGGGCCTGATCCATACGTAAAGAGGCCAAATAAGGTGAGCCACCAGGTTCTAACCAAGCGCAACGCACGGCATATGCTGTATTGTTTTTACGATCAATGTAAGAGACCGGGCCGTGTCGCGTATAAAATAAATCCACAATGGAATCTTTTTGACCTTTTACTTTGATAGTCTCCGAGATTTTTGTCATGTCGACCCATTCGTCCTTGTATTTGTATTGTTGCGGATTTTTGGGATTCAGCTCATATACATACAGGTCTTCCCCATCGGTTCTGTATACGGTTAATCCCCATGCGCCATATTCGTTATGTCCGATGGAAATTCCCGGAATCTCCGGTTCACCGCCCCCGATAACATTCCAACCTGGCGCTACCAAATGCGCCATATAGCGAAGCGATGGTACGGCAACGGTCCGATGGGGGTCATTGGCCATATAAGTGTGGCCGTCCGCCATCAAATCCCCTTTCACGACCCAGTTATTACTTCCTATGGCCAAAGAATCGTTTTTGCCTTCGTTTAGCGAGAGCACTGTCTCTTCCGCCGCCGTACTTTGATACTGTGGCAGCACATCTCCTTTTTCAAATGTTACCGGTTGGCGATAGGCATTATAAAGTTCAAGGATATCCTCTGAAAGTAAGTCGGTATCAATACTAGCATCGATTGTCAAGTCAGGCTCTTTGGGATGAAGCCAATAGAGGTCTTTTACGGTTTTTTCACCTAGTTTGGCTACAGCCCGGCCTATTTGCAACTCTTGTTCGATGTTTCCCAAAAGACCTTGATGTCGCGAAATGACGACATCTGGCGTCCATAGTTGCGGCTGAATATCTAGTATTTTAAATGCTATTGGAAGCCGCTCAGGGGTTTGTAGGATTTCTGAAATATAAGCGTTGACCCCATTGGTGTATGCCGTGATGATTTCAGCCCCGTCTTCATGGTAGTACTTCATTTCAGTGGTCATGTCGCCACGAAACTTAAAGAGCCGTGTCCCAATATCCCTTTTGAGTTCTCGTTCCCCTAGGATTTCGGCTACGGTTCCGGTAGCTTGCCTTCGCCATATTTCAAATTGAAACAAGCGGTCCTTTGCGGCGGCGTAGCCTTGGGCGAAAAATAGATCTTTTTGATTTTTGGCGTAGATATGATTGATGCCCCATTGGTCCCTTACAATTTCAACGGGTTCTAACAGGTCGTCAATCATTTGCTCGTCGACGTTGTTGGTAGTTTCGTTTTTACAAGAACAAACAAGGATGACCAAAAAAAATGATAGGCGAAGTTTCATTATAATACGGTTTTATATATGGAACGCGACCAACTAGAGCCCTGATGCAATTTTAGGGCCTTTTCTCTGAGGCAAAGGAGCTTTTCGTTTTACCTTCAAGTACCCCAAAAAAACTTCTAAAAAGTCTCAAGATTTAATGAGATGCGGTCTTATGACTTGAACCGTACGACTTATTTCCCTTCATACTTGCCCATATACCGTTTCCAAAGTTCGGTCTGGTGGGTTTCCAAAGAAATATCACGTCCATCGATAAAGGCATGGGTGAGCTGGTTGCCCATCATGTCCAGTGCATCGCCTTCCGATACGAAGAGCGTCGCGCTTTTGCCCACTGTCAGAGTACCGAAATCACTGTCTATTCCTAGAATTTTTGCGGTGTTGCCCGTAATCAATGATAGGGCCTGTTCTTTGTCCATACCCTGTCCAACAACCTGCCCGGCGTAAAAGGGTAAGTTTCGGGTCTGAAAATTAGACGCATCGGCATTTTGAATACCTACCAAAAGTCCCGCATCGGCCAATAATTTGGGCAGCTTATACGGTAAATCATAATCCTCATAGTCGAATGCAGGTCGGTTATGGGCAAACTGCACCAAAACGGGTATCTCGTGTTTCTTTAAGAAATCGGTAATTTTATAAGCGTGATAGCCGCCTACTAAAACCACATGTTTGGCACCGCCTTTCTTGGCTGTGGTAACCGCATCGATGATCTCGCGTTCCCCATCGGCATACAGGTATAGTTTTTGAGTTCCGTCAAAAATACCTTGCATGGCGGCAAAGGCAGGATTCATTTCCTTGGCCGCGCCCTTACCGTAGGCCAAAGCGCCCTTCATAAAGGTCGCTACGGCGTCAACGTCTTTTGCATAGTCCTTATTCGGTTTAAATCCGCGTTCTTCGCCCATCCACCATCGGCCTTGTCGGAAGGAATTCGGCCATCTGAGATGAATGCCATCGTCTACCTTTACGGCAGCGTCTTCCCAATTCCACGCATCAAACTGCACGATGGAAGAAGTTCCCGAAATACGGCCACCTTGTGGAGTTACTTGTCCTAACAGTACACCATTGGGGCGCATGCTCTCCACAACTTTCGATTCTGAATTGTACGCGATCAAACTACGTACGTGGGGAATGATTTCCCCGAGTTCCTCTTGGTCGTTGCTGGCACGAACGGCGTTTACCTCTATCAATCCCAGTGATTTGTTCGGTGCGATAAAGCCAGGGTATATGTGTTTTCCAGCCGCATCGATAATTCTTCCTTTGGTTGCTGCGTCGCTTCCTAGGGCGGTAATTTTGCCATTTTCAAAAACGATAATGGCGTTTTCGACCACCGTGCCATCACCGATATGAGCGGTCGCCCCAGTTATGCTGATCGCTTCTGACTGTGGTGGGGCCGGTGTTTGCTGTGCCCAACCGATGAATGCACCTAGGAAGGCAATGAATACTAATGTTGTTGCTTTTTTCATGGGTATTTCTTTTTGTCACGTCCGCTTAAGCGGAAATTAATGTTTTTTATAAGTGGTACCAACGATTCCATTTCTAATCGCTTTCACAGGTATGGATTTCCTTTTTGCTCATCTTCGGGGCCTGTGTTTTACCGCCACCCTCTTTTTCGGAGAGCATCATATCGATGAGTTGATTGCGCTCTTTCTTCACCGATTCCCGTAGCTGTTCATCCTTTTGTAAATCGAAATACACGGCCCCGTCGATGATGGTTTTCTCCGCTTTAGTGTAGACCGACATCGGATGCCCGTTCCATAGTACCAAATCGGCATCCTTCCCTTCTTTGATGCTTCCCGTTCTATCGTCTAAATGCAAGAGTTTGGCGGGGTTGATGGTCACCATTTTCCATGCTTCCAGCTCGGTCATTCCCCCGTATTTAACTGTTTTGGCCGCTTCCTGGTTCAATCGGCGGATCATTTCGGCATCATCGCTGTTGATCGCCACGGTAACCCCTTGGCTTTGCATGATGGCCGCATTGTAGGGAATGGCGTCGTTTACTTCGTATTTGTAGGCCCACCAATCGCTAAATGTGCCACCACCTGCGCCGTGCTCGGCCATCTTATCCGCCACCTTGTAGCCTTCTAAGATATGGGTAAAGGTATTGACGCGAAAACCGAAATGCTCGGCGACTTTCATCATCATATTGATTTCGCTCTGTACATAGGAATGGCAACTGATAAAACGTTCGCTATTGAGGATTTCGACCAAGGTCTCCATTTCCTCATCATAACGATAAGGCTGTCCGCTTTTCTTTTGCACCTCGTATTCTTTGGCACGCTGAAAGTAATTCATAAAAACCTGTTCTACGCCCATACGTGTTTGCGGAAAGCGGCTAAAGCTCTGCCAGTTGCTTTGCTTCACATTTTCACCCAAGGCGAATTTGATGAATTTGGGCGAGTTGTCGTAAATCATGTTCGCCGCACTTTCGCCCCATTTCAACTTTAAGATAGCCGATTGCCCACCAATGGGATTTGCCGATCCGTGCAGTAATTGCAGGGAGGTGACACCCCCTGCAAGGGCATGGTAGATTCCCTTGTCTTCAGGGTCTACTACATCTTCCATTTTTACCTCGGCAGAGGAATTGTGTCCCGCCTCGTTGATGGATAGTCCTGCAATATGACTATGTTCATCAATGACCCCTGCCGTCAGATGCTTTCCGGTAGCATCGATAACCTTGGCGCCGCCAGCGTTCAGATCGGTGCCGATTTTCTTGATTTTCCCATCTTTGACCAAGACATCGGTACCTTCCAAAATACCGGTGTCCTCGCTCGTCCATACCGTCGCATTTTTAAAGAGCATGTCCTCCGCTTTTGGCAGTGACGAATAGCCGTAAGCGATATTCGGATAGGTAACCGCCACGATTTCCGGCTTCTCGTCTGTCTTGTCCCCGCTCTTCGAATCAGTGATTTTTTCGCTAAAATCGCTAGTCTTTTTAGCGCTGAACTGTCCTTCGTTCCCGTTGGGAAGTGCCACTTTACCTGTTAAATTGTCCGTGTCGGCAGTGACCAAGCCCGTCATTCTATAGTGCTGCGTATCGGTATCGGCAAAGGAAAGCTGTATCCAGTCGCCGCTGTAGCTAAATTTCGATTTCAGCTTGGTGGTGTCTTGTTTGATTTCCACCTTGGGCTTTCCCGCTTCTCCAGTGACGGACATTTTAAACGTCTGCCCAGCGGCGGAAAGATCATACTCGCCCCTGATGTCTTTGAGCGACATATCGTTGATCACATTTTTCTGGCCCTGAACCCAATTTTCATATAAGGTGGTGTTCTTGTCGAAGAGGTCTCCCGAAGTAATCAGGAAATTCGCCCAACGCCCATTTTGCAAGGAACCGATTTCAGCGGATTTCCCTAGCATTTGTGCAGGTACGGTAGTCAACGCTTCTAACGCTTTGGTTTTGGAAAGACCATATTCGATGGCTTTCATCAACTTTTTCTGGAACTCTTCCGTTTTCTTCAGCTTATGGGTGGTTAAAGAAAAAACAATTCCGTTCTCGGCCAGTATTTTAGGATTGGCCGGCGCTTGGTTCCAATGTCTCATATCGGCCAAGGCCACATATTGTGCGGCGTAGGGGTCCGACACATCGTAGGCATCCGGAAAATTCAACGGCAAGATCATAGGGGCATTAGTGGCTTTGACGTCGGCAATACGTTCGTATTCGTCGCCTCCGCCTACGATGGTATATTGAATTCCAAAGGCATCCCCGATTCCATCGGCGCGAACCACATGGCCTTTATCACCGGCCTCGAAAATTTGCAGTTTGCTCTTGTTTCGATTCAAGGCTTCCAAGGAGCGGTCTTTGGTGTCGACATTACCCTTGGCGTACCAATCGGCATCGTGATACATTTGGCGCAATAAGGACATACTGCCCATTAAGGAGGTAGGGTAGGCCTGATTGCTGGCGATGCTTTTATCCAACGAAAAATACTGTCCCAAGCGATCGTCCAGAATACGGTCGGCATCATTGCCTGCTGCATTCAATGCGACCAAAACCCCCGTACCGCGGGCGATACCATCTTGAATGTGCGTGTTGACCACCCCGAAACCAGCTTTTCTTAATTCCTCGGCTTTTTTATTGTCGTATTTGAATTTGGAAATGGCATTATTTTCGGGCATAATGTGGTCATTCCAATAAAAACCTTCCCGCTTTGTATCGTATTGGGCCGAACGACCGTTGCGTTCCGCCTTTTTTGGTAGCGGAACCCCGAACCCCGAATAAGATTCGATAAAGGAAGGATATACCGTCTTGCCCGTCAAATCTATCACGATGGTACTTTTTGGTAGGGAGACCGTTTTTCCGACCTGCACAACTTTACCATTTTGGATGAGCAAGGTAGCGCCCTCGATAATTTGAGTGGGGGTTACATAGATTTTGGCATTCGTAAATGCGGTGTAGTTGTTGTTTTTGGATTTTACTCCGTCGTTTTTAGGGAAATATTCCTGTGCAAAAAGAGTTGCACTGCACCAAAAAAGGGCCAGTGCGAGAAGTCGCATTTTCATATCGGTCGGATTAGTCGAAACCCAAGAGGGCTCGTAAATTAGTCTCTTTAAAAATAAGGGAAGTAGAGAGAATTAGGGAATTATTTCTATTCTTTTTTTTGCACACGAAAAAAGTAGCCAGTTCGCAATGGTTACAGGCGGTATGCAACCTCTGTTCACCGCAATTGCCCACTGCAAGCTCTTTTATAAGGGATGCTTCTCATGATACCCCACCATCAAATGCACTACTTTACTGTAGCTTTTAATGCCGTCCGGTTGGTTGTTCGCCTTGAGAAAACTATTGAAGACCGATTTGAAAATAGGCTCCACCGGGTTTTCGTAGGCGGCACTGAAATCACGTAGTTCTTGGTAATTTTTTTGCACCCCTTTGTGCAATTGCGCATAGAGGTTGTCATAAGTAACCCTGTCGATATCGGATATGGCATTCATGCAATGACTGAGGCCATAGGCCGATGCCGAATACTGAAAATAGAGATCGGGATTTTTCAGGGTAACGAGATACCCTACAAAATTGGTTTCGTTTTCCGCAGAATAGCCGATTTGATGGCCCACTTCATGCCCGCTGATGACCGGAAACCTGAAAATAGGCGTTAGTGCATTTACTTGGGCCTCGTTCGTAAACGGATTTAAATATCCCCCAATACCCATATAACTCGATAAAATACTGAACATCGATTTTTTGATGCTTGGGTGTTCATAATCTAAAAATGGTAGCCGGTTCTTAATTTCCTCGTAGCCCAATATGGTCTTATCGAACACCTCCTTTTTAGTATACGGTAGCTGAACCATTTGGCTGCGGTCTCCTGTCAATTCGAGCTGCAAGGCATTAGTCCGTTCCAAGAGTTTTGTAGTAAGGTCCAACACCTCTTGGTACTCGGCCTTGTCGACGATTTCCAGTTTTTGGGCAATCGGTTCGCGGTAATAGTTAAGGCCCCACATCATGTGAAACGTAAAATACACTACGGAAAGCACCATGACGACATCCCGAAGAAAAACCCATGGCTTTGCCAAAATCCATTTTCGATAGGTGACGATGTAGTATAGCGATAGGATGACGAGCAAAGTGTAGACGATTTCCCCTACGGAAAAGGGAATCCATCCAAATAAAAAACGAAAAAACTTGCTAACTGCAGGATATATGCCATTGCTGTAATAAATTTCGACCCAATCGGAATTTCCGGCCGCCCATTTCACCAAAAAAAACTGGGGAATGAAACTTAAGGCGATACCATTACGGAGTCTGTTGTTCATAGGCCATTTGTAAGTCGGCTTATCCCTTTTTGACTATCGGGTTAGTTCCTCCCTAATAATTATGTTGGGTTTGGCAATTTCGCTATTGACGTTCGTCCTGAGTGCCGCTAAAAGGCTTTGGATGAAAGGCCATCAAAGACGAACTCATGCAATCAAAAGTAATTAATTCTTCAGGATACTAAAGAGAGACACTGTATTTTTGGCAAAACTTAAACAAATACTATGAGTGATGAAGTAAGAGCCTTGGAGCCAGCAGCCGTTTGGAACAAATTTGCCGATTTGAATGCCGTACCTAGACCTTCAAAGAAAGAAGAGCGGGTAATTCGGTTCATGGTCGATTTTGGTAATGCTCTTGGACTGGAAACTATGACCGATCATGTCGGAAATGTCATCATTAGAAAACCGGCGACTCCTGGGATGGAGGAGAGGAAAATGGTGACACTTCAATCACATTTGGATATGGTACACCAAAAAAACAACGATACCATTTTCGATTTTGAAACCCAAGGTATCGAAATGTTCGTGGAAGGTGACTGGGTGAAGGCAAAAGGCACAACCTTGGGTGCGGACAATGGCATGGGCGTGGCTACGATCATGGCTTTGCTGGAAAGTACCGACATACCCCATCCAGCTTTGGAAGCCCTGTTTACCATTGATGAAGAAACCGGAATGACCGGTGCGATTGGATTGCAAGGAGGAGTGCTCCAAGGCGAAATTCTATTGAACTTGGATACCGAGGAAGATGATGAAATCGATATCGGATGCGCAGGTGGAATAGATGTGACGGCCGTGCGACAGTATAAAGAAGAAGCGGTCGGAAATGATTTCAAGGTGTTGGAACTGACCGTTAAAGGCCTTCAAGGTGGGCATAGCGGGATGCAGATACATGAAGGGCTGGGGAATGCGAACAAGATTATGAACCGCTTGCTGTACCAGGCTTCCGAAAAGTTCGGTATCCGCATAGCGGAAATAGAGGGTGGGAGTCTTCGAAATGCCATTCCCAGGGAAAGTGTTGCAATTTTTGCAATCCAAAACGATTGTATTTCAGATTTTAAAAATGATCTAGCGCGCTTGATTTCAATTATCCAAAAAGAACTTTCAGTGACCGAACCGGAACTGAGGGTAGTCTTAAAAGAAGAGGTGGAGAGCATAACGAAGGTGATGCAAAAGGAGGCGCAGCATCAGGTGCTCAGGACTATATACGCCGCACATAATGGCGTATATACGATGAGCGCGTCAATATCCGATTTGGTGGAAACGTCGAACAATATCGCCCGGGTGGCCTTGAAGAATGGCAACATAAAAATTTCCTGTCTGACACGCTCTTCGGTAAATTCCGCAAAGATGGATTTGTCCAAATCCCTAAAGTCGACCTTCGAGCTTGGTGGATTCGAGGTATCCTTTGATGGCGAATATCCGGGGTGGAACCCTAACCCCGATTCTGCCATCCTAAAGGCGCTGGAAAGTAAATACGAGGCCTTGTTCGGTCAAAAAGCCAGGGTGGTGGCATGCCATGCGGGTCTGGAATGCGGTATTTTGGGACAAAACTATCCCGATCTGGATATGATCAGTTTCGGACCGACGATCAAGGGAGCCCATTCGCCGGATGAGCGCGTTCAAATCTCTTCGGTACAGAAGTTTTGGAAGTTTGTTTTGGAAATTTTAAAGGATATCCCTGAAAAAAGGGATACTTAAAAGTTCCTAGAAATTTTATCTTTGAACAAATTTGCAAACCATTAACAATATTCCTTACAAGAAGAAAAGGGATTGAAACTAAACAAATTCCCATATTTGAGGGAAGTACGCTAAATTTAATTTATTATGAAAAAAACAATTTTAGTGCTTACTGCACTCGCGATGACCATAGGTGTCCATGCGCAATTCGGAAAGAAAATATTAAAGAAAGGCAATGTAGATGCGGCAAAGAAAATGACCAAAGCGGCAACCCTTTCCGATGAGGATATGGCACAGCTTTCGTTAGAATCGGTGCAATGGATGGATGAGAACAATCCGGTTGCAGAGGCAGGCGACCCTTACGGAGATCGTTTGGCAAAACTCGTCGAAGGTCTGGAAACGGAGGACGGCCTGGACCTTAATTTTAAGGTGTACAATGTAGTAGACATCAATGCTTTTGCTACTCCTGACGGTAGCGTTAGGGTCATGGCAGGTCTTATGGATTTGATGACGGATGATGAACTGCTCAGCGTTATCGGGCACGAAATCGGACATGTGAAATTAGGGCATTCCAAAAAGAGATACCAATCGGCCTATGCCATTTCTGCGGCAAAGGATGTAGCGATAACCAATACGAGCGCAGGGAAGGTACTTGCAGATGACGAAATCGGTGGTTTTATGGAAAATATGCTCAATGCACAGTTTTCACAGTCGAACGAATCGGCTTCCGATGAATACGGTTTTAAATTTATGGTCGCCCATGACTATGATTATCACGCAATGGAGGGAGCTTTTCAAAAGCTGGCCGAGCTAAGTGACGATGGGGGCAAGGGTTCATTGATGTCTTCTCACCCAGGTTCTGCAAAGCGCGCTGCACGAGCTAAGGAATGGGCCGATAAGGAAGACGGTAAATAAGCGCTTACTTTAATCGAAATAATTCCCCGACCTGCCTCGTGGATAGTCGGTTTCAAGAATTTTTTTATTCGAATGTTAAATGCTCTGCAGAAGAATTGGCGGGGCATTTTTTCATTAGTGCAGGGAACCGGAACATAGACGCTAATCCGTTCTTACGTTGTATCCCACTGCAGAAGCACCAATTCCAGTTATAATTAAATCACTTTACAACAGGGAGGATCACTCAATCCATGAAGCTTAGAAGGTTGGGTTCTTCGCCTTCAATTCTGCCCGCACCATCTGACCAGATGGCGTCAGTTGGCTTTCGGGCCAATTACCGCTGCCACTTGCCCCGGGTTTCAAGGCCGCGGAATTTTCATCCTTATCGGCAATAGACCAGTTGCACCAAGAGATGTTGTTGGCATCGAGAAAATCCCACCAGGTATTCACTTCGGGAACATCAATAAAACCATCACCGGAATATTCCGTTACGCCATACTCGGTCACGAAAATAGGCAGACCGGCATCAATTGCGGTCTGGGCAATATCTCGTAATTCCTGTTTGTGCGAAGCGGCATAGTAGTGTAAGGTGTACATGATATTGGCGTCGTCTATTTCGTTTCCGATAACTTCATCAACACGCTGCGACCAACTGCGCGTGCCTGCGATGACGATATTATCCGTATCGTATTTTCGAATCTCGTTGATTACTTCTTCGTGATAAGGTTTTAATGTATTTGCCCAAGAAACATCATCCAAGGGTTCGTTGTACGTCTCGTAAATAATATGAGGTTGGTCTCCGTATTTTTGCGCTACCTCCGCAAAGAATATTTTTGACTCTTCCAGATGATCTTCGGCATGATGGCTGTGCCAGTCTACGATTACATAAATACCTTCTTCAATGGCAGCATCAATGATTTCGAAAATCTTAGCCTTTTCGATTTCGGGATTTTCGAGATACCCGCCCGGATCTTCAACGCCCATTGAAGCGCGTATGACAGTAATATTCCAGTCGTCTTTTAGCCATCGCACCGCTTCCTTGGTGTAAAATTGACCCATCCACTGGCTCCAGAATAGCGACATACCCCGAAGTTGCACGGGAGTACCATTTTGGTCGACCATATTTTTTCCCGAAACACTAAGCTGACCATATGCACCGACCACTGTACCTTGGGAACCTTGGGTGTCTTCTCCAGTATCTCCGTCAGCATTGTTAGGTTCCTGGGTTTCGGCCTGCTCCTCATCTGCCGACTGCGAAGTAGTGCTACTTGAACAGCTGGTCAGTAAGATAAAAGCTAGGAAAAATGCTTTAAGAAGAATGTTATTCATAGCGTGCCTTTTTAAAAAGCAAATTGCGATTTGCGGTATTTTTTATGGAAAGGTATAAAAAAACCCGCTTTTGCGGGTTTTTGTACTTATCAAATAAGTGTCTCGAAATCGACAAACCTATTATTCGGCTACTCCCGTAATTTCCAGATCAAAGACCAAGTCGGCATTGGGCGGTATGGCGGCACGGGGATTACCTTGTGCGCCGTAGCCTAGGTGAGAGGGAATGAAGACCCGTATTTTATCACCCACTTTCATGGTCAGCAGTGCCTCTCTAAAGCCCGGTATCAATTGTGCCTCCGGGCTATAATCCATTGGTACCGGTTCGTAGCCACGGCCCTTTTTTCGGCGCTCATCATAGGTGTTGAATTTTTTAGCTACTTCTTCGTAATTACTATCGAAAAGAGATCCAGTAGCCGTGTATCCGGCATAATTTACCATCGCCTGCTGTCCTATGTTAGGTTGTTCACCGGTTCCTTCCTTGATGGTCAATATTTTCAGTCCGGACGGCAGTTCCTTTGCGGTTTCCCGTTGCGCTAGAAATTCTGCGGCGACATCGGCTTTCATCTTGGCGAATGCCGCTTCTTTCTCGGCCTCTTCAGCGAAGTAGTCGGTCATTACCTGACTCGCATCAAAATTTTTGGCTTGTTTCCCGTTGCGTATGATTTCTACTGTATTCATACTTACCTCTGATACGGGTCTGTTGCTGCCTTGGGTGACCTTCACGTTCGCGATGGAATCGACGACTTCCATACCTTCGACCACTTCGCCAAAAACGGCATGTCGTCCATTCAGCGAAGGATAAGGTACATGGGTAATAAAAAATTGGCTACCATTGGTATTCGGACCACTATTCGCCATTGACAAAACGCCGGCTTTATTATGATTCAGGGAATCATGAATCTCATCTTTAAATTTATATCCTGGATTCCCTCGACCCGTTCCGAGAGGGTCGCCGGTTTGGATCATAAAGTCTTTCATGACCCTGTGAAAAATAATACCATCGTAAAATTTCTTTCCTTTGTATTCATCACTTACAAATGTATTGCTCCCCTCTGCCAGTGATATAAAATTAGCCACGGTTACTGGGGTTTTTTCATATTCGAGTTTTACGATAACATCCCCCTTAGTGGTCTTAATATCGGCAAAAAGGCCATCTCCTAAATCTGCATAACTCGATTTACAGGCCGATAGGACCAAGGCGACCGCTACAAATAGTACATATACTTTTTTCATGAATTCTTAAATTTATAGGGATTCCCGAATTCCCAAAAAGGTTTAGCTCGGGAATCGTTCGTATTTATGGTGTTTGTTCTTTTTCTATTTTTAAAACGGTCAACGTACTTTTAAGAGGCACGTTTACCCCGATTTTATCCCCGTCTCCTTGATAGCCATAACCTAGGGAGGAAGGGAACAAAAATGTTGCGCTTTCGTTTTCTTTCAGCAACTTTACGCTGTAACGGAGCCCTGGAAAGAGTTCTTCCATATCTACTTTGTACTTTTTGATTCCGATTTCTTCACCGGAATAAATTGTGTCATTGTCGAAGCTTACCACGTTGTAGGCAATGGTAACTAGGTCATTTGCCTTGGGTAAATAGGTCGCGGTATCGTTCTTCCGGATATAATAATACCATGATCCGCTAGCACTGTGTTCATAATGATGTAGGGAGTCTTGTTCGATAATGGCTTTTATAAGCTGCTGTTCTTCCTCGAGTAACGCTTTATTGCGGGCGACATTCGCCCCGAAATATTTACCTGTTTTTTGCTGAATAGGCCTGCGGGGTTCGGGTTGGCCACAATTAGCGAAAAGAAGAAGAGCTGACAAAAGCAATACAATTTGTGGTCGTACCATTAGTGTAGTAATAAATTAAATTCCAAACTTATGATTTATGAACTTTGAATAAGTAATTGCTCCTCGTAATTTTTCAAATGGCTTCTAAAACGTTGTACGGTTTCTGAAAGGGTATCATCGCTCTTTCCTCCCGCAGCATTGGTATGGCCACCGCCTTCAAAATGGGTGCGGGCGAATTCATTTACCGAAAAATTACCCGTAGAACGGAAGGAAATCTTTATGATACCTTCTTCCTTATTTTCTATAAAAATCACGGCAAAGATAATACCATCCAGCGTTAATCCATAATTCACAAAGCCTTCGGTATCTCCCTTGTTGTACCCATATCGATCCAATTCTTCTTGGGACAGGGTGATGTAGGCCGTGCTGTATTCTTCCAAAATGACCATATTCTTGAGGGCACAGCCCAAAAGATGCAATCGGCTTGGCGAATTGGTGTCGTAAATCTGATGATGTATTTCGGTGTTTTGTGCACCTTTATCAATAAGGTCGGCTACAATACGATGTGTTCTGCTGGTCGTAGATGAAAATTTAAAAGATCCCGTATCGGTCATAATACCAGTATACAAGCAGTTGGCGATTTCGGCGGATATATGGTCTTTACCACCCAAATAGGCAATGAACTCATAAACCATTTCGCAAGTAGAGCTTTTACTCACATCGGAATAGGTAACCACTGCATAATCGGAAGGGGCTTGATGATGATCGATCATCACAAATTTGGCCTCCGAACTTTCAAGAAGTGGCGCCATTTGTCCGGTTCTTCCCAAATGATTGAAATCCAACGTAAAAATAAGGCTCGCTTCTGCCAGTTTTTCCTTCGCTTGGGAATTGTGACGTTCAAAGTTGAGAATATGCTCGTTACCGGGCATCCACTTTAGAAACTTCGGGTAATCGTTCGGGGCGATAATGGTGGCGGAAAGTCCACTATTCGTTAGATAATGCCAAAGCCCTAAAGTAGAGCCGATAGCATCGCCATCGGGATTTTTATGTGGAATGATAACGATTTGCTGTGGTACGGCGAGTAGTTCTTGTATTGCCTTGATGTCCTCCGAATTCATGGCGGCAAAGATACAATTTAATAACAGAGTGGTAATGATGTAAAGCCTATTTTTGTAAGCTGAATAAAGGAAGATGGATGTACCTTTTAATCCGACAAAAAGTAACGGCAGTAGCTTATAACTCAATACTTGAAGGGAAGAATTGAATTACGATGAAATCAATGCGAATGAAAAAAACGACTATACTTTTTGGGGCCTTGTTCTTCCTCATCGGATGTAAATCGTCCCAGACTGTCTCAGAAAACGAAAACACAATAGCTACCGAACCATTGCTAGAGGAGTTTACAATTGCTTTTGGCTCTTGTAATCGAACCGACCTGCCCAATCTGCTCTGGGACGATATTTTGGCGATCCAACCCGACTTGTGGTTATGGGGCGGAGACAATATTTATGCGGATACCGACGACATGCAGCAACTGCGTAGCATGTACCGGGCACAGGACCAAATAGCGGGTTATCGCGAACTGAAGTCAAAAACACCTGTTTTGGGCACATGGGACGATCATGATTATGGCCTCAACGACGGCGGGGTCGAATTCACAGCCAAAAAAGAAAGCCAGCAGGAATTTCTAAACTTTATGAACGTTCCAGAGGATAGTCCACGAAGAATGCGGGAAGGGATATATGCCGCCCAAGATTTACCGAAGACCAAAGGAATGGTGAAGGTAATCGTTCTGGATACCCGCTATTTTAGAACTGCGGTAACACCCGACACCGAAACCGCGAAAAGACTAAAACCAAATAAGTACGGCGAGGGCACGGTTCTCGGATCCGCTCAATGGCAATGGTTCGAGAAAGAATTGCGTAATTCAAAGGCGGAATTCAATATCGTAGTGAGCAGTATTCAACTGCTATCGAACGAGCACGGCTTTGAGGGTTGGGGCAATTTTCCGCATGAGGTAGACCGTTTTAAACGGTTGGTTTCCGATTCGAAGGCAAAGGGCGTTATCGTCCTGTCCGGTGACCGCCACATTTCGGAATTTTCCAAAACCGAGGTAGACGGACTTTCATACCCGCTTATCGATTTTACCAGTAGCGGACTTACGCACGCCTATCGCGGCTTTACGGGCGAGCCCAATCCGTTTCGAGTCGGGGAAGTCATTTTTACTGAAAGTTTCGGCACCTTGTATTTTGATCTTCAAGAGAAAAAAGTACTTTTTAAGATAATCGGTGATGGTGGTATCGTACTGGGTAGCCTTGAACAACAGTATTAGTGCGATTGTTTTAAGCGGCAAACTACGCTTGCCAGTCTCTAAATAAACCGTATTTTTGCGCAAAATTTTACAAGATGACAAATAGAACATTTACAATGATCAAGCCCGATGCCGTAGAAAATGGACATATAGGCGCTATTTTAGATAAAATAACCAGTGCGGGCTTTAAAATCATTGCGATGAAATATACCCAACTGAGCAAACGGGATGCGCAAGAATTTTACGCTATACACAAAGAACGTCCGTTTTATGGGGAGTTAGTTAGCTTTATGACCCGTGGGCCCATTGTTTCCGCTATTCTCGAGAAAGATAATGCGGTAGATGATTTTCGTGCACTAATCGGTGCTACCAATCCAGCAGAGGCGGCGGAAGGTACTATCCGTAAATTGTTTGCGAAGGATATCGGCGAAAATGCAGTACACGGTTCCGATAGTGATGAGAATGCCGCTATTGAAGGCGCATTTCATTTTGCCGGACGTGAGATTTACTAAAACAGCAACATATGTTGAACAAAAAACCCGATGGCTGTTAGCAGCTATCGGGTTTTTATTTGGATATCCTTGGGATAATGTGTCACAGTAAAATGATTTAAAAAAAATCTCCAAACACCAAACACCAAACACCAAGCATTCCACTACTCATCGCAACACCATTTTTTTAATCAATTCCTTACCGAGTTCTTCGTTCAGCATGGTGATTATTTTTGATTTTCCATGGCTTAGTTCCTCGCGTAGCACCGAAGAAGATAGCGATACGAACAAGGTATTGCGTTGCAGCTCGACCGAGGTGGTATAGTTGTTCACCCCATTTCCCATAAGATTTGCCCAGGCGTCCCTTACCTGAACTCTATCCATACCTTTTTGCAGCTTGTTCTTTTGGATAAATGCATTGAGCGCCTCTCCCATATTTTGATGGTCCTGATGTTTTTTACTCATTTTTTTGGACGCTTATGGGTTCATATCTTTTGTAATCGTACTGCACACCTTCTTCGTTGACCACCGAAAAATTATCATCGTTCAAAACACGTAGTTCTTCCTGCCATTTGCTCAATTCATTGTCATAGTGCATATAAAAACCTTCTGAGTCCTCAACGATACTAAAAGGCTCTGCGTCGTTCGAGGTGTCGTAGGTGCCATCGAATTTTGGCTGTACTTTCTTTCGGAAGCCTTTCAGACCCTCTAACTGAAAATAGTCGACCATCGGATTAACCGAATACTCTTTCGTATTGCCGTCAGGGAAAACCACTTTCTCTATTTCCCAATAACCATTTAATTTGGCCAGATCCTCTGTGGATACGCTCTTGGCACATCCAACAAGCAAACAAATCAGGAAAAAAAAGGCTAGCTTCTGCATGTTACAATTTAAATATTTTATACGATTGATGAATGTTTTTAACAACATTTTCGGTGCGTTCGGGATGGGTGTCGCTAATAAAGATTTGCCCGAAATTTTCATCGTTAACCAGGGCTACTATTTGGGATACCCGGTTTTCGTCCAATTTATCGAAGATATCATCTAACAATAGTATCGGTGTTGTTCCTGCCTGTTGTTTGATAAACTGAAACTGCGCAAGTTTCAATGCGATGAGAAATGATTTCTGTTGCCCTTGGCTGCCGAATTTTTTTACGGAATAACCTCCGATTTCAAACCCTAGATCGTCTTTATGAGTACCGACAGAGGTGTATTGCAGCGCTCGGTCCCGATCGCTATTTTTTTCTAGTAGGGATGGCAAATCATCTTCCAATAGTTTGCTTTCATAGTTGAGGTCGATGGTTTCCTTTCCACCTGAAATATTCTCGTATTGTGTCCTTAAAATTGGTACGAAGACCTCCAGGAAAGCGACTCTTTTTTTAAAAATGGATGACCCGTATCCGCTCAATTGCTCGTTATATACGGACAAGGTCGTAGGCTCGAACGTTTGGTTCAAATGAAAGTATTTTAATAGCGAATTGCGCTGCGCCAATACCTTATTATATTTGATAAGGTCCTGCAGATATTGTTTGTCTTGTTGCGAGATGACCCCATCGATAAATTTTCTTCTGGTGTCGCTGCCTTCGATAATCAAATCCCGGTCGGCAGGAGAGATGATGACCAAGGGTAAAAGCCCGATATGATCCGAAAGCCGATCGTACGCTTTTCCGTTGCGCTTGATTACCTTTTTGGCACCTTTTTTAAGGCTACATACCACCTTTTCAATGCGATCCTCTTTTTCGAATTCCCCTTCCACCACAAAAAAATCGGTACCATGTCTGATGTTCTGGGTGGCTATCGGATTGAAATAGCTTTTCCCGAACGATAGGTGATAGATGGCATCGAGAATATTCGTTTTCCCGATACCGTTCTCCCCGACAAAGCAGTTGATTTTGGAATCGAATTCAAAATTCTCGGATTCGAAATTCTTGTAATTTAGGAGCGATAAGCTGTTCAGAAACATTCGACGGGTATCGGAAATTAAATTTATTGCAGTGAGGATTAAACGAATATCCAAAAATAACGAATAAATACCCTTTCGGTTTTGGATAAAACCTTTATTTTTGCGCGACCAATAAATTACTGAAATGGCAACATATAAAAAGCGCGGACATAAACCTAAAAATCGGGCCGAAGAGCAGCAGATAGATGAACAGGAAAGCGCAACGGCTGAGGTTTTTAGCACCTTGGATGAAAGTGCGTCGAAGACCGAAGAATGGGTCTCGAACAACCAGAATTATATTCTTGGGGTTATCGGCATTATCGCTGTAGCACTTTTAGGATATTTGGGCTACAACCAATTCGTGCAAAAGCCAAAAGATGCCGATGCGTCCAACGAACTGTACTACCCGCAGCAGTATTTTGATCAAGCTATTGCCGCAACTACTGCCAAAGATTCCCTTTACAATTTGGCCTTGAACGGGGCGGAGGGCAAATATGGTTTTCTAAACATCATAGAGGAGTATCCTGGGACAAAAGCAGCCAACCTTGCTAATTACTCTGCTGGAATGGCATATTTGAATATGCAAAAATACCAAGAGGCCATTACCTACCTCAGTGATTTTTCTTCGGATGACGATGTTTTAGGTGCTATGGCGAAAGGAGGATTGGGTGATGCTTTTATGCAATTAGACCAGCCCGAAGAGGCATTGGGATACTATGAAGGCGCCGTCGCACACAGCACGAACGACTTTACGACTCCAAAGTTTTTATACAAGGCGGGCGTGACCGCAATGGAATTGAATCAAAACGACAAAGCGCTTCAGTATTTTCAGCGGATAAAAGACGAATTTTCAAAATCGCAGGAAGCCCGTACCATCGATGCTTTTATCGGTATGGCGAAAAGTGGAAAGTAAATCGGTTTTCAATGGCTACGGCAACTAAAAATTTATCGGCTTACGATAAGACAACGATCCCAAATGCGGAAAAGCTCCGGTTTGGGATCGTTGTTTCTGAATGGAATTCAAAAATCACAGAAGGTCTGTACCAAGGCGCTAAGGCCGCATTGTTGGATTGTGGGGCCATCCCTGAAAATGTACTGCGATGGGACGTTCCGGGAAGTTTTGAGCTCACCTATGGCTGCAAGAAAATGGCGCAGACTCTGGACGTTGATGCCATCATTGCCATTGGTAGTGTGATTCAAGGCGAAACCAAACATTTCGATTTTGTATGCAGTGCTACTGCTCAAGGCATCAAAGACCTGAATGTTATACTTAAGGTCCCCGTTATTTTTTGTGTGCTTACTGACAATACGCTACAACAGGCAATAGACCGTAGCGGCGGCAAACACGGGAACAAGGGTGCCGAGGCTGCCATTGCGGCAATAAAAATGGCCGTTTTGGGCAACTGAACTTCTTGATTTCCAGTTTCGCTCGAACAGAAAATAAATCTCTTGAATCGTGGAACATGGCGACTAAAATCCTATTCCAAGAAAAGCAAAAGTTTACCCAATGGTGGTTATGGCTGTTGTTGCTTTGGCCTTTGGCCTATGTTTTATATGCGCAATTTGCAGCTATTTCGCAGCCTACCGGGAATACTTCCGGTAATTTATCCTTATCCATAATCATGCCTTCGGAGTATTGGATCATACTCGTGGTTACTCTGGTAATCGCCTTTTTGTTTCTTGTGGTACGGATGGAAACGACAATCGATTCCGAAAAGATAATGGTCAAGCACCTTTTTTTGGTTAAAAAAGAATTCCGTTGGGAGGAAATTACGACCGCTGAAATCATCAACTATGGTTTTGTTGGCTATGGCATTCGCATCAGCTTAAAGCATGGTACGGTATATAACGTAAAAGGAAAGCACGGACTTTTTATCACGCTACAGGATGGACGGAAGCGGCTGATCGGAACACAAAGACCTGAGGAACTAAGAAGTGTAGTGAAGGAGATGAGACGCCCGACTGACCTTGGCTAGATCGATCATCTACGGAGTTTATCTGCTTTGGATGTAACAAAACAGTATGGACGGACAACTAACATTTGTCAATCAATTATAAAACAAGATTCCTATCGGAGTTTATGCCGGGCATAGACGAAGAGCGGGAATGACATTAAATAACTTATTTATGAACGCACACGAAATCGATTACGAAATTTTTGGAGAAGAAATGCAATATGTCGAAATAGAGCTCGATCCGCAAGAGGCCGTTGTGGCAGAGGCCGGAAGCTTTATGATGATGGACAGCGACATTAAAATGGACACCATTTTCGGAGACGGCTCCAACCAAGAAAAAGGGGTGCTCGGAAAGATATTTTCCGCTGGGAAAAGAATCCTTACCGGGGAAAGTCTTTTTATGACGGCCTTTTTGAACAATGGCCAAGGCAAGAAGCAAGTGAGCTTCGCCTCGCCCTATCCGGGCAAAATCTTACCGATAGACCTATCTGAAATCAATGGGAAGTTCATTTGCCAGAAAGATGCATTCCTATGTGCGGCTAAAGGCGTGACCGTGGGTATCGAGTTTTCAAAAAAACTGGGCCGTGGTCTTTTTGGTGGCGAAGGTTTTATCATGCAAAAGCTGGAAGGTGATGGTATGGCCTTTGTGCACGCGGGAGGAACATTGGCAAAAAAGTACTTGCAAACAGGGGAGACCTTGAAAGTAGACACGGGCTGCATTGTTGGCTTTACCCAGGACATCGATTATGATATCGAATTTGTAGGAGGTATCAAGAACACGATTTTCGGCGGCGAGGGTCTTTTCTTTGCCACCCTCAAAGGACCGGGAACCGTTTATGTGCAGTCGTTACCCTTTAGCCGTTTGGCCGGCAGGGTACTGGCGTCGCTTCCAAGAGGAGGCAAGGACAAAGGTGAGGGCAGTATTCTTGGAGGCTTAGGTGATATCATTGGCGGGGACAATAGATTTTAAGACAGTTGGATGCACGATGTTGGGTGAACGGTGTTTGAATATAAAGCAAGCTAATGACATTTGAACCAAGATTCAAATTTGAAAAGTTACGGATATGGCAAGATGCTATGAACCTCGGAGAGGATATTAATCTTTTGACCGAAAGTTTCCCTAAAAAAGAGCTATATAATTTATCATCACAACTCTGCAGAGCGGTGGACTCCGTAGCATTAAATATTTCGGAGGGGTCTATAATTCAGTCTGTCCCAGAATTCAGGAAATTTTTAGGGTATTCGGCCCGGTCATTGGCCGAAGTCGTCACATGCCTCCATAAAGCGAAAAACAGGGATTATGTTAAAATTATTGAATTTGAAAAATTGTATAATTCTTGCTTTAAATTAATGAACATGATCATAGCCTTTAGGAACAAACTTTAACCGCTTAACTTAAGCATCGAGCATCGAGCATCGAGCATCGAGCACCAAACACCCACCACCCAACATCAAACATAAATGAATTTCAAAAACCAAATCAACTTCCTCAAACAACTTCAAAAAAACAACAACAAGGAATGGATGGACGCCAACCGAAAATGGTATAAGGAAGTCCGCGACGATTTTATCGTTTGGTTAGACCAAATGAACGCGAAGTTGGCCGTGGTTGATGATGAGTATTATGATACCCCGGGGAAAAAAGGCATAAATCGTATCAACAACAACCTGATGTTTCACCCTAATAGGCCCATATACAAAGACCATTTTGGTGCGGGCTTGGACAAGCGGCCGAAGACTGGAGATTTTTACGTGGAAATCGGAATAGAACGCGGTATGTTCGCTGGCGGACTCTGGCGACCGGATCCAAAGCGCCTACGAAGTATTCGGGACGCCATCGATTACAATGGGGAAGAACTAAAAGAAATCCTGAACAAAAAGTCATTTAAAGAAACCTTTGGAGGCCTTCACGAGGATGTGAAACTTACCAATGCTCCCAAGGGGTTTTCGAACAATCACCCGCATATCGACTTGTTGCGCAACAAAACTTTCGCCGTAGCGATGGAATTCCCTACCCAGGAGATTTTCTCCGATAATTTTGAGAAAAAGTTGATTGCCGTATATCAAGAGATGTTACCGTTTCGCAGGTATTTGAACAAGGCCGTTACGGTGTAATAAAAAAGTTTGCATCAAACCTTGGCTTTGCTGATCGATAATTTGAGTTGCCGTGTTCGCATAATTAATCAGATGCTCATATTCATGGATGGTAAAAATCGGCGCAAACGTTTCTCGGTAATATCTGCAACATATAGACCGACGCCAAGATTGGACATTTTCTTTTGAGCCAACTTTCGTACATGCCTATCTTGGTTGGTGTGCTCCCCATGTTCGTTAAAAACCGTCTTCTTTCAGTTATTGAATCCCCAGAAATTCAGAAGATTTTGGTAATAAATTTTATATAAAATATCCTCCAGAAGTTCGAGTCCTTTCGGTTTTTTTGCCGTATCTCCACGGAATCCGTACCACTCAGGTAATCCCATAAACGGGTGTAATTGGTGTTGCGGCCTGATTCTTCTTATTATTCCGTACTGGAGAGCGAGTCATGAGTTTTTTAACGTAGCGCGCTTTGCGCTATAGTCTTTGCCCTAGATATACATATTACGAAAGAAACCGCTCCTTTATCCGTTCGACCGATTTAGTCCCATCGGGATCGGCTTGGGTTTTTAGGGAGCAAAACTCCTCGGCCCACTCCGACGTACGTATGCGCAAGGGTGGATTTTCATTTTGAGCGACCGCCAAGATAACTTTAGCGACCTCTAGAGGAGTTTGATATACCTGTTGGGAACTTCCCTCGGTGCGTTGTTTGATGCCGCTCATATATTTTTTCAAAATCGGCATATAGGCCTGATGTGCCATTTTGCCCGCTGTCATTGTCTTTTCCATCGCCGATTGCATGAAATCGGTAACGATACCACCAGGCTCAACAAGGGTAAATTGAATATGAAAGGCATCTGTTAGATAGCTCGCTAAGGCTTCGGTATATCCTTCTACCGCGAATTTGGCTCCACAGTAAAGCTCATTGAAAGGTTGGCCAACAAGTCCGCCTACTGAAGAAATATTGATAATGTGACCTTTTTTTCGGGTTCTCATTCCTGGAATTACGGCTTTGGAGCAGCGTACCACACCAAAGTAATTGACATCGGTGACCCATTGCATTTCTATTTCCGTTGTTTGTTCGGTTGTTTTGGCGAAACCGGAACCTGCGTTGTTCACGAGTAGGTCTATTTGCCCTTCGGCAGCTATAATCGTTTGTACACAATTGTCGACGGATTGTTGTTCGGTGACATCCAGGGCCAATACTTTTAGCTGGATGTGCTCTTCTTGCGCTCGGGCTAAAAGGGGTTCCTTTTTTGCTAGGCTTCGCATGGTGGCGTAGACGGTATAACCATTTTTGGCCAAAATGATGGCGGTTTCGAGCCCAAGTCCCGATGAGGTGCCTGTAATAAGAGCTATTTTTTTCATAGGATAAGAACTTAGATAATCGGAAGAGGGCTTCCTGTATTAAAACTATTGCAATTTGCTTGATGTAGATGCAGAGGGGTAGTCTTTATATGCGTTAGAATTGATAACCTACAGAAAATTGAAGTACGGAGTTTTTCAATTTCCAGCTTTCGTTACTTTGATTGAAGGTTGATATTTCGTCCACTGTCAAAAGCCCGAGGGTATATCTGACTTGAACGAAAACATGTTCGTTCAACGCATAGGCTGCACCTAGGCTCAGTCCAAAATCGAATCTGTTGATACCTCCTTCTCCCATAAAGGTCTCTCCTAAAAAGGTAAACGTTTGATCATTGATCAAATCAAATTCAAGAGTTTCATTTCTCGAGGAATCCGTATTATCTACATATTCCCATTTAGATTTTGCCGTTAAGACATAGCCAAATTGTGGTCCGAACTCAATCGAGAGCTTCTCCAGAACGACATACTTGCCAATAAGGGCGAGGTTCAGATAATTTAGCAGAGTAGTTTGCGTAAGACGAAAACCCTCATTATTTGTCTTGCTTGTTACACCTTGTCGGGAGAAAAGCAGCTCTGGTTGTACACCGATCTTTTCATTAACCACATACTCGGCCAAACTTCCTATGTGAAAACCGACTTTTGCCTTTTTTTCGATACCGTTGGGATAATCTCCCCGTAAGCTAGAAATATTGAATCCCGCTTTTGCACCGAAGTTGATTTCTTGGGCAATCCCCAGTGCAGAGAATAGTAGTATCGTATTAATCGCTATGCGCTTTAATTTTCCTGCAATTAAATGTATCATCGGACGGGGGACTTGCGTATTAAATTGTCTTCGTCATATTTGAACTAAATATAACGATATCGTTTCAAAGCTGCCTTAAAATGATAGTGATCATATTTCTATACCTTTAATCCTTACCTAAGAAGCAATATTTTTGAAAAAAGTACGAACTGGAACGGAAAGTGGATTAACTAATGACTCCAAATTATTCGCCAACATAAGAAAACATATCGATCTTGATGGTTCCGAGAAAATATATCTTGAAGGTCTTGTTGCGGTCAAAACCTATCAAAAAAACGAATTGTTACTCGATCAGGGCCAGGTTTGCAAGAACCTATTTTTTGTCGAGGAAGGCAGTCTGCGCGCGTACCATTTAAACAGGGAAGGGAAAGAGGCGACCATTATGTTCGCCATTGAGGATTGGTGGATATCCGATATGTACTGTTTTGCCAATCAAAAACCCGCAATGGTATCGTTGGAAGCGCTTGAAGCCAGCAAGGTGGTTGCCTTGAGTTTCGATGTGTTCGGGCTCTTAGTGCAGCGATTGCCTAAGTTCGAGCGTTTTTTTAGAATCCTTTTTCAAAATGCCTATGCCCGCGAACAGCTGCGCATTCTTGATGCCATTTCGTTCACCACAGAGCAAAGGTACCACCGCTTTGTAAGCAAGTATCCGCATATCGCTAAAAAGGTAACACAGAAACAAATCGCATCCTACCTAGGGGTAACACCGGAATTTTTAAGTTCGGTAAAAAAAAAGTGAGATACCTTAAACTATCTTAATCGCTATGCTAGTCCGATTTACGTTCTTTACAAAAAATATAATCCCACACCTTAAAAAAGGCGCTACACTATGATGATGATTTTAATTGCAGGTCCGTACCGTAGTGGTACGAACAACGACCCGATGCGTATCAAAAAGAATATGGATAGACTCGAGACCATGGCCTTGCCAATTTTCCGAAAAGGTCATGTACCCATGATCGGGGAATGGGTGGCGAATCCCTTGATCGAGCTTGCGGGTTCGAAGGAAGTAGGTGACGCGATCTTTACGGCTATCCAGTATCCAGCCGCACACCGATTGTTGACCAAATGCGATGCGATTCTAAGAATCGAAGGCGCCTCTAAAGGGGCCGACGAAGATGTGCGGATTGCCAAAGAGCTGGGTCTAAAGGTGTATTATGACTTAAATGAAATTCCAAATGCAAAATAAGAACGTACGCAACATCAAAAAAGAAGTCCTTTCCGATAATTGGTATACCCTGAACAAGTTTAGCTTCGAGTATCGAAGACCCGACGGCATCTGGGAGACCCAAGAACGTGAAGCCTATGACCGCGGCAACGGGGCGGCTATTCTATTGTACAACAAAAGCAAAAAAACCGTCGTGCTTACGCGGCAATTTCGCATGCCAACCTATGTAAACGGTAATGAAGATGGCATGATGATCGAAGCCTGTGCAGGACTTTTAGACGGCGACAACCCGGAGGATTGTATTCGCAAAGAGGTTGAAGAAGAAACGGGGTATCGTATAAGGGATGTTCAGCGGGTCTATGAGACTTTTATGTCCCCAGGTTCGGTTACCGAAATCCTTTACCTATTTATCGGTGCCTACGAAGCGCGTATGAAAGTGGGAGAGGGCGGAGGCGCCGATCATGAAACCGAGAATATCGAAGTACTCGAATACCCTGTCGAAATGGTTTTGGAAATGATGCGAACGGGCGCCATACGGGATGCCAAAACAATCATACTTTTGCAATATGCCAAAATTAATGGGTTATTTTCTTGAATGTATCGCGACTAAAAGGGTATGGAAAGCTTGGCTAAAATCGCATTGGGCGGAGGTTGTTATTGGTGTACCGAGGCCATTTTTCTATCGTTAAGAGGTGTAAGAAATGTAGATCAAGGTTTTGTATCCTCGGTAGGGGAACAGTCCGATTGGTCGGAGGCCGTCGTTATAAGGTATCATCCAGGGGAAATTTCATTGAAAGACTTGATCGAGGTGCATTTACACACCCATAAAAGCACCGCTGCACATCGTATGCGGAACAAATACCGTTCTGCGGTGTATACCATCGATGCAGGGGATGATGAAAAAGTGCGTCTTGTTTTAAAGGAGCTACAGGATGGTTTCAGCGAAAAATTGATTACCGAAATACTACCGTTCGTAGATTTTAAACCTTCGGAAGAGCGGTATTGGAACTATTATTATTCCCAACCGGAAAAACCGTTTTGTGAAACCTATATTGCTCCCAAACTGCGACTGCTTTTAAACCGATTTTCGAATTTGGTCGACCCTAAAATGGTTCAAGCCAGCTTGTAATGCGTAAAATAGCAATGAAGATTTAACGCCCCGGGCTGGGCTTTCGCTATTTGGATCTACCTTCAATATCTGTCCCGAATACGCTTCAACACCTGCATCACTTCCGCTCGTATCTCCGAAGCTGGTTTGGTAAAATGATTGTTCATAAAACTGAATATCAGCGTTCTACCTGATTTTGTCACTACATATCCATTCAGCGAATAATTGTTGCCCACACTTCCCGATTTCGCATACACAAAGGGTTTGCTTGGGCTAAGGGCCTCTCCTTCTGGATTATCCGAATCCTCAATGGCCGGAAAAAGGTGGAACAGTCGGTTCTTGGGAATTTCGGTGTACAGTTTTCCGAGTACCAGAACCATTGATTCAGGGGTAAAAAGATTGTAGCGCGAAAGACCCGAGCCGTCCACCCATCGTGGGGGCTGTTGTATGTCGGAAAGCTGATTTTCAAGAATGAATTCCCGCGCCTTATTGCCGTCCAACGTATTAGACAGGGTCGAAGACGAGAGAATAAGCAGTTGATCTGCCAAAAAATTATCGCTTTCGTGCATCATTCGTTTGTACACGGAATCGGTATTTCCACCGTACAAGATTGATTTTTCTCCATCCGGCAGCTTGGTAGTCCGCCCTATTTTTTTTCGAAGTACGTTTTCCAATAATTTTAGGGTCAGTACGCTGTCCGTTCGATACGGAATGGCGACGGTATCGCCACGCGAAGCATCGTAGTAGAAGGTATTCGAAGTTTCTTCCCGGTTCAACGGATAGTTAAGAAGCACGACTTTATCCTTAAAAAAAGTGGGTACGACCTGTAAGGAATCCGCTTGATAAACGGTGACCACATTTCCGTATAGGGGTAAGGCGCCGCGTTCCACCTGAAAATAATATTGGTAATCCTCTACGGCCCATCCGGGTCCGAGTAGGTTACCCTCATAATTATCGCTGTGCCATACCAGATGTTTATTCTGTTTTAAGAAATCAATTGCCGTACTGTCTTTAAAATAGGGGTGCAACAGGGTCGGGTCACCCGTGCCTTCAAAATAAAGGGTATCGTTTCGGCGGATATATTTTAGGGTAGGAATACGATCTGGCAAGTGTTGTAGGGCAGTATACAAGGTGAATATTTTCGCAGTACTTGCCGGCGTAAAGTATTTTTCGGCATTTAGACTATATAAGGTATCCTTTGTTACAGGGTCTACCACTAAAAAACCGATAAAATGATTTTGCTCCCAGATTGTAGTAATTAGCGAATCGATTTTGTGCTGTGACGTCAGTTTTTTAGTGGTACCACAACCCATCATCATAAAGCCCAAAAAAACAACAAAAAACCACTTCCACATAAATTTAACAAACTTTGAAACCCACCGTATTTATTGACTTTAACACGAAATTAAGCAATTTTTAACGGGCAACAAGCAATATAAAAAGGGTTTTATGGTTAAAATTGTAACAACAACCTTTAAACATTCTGATAAATGGCAAAAGCGATGCTGGAGTACACGAAAACAGTATTAAAGAAAGTGAGTTTCGATACCAAATTGTTTTGTAAAGAAGTAAAAAAAGCATTTGAAAGGCTTCTTCCAGAAGAGATAGACGAACTTAAGGACTGGTTGAAACAGTTTTTGACAGACAAGCCGGAACTACAACAAAGTTTGATATATTTAAAAGCATAAATGAAAAGCCACTTGAGAAAGTGGCTTTTTTTATGAATGATACGCAACCAACATCATAATTGTACATCTTTTAAAAAAAGAAAACGATGAGGTTACGTAATGCACTTATAGGTCTTTTTATGGTAGTGTCTATTTCTTGTGATCGCGAATCGGCCGATATCGGGACCACGCTAAAAAGTACAACCTTGGCCGGCACCTGGCAGCTGTCCGAGACCTATATAAGCCCAGGGGGAGTCACGGAATGGATAGCTGTTGAAAATGGTTTCCAATACACTTTTGAAACCAATGGCTTGTTCAAAAAGACTGAAAATGACGGTGGCGTTCAGGAAGAGGGCAGTTACCGCCTAGAAGAGGATGAATTGTTTCTTGAGTTTGAATTCGAGGGAGAACTAACAACCTTAGGCTTCTATTTGGAGCAAACAGATGATACCATTACGCTTTCGCCTTCCTTTCCAACGTTTTGTATTGAAGCTTGTCTTTATCGTTTCACAAGAAAATAGCTTATTTGTTAAGCGGACTTATGATTTTCACATCTTGAAATGCTATTGCACCACGTATCACGGCTGAAATCACATCTTTTAACGCCTCGATTATCTGTATTTTCAGTTCGCTCTTATGGTAGATAAGGCTCACTTCCCGCGCCGGGGGAGGATCGTTAAAATATTTTAAGTTTTTACTTTTTTCTATATCGAGCTCCAAAGTGTTCAAAAAGGGCAAAAGCGTCATGCCGAGGCCTTCGTTGGACAGGTTCACCAAGGTCTCGAAACTTCCGCTCTGTAGCTGAAAATGTTCTTCGCTATAGTCTTTCGGAGCTTTGCATAAATTGATGACACCATCACGAAAGCAATGTCCGTCTTGCAGCAGCAACACATCATTGATATCCAAATCGGTGGGGTCCAGTTTTTTAGCGCTACCCAAACGATGACTTGCAGGAACATAGCCCACAAAGGGCTCGTAATACAATGGGCGCTCGGTAATAAATTCTATCTCCAAAGGTGTTGCTGCGATGGCCGCGTCTAAATGACCGTCCTGAATATTACGAATCAGATTCTCGGTGCTTTGCTCCTTAATAATCAGGTTGACCTTTGGATATTTGTTGATGAAGTTCTTAAGGAACATCGGGAGTAGGGTGGGCATTACGGTAGGGATAATGCCAAGGGTGAAATCACCACCGATAAATCCTTTTTCCTGGTCGACGATATCTTGAATTCGGTCGGCCTCATTCACTATATTTTTTGCTTGGGCAACGATTTTCGCACCTACTTCGGTAATAGCGATGGGTTTTTTGCTTCGGTCGAAAATCAATACATCGAGCTCATCTTCGAGCTTCTGAACCTGCATGCTCAAGGTCGGCTGTGTGACGTGGCTTTTCCGGGCCGCCAGTGTAAAATTTTGATATTCCGCTACGGCGAGCACATACTGTAATTGGGTGATGGTCATCAATAGGGTATTAAAGTATAAAAATATAAAAACCATCAGTAAAAACTATTACAAATGATTTTTATATTAATCCATCCTATCGGTATAAAAAAGAGGGTGTCTAAAAAGTACTTTCAGCCGTCTTTGCGAGGCACGAAGCAATCTGTAAATCGTTGGTATTGACAGACCGAATACTTCGCTTTGCTCGTAATGACATTTAGGTTGTACTTTTTACACACCCTCCTCCATTTTTTCCCAAAAGGCTCTGAAGGTCAAGAAGATGATTGTCATGTGCTAAAATCTGATACGGAACTCCTGATCGGCATCCGTTACCTCGAACTTGGCACCATCGAAAGTTGGAGGACCCATACTCATTTCATTGCCACTCATTCCGTAGCTTTCCGTGGGCATTCCATTGGCCTCCATATCCATGCGCTGATTGTCATTGGCATCGTGCATGACCATGATGGCATATGTTCCCGGCTGTACATTTTCGAACGTTAAGCTCACCTCGCCTTTTACGGCCGGAGCGCTGGCGTTTGCTATCCCGTTGCTTTTCATAAAGGATTCGTTATTGTGCAGTCCAGCCAAAATCGTTCCCCCATCCGAAAGTACATTTTCGACCACTACCGTGATGGTCGCTCCCGATTTGTCTTGTGCCATTGTTGTAAATCCGATACATAATGCGCTTAAAAGAAATCCCAATTTTTTCATGTTATAAGGTTTTAGTTTTATGATGCCTCAAAGATGCGAACAAGACTGCGGTAATTGAAATAGTCCTTACCGAATTGTTGATTTTTTCTACTGAACTGTAAACCCATTTTTCGCGTTTCAATTCAGCCCTGTAAAGTTACAGTTGGGTAATCAATTTTCGCATGGCCGGAAAGTTGACCGCATTTTTGTGGTAGCAATTCAAAATTTACGGTCATGTTGAAATCAATTACCTTCTTATTTCTTTTACTCAGCACTGTTTTACTATCACAAACGACCATTTCAGGAACCGTGACCGACACCAAGGGCATTCCCATTCAAGGTGCAAATGCATATTTAGAAGGTACATACGACGGCGCTTCAACCGATGAAAATGGGAATTTTACTTTCGACACTGTTGAGACCGGCACACAAAACCTGATTGTTTCAATGCTTTCTTACGATCCATTTATGCAGGCGGGTGATGTTTCCTATTTGGAGAATATGAAAATCGAAATGCGTGAGGCCATCAATCAATTAACAGGGGTGACGCTAACCGCTGGAACGTTTGAGGCAGGTGACAATTCCAAGGTATCGGTACTAAAACCTCTGGATATTGTCACTACCGCCGGTGCGGTGGGCGATTTTGTTGGCGCGCTTCAAACATTACCGGGAACATCGACCGTAAGCGAAGATGGCCGCCTGTTCGTTCGTGGGGGCGAAGCGGGAGAAACCCAAGTATTTATCGATGGTCTTCGCGTTTTTCAACCCTTCAGCGCGACTGCCAATAATATTCCGACAAGAGGCCGTTTTTCCCCATTTTTATTTAAGGGAATAACCTTTAGCACTGGCGGTTATTCAGCGGAATACGGTCAGGCCCTGTCCAGCGTACTATTATTGAATACTACTGACGTTCCCGATCAAGAAAAAACCGAGCTTCAGGTGATGTCCGTTGGTGGGGGAGTAGGCCATAC
The DNA here is from genome assembly GCF_005943945.1 of Aggregatimonas sangjinii. Lineage (GTDB taxonomy): Bacteria > Bacteroidota > Bacteroidia > Flavobacteriales > Flavobacteriaceae > Pelagihabitans > Pelagihabitans sangjinii. The sequence continues at coordinate 2,485,462 of NZ_CP040710.1, read as the reverse complement.
CGAAATCTGGGGTGACGAATCCTTGAGTGTCAATGCGTCCTACATCAACTTGGCGCCATATCAATGGCTGGTACCCAATGACCGTGGCGCCAAATGGAACAAGCCTTACAAGTCTATTTCCGGAGAGGCCGTTTTTCGAAGCAAGAAAGAGAAAAGCATGTTTAAATTCTATACTGGCTTTACCCAAGCCAATCTGGATATTGAGCAAGAGGATATCAACTTTGAGGATTTTGTGAATTTTAAATTGAAAAACAACAACCTATATGCGAATACCTCATACAAACATTTCTTGGAGAAAGAATGGACCTTTACCACAGGAGCAAGTATTTCATTGGATACAAACGATATCGGTATCCAAACAAACACGATTGATACCAAAGAGACCGCAGGGCATGTAAAAGTGAAGATAAAGAAGAATTTCAGTAGTCGCTTTCAATTGAATTTTGGGGCGGAACATTTTGTTACCGACTATACGGAGTCTTTTCTATCTTCGGATGGCTTTTCCTTTGATTCGGACTACAGGGATAATCTGAGCGCAGGTTTTATAGAAACGGATATTTTTTTGAGCAACAAATTCGCGATGAAACTTGGGGTACGCGGGGAGTATTCCGCAGCGTTGGCAGATTTTAATGTATCCCCAAGAATTTCCATAGCCTATAAGAGTGGTGATAAGAGTCAGTTTTCCTTGGCCTATGGGGATTTTTATCAAAACCCTTTTACGGAATACCTGAAATTTGACCAAAGTCTCGATTTTGAGAAAACCGAACATTACATTCTAAACTATCAATATTTAGCGAACGGAAAGACATTTCGCGTCGAGGCTTACCACAAAGACTACCATAATCTCGTCAAGTACGATACGCAATTCGCCCAATTTGATTCCCGATTCGACAATACGGGGAGCGGCTACGCCTCGGGACTTGATGTTTTTTGGAGGGACAACAAAAGCATCAAAAATCTCGATTATTGGGTGTCATACTCCTATTTAAATACAGAGCGGGACTATCGTAATTTTAGCGAAAAGGCAACACCGAATTTTGCACCTGAGCATAATTTCTCTTTAGTGACCAAATACTTTATTGAAGATTGGAAATCGCAAGTGGGCATCTCATACACCTATGCTGCGGGAAGACCATATGACAATCCGAACACTTCTGATTTCCTATCCGAGAAAACAAAGCCTTATCATAGTTTGAGCGTCAACTGGGCTTATTTGCTATCGCCACAGAAAATTCTTTACTGCTCGGTAAGCAACGTGGCGGGGTTCAACAATATTAATGGCTACCAATATGCAGACGCACCGAATGCCAACGGACAATTCGACCGACTGGCGATCAGACCCACCGCAGACACCTTTTTCTTTGTCGGATTCTTCTGGACCATTAGTGATAACAAAAGCGATAACCAGTTGGATAATTTGTAATACCACTCTTAAGCTATTTGATTATCAATAATTTAGCAATCGATAAAATACATATTTTGCCGATTTATCTCTTCACGCGTTAGCTACGACTAATAGTTCGTGCAGTTCACCGAACTTCTCAAAAACCTGTTTTTTCTTATTGTTTATTTGTTAGCAATAAATCGAACGAACCTACTTATTGACTTGAAACTACGCTTCGATGGTTCCTCAGAGGAGAGCTTATTTGTAATACATATTATCTTGAGTTCGCCTTTAATTTTCCAAACGTGGTTTTTGTCTTTAGGAATAGGTTCATTGCTAACCATAAACCCTAAACTATGAGTACAAAACTACTTTGCACACCAAAAACGGGAACAACCCTCTTCCTACGGAGAATAGGTTCCTTGATACCGGTGTTGATCATTTTGATTTGCTTCTGCATCCCGGCGCACCTGCAAGCCGCGGAAGGTGGCAACACATTACATTCTGAATCGAATACCGATCCTGTTTCGGTCAATATCCCGAATTTCGATACTCCTGCATTGGTCAGGTCCTTTCGGATCACCGATGCCAGTACCGAAGGAGGTTGTTTCCCGACTCCGGGATCAGGGGTTATTTTTCAAAAACAGTCCTGTCAAGAAAACGCCCACTACATCTGGCGTGCCGGAGCGGACTTGCTATTGAACGAGTACGCGGACCAAACCGCCACGATAACCGGTACGGTCATTGACGAAATTGGCAGAATAGGCCAAGTGAACATCGCTTTGTTCGACTATAACGACCAAGGCAATACTTGGAACAAACAGTGCTATTTAGATGGCATTGCTGATTTGAGGTCTTTCTATAGGGGCTTCAGCGGAACAATACTTGTAGACGGGGCTGTTCTTTCAATTGAGGTTAAAAAAAGTGAACAGCACTATATTTTAGCCGACGGTGCAGGCCTACAGCCAGGACAATTTGGCTTTGGGGCTTGGACAGGCGGTAGCTTTGGAGAGTGTACCGAATGGTTCGGAACCCTTACACCGATTATTGATTGCGACCTAACCGTAGATGCTGGTGAAGATATAGAGGAGTGTGTTACGGAAAATGTTGAACTTACGGCGAGCCAAATGGGTAATGTACCGTGTGCCACCGGTTGTACGTACACCGTTTTAGATACCGCTAAATGTAGTGGTACTTCTGAAGAAGTGTATTTGTTCGTTTCCAACGGAAACACCGCCGAACGAAAATTTCAGGCATCCTCCCAAAATTTTGAAACCTTTGATGACGGTACGGCCCGCTACACGGCGACGGCCTCTAACGGAATCGACGTGATTGAGGTAAATATGTTGTACAGTGGTCGCACTGATGTAGCACCGGCCAACAGCCCCAAAACACATAGTTGTGAAGCAGATCAAGAAATATCCGATTTTATATATTATCCGACTCAAGAAGGTACTATTGTATCTCAAAATCACGGTACCTTTTATGCAACGGAAATGGGCCCATCCTTTCAAATAGGAATTGGAGCCGATGTCGAAAGAAGCGGATTTGGCGCTTCGGGTTGGTTTGACCTGAGCGGTGGAGACGGTTACTACTCAAGGGGTGATGTTAATATTCCTTTGGGCGTATGTGAAACCCAAGAAGTCGATGAAGTTTCTTTTGTTTGGAGTACTACAGATGGAAATATTGTCGGCAACGCAAACCAAGAAACGATAGAAGTATCTACTTCAGGAACGTATACGGTTACCGTAACCACCTGCAATGGCTGTGAAGCTACCGATGAGGTGACGGTCACGCTTTCCGAAAAACTGAGCATTGGTGACTTTGTTTGGGAAGATACCAATAACAATGGACTTCAAGATGAAGACGAGCTCGGTGTAGACGGAATAAGCGTTACCCTATATGGTTCGGATGAATCACTTCTAAATAGTACGGAAACCACAAACGGAGGCGCCTATTCATTTGAGGTTTGTCCCGGAGAGTATTATGTCGTATTCGATAATGTTCCAGTAGGCTTTGGCTTTACGGAGGCCAATGCGGCTAATGATACGTTGGATTCCGATGCTGATGAAAACGGACGTACGGTCAACTTTATCATTACTGATACCGACAATCCGACAATCGATGCGGGATTGGTACAATTGTGTACCATTGATCCAGCCGTAGATGGCGACGATGAAATTTGTGCGGGTGAAGTGTCCACCTTGGTGGCAACAGGGGGTGATTCCTATCTATGGAGCACTGGCGAAACTACGGCTTCCATTCAGGTAGCACCGACCGCTACTACGATATATACGGTTGTGGTTTCCGATAGTTCCACTCTGGATTGTTCCGAGGAAGTTGCGTTCACGGTAGTCGTGCCATCGGTAAATATCGATGCGGGTCCTGATGTGAATATCACGTTTGGTGACAGCACTACCTTGACCGTAACCGGTGCGGATGCATCGGATAGTATCATATGGTCGACCGGAGAGACGTCTACTTCTATTGTTGTCGCTCCCGAAGTTACGACTACCTATTCGGTAACCGTGGTAAATGCCTTGGGTTGTATCGACGAGGATTCCGTAACGGTAAATGTGAAGGATGAATGTGGCATCAAGCCAGCGTTCAAGATTTTACCACGTGATCAACCCGGTGTTTATGTGCCAGGGTACGAAACTGCAGCCTGTATCGGGGATGATCTGTATCTATGGATGTACGCTGATATCGCTAACTTAAACGATGGCCTGGCAGAGGACTATTCGGACTGGAGCTTCACCTATGAATTGCCCCACGGAGCGGTAATCGTTCAGGATAATCTACCGATTTGGCCCGGGAATCAAAGAGCAGAAAAGCTAGATCTGAAGTTGGAAGACTTTGGGGACTATAAAATCTCTTGGGTGTCACCTACAGGATGCACGGGAACGACCGTATTTACCTTAAACTTCCCTGATGAAGGATGTGGTGATAACGGAACCAGAATAAGCGATATATTCAGTATCGATGCTGTTTATCCCGTTCCTGCAACGGCGGGCGGTGAGCTCACCTTAGAGGTAAGCACCAAGAGTGGATCGATCAACACATTGGCAAGCAAGACGGCGCTTAATACCACCGGTAAAACGCCAGAACTGGTTTCAAGAAAAGAAACCGTTCGTGTGAGCCTTTATAATTTCGATGGACGACAGGTAGGCAGTACCCAGACTTTTGATGTCGAGCAAGGAAAGGCGAAAGTTTACTATCAACTAGGTACCATGGCCACGGGTCATTATATCATCAAAGTTGAAAGTGACTTATGGACGGATAGCAAACAGATTAGCATAAAATAATCCAAACTATTCAAAATAGTGAGAAAGCCCCGCCGAAAGGTGGGGCTTTTTTTATTCGATTCGCTGATTCATTTGCTATGAAGGCCATGAATTTGTTCTTCGTGGAGAATCCTACATATTCATACTTTTAGCATATTAAGGGTTCCTCACGTTTATGCGGGGTAAAAGAGATGCCAGGGAAATTCATCGATTAAGAATCAGACCATAACTTAATCGCTAAGTACGCGAAGAAAATGCGCAAAGAGCGCTACGAATACATGGTTCGCTGCTATCGAAAGCCATTTGTAAGTGATCGCGCATTTGTAAATGAAACTTTGGTCAACTCTTGCGAAACCTTGGCGTCCTTTGTGTTTCAAACACATTGCAACTAAAATCCTAATTTGCCATCACACCCGAATTTCGGTATCTTAAACTTTTTGGACCAATGTATATTATATGAAAAACACAAGCTTGTCTACCGGAGACCAAGAATTGTCACAAATCAAAGAGATGCTTCAAGAGCAAGGCTATATCGATGATGGGGCCATAGCCATGTCCATTTTTTTGGCAATGAAACTAGAAAAACCCCTATTGGTTGAAGGTCCAGCAGGAGTCGGGAAGACAGAAATTGCGAAGGTCATGGCGCAGGCCCTGAGAACCGAATTGATCCGGTTGCAGTGCTATGAAGGTTTAGATAGTACACACGCTTTATACGAATGGAATTATCAGCATCAATTACTTTATCTAAAAATGCAAGAAAGCAGAGGACGCGATGTAAAGGCCCTCGAAGAAACAATTTTCTCGGATAAATTTCTCCTAAAGCGACCGGTTTTAAATGCCATAACTCATCTTGAAAAAGTGGTATTACTCATTGATGAAATCGATAGGGCAGATGAGGAATTTGAAAGTTTTCTGTTGGAAGTACTTTCCGACTGGCAGGTAACCATCCCTGAAATCGGAACCATCAAAGCGACGAGCAAACCTCAAATTATTTTGACGGGAAACCGAACAAGGGAACTGTCGGAAGCCTTACGAAGACGATGCCTCTACCTCTGGATCGATTACCCCACTTTCGAAAAGGAATTGGCGATACTAAAGGCAAAAGTACCTGAGATGGACGGTAAACTGGGAATGCAAATATGTGCTTTTATGAAGGAACTGCGGGAGATGAAACTCGAAAAAACCCCTGGTATTTCTGAAACTATCGATTGGGCCCGTGCTCTGGCCGGCATGCATTTGACACATTTGGACAAACAAATAGTCGAAGATACTTTGGGCGTGGTTTTGAAGGATTGGCAAGATATGCGCCATACACAAGATTCGCTGTCCGAGTTGTTGGAACGAACCGGGGTTACTTCTCGGATTGGGTGAAAAGGGGGTCGGAAGTCGGAAGCTCGAAGTTTGAAGCAGGAAGCTCGAAGCGTGGAGTTTGAAGCATGAGGCATGAAGCAGGAAGCTCGAAGTTTGAAGTTGGGAGCGCGGAGTTTGAAGTTGAAGTTGAAGTTGAAATTGAGGGAAAGAAGTTTTTAAATTAGAAGTAATATAAAGCTTAAGAAGAAATTCAAGTTTGAAAACCTTGTCATTTGGCAAAAAGCCATGGTCCTTGGTGAAGAAATGGATAGGGTTTTGGAACGTTTTCCTAAGAAGGAAATGTATAACCTATCCTCTCAAATCCGGCGCGCAGCTGACTCGATTGCATTAAATATCTCAGAAGGTTCGATTGTTCAGTCCAAACCAGAATTTAGAAAATTTATAGGGTACTCCATTCGCTCTTTAGCTGAAGTAGTGTCTTGTTTATATAAGGCAAGAAATAGAAAATATATGACCGAAACAGAGTTTGACCTCAAATATGATGAAGCATTCAATCTGATGAATATGATGATAGCTTTCAGAAAAAAGATATAAGTTTACTAAATTTTGAGGTTATTGGTTCCAATCTCGACCTTCTCATAAATCTAGAGCTTCATGCTTTCATCTTTTAACCTGGCGACAAACACGAAACTTCACGCTTCGATCTTCGAAATATCACCAGACACTAAACTTCGAGCTTCATGCTTCACACTTCAGGCCTTGCACATCAAACCGAACTTTCAGGAAATATAGTTTTGCTATGTCGGTTTTTGAGAAAGAAAAGCTTCAATATCACCGCTACGGAAGAGGCTGATGCCCTAACCGCCCTTTCTTTTTTGCCAATTCATTCCGAAGACTATTTCCGTGAGGCATTAAAATCCGTTTTGACCAAAAGTCGGTTGCAGCACATCAAGTTTGACGAGTATTATCATGAGTTTAAAGAACAGCTCAAAAAAGCAGCGGATTCTAAAGTCAAAGAACTTCCCGAAGAAAAGCAAAAACCTGAAAAAAAAAGCAAACAGGCCCAATTCGAGGCGTTAAAAGACTGGTTGAACCTAAAAACATCGGAGGAGGAAAAGGAAGTAGCGGCCTTTAACGACGTAGAGAGCTTAACCAAAAAAGACTTTTTAGACCTAAGCGAAGATGAGGTGCGCCTGATGATGCGTGTTCTTCAAAAAATGGCCCGCCAGCTGGCGCATCAAAAAAGTAGGCTACGTAAAAAATCCAAAAAAAGGCAACAATTGGACGTGAAGCAAACCATTCGTACTAACATGCGAAAAGGAGGTGAAATACAACAACTCGTTTTTACCAAAAAGAAAGACCGCAAACTGAAATTGGTACTCCTCTGCGATGTCAGTCGCTCGATGGACTTATACAGTCGCTTTTTTATTCACCTGATTTACGCCTTTCAGAATGCCTACGATAAAATCGAAACCTTTGTATTTAGTACGGCGCTACACCAAGTGAGTGAGTTATTGAACAACAATGAATTCGACCAGGCTTTCCAAATGATTTCGGAACGTGTACCGCATTGGTCCGGCGGAACGACCATTGGATCATGCCTTCATGACTTTACCCAAAATTTTGGTCATGGCATGTTGGATAAGAAAACAATCGTTTTGATGCTATCCGATGGATGGGATACCGGCGAACCCGCAGTTATGAAAGAAGCCATGAAGGCGATTCACAAAAAATCAAAGAAGGTCATTTGGTTGAATCCCTTGGCGGGAAGCGCGGATTTCTCCCCGGAAGTTATCGGAATGAAAACGGCACTTCCATATATCGATGTCTTGGCATCCGCACATAACTTGGAAAGCCTGAAGCAGGTTTTAGTACAACTTCGCACCAAACGAAACCTGTTGAAAAGGCAATTCATTTAGTCTTATTTTATGCGATACGCATAATTATTGCCAAAATATCATGGATTGATTAAAAATTCATAAAGAAATTAGCTAAAATATCAACTCTTCTTTTTATCTTGATAGACAGACTTTTCAAGTTCTATAAAAGTCGCTTTTCCAATTTTTGTGAAACACCTTAAATCGTATGATATATGCAAATTTCAATAAAAGTCAATGGCAAGGAATACAGCCATGATATTGAGCCAAGAATAAGCCTGGCGCAATACTTAAGGGAAACATTAAACTTGACAGGCACCCACATCGGCTGCGATACAAGTGGTTGTGGTTCGTGTACGGTTCATGTAGACGGAGCCTCCGCAAAGGCTTGTACACTGCTAGCCGTTCAAGTAGATGGTTGCGAAATCAAAACCATCGAAGGCATGGCCCATGGTAGTGGGATGCATCCCATTCAGGAAGCGTTCAAGGAAAACCATGGTTTGCAATGTGGCTTTTGTACGCCCGGAATGGTAATGACCGCTGCCGACATCCTCAAAAACAATCCAAACCCTACCGAAGAAGAAATCAGGCACGGCCTCGAAGGCAATTTTTGCAGATGCACGGGCTATCACAATATTGTCAAATCGATACAGCATGCCGCTGAAAAAATAAACGCATAAGCTATGGAAACATATATCGGAAAACCTGTAAAGAGAAGAGAGGACAATCGGTTTCTAAAAGGAGCCGGAAAATATACCGACGACATCAAACTGCATGGCATGACACATTCCGCCTTTGTTCGGAGTCCGTATGCACATGCTAAGATTCTAAGCGTCGATACTTCTGCGGCCCAAAATGCAGAGGGCGTGGTAGCCATCTACACCGGCAGTGATGACTGCGGTACTTTTGGAGTGCCCTGCGGATGGCAGGTAGATTTTAAGGATGGTGAAACCATGCGGGAACCTATGCATCCGTTGCTGGCGAAAGATAAGATCAATCATTTGGGTGAGGCCGTGGCCATTGTGATCGCTGAGACTTTGGAGCAGGCCCGTGATGCGGCCGAATTGGTGAACGTGAAATACGAGGCCTTGCCAGCGGTCACCTGCCCCAAAAAGGCAATGGAACCCGGTGCCCCCAAAGTGCATGACCAATGGGAAGACAATGCTGCTTTCGATTGGTGCATCGGGAACGATAGGGCAGAGGTAGAGGCGGCTCTGACATCGGCGCATCATGTCACTGAAATGACCTATAAAAACCATCGCGTGGCACCGAATGCCATAGAACCCCGAAGCTATATCGCCGATTATGATGTGAATGCCGATAAATGGACTTTATATACAAGTACCCAGAATCCGCATTTGGTTCGTCTATTGCTTTGTGCTTTCGCCTTGGGCATTCCCGAGCATAAGGTTCGAGTCGTTTCCTATGATGTTGGCGGCGGATTCGGCAGTAAAATTTATCACTACACCGAAGAGGCGCTCCTGACTTGGGCATCCAAGGAAATCGGAAGGCCGATAAAATGGACATCCGACAGAACGGAAGCCTTTTTGACCGACGCCCACGGTCGTGACCATATCGTTCATTCTAAAATGGGTTTCGATAAAGACGGTAAAATAGTGGCGCACCTTACCGATGAATATTGTGCTATGGGCGCGTACCTGTCAACCTTTGCACCGGCGGTTCCAACCTATTTACACGGTACGCTCTTTCAGGGTGTTTATACGACTCCTTTAATTCACTTAAATGTGGTAGCGCCATTTACGCATACCGTTGCGGTCGACGCTTATCGCGGTGCTGGACGACCGGAGGCCACCTACTTATTGGAACGTATGATTTCCAAAGCAGCCAAGGAAATGGAAATAGATCCTGCCGAGCTGCGCTACAAAAACTTTATTCCTCCGTTCAACGGAACTTCAGAACCCGGATATCAGACGCAAGTGGCCCTTCAATACGATAGTGGTAATTATCATGGTGTTTTAAAACGCGGACTCGAAATGTTGGGTTATGAGGACTTTAGAAAAGAACAGGCCGAAGCCCGCAAGAACGGAAAATTATTAGGGGTGGGATTATCGACCTATATAGAGGGTTGTGGTATCGCACCCTCTGCAGTAGTTGGTTCATTAGGGGCTCGTGCTGGACTTTATGAAGTAGGTCATGTGCGCGTACAACCGACAGGAAAGGTATCTGTTTTTACGGGAGCACACTCGCATGGACAGGGTCATGAAACGGTATTCGCGCAATTCGTCGCAGATAAATTGGGCATTCCTATGGATGATGTGGACATTGTACATGGCGATACAGACCAAGTCGCTTTCGGAATGGGTACCTATGGTTCACGAAGTTTGGCCGTGGGCGGAAGCGCAATCATTAAAAGTGTCGAAAAAGTTTTGGAAAAAGGAGCCAAAATCGCCGCTCATAAATTGGAAGCCGCTGAGGAAGACTTGGAATATGCCGAAGGCAAATGGACGGTAAAGGGAACCGATAAATCCATTTCTTTCGGAGATGTTTCCTTAACGGCCTATGTACCTCACGATTATCCTGAAGGGGTAGAGCCGGGATTGGATTTCTCAAGCTTCTATGACCCGACCAATTTTACGTACCCCTTTGGTACCCATATCGCAGTAGTTGAAGTAGATTCTGATACCGGAAAAGTAACGTTGAAACGTTTTGTCGCTTGCGATGATGTCGGTAATGTTATGAACCCTATGATTGTAGACGGTCAAATTCATGGTGGCGTAGTGCAGGGCGTTGGTCAGGCCTTATTGGAAGAGGTGGTTTACGATGGAGAAGGTCAGATGGTAACCGGTTCGTATATGGATTATGCCATGCCCCGGGCGGATGACTTTCCCATGATAGAAACCGATAGGACCACAACGCCTTGTCCACATAATCCGCTAGGCGTAAAAGGAGCAGGGGAAGCAGGAGCCATTGGTTCTACACCCGCCGTGGTGAACGCCGTGGTAGATGCCTTGGCGCATTTGGGTGTAACCGATATCCAGATGCCCGTAACACCAATGCGTGTATGGAAGGCGATGCAGAACTAGCGCCAAGCGCTTATCGCCATACGCTTTATGCAAAAGCGCTCGGCATAAAGTAATTTGCGTACAGCGATTAGCGATTAGCTATCTAAAATAAGTGGTTCTTAAAAACTAAAATAGTACTCGTAAGAGAACAATAAAATTAAATACACTACAAAAAATGATACCAGCAAAATTTGAATATATAAAGGCGACTTCCGTCAGTGAGGCCATTGATTTGCTCGAAAAACATGGCGATGAAGCGAAAATTTTATCCGGCGGACATAGTTTGATTCCCGCTATGAAATTGCGATTGAGTCGGCCGGAGGTATTGATCGATATCAGCGGCATTTCAGGAATGAACTCCATAACGGAGGAGGGTGATGAAATCGTCATCGGTGCGAATTGTACCCACGCGGCGATCATCGGTTCCGATTTGGTGAACGCCGAGTTAAGCATTTTGGCCCAAACAGCAAAACACATTGGTGATATACAAGTGCGTAACCGGGGGACACTCGGTGGCAGTCTGGCGCATGCCGACCCGGCCGCCGATTATCCCGCGGTGGTTTTGGCTTGTGACGCAAAAATCGAAGTGGAGGGAAAAAACGGAAGCAGAACCATTCCCGCAACCGAATTCTTTCTGGGTATTTTCACCACGGCCCTGGCCGAGGATGAAATCATAACAGCGATTCGCTTCCCGAAAGTAGCGGATGGTAACTATCAAAAATTCTTTCAGTCCGCTTCCCGTTTCGCCGTTGTGGGCGTAGCTGCGGTCAAGGAAGGTGATAGCGTCAAAGTTGGGATTACAGGCGTAGCAGGAACGCCCTATCGGGCCACGGCCGTTGAAGATGCCTATACGGGCAATTCCGATGCTGCGAAGCATGCTGTCGATGGTATGGAAGGCGAACTGATGAGCGACCATTTCGCCGATGAAGAATACCGTGCGCATTTGGCAAAGGTGATGGTCAAAAAGGCTTTGGAGGCCTGATGTCAGCTTTGTGTCGGTGTGATTTAAAATGCAAAAGCATTGGCTTAATCGTTTATCAGAAAAGCTCGCGCCTATAATCTGTAAAATTTCTCAATGACTTTAGCGTTATAGTCTGAAAAATATTGAAAGCCAAACAAACATATTTAAAAGGGAAATCTGTTTTTAGTGTATCTCTAATCGTAATTGGGCTTACAATTTTAACGATTTATCTCACAGGAGTAAATTATCATCGGACTTTAACCGAAAATTTCTATCTGTCGACGGGAATAATTTCCATAGCTCTTTTTTTATTTATGACCTATGGACTTTATCAAGGTGTTGGACTTTTAGATGATTTTCCTAAAATTGAAAATTACAAGGCTAAAACGCCCCTATTCGAATCAGGGAATATACCAACTGCGCCTGATATTACTGTTGGAGATGGAATCGGTGGGCTATTAGTATCAATACTTTTATGGATCGGGATTACCATATTCCTCGCCATACTTTTGGTACTTTTTGAGGCCGTACTTTGGCTGTCGGTTTTTATTATCTTGGCGATGCTGTACTGGGTTTTCTTTCGGGCCTTAAAATTTGTTTTCAATAAATCAGTAGATACTAAAGGTATATGGGGAGTTTCGGCAATGTATGCGCTCGGATATACTATTCTTTATGTCGGCTGGATGTTCGGACTTGTGTATCTTACGGATTCACTTACCTAAAAAGGCAGAATAAATGATAAGAGCTTGTTGGGCTTTGATACTCGGTCAAAAGCATAATAGTCGAACTGGAGAGAACATCCCAAAGACGACATCCTCTTTGGAACATTATAGATGTTAGACCTTTACCGGTCCCAAAAAGGCAATACGAAGTCAATCTTTTCGCCCCTGACTATGTATTTTTAAGTCACACACTAAAGCATACACCATGACAACAACACCCGAACATGATGCGCGAATCGCAAAACTGACGTTCGCATCGGTCTATCCGCACTATGTCACAAAAATCGAAAAAAAGGGGAGAACGAAGGAAGAGCTGCATCAAGTTATCGAGTGGCTTACCGGTTTTGACTCAGAAAAATTACAACATCTTATCGAAGAGAAGGTAACCTTTGAAACTTTCTTTACACAAGCAAAGTTAAATCCGGATGCCCACCTTATCAAAGGCGTTATCTGCGGGTATCGCATTGAGGAAATCGAGACTCGTTTGACTCGAGAAGCAAGGTACATGGACAAGTTAGTTGACGAGTTAGCGCAAGGCCGAAAGATGGAAAAGATTTTACGTGGATCATAAACGCAATTTCGCATTAGTTTTGCCGAAATGATTCGATTTGGGTTTGATGCCGGATTACATTTTCAATAGGCACTGAATATCCGATATGGGCAAGGGATAAATAGCAGCGTGTATCGGTTTAAAAATCACTTTCGTAGTACAATCAACAGCATTACAATGAAAACATCGGATTTAACGAAGGCATGGGTGTCGCACGGTTATAGCATCTTTGCCTATGAAGGGCCTACAGGCCTAAAAATTGAGCGCTTGGCAAAGCTGGTCGGCAAAAATAAGTCCTCATTTTACCATCTGTTCGCAGATTTGGAAGTGTTTACCAATGTCTTGTTAAATCATCATTTGGAACAAGCGAGAATTCTGGCCCAAAAAGAATCGGAATGCCCGGGCCAAAAAGAACTGGTCGAAATCATAGTGGCACACAAATTAGACTTATTATTTAATAGACAGCTACGAATACATCGGGAAAATAAAGAATTCGAAACCTATTTTACAAAAATCACGCAGTTCTCGGTCCCATCAATTTTGCCGGTTTGGCAACATATTATAGGGCTTCAGGAAAATTCATATTTGGCACGGCTGGTACTTCAATTGACACTGGAAAACTTCTTTCTTCAAATCACAGACGAGACGCTCAATACTGCTTGGCTAAACGGATATTTTGACAACATACGGACCCTCGTAAAACAGTTTAAAAACACGAAATCTGTAGCTTCATTAGACGGGACCGTCTAAATTATTGCGATTTGTTCACGTAGTATTGCCTTGCATTTAAAATGGAAGGACATGAGTGAACACAAGAAAAACCCGCCGGTATATCGAACCGAAAAATTTTATAAATCCTACCTGAAAGTGACCGCGATCATCGTAGGTTCATTTGGACCGGTATTTTTTTTAGGTACGATGATGGACACTTCCGAACCCGCGCGATGGACTTTGGATTTGTTGAGCTGGCCTTTGGACTACAAACAAGACTATAACGCGCCTACCACACGGTTTTTATCCGCGCTCACCGGGGGTTTCCTCTTTGGTTGGGGCGTTATGATTTGGTGTCTATCGGTATGGGTCTATGACAAAACCCCGGAATTCGTGAGAAGAAGTGTGCTTATCGGATTGCTTTCGTGGTTCGTTTTGGATAGCGCAGGGTCTATCGCATCAAGTAATGCCTCGAATGCTTTTTTTAATATGATAGTTCTCGTTCTGGCAGTCGGACCGTTATGGATACCTGCAGCAAGACCTCATAGATAATGAATCTCATATCGAGACGAGCTAGAGACTAAAGAATATGCTTTAGCTCTTCCAAATTTGAAATGATCGCTGTTGGTGTAATACCCCATGGGTCGAAAACGGCGTCGGCCGACCGCCGTACCCAAACTCCCTTCATTCCGTAAGAAATGGCGCCCATAACATCAAACGTATTTCCGGAAATCAACCAGGTATTATCTTTAATGGAATCGGTACTATCATTGAAATGTTGGTAAACGATAGGGCTTGGTTTAAACATCTTGATTTTTTCAACACTCACCACGCCATCAAAAAGCGTTGTAATATTGGCGTTTTCCAAGAGTCTGGAAACTGCTGTGGCGCTCCCATTGGAAAACGCATATTTTTCGAAATTTTTCGAAGGTAGCCCTTGTAACCCGGCTGCCACATCCTCGAAGGCCGGAAGCACCTTGTAGGCATCCATCAAACGTTCAATTTGATTAGAATTTAAGGGTTGTCTTAAAAGCAAACAGCAGTACTCCAAAGCCTCTCGGGTCACCACCGAAAAATCGACGAAGGTATGCATTAATCCCCTGCGAAAAGAGTACTCGAGTTGTTTGTTTCGCCATGCTTTCATAAAAGATGGGGCTTCCGAACCGATACAATCTTCCAATGTTTGAAGGACTCCTGAGGTGTCAATCAGTGTGCCATAAACATCAAAGGCAAGGGTCTGTTTCAAAATACTATTGATTTTTGA
Source organism: Aggregatimonas sangjinii (assembly GCF_005943945.1). Classification (GTDB taxonomy): domain Bacteria; phylum Bacteroidota; class Bacteroidia; order Flavobacteriales; family Flavobacteriaceae; genus Pelagihabitans; species Pelagihabitans sangjinii. Next base: position 2,470,375 of record NZ_CP040710.1, on the reverse strand, counting down.
TTGATAAGCAATATACAGGTTATATTGAAGCTGCAGAAAAGTTCTGATAGCTATTTTGATCAGTAAACTAATAATCCATAACAATGCTTTCCCCAGTAAAAAAAAACGGAAACAAAAAGCAAACTCCGATGGTACTCTTGGTGAGAAACAATTTCGTATCAATACACTCCAATTAGCTGTTGACTTTCATGTTCCCTAGAATGTGTCAACTATAATTGCTTTAGAGGTAAGTTTTGGCGCTAATTACAACTAAATTTATTCCAAATTAAAACAAGCGAAAAATGACGAAGATAAAAGCCTATTCGGCTAAAGAAAGCGGTGCCGATTTAAAACCTTTTGAGATTGAAAGAAGAGCACTTAAAGACACCGATGTCAAAATAGATATTCTTTTCTGTGGTGTTTGCCATAGCGATTTACACCAAGTTCAAAACGATTGGAAGAATTCGAAATATCCGGTCGTTCCCGGTCATGAGATTATCGGGAAGGTGTTGGAAGTGGGAGATAAAGTCTCCAACTTTAAAGAAGGTGATATGGTGGGTGTAGGATGTATGGTAGATTCCTGTCATGAATGCAGTGCCTGTAAGGATGATATGGAGCAGTTTTGCGAGAAAGGTGCAACCTTTACCTATAATAGCCCGGACAAACATCTTGGCGGACACACGTTTGGCGGTTACTCCGAGAGCGTGGTCGTAGATGAGCAATTCGTATTAACAGTTCCTGGTAATCTAAAGCCTGAGGCGGCCGCACCTCTACTTTGTGCCGGTATTACTACCTACTCGCCTTTAGCGCATTGGGGAGTTAAGGAAGGGGATAAGGTCGGCGTAATAGGATTAGGTGGGCTCGGACACATGGGTATTAAATTTGCCAATGCCATGGGTGCCAATGTAGTGATGATCACTACCTCACCTGGCAAAAGTGAGGATGCCGAAAAATTGGGTGCCGATGAGGTGATTATCAGCAAGGAAGAGGATCAGATGAAAAAGCATCGGGGAACATTCGATTTTTTATTGAATACCATTCCCGTAGGGCACGATGCAAATCCCTATCTGCAATTATTGAAAAGAGACGCCACTATGGTCTTGGTCGGTGCGGTGGAGCCACTTAAGGCGGTCAACGGGAGCAATCTTATCATGGGTAGGAAAAAGATGGCCGGTTCGCTCATCGGGGGTATCAAAGAAACCCAAGAAATGCTCGATTTCTGTGGCGAGCATGATGTCGTATCTGAAATTGAATTAATTAAGATGCAGGATATCAATACGGCCTACGACCGTCTTCAAAAATCGGATGTCAAATACCGTTTTGTAATAGATATGAAGTCTTTAAAAGAGAGTTGATTTTTACAATTAGCGTAGAAGAGGCCGTCCGCGAATACGCTTGGACGGCCTTTTTCAGTTGCGATTGCTTCGTGCTGTGTCATCGGCAATAATTACTAGGTTTTACGGGCCGATTTATACTAATATAGATGGTGAGTGGGGTCCTATTCTTATACTTGCCGGCAGCAAAGATGATGCCTTGATACGAATGGTTTAGTATAAAATACAGCCCGACTTTCCGTTGGTCAAGGCCCCAAAACTTCAGAAAATTTGACGAACGATTCGGTGTTACAGCTGCTCATGTAAAGATGCTGCTATGGAAAAGGATAAAACGGATGAGGTATTCCTAGGAAAAGCAGTTGATACCACGAATGGAATCTTGGAAAAGATATTATAGTCGTAGCTGCCTGCAAATGCAATACTGTGAGTATAGGAAGCGCTGAGCCTTTTACTTTGGCGATAATAAAAATGCCAGATGAGTAAATTTAATTTAAGCTATTATTTGCGGCTCATATCGGTTGATTTCGACTTTAAACCCGATTGCAGCTTTCTGTGCGCGAGGTAACATTTCACAATTAAAATCGAAACAAAGCAAAGACAAAGTAGTAGTGCTAAATAGATCATAGATTTGGGTTGGTTTAAAACTAATTCCTAAAATGACTTTATATAGTTACCTACGAAACAATTATGTGATGGTTTTACACTTTATCGATTAAAGTGGTATTTAATCGATTGGTTAACCAATATGAGAAGAATGAACGAAAGAATTTGGGGAATATTGCAGTGAGTAGGAAAAATAATACAATACTCATTTATTTTTAACATATTTTCCTTCAAATTTTCGTCAGTATGGGAGTTCTGTTATGAGTTTCGGATTTCCAAAAGAGTATTCCAATCCCTTATTTTGGAGATTGTTCGTTCAAGCTTTACCTACAGGTCTAAAAAAAGGTACTAGAAATCATTTGGATTTTCTCTTACTACTTTTTGCCGAGGGATTAAAGTCCAGGCAGCGCTGAATCCAATAGTTTAAATCGGAATCGGAATCCAATCCTTTTTCAGTGACAAAAACATAGCCTTTCATCACGCGGCCCGTAAAATCCATTGGGGTGCAATGCGCTTTTCTCAACGCGTCTTCGTATTGCCCTTCCCCAATCCTGCACATTAATCGGGCAGTATCCGTTTTTTTATCCGTATCAAGACCGAGACACATCTTACCATCGACCATAAAACAGAGCCCGCCCATCATTTTCTTTTCTTCCGCGGTAATGGCTTTTTCTTTTAAGCTGCGTCGAATTCTATCCGCTAAAAATTCATCATATGCCATGGTAATTTGCTTTAGTCCAATGCTGCCCAGGTACGCTCTATTAATGCCTTAGTCGCTACAATACCTTCTGAGGCAGATAGTCCTTCCCCTTCATATTCGATACCGATATATCCATCAAAGCCAGTATTTTTTACAATCCCTAAAAGCTTTGGGTAATCGATGACGGTATCGTTACCGTCTTCATTAAACTCATAGCTTTTGGCGCTTACGCCCTTCGCGTAGGGCAGCCACTCGGTCAATCCTTTCGCCGGGTCGTAGATGTTCGTACAATTTTGGCTTTCTTTGGTGCCGCCCCATTCGGCGCTAGTGCACCAGTTTCCAAAATCGGGCAAGGTTCCCAGAAAAGGATTATTTACCGCTTTGATGATATCGACCATATAGGCCGCGTTCGAAGTATGTAGACCGTGATTTTCGAGAAGCACATGTATATTTTCCTTTGCGGCATATTCCGTTAAGCTACCCAATCCATCCACTAGGGCACTTTTTAGTGCTTCAGGTTCGCCATCTCCGAAAGCATTTACACGAACCGAATGGCATCCCAACAGTTTGGCTGCATTTACCCATTTATAATGGTCTTCAACCGCTTTTTTTCGTTTTGCCGCACTACTATCGCCCAGCTTTTCTTTTTCATCGACCATCATGATCAGACTTTCTACCCCGTTATCGGAAGCAAGTCGGGCCATTTCGAGCCAGAATTTCTCGTTCTTGGCCTCCTCCTCGTAAAACTGGTTGACATACTCTATGGCTGTAATTCCATACGAATTTTTAGCGATACTGGCGAAATCTCTCGCATCTAATTCGCCGCTAAAAAAGGCCTTGTTCAATGACCATTGGGCCAGTGATATCTTCGGTTGGTTCATAAAAAGGTCGTTTTGAAATGGACTCTTGCCCAAACTAGGAATGATAGGTAGCGTTAAGGCCGCCGCTCCCAAAGCGGTTTTCTTTACAAAAGCTCTTCTGGTAGCCATAATATGTTCATATTTGTGGTTTAAATTAAGCTTTTCTTCTTCATTCGCAAAAGTAAGGACCTTAGAACCTTTGTTTCATTATGTGTTTACCAAAACTACCGTCCGGAGTCGTCGAGGAAAAACCCATTTTCTGATGGTCAAAAATTCAGAATCGAATGAATATGATGATTTTCAATCAGTTCTGGAAATACGTGGCAATACCGCAACTATTCGCTTTAAATGCGTCAAGCGTAACCGATACGATACACTATATTCCAGTAAATTTAAAAAACAGAGATATGCCATTTATTACAAACGATAAAGCAAAAGAACAAGTTGATATTTTTTATGAGGATCATGGAAGCGGACAACCCGTTATTTTGATTCATGGTTGGCCCTTGAGCCGAAAAACCTGGGAACAACAGGTTTGGAAAATCGTTGAGGCGGGATTTCGTTGTATTTCCTACGACAGGCGTGGCTTTGGTACGTCGTCTTCGCCTTGGGGCGATTACGATTACTCCGCTCTAGCCAGCGATTTGAATGCCATTATAGAGAATCTGGATTTGAAGGATGCCGTAATTGTCGGCTTTTCAATGGGTGGCGGCGAGGTTGTACGCTATCTTACCGACTATGGCCCGGACCGGATTGCAAAAGCGGCCTTGATCAGTTCCATTATTCCCTTGGTTAAGCAGAAGGCCGATAATCCCGAGGGTGTACCCCAAAAGAATTTGGACGATATCAAAAGTGCCTTGGAATCCGATAGGGTAGGCTTTTTAAAGGAGTTTCATAAAGGATTCTATAATTATAAGGACAATACCGACAAGGTAAGTGAGGCACAGTTAGACTACGACTTTATCATCGCGTCCTTTGCATCGCCCAGGGCTACTGTAGAGACGGCAAAAGCATGGATGGATACCGATTTCAGACCTGAGTTGAAAAATGTGACGGTGCCTACTTTAATCGTACACGGCGATGCCGATGCGACCGTACCGATTGAAACTTCTGCAAAACAGGCGGCGGCAGGCATAGCGGACAATACTTTTGAAATCATAAAGGGAGCGCCACACGGATTGAACATTACCCACGCAGCAGAATTGAATAAAATCCTTATCGATTTTCTAAAAAAGTAAATCTTGTATGCAGGGTTGTTTTCGGAAAAGAACGGAAATTTTTGAATGAAATACTTTATTGAAAGAAGGGCCGGATATATCATCCGGCTTTTTTAATAGGTAATGGTCGCCAAAACGGGTAAATGGTCCGAAATATGTTTTCCGTTTGTCCGACGCTCATCAATATGATGATATTCTTGCACAGCTATTCCCTTAAGAAAAATATAATCAATGCGTCTGTCCATTGGGACGTTGCTGTTAAATCCGTTAAAGGTACCTACCGGACCACTTGGTGGGCTTTTGGAAATACGCCGTCCATCATCCATTTTCTTTTGTAGCCTGACAATAGGGCCTTCCTCAGGCGTCAAGTTTAAATCTCCCATTAAGATAACAGGAAGATTTTCCGTATTCAACCGTTTTATTCTTTTTAGAATAAGCTTTACCGAATTTCTGCGGGCTTTTTTTCCTTTATGATCAAAATGGGTGTTGAAAACCCATAACCGCTTTTTAGTGGTTTTGTCCTGAAAAAGTCCGTAAGAGCAGATGCGTTCTAGGGCTGCATCCCATCCGATCGCTATTATATCGGGACTTTCGGAAAGCCAAAAGGTGTTTGATTTTAAAAGTGCGTACTTTTTGGTGTCATAGAAAATAGGGGAGAACTCTCCTTTTTCCTTGCCGTCATCCCTACCTACACCAATGTACTTATGGTCATTTAAGGGTGCATCTAAGAACTCCAACTGATTGAGAAGTACTTCCTGCATACCAATAAACGCCGGATTGTGTTTTTTCACTAGCGCAAGCATGGGCAATCTGCGATCATTCCAATTGTTGATCGTATCGCTTTCATTATCATATTTGATGTTATAGCTCATGACTTCGATGGTTTGCCCAAACGCAGGTAAGGCAAAAAATACTATTAAAATCAAGGAAACTACATTTTGTTTTTTCATGATCATTTTTGGTCGGTGGATTTCTCCACAGAAGAAGCATGATCTTTTATAACGTACCATGCGCCGTCTATTTTCTGTAAGTCGTAGCTGATGATCATTCTATTGAAATAGGGCTCCCCGTCTCTTTCGGGTTCTTTGTACGTGAATGACATTACGACCATGCCCATGGTGTCGCCTACTTCGGAATTCAATATGTCGTAATTGAAAGTCCAGTTTTCGGCTTCGAACCATTGCCGGTGGTATTCCATAAAACCATCGACCGTTTCGATCATTTCCATTCCTGGGAGTATAAGCTGCATATTACCATTTGGGGAGAGGGTGCTTTTCAGCGCTACCAAATCCCTATCGGAAATAGCTTGCATATGGGCGTTCATCGCGGTCAATAGTTTTTCATTATTTAGTTTTATGTCCGTATCGGTATTGTCCGGTTTTTTTTCGGACTGGTCTTTACAGGAAAGCAATGCCAGGATAAAAAAAATGCCAAAGAGGATTTTAGGGTATCTCATAATGTTGTGTAGTTGTATTTCACTAACAAGTTAATTAGAATAGTTTACATTTAAGTCATGACAACAAAAGGATATCTGCATCAAATTCATCCGGTACTGCCAGTAAAAGACGTTGTGGCCGCATTGGATTTTTACGTAAACCGTCTCGGATTTAAAATCGGTTTTGCCGACGATTCAAAACAGCCAACTTACGCAGGAGTTTTAAGGGATGGCATTGAAATACATCTGCAATGGCATGATGCCACTGAGTGGGAGGTAGCTGTAGATCGCCCAATGCTGCGTATCGTAGCTCAGAATATCGATGCCTTGTATGAAGAATATTCCAAAAAAGAGGTTTTTCACACTCATACCTTGCTCAGGGAAACGGCATGGGGAACACGGGAATTCGCCTTCTACGACCCTTTTCAAAATGGACTTACTTTTTATAGGGACGTTTGATTACTGGCTTTGTGGCCTTGCAATTACCTAAAGATGAAGAAACTTTTATTTCTTTTCTAAACTCTTCTTGAGCATTTTCTTTCGGTTTTCCATAACCTCACCCATTTTAAAAGCTAGTGCTGGATTTTCGCTAACCATATCCATAACTTCGTTCTGAAGTACTACCATAACCTCGATGTCGGTCGCGGCCTTGGCGGTCATCGAACTTTTTCTTTTAGACAACAAGGCAACTTCTCCAAAGAAATCGCCTTCTTCCAAAGAGTTGATAAGAACGTCCTTACCATCACTACCCTTGGCGTATAATTCAACCCTACCTTTGGTCAGGACAAAGATGCGACCAGAGGAATCACCTTGGGAAAAAATCGTCTCGTTCTTGCCGTAATACAACATCTGGCTTCCTTCCTGTAGGTCTTTGGCTTTTTCGTACTTGATGGGTAAATAGTTGGGCAGTGACTCGAGGCTTTTTTCCAAATGCTGTTCATTTTCTTGGTGCGGAGTGGGTGCCGTTTCAGCGTAGTGTATCGTACGCTGCGGAAAAGGTATGGTAAAATTGTACCTTCGGGCGGTATACCAAAGCCGCGACATAAGCTCATCGGATATCTCTTCCCTAAAATTGAAATCATTTATCGCGAACTCGAGCTCATACACAATGGCGGAGTCGGCATAATTTACCGTCTTTACCTCTGGTAGCGGATCATGCAGTATCCCTGGCGTATTCAAGCAGGTCTCCATAAGGGCCTCCTTTACGCGGTTGGGAGCATCGCTATACGAAAAACCCATCTCGCGTTGTAGCCTTACAATTCTTGCAGGTTTGCTATAATTCAATATCGAAGCCTGCGCGATCATCATATGGGGCATGACCAATAGCTCTTTTTGGCGGGTCTGCATATGAACGGCACGCCAGTTCATTTCGGTAACCTTGCCGGTTTGGTCGTCTACTTTAATGAAATCACCGACGCTGAAAGGTTTTTCGTAAACTAGGGCGATACCTGAAAATAGATTGCCCAAAGTATCTTGTAACGCAAGACCTATGACGAAAGAACCAAGTCCCAATGCTGTAACCAATCCAGTCAGGTTCTGGTTCCAGACCGTCGATAGAATGATGGCACCGCCGCAAAGCACCATGAATACCCTAAAAATATCCATGAACAACTGTGGTACTCCCGATTTGAATAAACTTCGTTTGCCCTGTTTTAAAAAAATATGTGTAAATAGACTAAGCCCGGAATTGATGACCAAGACCCAAACAATGGTCTCGATGATTTTTATGTAAAGTGAACCCCGCTCGAAATTCAGGATTTGCGTCAATAGAATAACCAAGGCCACTAGGGGCAGAATGAAATTTTTGAAGGTTTTTAGCGGCTTTTTGAGATGGGCATCTTTCTTTCCGGCAACATAGGTGACCTCACTCAGAATCAGCATGATTATGGGAAATACCAAAATAAGGCATATGCCCCAATAAAAGACACTATCCATTTCGCTAAGAAATTCCTGTAGTTCTCCCATTACTATTACTTCTTGTCCTTGAGTTTGTAAATCGTGGTGCCGTTCGAAAGCGTTTCCTGCATGGCCTCAAAGTCATAGAGGTCTACCAATCGCTCCCGAACATTATCCATAACGATAATCTCTCCGTCGGCATCTATATTGTTCAGATTAAATACAGCGCCTACCGTGGGGCCCCAAAGGTCAAAACTGAAATTTTCGTTACCGATTATACCAGCTATCACATCGCCATTGGCCAATGCGATTTGAACATCGAGATTGGTATTGTGGGTAATATTGATTTGTTTGATAAGCTGCTGGGTTTCCTTGGCAAAGACTACAGAACGGTTGGTGTGGTCTAAACGGGGCTCAAAAAGGCCGCACGCCGCAAAGTAGCTGTCGCCTATGGTACGAATACGTTCAATATGGTTCTGTTCGGCCGCTGTGTCAAAAGCTTCCATGATATCGCTGAGTATTTTGACCGAGCGATCGGCCCCTAATTCTGAAAGTAAGTCCGAAAAACCGGCAACATCGATTAAGATCATGGTCAGGTTGGTGTACTCTTGGGCGAATGCCTTTTCTCCATTTTTCAATCTTCCGGCGAACTCCTTCGGTACGAAGTTCTCTAAAAGTTCGGAGCTGAATTCCGACTGGTCACGCAGCGCTTTCTTTTGTGAATCGACCTCTTCTATCATGGTGTTGAACGATGCCCCCAACTCACCGAATTCGTCGTTTGAATTGATTTCGACGCGATGGCTAGAGTCGCCAGCGATTATTTTTCCCGCAGCATCGGAAAGTTTATTGAGCGGCCTCACGAACCTTCGTGACATCCACATCGCGAGAAGGGTAATGATCAGTATGAGAATAATCGTGAGAATCATCATTCGCTTGTTGAAATTCTTCACGGGTAGGATAAATTCGTCGTAATCTTTTTCCGCGATAATCGCCCAATTGAAACCTTTGATCTGTAAGGGCTCGTAAGTGCTAAGTACCTCCTCGCCCCTGTATCCCTTTCCGGTCGTATAACCTTCCCCACCGTTTAGCGCTTTCTTGATGTTATCGGATGAAATACGTTGCTGCAAGGTCGTGCTACCATAGCGGTATATCTTGTCGATGGTCTTTTGGGTCTCGCCCATTCGCAATAGTGAACTCCTATAATTCAAGCTATCCTCTAGGAAGAAACGGGAAATAGACCGCATGTATTCATCGTCGCCAACCAAAAATGTTTCCCCTGTTTTTCCCAGGCCGTCTTTTTCCCAATTACCGTCATTCGTCATAATGCGGTCGATTTCATCGATCGGAATTTGAACGATCAATCCTGCTATTGTTCGCCCATCCTCGGTCAAAGGTATTCCTGCGAAGGCCGCTGGCGCTCCATAAGAAGGTCTATAAGGGGCGAAATCCTGAAAGGTGGCCGCTTGTATGTCCGAATTAATTTGCAGGGAGCGGGCTAATTGGGCCAGATTGCTGCCACGGTACGGTCCAGCGTAGAGGTTGGTTGCAAAATCGGTCTCTTTTTCCACCGAATATATAATATCCCCAGTATTAAGGTTCACCAAGAAAACATCGTAGAAATTGTACTTTTCGATGAATAGCTCAAAATAATCGTGGTATTTTTTATGCACCTCGGTATAAGCACTCCCATCGTTGGGGTCGGTCAATAAATTTTTATCACCCTGCGGATTTTTGTTGTTGACGATATATTCGTACTGCAGGTAGCACCCTTCTACCGAATAGGGAAGGTAAAGCATGGGGTCTTTCTTGATTTCCAAATTTCGGGAAAGCCTATCCATAAAATCGTCGTAATAGCGGTTCAGGGATAGGGAGCATTCCTTGGGCAAGGAATCGTTCGACAGTTTTGAATATGCAGTACTGAATTCTTTTGCCGCATTTACGATTGTTTGATTTTGGCCCATGACCTCCACAAAATGCCCCACGTCTTTGAAATAGGTCTTTATCTGGTCTTCCTTGGAAGAGCGTATAAGGTTCAATTGGCTTATGGTTTCTTCTGTGATGACCTTTTCACCGTAAGAAGAGCCCAATACTCCAAGTACGATGCAGGCCAGAAGACTTACGAAAAGGAGCATGAGCATGATTCGTGTACGAACTGAGATGTTACGCATGTGAGGGGTGGTTAGCAATTTTTGATGAAGATACTGAAAAATGTTAAAATTAGGCGTCGGTATTTTAAGCGTAAAATTTTATAAAAACAAGAAGATGATTAGAAACCCAAACTAAAGGCCTGTTTGGCAATTTCCAGTTCTTCGTTCGTAGGGACCACGAGAATTTTAACGTCGGAATCGTCTTTGTTAATTTCTAGGATAGCAGATGACCGAGTGGTATTCTTTTTCTCGTCGATATGGATGCCCAGCACTTCCATATCATTACACACCATGGCCCGGAGCAAACTGGAATTTTCGCCGATACCTGCGGTAAATAATAGGGCATCCGCACCATTTAGGACTGCTATATAGCTTCCGATGAATTTTTTGATACGATAGGCTGTCATGGCCAAGGCCAACTTGCAATCCTGATTGCCTTCTTCCGCTCCTTGTTGTATTTCCCGCAGATCGGAATAGCCCGTTAAGCCCATGAGTCCACTTTGCTTTTGCAGCAATCGATTAGCCTCCTCCGAGGAAAGCCCTAAGCTATCCATCAGATAGAAAACAACGGACTGGTCGATGTCTCCACTTCGAGTGCCCATGATGAGTCCGTTCGAAGGGCCGAAACCAAGGGAATGATCGATACTCTTCCCGTTCTTAATGGCGGTCATACTGCATCCATTTCCCAAATGAATGCTGATCAGTTTGTTTACAGGCTTTTTGAGGTAAGCGATGGCCTGTTCTGAAACATATTTATGACTGGTGCCATGAAAGCCGTACACGCGAATATGGTGTTCATCCGCAAGTTTTTTGGGTATGGCATAGCGATAGGCCTTTTCGGGTAGGGTTTGGTGAAAGGCCGTATCGAAAACGGCCACCTGCGCGGCATTGGTGAATAGCGTGGAGGCAACTTTGATTCCTATTGCATTCGCTGGATTATGAAGGGGCGCTAAGGAAGCTAAACGTTCGATTTCCGCCAGAACGCTCTCATCGATTCGGGTAGGCTGATCAAAACGATTCCCCCCATGCACTACGCGGTGCGCCACTACAGCTATGTCATTTGGGTCTTTAAGAACACCGATTTCGTCATGTAATAACAAATCGGTAATCGCCTTCAAACCCTCTTGATGGTCGGCTATAGATCGAATTTCTGAGAACGTGTTTTTTTTGGTCTCATAATGAACCTCTGCATTTTCAAGTCCGATCCGTTCCACCAGGCCTTTACAGACGACTTCTTCGGAAGGCATAGCGATCACCTGAAATTTAATGGAGGAACTTCCTGAATTGATAATAAGAATTCGCATTCGCATTAGTTTTCCTGTGCTTGTATGGCGGTCACGATGACGGTATTGAAGATATCCTCGACCGTGCAGCCTCGACTTAAATCGTTTACCGGTTTGTTGAGTCCCTGTAGCATCGGGCCAATGGCTAAGGCCCCTGTCTCTCGCTGTACCGCCTTGTAGGTATTATTGCCCGTATTGAGGTCGGGAAATATCAGCACGGACGCTTGACCCGCCACTTCTGAATCGGGCAATTTACTTTTACCTACCAAAGGGTCGACCGCTGCATCGTATTGTATAGGGCCTTCAACTTGTAAATGGGGATGGGTACTTTTTACGATTTCGGTGGCCTTTCTTACTTTATCCACTTCTTCGCCTTTTCCGGAACTTCCCGAAGAATAGGATAGCATGGCGATCTTGGCTTTTATTCCGAAAGCTTCGGCAGAGGCGGCGGAGGAAATAGCGATTTCGGCCAAGTGCTCAGCAGTAGGATTCGGGTTGATGGCACAATCCCCGAATACCGAAACCCTATTTTCCAAACACATAAAGAATACCGAGCTTACTACGCCGATACCAGGTTTGGTCTTAACGAACTGAAGGGCAGGACGGATAGTGTGCTGTGTAGTATGAATGGCTCCGGAAACCATTCCGTCGGCATGACCCTGGTAGACCATCATCGTACCAAAGTAGGAAACGTCGAGCATGGTATCCTTGGCGACATCCATATTCACTCCTTTATGCTTTCGTAACGCGCAGAACGTCTCGGCATAACTTTCAAAATGCGATGAAGTTGCTGGGTTGATAATGTTCAAATGTGAAATATCGATTCCAAGCTGCATTGCCTTCTTGTCAATTTGTTCTTGATCGCCTAAAAGAGTAATATCCACAATGTCTAAAGCACTTAATTCACTTGCTGCTTCTAAAATCCGGGCATCTTCACCTTCAGGCAGGACAATGTGTTTTTTGTGTTTTTTGGCCCGTTGCAGGAGATTGTATTGAAACATTCTCGGGGTCATACTCTTGGGCTCCAAGGTCTTTAAACGCTCCAATAGAAGCTCTCCGTCAATATGACTGTTGAAAAGTGAAATAGAGGTTGCGATTTTCTGCTTGCTTTCCGCATAGATTTTCGATTTGATGTTCCCGACCATATTGGTCGCGTCAAAGGTTCCTTGTTGCACCGAAATAATGGGCACATGGGTTTCGAAACCTTCCAGCAACTTGATAATCGAGGGCTCGGGAAGGAGGCCTCCGGTCAGGACGATACCGGAAATCGTAGGATAATTGTCGGAAAGGTTCGCTTGTAGGGCACCCAGGATAATATCGGCCCTATCCCCAGGCGTTATGACCAGGCTATTATCACGGAGATGGGTCAAGTAATGATGCAATTGCATGGCGCCCACCCCAAAACTTCCCGTCTGGTTGTCCAAATTGTCTTTACCAAAAAGGACCTTACCGTCCAGTGATTCCAATATCTCCTGCAGGGTAGGGTGGGATAGGTTTTTGACCCTAGGCACGGTAAAGGAGATCGTTTTGTCCTTCAATTCCTCTTCCAGGCGTTGTTGAAGTAGCTCTAAGTTACGCGGGCGGACTTTATTGGCCACGACGCCCAGTATTTCAATGCCTTTTTGGATATAGGTATTGACAGCGGATTCGAGATTGCCACAAAATTCCTCCAAGTTTTTTCCTCTGGCATTATCGATTAAAATCACGGGAATACCGAGGTTTTTGGCAATATCGATATTCAAATCGAATTCGATGATGCTTCCATCGCTGGAGAAATCGCTCCCTTCTACTAATACAAAATCGAATTGCGCTTCGATCTTTTTGTATTTGGATATGATGATATCCAAAATATCGCCTTGTCTTCCGTTGTTAAAAAGGTCAACAACTTCACTCTGCGTCAGGGCATAACTATCCTTCGGAAGGATATCCAGTTTAAAATGGGTGGTGACCGTTTTTATATGATTGTCAATTGCCCCATCATCAACGTCATCGATAACAGGCCTGAAATAGCCAACTTTGGCCATCTTACCTAGAAGGAGTTGCATCAAACCCAAGACCACCAAAGACTTACCGCTATGCGATTCTAAGGCGGCAACGTAGAGGGCTTTCGTCATAATTTAATAGTGATTGGTTATTTGGATAAAGATATGGGTTTTCCCTTTTTAGAACGAAAATCCGAAAGTCACTTTTATGCCTATTATTTCCAAAAGGATAAGTTAGATTAATACTGTACTATCGGGGATTGTGCATTTTTAGCAAATGTCTTCGAAGGCAGCTATTTTCTGGAAAATGGGGATAGTAGCTGTCATTTTATGGGAAAAGAGGTCTTGGAAAGAGTTTAAAATATTGCAACGTAGCGTTGCCCAAATTAATTTTCAAGCCGGTTAATCAATCCCTTCCCCTGGACCTGTTTCCTTTGTTTCGATTTCTATTCTTATTATTTTGACCCCGATAGTTCGAGCTGCTCGAGCGGTTACGGTTGGCATTTCTGGAGCGTTGTTGCGGTCTTCTTTGCGTAGTCGGTTCTTCTTCTTGGGCATCTTCCATAAAGGGATGTTCTCCCAATCGGGGCACCTCCTGCTTGATCAGTTTTTCTATATCCCGCAAATAAGGCCTTTCTTCCGACATGCAGAACGACAGGGCGATTCCACTAGCACTGGCACGACCCGTTCTTCCAATCCGATGCACGTAGGTTTCCGAAACATTTGGTAGATCGTAGTTGACCACCATGGATAGCTCCTCTACGTCGATACCGCGGGCGGCGATGTCGGTGGCCACTAATACTTTGAGTTTACCATCTTTGAAAGCGCCTAAGGCTTTTTGTCTTGCAGCTTGGGATTTATTCCCGTGTATGGCGGCAGATCGAATGTCGTCCTGTGCCAACTTTTTGACAATCTTATTGGCGCCATGTTTCGTTCTGGAAAATACCAAAACCGAATCGTCGGGCCGTTGTTGCAGTAGGTGTATCAGCAGTTTTGGCTTGTTGCCCTTACTGACAAAGTAAACACCTTGTTCTACCTTTTCCGCCGTAGCTTGTTCGGGCTTTATCGTGACCCGCTCAAAATCGCCCAACATTTTTCGTGAGAGTTCAACGATGCTCTTGGGCATCGTTGCCGAAAAGAAAAGCGACTGTCTTTTTGGGGGTAGGGCGGCGATGATTTTTTTGATATCATGAATAAAACCCATATCCAACATCTGATCGGCCTCATCGAGAACGACGAATTCCAAATCGCGAAAGGTAATATAGCCTTGGTTCATTAAATCAAGTAACCGGCCAGGTGTGGCTACTAGGATGTCGATCCCATTTCGTAAGGCATTTACTTGTTTGCCCTGTTTTACACCACCGAATATTACAGTACTTCGAAGGCCGGTATGCCTCCCATATGCCGTAAAACTCTCTCCAATCTGGATAGCCAGTTCTCGGGTCGGGGTGACCACCAAGGCTTTGATTTTTCTTTTGTTTTGCCTAAGGCTGATCCGCTCGTACAAGTGATGTAGAATAGGAATTCCGAAGGCAGCGGTTTTTCCGGTACCTGTTTGGGCAACCCCGAGGAGGTCTTTGCCTTTTAAGAGAATCGGTATGGCTTGTTCCTGAATAGGAGTTGGGTTGGTGTAGCCTTCCTCTTGGAGTGCTTTTAGAATGGGCGTAGCGAGCCCGAGGTCTTTAAATGTCATAAAAATTTATAAGCCGCGAAGATACGGTTATTTAAGGTAGGAATGTATAGTGAAAAAGGCGATAGTTTATACTTCGAACGGTAGTGTTGGAACTTCCAAGCTGTCGGCGTGAAGGCCGGTACGCTATTGGGATTTGAAATCCTACTGCGTCTTTAGCGCTACAATCTCTGGTTACCCGATTTTAGAACGTCAGATACCAATCTCTGTCAATTTTGGTGCGTTAAACAGAATATCCAATATTGTGAGAACCACTCGATAACCATTTTCCTAGAGGTGTCGTATTTGTTCCTGCAAAGCGTCCGAATAGGCGCTGGAATCAAAATCTGGTTGTTTTTACGACCTAGAATATTTTGGGATAGGAAATGGAATCTGTCGTAAATAAACTTGTTCAATCCCATCCCTTAACATTACAATAAAATTGGGTATTAGAGCTGACTAGTTCTTAATACGATATTTCATTTAATACTTTATATATATTTAGATAATCAAATGAAGATGATTATATTGAAAAATAAAAATCTTAGGAATAATAGTGTTCAAAAGGATTGGGAATGCCGATTCGGAATTCATCATAAAGTCTACGTTTTTTTTCTTTGGATAGAGCGATGCCCGTCATGCCAATTACCAAGCAAATAAATGACGTGATTTTTCTTTTTAGGACGAACAAATTTTTTAATAAGTTGGGTATAGGGCTAAGATAATCCTACGAACGGATGTATTCCTGAAAACAAGTGTATTATAACCCTTCTGACGCAGCTTCCGCACAGCGCTCCCCATCCATTGCCGCAGACACGATACCGCCGGCGTAGCCGCCACCTTCCCCACAAGGAAACAGGC
The DNA here is from genome assembly GCF_005943945.1 of Aggregatimonas sangjinii. Classification (GTDB taxonomy): domain Bacteria; phylum Bacteroidota; class Bacteroidia; order Flavobacteriales; family Flavobacteriaceae; genus Pelagihabitans; species Pelagihabitans sangjinii. The sequence goes on along the minus strand of NZ_CP040710.1, from coordinate 2,454,409 downwards.
CTTTGATTTCAGGGTGTTCCAAGTGCTCGTTTCTAGGGATGCTCACGGGAGATGAGGTACGGGACTCCACACCCACGATATTGGCCTCTTTTGTGTAATACCCCTTCATTTTCTTTCCGAATTCGCTAAAACCTACACGCAATCGACTACCGATCAGTTTGGGAAGTAGCGAGTGCAAAGGGGCCGATTTCAATCCCGGCTGATAGGAGGTGGGGTTGAGGTCCGTTGATAAATTACCTTCCACAAAATCAGTTAAGCGCTGCGATGGTGCTACCTGACTTCTCCCCCCTGCTGTAAAGGCCAAACGTTCTAAATCTTTTTGGTATTCCAATGCGCGCAGTTCTCCATATTTTTCATACTTATATAAGTCCCGTTCCGCATCTATTTGGACTACGATGCCCGAATTGGCGTAAAGGTTATTTCTTTTGGATGGCGACATGCCATTCACGACGACCTCTCCTGGTGACGTAGCGGCTGGTACGATAAAGCCGCCTGGACACATGCAGAACGAATAGACCCCGCGACCCTTTGCTTGGTGTACCAGGCTATAGGCTGCAGCCGGAAGCAATTCATGGCGTTCCCCTCTGCAATGGTATTGTATGGAATCGATGATATGCTGCGGATGCTCCACCCGAACCCCCATGGCGAACGACTTCGCTTTGAGGGCTATTTTCTTTTTTTGCAACAGATAAAAGATGTCTCGGGCCGAATGACCCGTAGCCAAGATCACCTTTTCTACTTCCAAATCTTTTGAATCATTTAAAACTATGGATTTCAATCGATTGGATTCGATTATAAAATCTGTTACTTTAGTATTAAAGTGTACCTCTCCGCCATGCGAGATAATAGTTTCGCGTATGTTTTGAACGATTTTGGGCAGCTTGTTCGTGCCGATATGCGGATGTGCGTCCACCAGAATTTCCTCGGTGGCACCATGGTGCACCAAGCTTTCGAAAACACGCCGTACATCCCCTCGTTTTAAACTTCTTGTATATAGTTTTCCATCAGAATAAGTGCCCGCGCCACCTTCCCCAAAACAGTAATTGGAGTCTTTATTTACGATATGGTCACGATTAATGGCCTTTAGGTCGCGCCGTCTTTCCCGTACATTTTTGCCGCGTTCGAAAACAATGGGTTTGTAACCAAGCTCCAAACAACGCAGTGCCGCCCACATTCCGGCAGGACCAAAACCGATAATATGAATGGGCTTCGCCTTAGAGACATCTTGGTATTCAAACATATAACCGCCAGTTGTCGGCATAGGCTCGTTAATGTACACTTCCAATTTGTAATTAAAATAAATGCTTGGTTTTCGGGCGTCTATGGACCTTCGCTGTACCTTTATTTCTATCTCCTCTTCGGCAACCCCAAGGTGCTTGGCAGTTTTGGCCTTCAACCCGATTTGTCCTTCCTCCTTTAAGCTAACCCGTATTTGGATATTTCTGACCATACGGGCAAAGCTAGGGAAATTGTAGAAGAAGCTAGTTGGCCTTCTGCTAAAGAAATTCGGGATGTATTCAGGCTATGGGCTTTCTCAAGATACTAGCGACGTATTCCGCCTCCAATGAGGAGACAGGCATCCTTAGCATCTGCTACTCTTGGTATTTCTCGAACCAGGCCAGGACACTGGCGATCTTAGCGATAAGGTTACTGGGTTTATTGGCGATTCCGTGACTGGCACCCGGTATACGAACCAAGGCGGTTTCAACACCCTCCAGTTTCAAGGCGGTGTAGAATTGTTCCGATTCCGCAATGGGTGTTCTATAATCCTCTTCCCCTGTTAAAAGCATCGTAGGCGTGGTTACATTGGCAACATAGGATAGCGGGGAACGCTTGAAATAACTTTCCGGGTCTTCCCAAGGTTTTTTACCAAACCAGTATTTGGCAAAGAAGGCCGCACCATCTGCGTAAAGCACAAAACTGGTCCAATTGATAACGGGTTTTGCTACTACGGCCGCCTTAAAGCGATCTGTCTTGCCTACGATCCAAGCGGTAAGCACGCCACCGCCGCTTCCACCTGTAACAAATAGCTTTTCGCTGTCCACAAACCCCTTGGCGATAACGGCATCGACGCCTGACATTAGGTCTTCGTAATCGTGGTTCGGGTAATCGTGATGGATTAGATTGCCAAATTCGGCACCATATCCGCTGCTACCTCTAGGATTGGTGTAGAGGACAACGTATCCGGCGGCAGCATAGGCCTGAATTTCCGCAGCATATACCGAGCCATAGCTGGCAAAAGGCCCTCCGTGTATTTCAAGGATCAGCGGATATTTTTTCGAAGCATCGAAATCGGGAGGTGTCACTACCCAGCCTTGAATGTCGCGTTGGTCGTAAGATGACTTCCACCAAAGTTCTTCTACCTTACCCAATTTTTTAAAAGCGAACAGGTCGTCATTCACGAAAGTGAGCCTTTTGCTTCCTTTTTTATCCCAGACGGCCAAATCGGCCGGGTGTTCGGTTCCACCGAGTGTGTAAGCGATTTTTCCGGTATTGGAAACGGTATAGGTTCCCGCATTATAAGGTCGGCCCAAAGAAAGGCCACCAAGGTTTTCTACCTTGTCGCTAACCTTTCCGGAAAGCGAAATATGCGCGACTTTGGTGTCGCCTTTGTCATCATATTGAAAGTAGAGTCCCTTACCATCCTTGGCCCATTGTATGTTCGAAATGCTTCGGTCGAAGCCACCGGACAGTAATTTTGGTGTTCCAGCATTCAAATCCATAAGGTACAATTGGTCCAATTGATAGCCCAAAAGTTTATCGTCAAGACCTGTGTAGGCAATGGTCTTGCCATCTGGGGAAACCTTTGGGGAAGTATCCGGACCGTAACGGTCTGTTAGCGCTTTTATACTGCCATCGACCAGCGAGAGTTCGTAAATCTCACTATTATTAGGTTCGAAAGCCTCGTCAGGATTAAAATTGGCAGAAAAATAAAGTTTTTGGCCATCTTTCGACCATTCGGGGGCACCATGGTCAAAGTCGGTCGAGGTCAATTGCCTCGGCGAACCCCCATCTATGGGTAGTGTGAACAGCTGCAGATTGCCCCCTTTAATATATCCTTGACCATCGCCTCTGTAGTTCAATTTGTCGATATAGGTAGGTGGGGTGTTCCATTTTGCGCCCTCTGGCTTTTCAGGCATTTTTACGATGGATTCCTCTTTTTTGGGAACGAACATGGTGATGGCGAGATGGCGGTCGTCCGGTGACCAAGAAACTTGCCCCGGAGCTTTTGGGGTATTGGTCAAAGGTGCCATCTCTTTCGTGTCCATCCACATGACGTACAATTTCATGCGCTCGTCCTGCCTATTCGATTTAAAGATGATTTTTTGCCCGTCATGGGACCATCTGGGATAAAAATCGTTTTGGTTTCCCGTTGTTATGGGTTTATTGTTGGAGCCGTCGGAATTGATGACCCAGATATTCGACAAATTCTTATCGGTCATCACGTCCTTAAAATTCCTGACGTAGACAATTTGATTTCCGTCTGGGGAAATTTGAGGGTCGGAGACGAATTCCATATTAAAAATATCGATCAATTCCAGGTTCGTTTTATTTTGGCCAAAGGCCCAAATAATGCTGCTCAAAAGCAACATTATGAATACTGAATTTCTCATAGAGGATGTTTAAGTTGTATTTCGTTTATTCCGCTTTAAGATAAGGGATTATCGATAAGTTTGAAACTACTCGAAACTGTTGATTTTTTTCACTTTAACCTGATAGAGTTCCGAACATAAGATACGCCTTTTAGTTTTCGGGAAGGATTATAGGGGAACCCAAGTCACTAGAATAGACTGAAGGATAAAAAAAACGATGAATGGAATGATCAAATACCCCATGACATCCCTCGCTTGAATTTTGATTCCTTTGCCCATAATCGGAAATACCAGCAACAGGTAAAAGGGCTGTAAGGCGTTGGACAGGCTTTCGCCGTATGCAATCGCTAAGGAAGCCCTCGATATCATTGCCGTGACCTCACTCGCCGGTAATCCTGTTCCGAAATTCTTAACGGCATCGATAATACTTGGTCCCACAACCGCAAATTCCCCACCTGCCGAGGGGATGGCGAAATTCATGATTCCGCCGGTCAAATAGGAGAAGAACGGATAGGTGTCAACCGAGGCTACCGATACCAATAGTTCTGCAAATTTTTCACCTAAACCGGTGTAGAGCATAATGCCCATAATGCCGGCATAAAAAGGATATTGGTAAAGTATTCCGGACACATTGCTACTCGATCGTTTCATGGCAATCACATAGCGCATCGGGGATTTGTGCAATACCAATCCCAATATTAGAAAAATAAAGATCATGATGTTAAAGTCCAATTGAAAACCTTTGGTGTAAAAATGATAGCAGATGTACACTAATCCCATAAACGCTATGGAAAACTGAAGCCAGATGGCGTTATTCAATCTATCGGAAAAGGATACGACTGCTGAATTCATACTTGCGGCTTCTTCTTTGATCGATAGTTCGTTTTTATTGATCGAGCCATCCAACATAGTATTAATTTGCTTGAAGTGTTTCGTTTTCGGAATCAGCAAAAGAATCATCAAGGGCGCGAAGACGACATACAGAACGATCATCGCCATATTTAATGTAGAGCCCAAGGTAAGCGATGTTGGAAGGATTTCCGTCAAGACTCCGGACTCGATCAAATAGTTCTTTTCGGTGCCCAATAAAAGCGGAATGGAACTTGAAAGACCGGAAACCCAACTACCAAAACTAAAATAGACGCAAGCCACCAAAAACGGATAATTAACACCTTGTACGCGCAGTGCCAACGCCCTTGCCAGGACACAGATGATAACGATCCATCCAAAACTGACCAATGCGAGTAAAGTACCGATAAGTACTACAAAAAAGTATACCTGTCGGGATGTTTTTATATAATTGGTCAACCCATCGATACCTTTGTTGACGATAGGCGATAAAGCGATAGCAAAACCTGTAATGATGATCAGTACGATTTGCATCCCGAACTCCAACAAGTTCCAAAAACCGCCGTACCATCCCTTAATGATTTCCAAGGGTGTCGTTTCTAACCAGAAAAATGCCGTTACTCCGGTTAAAATTGTCAACAACATTGCAAAAACAAATGCGTTGGGCATATATTTTTGGAAAAAGATGGTTGCTCTTTCTCCGAGTTTTTGGAGCATTGTTAATTGGTTTTGGTGAGATGCTATATTAGTATGAAATCAAGGAGCTTTCATCTATTTACCGGTCAATTAGTTTGTGTCTCCGCTAGCGTTTTGGCATTGGACAAAATGTAATTTTTAATGTCGGCTACGTCTTGTTCTTCCAAACGGTCCTTAAAACTTGGCATTCCTTTTTCCAGAAAAGTACCTTCGGTAACAATCTGTGCAAACATTTCAAATATCGCTGCCTTGGAATAATTTAGATTAGGTATGGTGCCGCCACCTGCTGTTTGGCCGCCTCCGCCGTGACAAGCAGAACAATAGCGCGCGTAAAGTTTGTTTCCATGTTCGAGCTCTTCGGGAGATGCGTCAAAATCAAGGCTGACCAATTGTTTCGACTCCTTTTTTGGAAAATCAGGTAGGGATTCATTTTTTCCTAGGGCAAAGGTGTAGATAGTACCCGGATTGATTTGTTCCGTAAACGACATCCAAAGTCCCAGGACGCCACCCCAGCCTACAGGAATGGTAACGTATTGTATACCGTCGATTTCATAAGTAATCGGCGAGGCGATAATTCCCGTCTTTAAAGGGTACGACCAAACTTTTTCGCCCGATCGGGCATCATAGGCTACGAAATCGCCAAGACCCGTTCCTTGAAACACCAGATTTTCGGTCGCTAGAACGCCGGCATTCCACGGGGTGGCATGTTTAACGCTCCAAACCTCCTTTTGTGCAATGGGGTCCCAAGCGATCAGTTTACCAAAAGTTCCGCGTTTTAGCGTATCTAGGCGTACTGCTTTTGTGGCATTATATGCCGAACCCGTGTTCCAACTTTTGCCATCATCGATAAAGGAAAAATTTTCGGGTTGCCCATAGAACATGGCCATTTCACGGGCTGGAATATAGACCAGTTTTGTAGATGGGCTAAAAGCCATGGGCTGCCAATTATGCCCGCCCACGGGCGAAGGCGCGATTTCTGAATTGGTATCGGAATATCGGGCAAAACTCGTTTCAATAGGGCGTCCCGTTGCTTTATCAATACCTTCGGCCCAGTTTACGTACACGTAGGGTTCGCCGGAAATAAATTCCCCATTGGTTCTATCGATAACATAGAAAAAACCGTTTTTGGGTGCTTGTATCAAAACCTTTCGCAGCTTTCCGTCTAGTTCCAAATCTGCTAAAATTATATGCTGGGTAGCGGTATAATCCCAACTGTCGCCGGGAGTTGTTTGATAATGCCATTCTTTGGTGCCATCCGCTGGATTCAGCGCCACAATGGAGGATAAGAATAGATTATCCCCGCCTTCCGGACTTCGAATGTCCCTATTCCACGGCGAGCCGTTACCAACGCCAATATAAAGCAGATTAAGTTCGGGGTCGTAGGCCATAGCGTCCCAGACGGTTCCGCCACCACCGAATTTCCACCATTCGCCGGTCCATGTTTTGGCGGCCTCTTCCATTGCTTTCGATTCATATCCTTCGTCAGGATTACCGGGAACCGTGTAGAAACGCCAAATTTCGTCGCCGGTTAGGGCGTCATAGGCAGTTACAAATCCTCTCACACCATATTCCGCGCCGCCATTTCCGATAATGACCTTACCATCGATTATTCTTGGAGCCCCGGTAATCGTATACCCTTTCGCTTGGTCAAAGGTCTGAGTCTCCCACGACTTTTCCCCAGTGGCAGCGTTAATCGCTATCAACCGACCATCAAGGGTTCCGACGTAAACCTTGCCTTTATAGATGGCGACACCTCTATTCACTACATCGCAACATGCTTTTTCGCCATAGCTCTTCGGAACTTCGGGATCATATGTCCAAATCAATTCCCCTTTTCGTGCATCTATGGCATACACCATACTCCAAGGCCCGGTGGAATACATAATACCATCGACTACAATGGGTGTAGCCTCGATGCCCCGGCTTGTTCCTAAATCGAGGCTCCAAGCCAATCCAAGACTATCAATGGTAGACGCATTTATCTGATTTAAAGGACTGAACCGATTCTCTTTGTAGTTTTTGCCGTAAGAGAGCCAGTCTTGGGGAGTGGCATCGGCGGATAGCAATCGCTCCCCATCGATTCGTTCGGAAATCTTGGTTAGGTGCTCTAAGGATCCTTTTTCCGGTTCTGTTTGGCAGCCAGCAATTAATGCCAATCCACCTAACGTCGCTAAAAGTTTTAGTTGATTTTTCATTTAACGTGATTTTTAGTCGGAGTGAAAACTACAGCTGTGTTTTTAACACCACTAGGCCTTATAAAGGTTTTATAGATTGTAACGTGCAGGAGGAACTAGCTTAAAAGTAGCGAATTTGCACAGCATTCGAGAAGAAAGCCCAGAAATTTCCATAGGCTTAATTAAAGTGTAAAGTTATATATGGGGATTCAATTCATTTATATACAGTCCGTTGATATTTTAGTAGAACTTTTAAAATCTAAGAAGAAATACATAATTCGAGACACTGTTAGGTCAAAACCAGGGTATGGACAACTTGCTCATATCCGAATTTAATCTAAGATTTTCACTGTGTCCGCTACGTTTTTTACGCCTTCTTTCCTTTTGATTGTTTGAATTATACGAATTCATAATGTAGGGAAAGGTTGAGTCGGAACTTAGGCTAACGCTCACTCGGGTTTTTCATAATCTTATTGGAATCCGGTTTTTTGAAGGGCTGCACAAATTGTCTCAAAAAGCCCTTGGGGAATTCAACATCTCCCAAACCCGTGCTTTCCGGCCATTCCTTCCCCATCGGATAATAGGTGCCGAAAATCATGTCGATAAAGGGAAAGTGAATGGCGAAGTTCTTGTCATAGGCAGCCGGATTATCGGAATGGTGCCAATGGTGAAATTGCGGTGTCACGAAAACGTACTTGAACCAGCCAAAATTTATCCTGGTGTTCGAATGGGCCAAAACCGCTTGAAACGAAACGATAACAATGTAAGTCGCGAAAACGGAATAACTAAATCCGCATATGTAAATCGGAATAAAGGATATCGCCCGAACCGCAATCAAATCTACGAAATGGGTTCTGGAGCCTGCCAACCAATCCAAGTGTTGGGTGGAATGGTGAACGGAATGGAATCGCCACAAATAGGGAATTTTATGAAAAATGTAATGCCCGGAATACTGGAACAAGTCAGAAACAAGTAGCGCCAAAAAGAGTTGTGGAATAAAGTGAATGGATTGTACTGCGCTCTGCACGCCTTCCAAACCGATATTTTTAAATGCCAATGCAGCGGGCAATTGTACCAAAACGCCCGTTACCTGTATCAATAAATGACTGATTACAAAATAAATCAGATCTGTTCGCCATTCGGGGTGAAATTTGGATTGGTCTTCACGCTTCGGCAAAAACAGCTCGATAGGAATGAAAATCACTGTAGAAATCAGGATATCCAGCAAAAGCCAGTCCAGCCCAAGTGAAAACGCCTTTGATTCGATCACTTGGCTCTTCCGGTAAACCCGTGCCCAGTACTATGGTCGCGGCAAGAACAAGTGTTGCTATAAAACCGTATTTGGTGGTTTTGCTCAAGAGTACGCTGGTAATGGCAAAGCCGAACGACACGGTAAGTACGCCAAGTAAGGTCCACTTTACGAATTTTGGGGTGTACAGGGCACGAAAATCCGCGGTGGTAAAGAATTCCGGAAAGTAGGCGCAGATAACCGCCCCTAAAGAAAGAATCGCTAAAAAAATGGCGATGTACCCACTAATTTTCCCTTCACCGATTTGAAGTCTTTTGTTGTTGTTCATAGACAATGGCATTGTTTCGGGTTGCCCTTGGGGTTGAATGATCGTTGCTATTACGATCTATCCGTAAAAAGTAACAGTTCGGTAGTTATTTTTTCTTCTTCAAGAAGAGACGTCCCAGATTTGCAACGTATTTAATAACGCCCAAGGGTAGAACAAATTATAATCAAAACAAAAAAACCGATAACAACAACTTCCCGCCTTTGCGAGAAGAAGCCCAATAGTGGGCATGTTAAGTCAAGGTCCGGAAATAATCTTAAAATAATCCAATCATGAAAAAAGCGATGCTCATAACAACCATTTTAATTTCAGCATTGGCGTTTGGCCAAGACCAGTATTCGAAGGGCATGCAGAAGGCATTCGAGATTTGGGGCGAAGGCAAGCCTGCCGAGGCCTCGAATATGTTCGAACGCATTGCAACGGCCGAAATGGATAATTGGCTACCGTATTATTATGTGGCTTCTATCAATACCATACTCTCGTTTGGCGAAAAAGATCAAGAAAAATTAGCCAGACAACTAGAGAAGGCTCAAGAGTTTGTCGATTTGGCCAAGGCAATTTCACCGGACAATCCCGAAATTTTAGTACAACAGGCCATGATACATACAGCCTGGATCGCATCTGATGGTGCTACGTACGGAATGACCTTATCCGGAAAGATAGTCGCCCTTTATCAGAAGGCACTGCAATTGGCCCCCGATAATCCTAGGGTTGTTTTTTCAAAGGCGGAATGGGATATGGGTTCCGCACAGTATTTCGGGCAGGATACCGCCCCTTTCTGCAAAGACGTAAAACGTTCCTTGGAACTTTTTGATACCTTTAAACCTGAGTCGGATTTTCATCCGAATTGGGGAAAAGAGCGCGCTAAGGCCACTTTAAAAAATTGTGCTGAATGAGTAAAAATCGATTTTTAATTGAAATTTTTAGGGCATTTGCCGTTGGTACCCTTATTTTTTTATGCTTTTTGGGGTACGATTATTTCACCGATAGGGTGCTCTTCCAAAACAGGGTAGCGGACATCTGGAAAGAATATTATGTCAATTTGGTCTATTCGACCATCCTGTATATGGTGAATATGTCCTGGTTCTACTTTCTTCTAAAGAAATGGGATAACTACTTATATACCTACAAACGGATGGCAATTGCCATCATGGGTAATTTGATATTGTCGGTTATCGGGGTGTTTATTGCCCGATTTACCGTTCTAACCGTTTTCTTTGATTGGTCTTTTCAGCGGGTTCTCGATTCGCAATCGGTCGACAGCTACCAGCAATCCGTTGTTATCGCCTTGGGTGTCGCATTGATATTTTATGCCATTTACTACTACAAATACCGGCAGGAAACTAAAGTAACAGAACAAAAGATTATCGCAAGTACGGCCTCGGCGAAGTTCGATGCTCTAAAGAGTCAATTAGACCCCCATTTTCTTTTCAACAGTCTAAATGTACTAACAAGTTTGATAGAGGAAAATCCGTATCAGGCCCAAAAATTCACCACTTCACTATCAAAGGTGTATCGCTATGTGTTGGAGCAGAAGAACAAGGACTTGGTTACCGTAGATGAGGAATTACAATTCGCTAGAACCTATGTGCGATTGCTTAAAATGCGTTTTGAAGATAGCATTGTGGTCGATATTCCAGAGCACTGTAGCATTCCGGAAGCGAAAATCGTTCCATTATCATTGCAGCTTTTATTGGAAAATGCCGTAAAGCACAACGTGGTTTCGGAAGGAAGGCCCCTTCACTTGACCGTTCGGGAAGAGGGTGGCATGTTGGTGGTGAGCAACAATCTACAGGAAAAACAGGTCGTTAAAAAAAGTAGTGGTGTCGGTTTGCGCAACATAAGGCAGCGTTATGCCATTTTAACCGATAAGGAGGTGAATATTGTCAAGACCGAAGCGGACTTTAAGGTGTTTCTGCCCATGTTGACCAGGACAACATCGAGAACCGAAACGCAGAAAATATACTTGGAAGGCAAACGCTATGAAAAAGCCAAAGAAAAGGTAGAGAACATTAAGGGCTTTTATGGGAATCTGATCTCATACTGCTGTGTCATTCCGTTTTTAGTGTTCCTGAATTACCGTACGACAGACTTCCCATGGGTGCTGTTTCCCATATTCTTTTGGGGCTGGGGCGTTGTTTCCCACGGGATGCAAGCCTTTGGGTATAACCCTTTATGGGGTAAACGGTGGGAAGAACGGAAAATGCGTAAGTACATGAACGATGAAAATTTTTAAATTCCACGATTCGGTAGTCAAAAACCACAATTGGGTATTTAATTTTTCTAAAAAGTGCGGTTAATGCGGAAATTTGAATCAAATAATAAACCGAGTACAAACAAGCCCCTGAATACAGTTCAGGACAAAGAACCGGAAACTATGGATTTTTTAGCAAATGATACGAAATACTTGAGAGCAAAGGAAAGGGTTGCTCAAGTCAGGAAATTTTACAGCAGTTTGCTGTCGTACGCCGTATTCATATCCTTTCTGGCCGGGTTGAATTACTATATTGACCAATGGGATCATCCTTGGTTTTTATGGGCAGCCTTTGGATGGGGAATTGGACTCCTGTTTCAGGCTGCGAAAGCTTTTTCATTGGAATCCTTGTTCCTTGGGAGGGATTGGGAAGCTCGAAAAATCAAACAATTTATGAACGAAGAAGACCGCACGGAGAAGTGGGACTAGAAAACGGTTCCAAGAAAAGTTACGGACTCTTTAAATCGATTTGATATGGAAAATAATATGGAATTAAAGCGCGCAAGGGCGAAAGAACGCATAAAGGAATTGAAAGGCTTTTACGTACACTTGGCCGTTTATCTAGGAGTGAACACTTTTATTACAGTGAGCAAGCTCATTAGAAATATTGGTAATGGGGAAAGCCTTAGTGAAGCATTCTTCGATATGGGAACTTTCTTTATTTGGGGTGCATGGGGAATCGGTGTGGCTTTTCACGCGGCCAAGACTTTTGGTATCAGCTTGTTTAACAAGGAATGGGAAGAACGCCAAATCCGAAAATACATGGAGGAAGACCGTCGTGAAGCGGAAAAATACAATAATCCTTTTCCTGAAGAGCGAAAACGATTGTCATGAAATTAAAAAAGGAAAACACGGACAAATATGTAAGAGCGCAGAAAAGGCTCCAAGAGATTAAAGGGTTTTACACTCATTTGGTTATATATCTCGTTATCAATACAGCCATTACGGTTTATAAAATTGTCAAGAGCATTAAGGGTATAGAGGAGTTTTGGGATTTTGGGATTTTCGCTGTCTGGTTTATCTGGGGATTGGGACTTTTATATCATGCCTAGGAAGTATATTCCTTCAACCCTTTCTTTGGGAAAACTTGGGAAGAAAGACAGATTAAAAAACTTTTGGAGAAAGAATTATGAAATCGAAAACCGAGCGATTGACAAAATATGAACGGGCAAAAAAACGTGTGGCCCGTATCAGGAAATTTTACAACCACGCTACGATTTATGTGGTCGTTACGATAATCCTTTTTCTATTACGCCATGAATTCACGTTTATACTGTTGAGTAAAAGGGCGTTGGGAAACCCCGAATTTTTAGAGTGGATCGATTGGAACGTTTATGGGACCGCCATCGTTTGGGGTGTCATTCTCGCTATACACGGTATTACGGTCTTTAGCAAACCCTTATTCGGTAAGAGCTGGGAAGAACGACAATTGAAGAAATTTATGGAGGAAGAGGAACGCCGAACCCAATAAGGCATGTTACACAACAGAAACATATATGTTCCGGCCTGTCCTGACTGACCAAGACTATTATACAATGTAATTGAATTACCGATCCAAAAGGGATAAGAATAACAAGTAAACCTTAACCAGATAAATAGCGACTACACATGAATGTACTGATAATAGAAGATGAAAAACCAGCCGCAAGGAGACTGTCCAGACTTTTGGAAGAATTGGATGTTACCGTATCCACCATGTTGCATTCGGTAAGTGAGGCTGTCGAATGGTTTCGAAATAATGATCATCCGGACCTCATATTTCTAGATATTCAGTTGTCGGACGGGCTCTCTTTCGAAATTTTCGAGGCTGTTGAGGTGCAAAGTGCTATTATTTTCACCACGGCCTATGACGAATACGCGCTTCAGGCCTTTAAATTGAATAGTATCGACTATTTATTAAAGCCTATAGACGATGAGGATTTGGCCACCGCGGTAAAAAAATATAAAAACCTAAGACCAACATCCCAAAAATTGAGTTTAGATTTTGACGACATCAAGAAGTTATTGGTGAATCCTATGGAACGGGAATACAAAAAACGATTCACCGCAAGGGTAGGGCAACACCTCAAAATCATCAATGCCGATGAGGTAGAATGTTTTTTTAGTGAGAACAAAGGCACCTATGCCGCAACTGCCGATGGGAGAAATTACCTCTTGGAAACCACTTTGGAGAATTTGGAAAATGAACTGCAACCCAAAATTTTCTTTCGGGTGAGCAGAAAATTCTATGTGAACATCAACCATATAAAAGACATCGTTTCCTATACGAATTCGAGGCTTCAAATCAAGCTAAATCGATTTTCAGATCAAGAAATCATAGTAAGCAGGGAACGAGTAAAGGACTTTAAGTTATGGTTGGAATAAATTGAATTAAATAGCTGATTGAATGATGTTTAATAGTAGTAATAGATTTTCCTTATACATCATTTTTTACAAAAAAATCACTCCTTTTCAACTCTGTTTTCGTCAAATGAGGACGGCAATAGCTTCGGAATCAATTTAATGAAAATAGGGAGCATTACGGCTCCTCCTGGGAGAATAAAAATAGCCAAAGAGGGAATACTTTTAAAAATGTCTATCAACTGATTTTGAATTTTTTTTCGCTCTTCGGAAGTAAGGTCTTTAGTAGCCGATTTTGAAATAAGGTAGACCAGTTCTTTGCTCTCGGAAAGTTCTTTCTGTAGTCGTTTGCTATTTCTTAAGATGAGCTTATTAACCACTTTGGCCATGCTATCATAAAACTGGATTGCTAGATTTTTGCCTTTCAAAAATGGAATAACTGCCGAATTTTTCGCAAAAAAGGAGGTGATTTCCTCGAGGGAACGACCTATTTCCTTTTCGGAGAATCCCAGATCTTTTCCTATTCCATAAATATATTCCGATTCCTGGTAATCCAACGATTTATCTTCCCAAACAGTGAGGCACGCCATATCTAAAAAATAGTGGTTTTCCCAGACCAAATGGTTTTCGAGGACTTTTTTCCGATATGAACCATCAAAATTTTCCTTGGTAGCGTCGATAAAGGTCAAAGAGGCCTCAAAGAGCTGTTCAAGACGTTTATCGCTCTGATTTTTCTCCTTTGAACTTAAAGCGTGATATGTAACGTTAATGGCAATATACTCCAGTTGTTGCCCGTGTTTCCGAATTTCTTCAGGCTGGTTTAGGTATCTTTTGAATAATAGAATGTCAATGAACAGCAACGAATTGGTAATGATGCTGTTAAAGGTTTTACTAATTACATTATCTTCTAGGTATACTCTTGAATCGACTAGTTTTTCAAGTTTTGCGGCCGTACTCGTGCCAGAGAGAAGTTTTGCCCATAAAGACTCTTGGTTTACCCTCAAATCCATGTAAAACCTGAATATCCTATTCAAAAAAATGGCAAAATCGGTTTCCCCGGTTTCGATGGTAAACGTAAAATAAAGTGAGGTCAGTAGATTTATTTTGGCATTTTCGTCCTCGGTAAGGGTATGCTCCGGGACTATGAATTCGGGTATTTGGGTGTTGATACCGTACACAAAACCTATTTTCTTCATCCCGTCGTAAAGCGCACCAAAATCCTCATAGGCGCTGATGTTATCCTTGACAAGGGAACCGTATTTGTTGATCCAGCCGGATGCTGATGGGTTCATGGGTTTTGTGGTTGACTTTAAAATCCCAAAATTACTATAATTAAAGGAGTTGCAGGTAGCCAAATGTCCGCTTTTAAGCATCCCAAATACTTTTGCTCGAAAATGACATTAGGAATTGTATTACTAAGAAGTAAGAAAATACATATTATAGCGTTACTTTTGTGTTACCTCCGATACGGGCATCTATTTTCTTTAACATTATTTTAACATTTTAATTAAAACCTGTAAATCTTTGTTACGTAGGTAGGGGTGTTACTAATTTAATTTAAAAGGAAGTACGATGAAAAAAACAAAACTCTTACTCGGGCTATCGCTATTGGCAGTCGTGGGAATTATTATAGTCGCAGCCGACCATATTGATGCGCCGGGTGTTGCTGGTGATTCTGCGGACATTGCCGATTTTTATGCCTTCGAACCCTCCGAAGGTTCAGACAACACTGTATTTATCGTGGATTTACAATCTAACGTGATGCCGGATTTAGCCTATGGTACTTTCGATGAAGACGTCCTTACGGAAATAAATATCGACACCAATGACGACCTTGTTGAAGATATGGTCATTCAAGCCATTCCAAGAGACGGGAAAATGTACTTTTTCGGCCCGGCGGCTCCTTCTGCTACTGGTTTGACCGGTACGGTATTGGTCGATTCCCCATTGGGTTCGGTCGATATTTCGGGCAGCGCCGCTATTACCGAAACAACGGACGATGGTGTTCAATTGTTCGCGGGTCCTAGACAAGATGCTTTCTTTTTCGATTTTGTTCAGTTCAATGCAGTAGTCACGGGCATGGCGCCTCTAGGTTTTAATGCCGAGGCCGAAGCTACCGATACTTTTGACGGTGCGAACACCATGTCGATAGCTATAGAGATTCCTAACAGTATGTTGGGAGAAACAACTGCGGTTAATGCGCTAGGTATACCAGTATATAATGCGTGGGTAACGACAAACATCAAACAATAAAGAGCAATTTTTTAAAGAGATAAATAATGAAAACATACAGATTAAAAAATATAATCTTGTCCGTATTTACACTGGTTGCCTTGGCGGCATGTAATAACGACGACAATGATGTTGCAGTCGTACCGACCTGTAGCGATGGCATTATGAACGGAGACGAAACGGGCATTGACTGTGGCGGCACCTGTGAACCATGCGAAACCGAAATGATGGAACCCGATTTTTCTGGCACCTATGCCCAGGCTGACCATATGGGAAGACCGGGAATTAATACCGTACTGAGTAATGCCGGTATCAAGGATGCACACAATGTTACGATCGTATCTGAAATGCAAGCAGCATTTCAAGGTCCATTCTTGGATCAAGCCGTAGCCTTGCACGCAGCCTTTGGCGTTGAATATGAGAACAATATTTTAGGATTGGATGCAACAACATTGACTTCGGTTTTGGCCGATGATGTTTTAGAAGTGGCTCCTGAAAATGTTACCACTTATTTTCTTCCGGGAGAAGACGTAGATGAGGACGGAAATGTCCTGAACGATCCAGCTGTAATCGCTTTAACAGGTAGAACCCCCCAAGACGACGTTATTGACGTCTCTTTGATTCTTCTTTTCGGAGGAATGGACGGAATTCGTTTCAGTGGTCAGGATACCGATGATGATGGTAATGCTGATTTACCCAGACTAACTTCCGATGGTGTCGGACTTACGGCCGATGTCTCAACTACTTTCCCTTATTTAGGAGCTCCTGAATAGGACTCCTGCTATGAGAAAGGGTTTATAATGGGGGAGGATGGCTTCCATCCTCCCTTTTTTTTAAGGATTGTTAACGATAAATTTTTTAGTATGAAGTTTTATATGATTGCTCTTATGGGTGTCCTATTGATATCGTGTGGCCACCAGACAGAAAATCGTATCACCGATAAAAAGGATTACGACGCCTATCTAGTGTCCAAACCTTCTAAGACCACTTCAAAATACTTTGAAATTTGGAATTCAAAGATAAAACCGGATAGTATTCAGCTGATGAGTTTTGGAATAGTTGGTGGGGAATACAACCGCTACTTCAAGAATACCGGGGACATCACTTATCTTAAGAAGGCTGAAAAAGTGCTCAAAAGAGCAACTGATATAGCGGGAATCGGCAGGGCAGGATACTACAATGCGCTCGCCAGAAATTACATCTCCCAACATCGATTTAAGGAAGCGCTACAAATGGCCGATTCGGCCCATGCTACCGGAGGCAAAAAGAAGGATACCCAAAGCTTGTTGTTCGATGTGCATATGGAGCTGGGCAACTACGAAAAGGCAGAGATGTATCTCGATAGTATCAAGAGCATGTCCGACTTCGGATACCTGATTCGACAAGCGAAATGGAGCGATTACAAGGGAGACTTGGACACTACCATACGCATGATGGAAAAGGCCAAGAACAAGGCTGAATCATCAAAGAACAAGACATTAATGTTATGGTCCTATACCAACTTGGCCGATTACTATGGTCATGCTGGAAGAATAGAGGATTCGTATCGGCACTATCTAAAATCATTGGCCTTAGATGACCAAAACGCTTACGCTAAAAAAGGAATCGCCTGGATCGTTTTCTCGTATGAGAATAACCCTAAGGAGGCCCTACGGATTTTGGACTCCGTTACCAAAAATCACAAAGCTCCTGATTACTATTTGCTCAAAGCGGAAATTGCAGAGTATATGAACGATGAGAAAAGTAATCTGAAAAACCTTGATAAATACTTTAAACAAGTACAAAATGAAGATTATGGCGATATGTACAATGCTTACAACATTGAACTCTATTTGAATCAAACGCAACAACATGAAAAAGCGATCAAACTGGCTCAAAAAGAGGTGAACAATAGGCCTACACCGGAGTCATATAGTCTATTGGCATATAGTTTGCTCAAAAACGGCGAGGTAGCCGAAGCAAAGAAATTGGTCGATACCCATGTCATAAATAAGACTTTTGAACCCGCAATTATGTACCGTGTCGCTGAAATTTATAAAGCTGCCGGTGAATTGGAAAAGGTAAAGCAAATTAAAAACGAATTGGTCGAAGCCTCCTACGAGCTCGGCCCCCTTATGGCGGCGGATATTACGGCGCTCTGAGGAAAAAGCATAGTGTAGGTTGATTTTAGTTGATAGAAGCACTACGATTGGGGAATCGTGGTGCTTCGCTTTTACAGGGCGAACGAACACAAGTACATTTGTTATTTCAATAATTTCCTTAGGAGTACGGGTAGTAGCAGCAAATCAAGTACCAACGCAGTCAATAAGGTCACACTGACCAATAGTCCTATCGTTACACTGGGCAGGTGTTTTGAAAAGAGTAGGACCAAGAACCCCAAGAATAAGGTCGTAGTAGTAATGACCAGGGCTCTTCCCGTTTCAGCGAACGTAATCGCTATGGCCTCTTCCTTGTTCTTACCATTGTTAAGACCTACCTTATAACGCCCTAAGAAATGAATGGTATCGTCTACCGCAATACCGAAAACGATGGCAAAGACCACGGAAATGGTCGCCTCGAGCGGAATATCCAAAAAACCAAGCAAGGCCGCTGCAAAAAGTAGGGGCAACAGATTGGGCAGCAGGGAAATCAATAGCAATTTCAGGTTTTTAAAGAGCAATACCATGATAAGGGCAACCAGCACCAAGCCCATCAAAAGGCCTTGAATTAAACTGTCTTTCACATAGAACGCATTTTTGTCGAGTAGTATCCCCGTTCCGGTCAGCTTGAAAGTGGCTTTGGTGCTATCTGTTTGCGTAGCGATAAAGGTATTTAAGCCTTGGTATACCCTCGTGATGGTATCAAGGCCTACATCCAACACTTTTGCAGTTATCCGTGTTTTGGTTTCATCGGTATTCACGAATTTGGCGTATTGTTTTCGAGCGCGTTTTTTTATTTCCCTTTGATAGCTTAAAAAAGTGTCCTCCTTTTCGGGTAAGATGAAAAAATCCGATTTGTTCAGGTTATTCGCCTTGTGCACTCCTTTGTAGAGTGTATTTACCGATTGTACATTTTGTATGGGAGCGATGGCCTTCATCCGCTGAACTACCTTCTCGATTTCTTGGGAAACGGCGAAGTCGTTTACCTTGTAATTCCCTTTTGTGATTACGGCAACTTCCAAGGGGCGAAAGCCGGCGTAATGCTCCTGGAAAAACTCAAAATCATTGGCAATGGCACTGTTTTTCGGAAAACTATCCTGAATCTGGTAGTTGGTGTTTATTTGCGTCATTCCAAAAACGCATATTCCCGTAAAAATTAGACTCCCCATCAAAATAGGTGTAGGGTGTTTTTTGGTAAACCTATTGATCGAGGCCATTGCCAAAGACCACCTTTTGGTTCCGGCGCTTCGCTGGTCTTTCGGCAACAAATACTTTTTATCGGTTAGCAAGAGTACCGAACAGCTAAAGAAGATGATGGTCACGAATGCGACGATGACCCCTAAGGCCGCATCAATACCGAAACCACTCACACTACTCGATTTAGAGGTGAGCAACGAAGCAAAACCGATAGCCGTGGTGACCGAGGTGAGCAGGGTTGAAACACCCACCTCCCGGAGCGCTCGCTGCATGGCCAGCCCCTTTTCCAGGCCGCCTTGCAACTTACCGAGGTAATCATCCATAATATGCACCACATCAGATGTACCGACAATCAAGAGTAAAATAGGGTAGAAGGCCGCTAGAACCGTGAGCTCTTTCCCCAATACAGATAGCAATCCTAAAAAGAGCAACAGGGCCAAAAGAATTGAAAAGAGGGCAATGACAATGACCCAGACGCGTCTATATACCAAAAAAAGCACCAGAAAAACCAATAGGGTAGCAGAGATTGTGGTAAAGGCCAGTTCTTCCTTTTGCATATCGACCAGCGCTTCATAAAAAAACGTACGTCCGAGCAAATGATAGTTTCCGAATCCATTTTCCCTCAGTCGTTGGCGAACCGCGGTAAGCAGTTCCCTGCTCTGCATGTAATTAAGACCATCTTCCGTTTCCAAAGCAAGGACCAATGAGGTAGCATCTTCATCGATCAATGAATTGATAAAGAGACCGTCTTCCTGAATTTTTTTCCAGTCAGCCTCGTACTTTGTGGCATCACCAATATTGATGACGGGTAGGCGAATATAGCCCATGCCGGTCTTTAAGGGATAAAAGACTGTGGTAAGCGAAAGGGATTCGGTTACATATGGTAGGCTCTTGGCATTTCGAGAAAACGAATCGAAGGTTTTTAAAAACCGTTTCTCGAAAACCGAAGAGTCGTGTGTTACCGCAACCAGTAGAAAATTGTCGTCCGTCCCGAAATCTTCGATAAATTCCTGATAGAATACAAGGTCTTCATCGCCCTCGGGAAAAAATTGGCTAAAATCAAATGAGAATTTTAGTTGCAGTAGTGAAGCGCCCGCGAGTACGCCCAAAACAAGAAAAATGGCAACGATCGCCTTTTTCGCAGCAAATATTTTTTGCATTCAAACTAAGATTGTCGATTCTAGGGCGGTAATTTAACCAAATATGGCCAACTTTTGGGTATCCTTGCCAAACAATAGTATCTTAACAGGCTTAATGAAAAAGAAAAATACGCTAATCGTCATCCTGAGCGTGCTACTGCCTCTTTTGGTTTTGGCACAGAAGAAACCGAAAAAAGTACGGGACTCTACCAAAAATCTAAAGATAACCGCCCTTCCCGTTGTTTTTTACACACCGGAAACGGCGCTCGGTTTTGGCGGTCTCGGGCTAGCGACCTTTCGGTTAAACAACGAACCAAAGAGCACTCGACCCTCATCGGTGCAATTGGGGGTAAGCTACACCACTAAAAACCAATTGCTCATCTTTGCGCCTTACGAGATCTATAAAGACGAGGAGCGTTGGCGTATCGTAGGGGAGTTGGGGTACTATAAATTCTTCTATAATTTTTTCGGCTTGGGTATCGATTCCAATGAAGATGATGAGGAGGTTTATGAGGTCGACTTTCCCAGGGTACGCTTAAATGTATTACGGGAAATCTTTCCTAGGTTCTCTTTGGGTCTGGGTTATGAATACGATAGGTTCAGTAATCTTCAAATAGTTGAGAACGGTACTTTGGACAATACGGTTGTTGCCGGCAAGCGCGACGGGACCGTGAGTAACCTAGGGGTTCTGGCATTCTACGATACGCGCGATAATATTTTCTTTCCTACCAAAGGTTGGTTTTTACAGGGAAATCTTTTTACTTCCTCAAAATTAATCGGTGCCTCCTTCAACTATACCAAATTCGAATTGGATAGCAGGTTTTACCAAAAAGTGGGTAAGAAACAAGTACTTGCCGTGAATTTGTTTCTAGCGAATAGCAGCAAGAACACTCCTTTTTACGATTTGTACTATTTAGGAACTAAACGAACCCGAGGCTTTGCCAACCGCCGTTTTCAGGATAATGCCGAACTAAGTTTCGTTACTGAATACCGCTTTCCCATCAAAGGGCGTTTCGGGGGCGCTGTCTTCGGTTCAACAGGTACCGTGGCCCCGGATTTGGGCAAGACCTTTTCTTCAAAATACAGAAATGCCGCCGGGCTAGGGTTACGTTATCTAGTGAACAAGCGGGATGGCGTTCGTATTCGTGTTGATTACGGCCTTACCAATGAAGGTGGTAATTTCTACTTTACCATAAAGGAAGCATTTTAAAGTTCGATCCAGTTGTCGAGATCTAAGGTCCAATCGTAGTTTTTATAAGTAATGTCGATGCCTTTCGTCGTTGGGATGATACCTTGCTCCTTTAAAATGTCTTTTACACCACTCTTGCATCCGAAATCGCCCCTGAACCAATTGAATAGCGAGGTAACGGCAACTTCATTTTGGTCGGCCTTATAGTCCGATGTTTCCTTCAAATAGCGTTCCGTACCCTTGGCGAACTGTTTGTCAACACGGTCTGCGGTATAAATAGCCACCGGCGGACAGTCTTTCGCCCCGCAGTTCAAAGCGAAATGAATACGGTAATCACGCTCGTCTACACGCAATTTGCGTTCAAACTTATTGGGAAACCATTTGCGTATCAGTCCCAGGCCCAATGGCCATTGCGATTTTCGGATGATACCGTGTTCTATTTTACCAAAGGAGACCATTTCCCCGGCAATCGGAATCTGCTCCTTCCCGAAAAATTCCTGCCTGTCATCGTAAAGGTCTGGATTTTCCGATAGAATCACCTGAATGTATCCGTTATAAATATTCACCCAAAATGCTAGTTTTTGATTATCGGTTTTTAAACCTTCTTCCAGCGCTTTTAAGGTCGTATTGGATAATTGCTCCCTTATGCTTTGCGTATCCTGCTTTTCTTTGGCACGCTTCAGAAATTCTACCGATAGTGCATTAAAATCTTCAATTTTCATTTTTCCTTCTTGTGCTACTGATAAGATGCTGGCGAAACAAAGAAAAATCAAGATAATTCCTACTTTTAAGTTAGATGAGCTCATTTGTGTTAGTTAAGATTCGTACTATTGTGATATACGTTCGTATGAAATAAAGGTTTGGTCGTTATTTTATAAGAACCTTTCCGGTAAAATTACGTATATGAAAGAGGATAGGATAGTCTTATTGCTACGAATGCGAGCTATTAGCAAAGAATAAGAGGTTTATTTACATGATCAGTATCATTATACCGGCGCACAACGAAAAAAGAAACTTAGAGGAACTGTTACCTCTTCTTTCAGGAAACGGCCATGACGGCGCTTATGAAATAATTGTAGCGGAATCTTGTAAAAGCGCAGATGATGTTGATGAGATGGCCGCATTACCGTTCGTACGATTCTTAAAATGTCAAAATCAGGGTAGGGCCGCGCAAATGAACGAAGCGGCTAAAGTAGCGAAAGGTTGCATTCTCGCTTTCTTACACGCCGATGTGCGGCCACCCAAAACCTTCCTGTCCGATATAAAAGCTACTATAGATGCTGGATTCGAATCGGGATTTTTTTCCTATCGATTCGACAAGAAAAATAAATTACTACAGATTAACGCTTCGTTCACCTCAAAAGATGGCATATTTACCGGTGGTGGCGATCAATGTCTTTTTATCAAAAAAGAAGTTTTCAACGCTTTGGGAGCATTTGATGAAAAGCAGGTACTCATGGAGGATTTTGAATTTTTCGACAGAATGAAAAAGAACAAAGTATCCTATAAGATCATTAAAAACGATTTGGTGGTTTCCGCAAGAAAATACGAACAAAATTCGTACGTAAGGGTGAACCTTTCTAACTTACTTTTGGTAGTTTTGTTCAAGTTGGGATATCCTCCCAAAAAATTAAAATCCCTTCACAATAGACTTATCCGCGCCTGATATCGTTCCCCATTCTAAAATGCGAAAAACCTTTAATGGAATTCAGCAAATAGGAATCGGGGTTGCCGATGCAAAAGCTGTTTTTAATTGGTACCGTAAACATTTGGGTTTTGATATTCTTGTTTTCGAAGATGAGAGCAAAGCCAATCTAATGACCCAATATACCGATAATACAGTACATAATCGCTATGCCATGCTAGCCATGAATATGATTGGCGGGGGCGGACTAGAAATTTGGCAGTTTAAGTCGCGCGAGCCAAAGCCTCCCGTTACCCCTATTTTATTGGGCGATTTGGGCATTCATACGATGAAATTGCGATGTCATGATGTTAGCAAGGCATTCCAAGTCCTAACATACCTGCCGAATATTGAAATTGGCGAAATTTCTGTTACTATGGGCGAGTCGCCTACCTTGCTCTTCATTGATCCTTGGGGCAATTCGGTGCAATTGGTACAGGATTCGTATTGTTTCGACGCCAGCAAAGCAATCTGTGGAGGGGTTTTGGGAGCCATCATCGGTGTTTCCGATATGGAAATGTCGATTTGTTTTTATACCAAAATTTTAGGGTATGATATCATCGCTGAGGATCGCTCGGGCTTTTTCGAAGATTTTTCCTCAGTAGAAGGAGGAGGGAATATCTTTCGGAGAGTGTTGTTGAAACATACCGATCGAAGCGTTGGCGGATTCGGAGAATTATTGGGCCCCACGGAAATAGAATTGGTGCAAGCCTTAGATCGTGTGCCTTCGAACATTTATAAAAATAGACTATGGGGCGATTTGGGTTATATTCATCTTTGCTTTGATGTACAAGGGATGAAACTCTTAAGGGATGAAGCCAAGGCCTTAAATTATCCTTTTACCGTAGATAGCGCCAGTAGTTTCGATATGGGCGACGCTGCCGGTCATTTCAGTTATATCGAAGATCCCGATGGTACGTTGATCGAATTTGTGGAAACCCATAAGGTACCTATTCTCAAAAAACTGGGATGGTTCATAAATCTTAAAAAGCGGAACCCTGTGAGCCCCCTACCCAAATGGTTGGTAAAGGCTATGCGCATACACAGGGTCAAAAAAGATCTTTAGCGCAAAAAATGAAAATCTTCTCTTCCCGAATCAATCAGGAAGGTGTGTTCACTGTAACCGCCCTATTTTATGAAACCACTTTTTGCGTTTACCTATCAGGAGGCCGATACGGCGCCCAAGGTATACAGTTGTTCTAAATTCGGCGATTCGCTACCGCCGGCAGGTTCCAAGGTAATCCCGAAAGCCTCCGACTCGTTTGTGTTGAATAGCGCGAATACCTTGTTATCATCCGCTTCGAAGTTATCCAATAAGCCAAGGCTTGTAGGGGTGAGCGGACTTAGCTTTAAAGACCAGACCTGATATACCATTCCTTCCGGAGGTTCCGGTAGTCCTTTTGCATCTATGAATACTTTTTGCTCTTCTTTGTTCCAATAGGCTTTGGCATATGAGGTAGGGGACACTGCTTGCCCACCCAAAGGAACCACCGTAATGTTCTTGTCCCGAATGGTATTTAAAAGTTCTTGTGACTTTTCCAAGGAAGCGTCCGAATCCGCAATTTGTTGTTCTAATTGCTGATTCTCCTGATTGACCATTTCTATCTGAGACTGTAAATCCTGATTTTGGGTATAGAGATAGAATAAGCCGATAGCCAAGGCCAAAGACGCGGCCCAACCCACATACCAGGACCAATTGATATCCTTTTCCTTTAAATCGACTACTTTCGATTCTTTATCTATGTTGATTTTCTCCTTAACGATATCAAAGCCATGTGGTAGGCCCGGAGATGTGGTTTTGGTCAAAGCGAGTACAGCGGCTTCTATGGCTATGATTTCGGAAAGCACCTCCTCGTTTGCCAATGCAAGTTCGTATACCTCCAGATTTTCCTTCTCTGAAAGCAACCCTGCTACGTAGAGCTCTAAATTTCCTGACGCTATGTATGCTTTTATATCCATTGCTAAGCCTTCATATTATCCCGAAGTTGCGAAATACAGCTTCTATTTCTGGTTTTGACGGTTCCCAATGGAATCTCCAATTCCTCCGCGACTTCTTTTTGGGTGTATCCCCTGTAATAGATCATTTCTATAATTTCGAGACACTTGACCTTTAACTTCTTAATCATTTTTTTCAAGCCCCTGGTATCAACTGTAGTTTCTTCTTCAGTTGCACGATCTAAAATACCTACGAAGTAATCCGCGGATAGGTTTCGTTTTTGCTGTTTGTGGGATTTCGAGCGCACTTCGTCGATCGCGGCGTTCCGGGCAATATTAAGGATCCAAGTAAAAAATCGGCCTTTGGAAGTAGAATAGGTATCCGCTTTGTTCCAGATTTTAACGAACACATCCTGACAGATTTCTTGAGCGAGGGCGTCGTTTCGTACTATCGTATTGATAACACCACATATATTTTCGGCGTACATGCCGTGTAGTGTTTCAAAGGCGGTAATATCTTTTTCTTGAAAGCGTTGAACTAAAGCTTCGAGATTCATAATTTGGTTAGGTTAGTGGATGAAATTAAAAAAAAAGCCGCTATTAAAGCGGCTTTTTTAACAATTTATTTAACCTATTGAATAATACCGGTACAACTTACCCTCGCTCCGGCATCGCCACTGGGTTGCGATGTAAAATCATCTACACCTTGATGAACGATGACCGCCTTACCAACAATGTTCTTATTGCTGTCATCACAGCCAATACACCACTCATCGGTCGAAAATTCCACCTTGGCATTGCCTTCGGCATCCGCCACAAAGTTGCCGATATCCCCTTTGTGATAGCCTTCTTCAGCACCCCATTTGCCATGAGGGGTATTCGTCGGGTTCCAATGCCCGCCAGTCGATTTTCCATCCGCAGAGGAGCAATCGGCCTTCTCATGAATGTGTATGGCATGTTCACCTTCGGAAAGTCCCGATAGCATTGCGGTCATAGCGACGGTTCCATCCTCCTCCGAAAAGGTAACATCGCCTTTTACATCGCTATCACTCTTAGGTTCCATAGCGAATTTTATGGTTTCGGCCTTAACTTCCTGTACTACTTCTTTGGCCTCTTCCATCATTTCATCGGCGGCTTCTTTTGTTTCTTTTTTTGCTTCTTTGCAGTTGTAAGACGTGGCTATAAGTAGTCCCATTACCGCAAGTTTAATCGTTTTCATAAGTGTTTCATTTTAGTTCATTCCCGTCCAGGATACTTAACCTTAAAGTCCGTGAGAAAGAGAATATGTTTGTTAGTTTCCTGAAAGTTACATAATATTTAAGGTCATCACAAGCTACATGCTCAAAATGGTTTTAGCATTTGTCTGCGGTCGGTAACTCCTCGCTTTAAGTTTTCGCAGAGTACGAGTGATTTATCAATGCGTGTTTGTGAGGTGGCATACCGTGATATCGCGTAGATTAATCCACGTTTTGCCCCATCGGTAAGTGCTTCGAAAATTTTAAGGGCGCTATGGTCACTGCCGAAAACGGCCTCTAATTCTTCCGGGACTTCTACACCGTATTTCGAATCGTCTTCGAAGAACTGTAACTGAAAATAATCGTTTGGAAAAATCCCCAATTGTTTTTGATACCGCTTACCGAACATCATATAGTAGTTGCCGTTTCGCTTCTGTAGCGCGGCATGAAAGAAGAGTTCTTTTCCTTCAAACATCGCTTTTGCCTTTACACGTTTTATGTTTTTTTCCAAAAAGGGTTGAATAATTTCAAGGGGAAGTAGCAGGGAATAATAGCTTCCCGTAATTGAAATTTCAAAAATCGGACTTTGTAATTTATTTTTCTTTTTTTCCATTTGGCATAAAAGATGGAGCGATTTATCCAATTAAAGATACGGATGTTCTTTAAAGGTTTTCTTTAAAAGCACAACACCGGTCTTCCATTACCGAGTAGTGTTGTTACAAGGGGGTCTTGCGGGCACCGCTGCCCATAGGTATGCACGTATTTCATAACGATCGGAAATCGACATCAGTGTAATGAATACGGATGTCGGGAAAACTATGGGTTACCATAATTTGAAGCACAGTGTTAGGATTCCATAAGGTTGGTAATTACTTGGGTTTCGCTATGCAAAGTCCTATGAACCGGACATTTATCTGCAATTTCTAAAATACGGGCGGTTTGCTGCTCATCGAGGGCTCCGGTAAGTTGTATTTCGCGCGTAAAGGTGTCGATTTTTGCGGTATCCGATTCACAGTTTTCGCAGTCCGCCGCATGTTCTTTGCCATAGGACGTATGTACCTCAATATGTTCCAAAGGCCAACTTTTTCTTCTTGCGTACATTTGAACGGTCATGGCCGTACAGGCCGACAAACCTGCAGAAACCAGTTCGTAGGGTGATGGGCCAAAATCGTTGCCCCCGAAAGAAGTAGGCTCATCGGCCGTCATGGCGTGGTTTCCGACCTTCATGGCAGTCGTAAAGCCATCTTGTGCGCCCAAACCGGCAATTACTTCATGCTTGGATTGTAATGGCGTAGTCTCCGGAATGGCCACATAGCGCCGCGCCCAACCAGCTATAACCTCCCCGACATAAACGGAGTCTTTTTTGTTCATCAGCAAATGATCGGCACCATCTAAGGAAACAAAGCTCTTGGGGTGATGCGCGGCGATATAAATTTCCTCGGCATTTTTAATGCCTACAGTAGTATCTTGGGGAGAGTGCATGACCAGGAGGGCCTTTCGTAAATCCTTTGCGGTTTTTTGCAACGATTTCGATTCGAGATCCTCTAAAAACTGTTTTTTGATGGTAAAATCCCGACCGCTTAGATTGACAACGGCCTTTCCGCTGGTCGCTATTTCGTTCAGATCGCTTTTGAACAAATGCTGTACGTGCTGTGGATTCGATGGAGCACCGATGGTCGCCACGGCCTTGACCGAAGTCACCTCCGCAGCAGCGAAAAGCACCGCCGCACCACCGAGCGAATGCCCGACCAAGAGGGTAGGAGCCTCGTAATTTTCTTTCAAATAATCGGCAGCCGCAATCAAATCGTTAACGTTACCCGAAAAGTTGGTGTCCTCAAAATCGCCTTCGCTTTCACCCAGCCCGGTAAAATCGAAACGTAAGACCCCAAAGCCCTTAGCGGTCAGGGCCTTTCCGATGTTCTTTACCGCGGAGAGATTTTTATTACAGGTAAAGCAATGCGCAAAAATGACGAAGTTATGTGGGTGTTGATCAAGCGGAAGTTCTAATCTGCCGACCAAACGCTGTCCTTCGTTATTCTGAAATGTGATTTTTTGTAAATTCATCAGCATCTATTTTTTGAAACCAAAAAGCTTGAAAAGAATTTGCCCCTAAAAAAGGACTATCGATTTACTCTCTTTTCTTCTTCCTTAGATCCGGATTAAATATGATAATACCTACTAATCTATCGAAATTACCACTTTCGGTATTTATTTTAATGTACCCGGCTTGTAACGAAAGGTTGTTCGTTACGTTCGCCCCAAGTCCTATAAACGTCCAGTTTTGGTCATACACCTCGTTTTGAAAATTGACAAATAGCTCTTCATATAGGTTGATGAAGAAAATATCCGTCAAAGGTACATTTAGCAAAAGACGATAGCGCAAACGCTGCTGGGTATCCTTAGTATCGCCAAAATCGATAAAACGGTTCTCAAAACGGAAGCGATGTTCAAAGCCCAACTCCCACACCTTGTTTTTCAGTATACCATCCGCATAGATATGATGCTCGTTAATGTTCGTTTCGCCTTCTAGACTCTCTATGGTCGTATCGGTAACCAAATTCGTATATCCCAAACTTAGCAAGGCATCGGGGTTAATATGATAGTTCAATGCTGATCGCAAGACAGATTGGTTAAAACTTTTACCCTGCTCGAAATACCGAAGCTGTACTTCGGTATGTATACTAAACTTATCGGAAATCCTATTGGTACCGAAATAAGCATGCCAACTCCCTAGTTTATTTTCCTCTGTCCGTTGGGCCAAACCTAGTGTCCCAATGAAAAGAAAGAGCGTTGCGATTTTTGTTCTCATTTACTCCTTCTTGCTTCGTAAGTCGGGATTCCAGAACACTCCTATCTGCAACCGATCAAAATTAGCGCTCGGAAAGTGATTTTTTAAATAGCCGGCCTGTATACTAAAGTTGTTCGTAACATTGATGCCCAGAGCGCCATACAAACGATTTTGACCATAAACGCTTCCTTGCAGATTCAAAAAAATCTCGTCATAAAAGTTTAAGAAAAAGATATCGGTTAGCGGTAAGGTAACTTGCAAGCGATAGCGGGCACGGTGTTGCGTATCGGTTGTCGTAATATCAGCATTCAATGGGTTGTCAAAACTTAAAAAACGTTGCTCTAGACGGTACCGATGCTCGAATGAAAATTCCCAAACTTTGTTTTTAAGAATGAGCTGTTCAAATATTCTATGCTCAATTATCCTGGTATCTTCTACTAAAATATCACCGAGTACAACAACGAATTCGTCAAAATTTGGGTCCGTGTTAATGTAGGCATAACCTGCGGTGACAATGGCGTTGGAATTGATGTGATAATTTAATCCTGTGCGCAATAATAACTGATTGAAATTTTTGGCCTGTTCGTAATACCGCAATTGCCCTTCGGTATGTATGCTCAGTTTGTTGGAAATACGGTTCGTACCAAAGTACATGTGCCAAGATCCCCATTCTTCTTCTCCGGTTTCTTGCGCAAAACCCAAAGTCGTTACGAAAAGGGCAATTAGTGATATGCGTAATCTCATGTATTCGTTTTTCTGTGACCATCTTTAAAATTACCCGTGAAATGTATCGTCATAATTCGCGTAAAAAAGATGAATGATAGGTTTTTTATTTCGTTTCTGCTTGTATTTCTGTTGTTTTTCCATCGGAAATCGGCGTTCCGGCATCTTCTTTTAGATGGGTTTCCAAAAACTCCAGCACTTTGCTATACGCTTCGATTTGATTCTCTTTCTTAACGAAACCATGTCCCTCGTCTTCGAAAAGCACATATTCGACAGGAACCCCGTTCTTGCGCACTCCGGCGACGATTTCATCGGATTCTACCTGTAAGACCCTAGGGTCTTTCGCTCCTTGAAGGACAATCAACGGCTTGGTCACCTTTTCGGTATGGAATAGGGGCGAAATGGCACGCAAGCGAACCGAATCAGCGCTATTCGGGTCCCCTAATTCCAGATACAGGGCCTCTTTTTGGGCTTCCCACCATGCCGGAATGCTACGCAAAGTACGTATCCAGTTGGTCACTCCAAATAGGTTGACACCAACATCGAATTCTTCTGGCGTGTAGGTCAAAGCCGCCATGGTCATATAGCCACCATAGGAACCACCGATAATCCCAATTTTTTCACCGTCTATTTCCAGTTGCTTGGCCAGCCAATCTTTGCCGGCCACACAATCCTTTAAATCCTTATCCCCGTGATTTAAATCGTCCATTTGATAAAAGGTTTTCCCATAACCACTGCTTCCTCGGTTGTTTACGGCCAGTACGGCATACCCATGGTTGACCATATACTGTATTAATGAACTAAAGCCTTGCCGCGATTGCCCACCAGGACCCCCATGCACCCAAACCAAAGCTGGTACTTTGTTGTCTTTACTGGCCTGATGCGGCTTGTAGTAAATCGCAGGAATTTCTAGACCGTCAAAGGAGTTGTAACGAATTACTTCCGCATTGACCAAATCCTGTGCCTGTATATCCTCGTTCAGCACGTCGGTGAGTTTGGTCTGTTTTCGATTTTCGATATTGAACACATAAAGATTTGAAGGAGTATGCGAACCTCCGGCATAAAAGGTCATCATTTTTTCATCATCCGAAAATCCCACATTGGTAATATCCATATTATCTGTAGAAGGAAGATCAATAATATTACCAGTGGCAACCTCTAAAATTTCGATGGCATTTTTTGCATCTTCGTTGATATACGTGACCTGATAGGTACCGTTTTCCGTAAAATAGCTGCCCATAATATCCCAATCGCGCTCCATTACTTTCTCGCTGGTTTTTTCCGCAATATTGTATTTCATCAACTGGGCGAATTCCCCGTTTGCATCGGTGGTGTAGTAAAGCGATTTACCATCGGGAGAAAAATCTTCCGGACTATTCGCACTTTGCTGGCTGTTGATTTTCACCATTGATTTATTTTCCATATCGTAAAGAAATAAATCGGAATCGTTCGTATTGACCGGTTTGATCAGTGGGAGGTATTTTTTGTCATCCGAAAGTCCTCCGAGAAAATACCCGTCATTGTTTTGATAGAGCATTTTCGGACTAAAGGTTTCCAAATCCATCTCGTACAAGTCCGTATAGCGGGCATCCCTTTTGTTGGAAGAAAACAGAAAGGATTTCTTGTCATCGGTCCACCCATAAAAACTCGCCCTAGCACCTTCATAAGGTGTCAGGTCTTTATGGGAGCCGTCGGTATCCCTTACATAAATATGATAGATTTCGTCGCCGTTCCCATCCATCCGAAACAGCATGCGCTCGTCATTGGGGAAATAGGAAATCGCAAAGACCGATGAACTGTCCGATTCGGTTATGGGCGTCAGTTCACCACCGCTTACCGGAACAGTGTACATATTATAGATACCCGAGCGATTACTTGACAGAAGTATCTTAGATTTATCGGGCGAAAAACTGCTTCCACCGATGGCTTCGTTATCCATCATTTGCTCGATGGTATAGGTTTTCATAGTGTCGGCGATGCTGGGTTCTGCCGGTTTGTCTTCTTTACAGCCCCAAATTAGGGCGATTGCGATAATAATGACTAGTTGTTTCATGATACTTGTATTTAGTGATTGATGTTTTTATTGCTCGGTGCTCGGTGCTCGGTGCTCGGTGCTCGGTGCTCGGTGCTTGGCGTGCGATAGTTGGTATCGCGCATCGAGCTTCAGGCATCCAGCCCTATTTAAGTCAAAATGTTTTGATTTCCTTAAAGGGTGATACGTCCAACTTCTCTATCTCTTCCCGATACGCTTTCCATTTATCGGTGAAGAAGGTATTGGTCTTTTCTAGGGCGCTTTCCAAATCGTTTTCGGCATACTTCATGAGATCCCTTTCCGTTTTGGTCAGTCCGTTGGGTCTTGATCGCACGTAACCGGAGGCATTCCCGATACGTTGCATAACATTGGTTTCCGGATTGCGGGTAATGCCTTGGCGCTTGTCCTCTTTTCCGATATACAATGCCATTACCGAATCTATCTGTTTTGCAATCGTACCGGACGCTTTGATTTGGTCTTTGTACTTTTTCTTATCGAGTTCCTTAAGCTCTTTGGCGTATTTATCAGCCACATTTTTACTTTCTGCCAATTGCTCCACAGCATCGGCGGCGGTCTGTGTCATTTGTTGTAGTTTTTCAGCGGTAGCATAGATTTCAGCTATGCCTGCCTCCGAAACCGATAGTCGGGGATCCGATTTTACCATAATGGTGGTTTCATCGGTTTGATCTCCAAAACTCACTTTCACTCTGTAGGTACCTGGAGTTACGTCCCTACCACCACGTTCGTTTTTGTCTTTGCTGATTTTACGCGAAGGCCTGTCCGGGCCTTTTTCATCCATATCCCAATAGATACGATGGAAACCTGCTTTTTCAGGGGTTTTGTATTTCAAGGTGCGTATCAAACGTTCCCCGTCATAAAAGTCGAATTGCACGGAATCCTTTTTCTGAACGCCCGTAAGTTCTTTGGAATCCCCTTCATCGACTTTATTGGCTTCCGAAGCAATTGTTTCTTCCTCAGAACCATCCTCATCCTTATCTTCTTCCTTGCCAGCTGCTTTCTTTTTCCCCTCCTTTAAATAGTAGGTGAGCATCGCCCCACCTTTCCTATTTTCGGCATTGTACAGCGCATCCCCTCCAAATCGGGTGCCCGTAGGTTGTTGATAGGCCGCCTGATAGGCTATTGGTGGTGCAAAAAGTTTAATATCCCTGTTTAGAATGCTTTTGTCTGAAGCCAAAGCTCGAAGTGGACGAATATCATCCAAGACCCAAACGGCACGGCCAAAGGTACCGATGACCAAGTCGTGTTCCCTTGGGTGAATGACCAGGTCTTTGGTGGAAACGGTGGGGAAGCCCTCTGTCCATTTTTGCCAATTGGCAGCGGCATCAAAGGAGATGTAGAGTCCGTCATCGGTTCCCAAGAATACAAGATTGGGGTTTTCGGGATCTTCGACAATCGAGAGCGTATAGCTCTGAACGTCGTCACCATCAACAATACGTTCCCACGTTTTTCCATAGTTTTTGGTACGATAGGCGTATGGGGTATAGTTGAACCTGCGGTAATCATTGGCGATTAAAAGGGCCTCCCCTTTGTTTTTGGTGGAAGCTTTAATTTGGGGAATCCAACTTCCGGCGGGTAATCCTTTAATATTTGCGGTGACATCGATCCATGTTGTCCCTCCGTCTTGTGTATAATGCACCCGCCCATCATCGGAACCTGTCCAAAGCATATTTTGTTCTACCGGCGAGGGCTCGACCACTAATAAGGTCGTATGGTTTTCCGCTCCTGTAGCATCCATACTCAGGCCGCCACTTTCGCTCTGCTTTTGTTTTTCAGGGTCATTAGTGGTCAGGTCGGGGGAAATGATTTCCCAGGTCAATCCTTTGTCAGTGCTTTTATGTACGAATTGGCTCCCAAAATAGACGGTAGTATTATCAAATGGGTCTTGGCCGATCGCCGCATTCCAATTGAAACGGAGCTTGGTGGTGGCGTCGGGCGGGGTAGGGCGTATGATATAGTTGTTCCCGGTGATATGATCGTACCGTTGCACATACCCTTGTTGGCTCATGGTATAGCCGTATCTCGAGTCGTCGGGGTCAGGTACGACATCAAAGCCGTCGCCGAAGCTAATTTCCTGCCAGTAGCTATTCCGAATGCCCTGTGCCTTCCAAACATAGGCGGGGCCGCGCCAAGAGCCGTTATCCTGAAGACCGCCATACACATTGTAAGGGTATTCATTGTCTACATTGATATGGTAAAACTGTGCTACCGGAATATTGCCTACAAAACGCCACGATTTCCCGCCATCTTTGGATATGTTGAAACCACCGTCGTTCCCGTTCAGAATGAATTGGCCATTTTTAGGATGGATCCAAAAAGCATGATGATCTGGATGTACTCCATTGGTGACATCGCGTCCATAGGCGTTCATCAATTGTTTGAAATTTTTACCGCCATCTTCGGAAACATTGATAAACGTAAACACCGAATAGACCCGATTTTCGTTCTGTGGGTCCACATAAATTTCGGAATAGTAAAACGGGCGATTTCCAATATCGGATTTATCGTTAATTTTCTTCCACGTAAAGCCCCCATCCTCGGATTTGTAAAGTGCATTTTTCTTTGCTTCGATTAGGGCATAAACGATATTTGGTTTTCCTGGTGCTATGGCGATCCCCATTCGACCGAGGTCTCCTTTGGGTAGTCCGTCTTCCTCGGTCAGTTTTTTCCAATTCTTTCCGCCATCGTGCGTCATATACAGGCCACTGCCCTCACCACCGGATTTGAAGAACCAGGGATCGCGTTTGTGTTCCCACATCGCCGCAATCAATTTGTTCGGATTGGTGGGGTCCATGACCAAGTCGGCAACGCCGGTCTTGTTATTCACGAATAGGATTTTTTCCCAAGTCACGCCACCATCGGTAGTTTTATACACTCCGCGTTCAGGGTGTTCGCCCCATGGGGAACCAATAGCGCCGACATAAACGGTATTCGGATCTGTGGGGTCTATTTTTATTCTATGGATGTGCCGGGTCTTTTCCAAGCCCATTGCCATCCAGCTTTTACCGCCGTCCAAGGATTTATATACGCCGAAACCACCGTTAAGGCTATTTCGCGGATTGCCTTCGCCAGTACCTACCCAAATTACCGAAGGATTACTTTGCTGAATGGCCAACGCGCCGATAGAGGCCGTCAACTCCTTTTCAAACAAGGGCTCCCATTTAATTCCGCCCGAAGTAGATTTCCATAAACCACCCGACGCCGTGCCCACATACATAATATCTGGGTTGTTGTGAATGGCATCAATGGCGGTCACACGTCCGCTCATTCCCCCAGGGCCTATATTCCTAGGCTTTAGGTCCTGAACGAGGTCCATTTTGAATTCTTGAGCGAAAAGGGTAAGGGATGCCAACAGCATCAGTACGGAGAGCAATTGTTTTTTCAAGGTAGTCTGTTTGAGGTTTGTTTATTTGTTAGCGGATAAAACTAAGAAAAACCCAAGGTTTCTTTTACTATTTTACACCTGTTTTCTATTCGTCTTTTCTAAGTTCCAATAGTCCTGCCTAAATATACCAAAAAGCACTGGGAGAATTCTTAAAGGAGTGTTAACTAAAAGCGTTAGCTTCGCAAAACGGTAACGTCAAGAGATATTTGAATGCCATGGATAAATCCAATTTGTCGATCGTAATGATAGGTGCCACGGGTGCAGTTGGTGGCCACACGGTAAAGGAATTATTGCAAATGCCCGAAATAGGAAAGCTAACATTGCTCGGCAGAAGAACGGTACCGTACTTGGTCAGCAAAGTGGTCGACCAGTATAAAATCAATCTGTTCGACCCGAGTTCGTATGCCGAATTGGTGAGTGGCCACCAAACCGCTATATGTACCCTCGGGGTAGGCCAGTCATCGAAAGTAAGCAAAGAAGATTTTATTAAAATAGATAAACAGGCCGTTCTCGATTTCGCCCAAGAATGTAAAAAATCGGGCATAACACATTTTGAATTACTTGCCTCGGTGGGAACCAGTACGGAGTCTTCTTCCTTTTATCTACGGACAAAAGGAGAGCTGGTGGAAGCTCTAAAAGAAATGAGATTCGAACGCTTAAGTGTTTTTCAACCTTCCATGATATTAACGCCCACTAACCGTTACGGATTTTCGCAAGGGGTGTTATTGAAGTTTTGGCCCCTGTTAAAACCCTTCTTGTTCGGAAGACTTCGAAAATATCGCGGTGTAAAAGTCACTGATTTAGGGAGGGCCATTGCCCGAAATGTTTTGACTCCAAAAAAAAGGGAAGAATATTTGGTTTGGGATGACTTTGAGAGACTGACGAAATAGTTCATGGTCATTGTGACAAGAATGCACTTCCCACAATTTTTTGCTTGCTTTTTGAGGTTTGGTCCTGCTTCATGGCTGGCAGGTCTGACGGCCTATTTACCTGCTTTTGGCATTTAGACAAGTGGGGCCCAGGCTTGCTTGGATAAGAAAAAGTCTTTTCTTTTGGTACCTCATTAGCTTAGTAACATACGGTCGCGCTGCTATTTAAATTAGCGCAGGTTAAATGAGTATTTTTACCATACTAAACCTTACTTTATAAAAACCTTGGCGCCAATGCTTTTTAGAACGATTTTCAACAGTGCTTTTATACTATTTCTCTTGGCAGCTTGTTCCATAGAGACCCCTAAAGCCGATGTAATCATAACTAACACCAACATATGGACGGCGAATGAAAAACTACCAAGAGCGGAGGCCATGGCCATTTTGGGTGATACGATTCTTGCCATAGGCAGTTCACAGGAGATGGCACGTTACAAAAGTGAGGCTACCGAGGTGGTTGACGCAAAAGGCCGTTTTGTAGTTCCGGGATTTATCGATGCGCATGTGCATTTGCTTATGGGTGGTAACGCACTTTTGAGTGTAGCGCTGCGTGATGCGAGTACCAAAGAGGAATTTATCAAGCGAATAGCAGAGTATACCGGTACACTGGTTCCCGGCGAATGGGTATTGGAAGGGAACTGGGACCATACACTTTGGGGTGGGGAACTACCCACCAAAGAATGGATCGACGAATTTACCTTGGAAAACCCCGTCGTCCTCTATCGTATGGACGGGCATATGGTGTTGGCGAACTCCGCAGCGCTTTCCATTGCTGGTATTGATAAACGGACTGATACTATGGCTGCTGGCGAAATCATACGTGATGCTGACGGTAACCCTTCCGGAATCTTAAAAGGTAGCGCCATGACAAAAATGCTGAATGCCATACCGCCAATGACCGAAGCGCTAAAGAAGAAGGCCATTCTTACCGCTACCGATTATTTGTTATCCAATGGAGTGACTTCGGTTCATGACGTTGATAGTTTGGGAACCTACAGTGCCGCTAGGAAATTATATGAGAATGGGGAATTGGCGATACGTCTGTACACGGCCAAGCCCTTAAATCGTTACGACGAGGTCAGTTCGAAAACTTTGCAATCGCCAGAGTCGGCAGAGGACTTGCAAAGGAATAAATGGCTCAAGACAGGCCTGGTCAAGGGTTTTGTAGATGGTTCCTTGGGTTCGCATACAGCTGCCTTTAAAGAAGCATATTTGGACAGTTCAGGAGATACCGGGTTCTTTATTGCTAAGGAGGAAGATCTCTATACGTGGATTTCAGCTGCCGACAAGAAAGATCTACAGGTGACGGTTCATGCTATCGGTGATAAGGCTATTGCTACACTACTCGATATTTACGAACGTATTATCGCCGAAAATGGGAGGAAGGATAGAAGGTTGAGAATGGAACATGCACAGCATATCGCTCCCGACGATATCGAACGTTTTGCACAATTTGGGGTTATTGCTAGTGTACAACCCTACCATGCCATTGATGACGGGCGTTGGGCAGAGAACCTTATCGGTCCCGATCGTATAAAGACGACCTATGCTTTTAAATCCTTATTGGATGAGGACGCCACTTTGGCCTTTGGAAGCGATTGGCCCGTTGCACCGGCCTCCCCGCTTATGGCCATCTATGCGGCGGTAACAAGGCGTACGTTGGATGATAAGAATCCAGAAGGCTGGGTTCCGGAACAAAAAATCACGGTCGAGCAGGCCATGTTCGCCCATACGAGGAATGCCGCTTTTGCCTCCTATGATGAGGATAGAAAAGGTTCGCTTTCAGAAGGTAAACTAGCGGATTTCGTTATATTGAGTGAAGATATCACTACTATAAAAGGCCCTCGAATTAAAAATGTCGAGGTTTTACAGACGTATATAGGAGGAAAGAAACGGTTTGATAGAAACCAGCAGTAAATTTCCTTGTAGGGCTTGAATGCAATTTTGGAATAATGAAAAAAGTAGTGGCCCTTGGTGGCAGCAATAGCAAAAACTCGATAAATAAGGCGCTGGCGACCTATGTGGCTCACCAATTAAAAAATGTAAAAGTGTCCGTTTTGGATTTGAATGATTTCGATATCCCGCTGTACGGAATCGATTATGAAGATGAACATGGCATCCCGAAGGACGTAAACCGATTAAACGATTTTTTGGCATCGGCAGATGGCCTTGTGGTATCCCTTGCAGAGCACAATGGATCCTATTCCGCGGCCTTCAAGAGCGCTTACGATTGGTTATCGAGAATCGATAAAAGAGTATGGAAGGACAAACCGATGCTTTTAATGGCTACCTCTCCCGGGAGTAGAGGAGGAGCGTCGGTGTTACAAACGGCAAGGATTACTTTCCCGCGAATGGGCGCAAAAATTGTGGCCGATTTTTCCTTACCCTCTTTCAACGCCAACTTTTCTGAAGAGGGAATAACCGATACTGAATTGAAAGCCATCTTGAAAGGCAAAATCCGGTTACTTCAAGAAGCGATAAAGAACGATTAGATACCTTAAAAATCATGCATACCATACTAGGCGCAAACGGGATTATTGGCGAAGAACTTGCCAAAGTATTGAAAACCGACTATACAGATAAAATTAGGTTGGTGGGTCGAAATCCTGAAAAAGTTAATCCTTCCGATAATCTGTTCAAAGCCGACTTGTTCAACATCGAGGAAGTAAATAGCGCCTTGGAAGATGCCGAAATCGCTTATTTAAC
The DNA here is from genome assembly GCF_005943945.1 of Aggregatimonas sangjinii. Lineage (GTDB taxonomy): Bacteria > Bacteroidota > Bacteroidia > Flavobacteriales > Flavobacteriaceae > Pelagihabitans > Pelagihabitans sangjinii. The sequence continues at coordinate 2,415,599 of NZ_CP040710.1, read as the reverse complement.
TGTTGGTCTCCCCTATACGTCGGAAGTTTGGCTTCGGGATTGGATACGGATTATGGAGAACGTTATTGCAGCGTGTAGAAAACAACGGTGTAAACTGATATATTTCGACAATACCTATGCCTATCCTCAAGATGTTGCCGTACAAAAAGAAAATACCCCCATGACGTCAACGGGTAAAAAAGGTATTGGCAAGAAACGCGCGGCCGAAGCACTTTTAACCGCTATGCACAACGGAGAAATAGAAGCCTTGATTTGCCGAGCTCCGGAATTTTATGGGCCCGGGATAACCAAAAGTTTTACCAATGCGCTTATTTTTGAGCGGCTACGAAATGGCAAAAAACCGCGCATCTTTTTAAAGGATGATGTGCTACGGACCCTCATATACACCCCCGATGCAAGCAGGGCAATGGCCCTATTGGCGAATACGCCCGATGCCTTCGGACAAACCTGGCACCTGCCATGCGATGACAACCGTTTGACCTATCAACAGTTTATCGCCGAAATTTCTACCCAATTAGGGAGGGATATATCCTTTGACATTTTGAGTCCGTTTCATTTGAAAATCGCTTCCCTCTTCAATAAAATGATAAAAGAGACCAAGGAATTGTTCCCTCGGTATACCATTGACAACATCTTCGATGCTACAAAGTATAAAAGCCGCTTTCCGGATTTTGAGGTGACCAGCTATCCCGAGGGTATTCGAGAAATCATTTCAGATTACGGTATTCAATAAAGTCGAAACCGATTTTGATCGGAAAGCTGTAACAAATTTCCAAGGCAGACGTCACATGACGTATCAATCAATCAAAATCGACCATCATGAAACTACCATTACGCCTTCGTATTCTTATCACAACAATCGTATTGCTTCTGGTTTGGGGACACATCGCATGGGATTATTTTCATGGAGGTATCCCGACTCATTATTTGTTGCATGACGACAACATGCCGGGTTTCCCCAATTGGTTGGGGGGTATAATCTTGCCTTTTTTCACTTGGTTTTTACTCTACCGAATCCATAAAAGAATCGATAATACTGAAGGCGATGTTGCTTCCGAGAGTCTTCGCATTGTTCTCTTTCGGTTTATTGCCGCTGCCTTGGTGGCCATAGCCATTTCCGTTTGCTTTATTCACGATGTTAAAGAGATCGATTATATTTTGGGCGCCGTGTTGGTTTTGGCTTTTTTCTTTCCGATTTACAAATCGGAGTATTTACTGGGTTGGGTGCTGGGGGCTTCTTTTACTTTTGGCGCCATTATACCCATGGGTTTTGGGAGCATATTTGCATTGGTGTTTTTTATCTTCTATACCCTTCCAAGGAAGCTTATCGGATTTTTCAAAAAGCCCAAGCAAGTGTAACGTTGAGTTGTGAAAATCACTTTTTGACAAAAATCCCAAAGAGTTCGTTGCCCATTCGAGGCGAAATCGAATTGTAACAACGTTCAAAAGTGAGCACATCAAAAAACGGTATCAAATAGTTTAGATATAATTTTTTGTCCCCACCAAAAGGGCGTTTTTCCATATCATCGGTTAGGGGTATATCGAACCAAAGCCCTACAAGTTTCCCTTTGGGATTCAACAATTTTGCCATGTGTTCGGCATAGGCATTTCGGTTTTTGTCCGTAGGAACGAACGAGCAGAAAAACGTCTGTTCGAGGATGAGGTCATATCGGGTTTCGTGTTCAAAGAAATCTTCTAAGAGCAGCTGTTCTTTCGGGAAATTCGGATTCCGTTCCTGGAATCTTTTCAGAGGAATCTCTGAAATATCCAACACAAATACCTTTGTAAAACCTTGTTGCCATAGATATTCCGCTTCGTAAGCGTTTCCCGCACCGGGAATTAAAATAGGGATGGTTTTGTCCTCCAGTTGATCAATATATTCCTTTAAGGGAGTAGAGGGGTAACCAATGTCCCACGGGCTATTTTTTTCTTGGTAGCGCTCGGTCCAATAGTATTGTTGATTGGAATCCTTCATTTTAGACATACAGTATAAGGGCGAGCTGACGAACGCTCATCGGCTTTCGATCAGGGCTTGGTTGCTATTTTGTAAATTTTTCCGTCCTTCATAACAAAATTTACCTTTCGCATATTGGTGATGTCTTCTATCGGATTTCCCTCCACCGCAATAATATCGGCCAGGAAACCTTCCTGTAACTTCCCTAGCCTCATTAGGTGAAAAATGTTGGCATTGCCCGCGGTGGCGGATTTTAAAACTTCCAAAGGTCTCATTCCATAGGCTACCATCAGTTCCATTTCGCGATAATTTTCTCCATGGGTAAAGACCCCAACATCTCCGCCAAAAACAATATCCACACCCGATTCCAATGCTAGTCGGAACGATTTCTTTTTGTTTCTAATGCGCTCCGGTTCCGGATCAGTCCCCTTGTTCCAACCATTATACTGCATGATAGCGTCCCCTGCGGCCAAGGTAGGGCATAGGGCGACGCCTTTTTCTTTCATCAGCTCGAAGATTTCCAAAGTACCCCCGTCACCATGTTCAATGGTCTCCACACTGCCCTTTATCGCCCTTCTCATACCTTCCGGAGTGCTGGCATGCGCCACCACATATTTTCCGGCCGTGGTCGCTGCGGCTACCATGGCATCTATTTCTTCCTGCAAAAAGGTAGGCTCTGATGGCGCTCCAGAGGTCCAGCGGTAATCCGCGTAAATTTTTATGAAGTCCGCGCCATTTCCCATCTGGCGGCGAACGGTTTTGATAACTTCCTCAATACCGCTTGCCGGTTCGGCGCCCAGTGGCACTTGTACTCCGTCGTGGAATCCTTTTGGGCCATAGGCTCCGGTGGCGACTATAGCCGGACCGGCAACCAACATTCGTGGTCCGGGCACGAGGCCTTCATCAATCGTCTTTTTTAAATAAACATCGGTGTACCCTGCACCTTCGGCGCCCAGATCACGTGCGGTGGTAATGCCCGCCATCAAAGAATTTTTGGCATGAACGGTTCCCCTTATGGCACGCTCTACGGGTGACTCCTTAAGCACCTGATCGTTCCAAGAAGTCTCATTATAGGGGTGTAAGAGCATATGTGAGTGCCCCTCAATCAAGCCGGGCATTAGGGTTGCTCCCTTTAAAGCTATTTTCTTGGTGTTCTTCGGAAGTCTAAGATCGGTTACCTTGCCAACATAGCGAATCTCATTGCCTTCGACCAAAACGACCCATTCGCTATGCATTTCCTCGCCGTCGAATACGCGGTCGGGTTGAAGTAGAGTCTGGCCATACGTAGTCAAAGTTGTCAGAACTAGAAAGAAGAGCATACAGTTTTTCATACAGGGGCTAGTTTTTAGCAGCATTCGCAGCGATTTCCGCCAACTTCTGATCTATGGCATTCTTCGGAAGCCATTTACCGCGAACCATAACGCCCGAAATTTGCTGCAAGGCAGTTAGGTTTTCCAAGGGATTGGCTTCCAACAGTATCATATCCGCATCCAGCCCTTCCTTTATCTCCCCAAAGGTATCCGACATCCCAAAGAAGGTCGCTGGATTCATCGTTCCCGAACGAATGATTTCCAGAGGGGTCATTCCGGCTTCTAGCATACCATCGATTTCATGATGTATGGAAAATCCGGGCACGTTGAATAGTTGAGGGGCATCGGAACCCAGTAGCATGCCATGGCCATCTCGGCTTAGGGTGAGTATCAATTTTTTGCGGATACTATCGAATTGTTGCCATTGGGCTTCGTTGAAACCCGAATCGGGTGCCGTGGATTGTTCCTTGCGTTCTTTCCAGTTTTTTAAAGTGGATGGTGGCATGTATTTCATTTCAGGCTGTGCCAACAATTCATCTGCTGAAACGGGTGCAAACCATCTTTCAAAAAGGCTTTGGGTGGGAACGATCCATACTTTATATTGTTTGGCAAGGGCAACAAGCTCATCGATTTTTGAGGTGTCGGCCAACGGAGTAAAGGCAAATCCGAAGAAACCGTTCTCAGTAGGGTCTACGTTTTGCAATTCGGGAACGAGCCCTTCCAAAAATCCGTCTACATGGTCAATGGAAGCATACTTGCTTTCCAGGGCATGACGAATGCCCACATCTACGGGAACATGTCCCGCAAAGGGAATACCCACTTCATTGGCCGTTGTTACCAGCTGATCGAAAACGGCTTTTTGTATGCCCGGATGGATTTTCAGAAAATCATATCCGGCCTGTTGATAGGCCGTGACTTTTTCCTTGGCCTCCTCGACCGTGGTAACGGAGTTCCCGTTCAAGGATGGACTCGAGGTAAAAATACGCGGGCTCAGCAGATCGCCGTTAAGGGCTCTTTTCCGCAGTTCGAGATGTAGGGGGTCGCCCAACATACCGCGAATAGTAGTGATGCCGTTGGAAAGATATAAGAACAAGGTTTCTTCGATTCGCTTGGCATCGGTCGTTGGCGGAGGAATATGGGCATGCATTTCGGCCAACCCGGGCAGGAGGAATTTTCCGCTGCCATCAATGGAATTCGTATACGCTTCCGTATTTTCGATAGCTTCCGAAATTCGTTTGATTTTCCCCGAATCGATCACCACTTGACGGTTTTCCAGTAGTTCTCCCGAACGTACATCAATGATAGTTACATTTGAAATCAAGGTCGCCGTTGGACTTACCTTCTCCTGGGCTTGATTGCAGGCAACAAAGAGCGCAACTACAAGTAGCATAGATAGTTTTTTCATGGGACTAGGTTTTTATAACATGTTACTTTTACGAATCACAATTCCCCCTTCAAAGGGGGTGAGAGGGACGTCTGAATGCTGCCAGGTAGTCCCAGAGCTGTCAATCATGATTCCCCCTTTGAAGGGGAATCCGGGCTGTGGTCTGCAGTCTCCAATAGTTCGTTCAGTTGCTCTTTTGAATAGGTCTTGCCTTTGGTGATTACCCCAAAAATTGCTTTAGTATGTTCAATATTATCCAAAGGGTTCGCATCAAGCAAAACCAGATCGGCTATTTTTCCTTCGGCGATAGTGCCATGGTCTTGGTCTTGTTTTAAGAACCTAGCGCCATTATAGGCGGAGGTCCGTAACGCATCCAAGGGCGAAAGTCCGTTGGCGACCATTTCCTGTAGTTCTTGATGTAGCGATATTCCGGGATAGGTATAGGAGTTATAGGCTCCGCTATCCGAACCCGCCAGCAATCCCACGCCGGCATCATCCAATTTTTTTGTCAATTCACCAAAAAAGGCATCCAATGCCTTACGGTCGGCAATAGCCTTCTCAGACGAATTCTTCACGCGATTTACACGACCTTCGTAGGTCCTGATAATACCATCACTCATATACTTGAGGTATGCATCTTTGCTATGGTCAACTTCATCAAGGTAACTCAGGGTTTTGCCGATATGCAATGTTGGCACTACGTAAACATCGTTCTCTTTCAGATGGGAAAAGGTTTTTTGTGCCGTAGTATCCTGATAACCGGCCATGAGCAGAGGCATGGCATCCCAAAAACCGATTTCGTCGTCCCGTAATTGTTGTGTGACTTCTTTTTCGTTGGAGGCACAGCCTTTCATGACGTAGTATAGATGTTCGATGGCATCGATACCCGAATCCACGGTTTCCGCTAAACGTACCGTAAAGGGCATATGACCCGAGGTGATGCGATTTCGTTTCTCCGCTTCGGCAATGGTTTTTAAATAGAGTTCTCCGGATATGCTGCTGTCATAGAATTTTACGAAATCGGTGGGGATGCGCTCCAGGGAATCCAATGCTTTTTGAATATCAGCTTCGGTTTCAACTTCCAAAGACCCCGCCCAAGTGGCACCGGGTCCGTCTATCTTCGGGCCGGAGGTAAAAATGGTCGGACCGATTAGATTTCCTTCCGCAATTTCGGTTTTCCACTTCATTACCGAAGTGGTCAAGTCGCCGCCAGCATCGCGAACAGTCGTAATTCCGTTGGCGATAAAAAGATTTAAAAAATTTTTATTGGCTTTTATCAAACTATCCCCACCACGAAAGTGCACGTGGTTATCCCAAAATCCGGGTAGGATGTATTTTCCGCTGGCATCGATTGTTTTGGTAGCTTCGAAAGGGATATTGCCATCCGAAGTCATCATTTTTTTTATTCTTCCATTAGAAATAAAAATGGTTTGTTCGTGAATGGCTCCTGTCTCCAAATCGATAACGTTTCCGTTTTGAACGACAAGATCGAAACGTTCTTTTGTAGCTTCAGAACAGCTTACAAACAAGAATACAAGAGGAAGTAAAACATATCGGATTCGCATACCTGAAAAGTATGGAAAATTAGCGATTTATCAATCTACGGATGGCAATAAATACCAGTATAAAAAGGGAATAGCCGATAAAGAACGGGATGATATAGTATTGCAGATTTACCGCCAGCATGATGGCGATAAGTAATAGTTGAAATCCCAAGCCAAAGGTAGAAACAGCTGTCATAAACCAGTTGGGCAGTTTTTGGGCCTCCACGGCATCACGATCTAATCGATATATAATCTTATCAAAAACTCCGTAAAACAAGGTATACAATCCAAAAAGAATATCAACATTCCGCTGTTTTTCACCTTTTAGGGCTTTTGGTGTTTCATTTTCAAAAACACGACTAGTTGTATCACCATTGTGCTTCTTCCGGAGAATGACGTAGTAATAATTATAAAGTGTACCCTGTAATTGAATGCCGAAAAAGGCCAAGATCGTGAGGGCCAAAGAACCATTGGTAACATACCAAATGGTCATCAAGATCAGTAGATTCAGAATGATGTCCGAAACGGAATCCAAATACCGACCTGTATAGGAAGGGGTGTTTTTGATACGGGCCAATTCCCCATCGGCCGCATCTAAAATAGACTTTAAAATTAGAAAGAACGCCGTGGCCCAGTAATAGCCATTAAGAATACAAGTGATGGCGATGAGTCCCGATACTACAAAAGCTAACGTAACGTGAATGGGGGTAAAAGACGTATTTTTAAGGGAGTTGGCAATAATTTTTGCAAGGGGCCTTCCATAATCGGATAAGTCCAAGAATTGATTTTCCTTGGGTAATTTTGACATAGCGCTCAGGTCCTTGAAGAAAACCGGTAACGGAAACACGTTGGCCCGGTACACTCCACAAAACCTTACACAAAGATAGCCCTAAATTTGCACTTTGTCAGCTTTTCCAAAAGGTGTACATGTACAACGAATTTTGGCAATTACTTTCGAATACGTGCATCAATCTGTAACGACGCTCCGTGATTTCATATCATAACGGTCACCGGACTGCAAAAAGTAAAACAAGTTGTCTTTGGAAGGAAGGTTTTTAAGTTGACTTCCCTCCCTGGACCAAAAGGTGCCGTCGTATATCAATACTTTGCTGGCTCCTACAACTTCAAATTGGTCTCCTTTCACGATTACTGCGGTGCTTTCATCTATGCCTATACCCAAAAGTTCCGGTCTGTTCTTGAGAATATTGAACATGTCGAATTGTCTGTTACGGGCAAGCACATGCTGATCTATCGCAATATTTTTTATAAAACCGAATCCTTCCTCATGGTCTCCCATCATGATTTGATTGTTTTGCGTGTCGCCTCGTGCCAGATAGGACCCTTGAATGGTAGCGCCTGCGGACGACCCTCCGATTACCCCACCCTTGTTTAGAACTTCCCAAATCAATTGTTCGGTTTTGGTATCGGCATAAGCGTCTACTAAACGCCATTGTCGTCCGCCACCAAACCACACCGCCTTGGCATCTTTTAAAGGTTGAGTGAAAGCCTCGGTATCGGCTTCCGCTCTATCATAGGTGTGTACAACGGTTACTTTTTTAACTCCGAATGCTCTTAGTCGTTCGGCGAAATAATAGTCCTCACCATAGATGTCATCACCTCCCGCAGTGGGTATGACAACCATTGGGGCGTCAATTCCCCCGGCAAGTTCAATATACTTTTTTGTTATGGTATCGACTACGCGACCGCCACCCACTATTACCAAAGTACCGTTTTCAGGACCTGTGGTCAGATGTTCTTGTGCATTGGCGGTCAAAGCGAATAGAAGAACAAAGAAGAATTTTTTCATAAAGTAAGAATTGTGTAGATGCCTAAAGATAAGTAGACGTGATGTTCTTATCAAGATTCCAACGGTTCTTAGTATCTTTCAAGCTGATGAAACAGACCGCCACTTGGTATTACCTCGCCTTACTCATTCTGGCGGGGGAGGCCGTATTTATACTACCTTTTGTATTACCACGTATTTTCAGGCCTACGGTTTTGGACGTATTTATGCTCGATAATACCCAACTCGGGCTTTGTTTTTCGGTGTATGGTATTGTTGCCGTGGTCTCCTATTTGTTCGGGGGGCCTTTGGCCGACAAATATCCACCCAGAAAATTAATGGCGATTGCTTTAGGGATGACCGCCGCAGGGGGTATGGTATTTGCCACTTTCCCCAGTTTTGAGGTGTTGCAAGTTGTATATGGGTATTGGGGTTTCACTACGATTTTTCTGTTCTGGGCTCCTATGATCAAAGCGACCCGGGTTTGGGGAGGCACTGCTTCCCAAGGGAAGGCATTTGGACTTCTGGACGGGGGGCGCGGGTTGACCGGTTTTCTTTTCGGGTTGCTCGGGGTATTTATTTTTTCGCTATTCATTTCCGAAAACGTTGATATGGCCTCTTTGTCAGAGCGACAGGAAGCTTTTCGGTATGTTATCTATTGCTCGTCTATCATCATAACGGTAATCGGAGCGCTCACCTGGTTCTTTATGAAGTCCGGAGTGGATGAAAAGGAAATTTTAGTGGAACGGATTTCGATAAGCCAGATTGTTTCGGTACTGAAACTCCCCTCGGTACAGTTGCTTATGGTGATTATTCTCTGTGCCTATGTGGGATACAAGATAACCGATGTTCTTTCGCAATATGCCAACGAAGTAATGCTGTACGACGAGGTGAAAGCGGCCCAAACAGGCACTTTTTTACAATTTTTGAGACCTACGACAGGTATCCTTTTAGGATTAATCGTCGACCGATTTAGAATTAGCCTGGTATTGGTGTTTAGCTTTGTCGCCACTATAATTGGAGGTTTTTTGTTCGCATCTGGACTTATTGCGCCATCTGCTACGATTTTGTTCTTTTTGTCGGTCATCATTATTGCCATTGGCGTGTATTCGGCCAGAGCCTTATATTTTGCCGTGATGCAAGAAGGAAGGATTCCTTTGGTACTCACCGGAACGGCGGTTGGGCTCATATCCTTGGTTGGGTATACCCCGGATATTTTTGCAGGCCCGGCCTATGGCTATTTGTTGGATTCCAATCCGGGGGAACCGGGTTTTCAGAATGTCTTCTGGATGTTGACCGTGTTTTCTACGGTCGGGGGCATTGCCGCTGTGATTTATTGTATTAAATTTCGAAAAAAATAAGACTTGTTGTTATGAAAAAAATTTTTAGTTCTTCCCTGTTATTATTATGTATTTCATTGGTGCTGTGCTGTTCTAAAACAGATTCTAAAGAACCGACCGATTCATCGGAAGAGGTGGCGACACACCCGGCGAGTGATTATCCGACCGGCACTTCTAGCTCAAGGAGCACGGCCATTATACCTGGATCCGGCGTTATGATGCAGGCTTTTTATTGGGACGTTACTGAAGGAGGTATATGGTGGGATATACTGACATCGAAATTGGATGATTGGGCGGATGACGGAATCGATGCCATATGGATTCCACCTATCTCGAAAGGCCAATCAGGAAGATTCTCTATGGGTTATGACCCTGCCGATTATTTTGATTTTGGTGATTTCGAACAGCATGGTACAATAGAGACCCGTTTTGGAAATCGTGAAGAATTGGAAAGAATGATCGAAAAAGCTCACAACAACAATATAGCCGTAATTGCCGATATGGTCATAAATCATAACAGTGGGGGTGCTTTGGAATTCAATCCATTTCAAGGAGAGGAGACCTACACCCTTTTTAACGTGCCCTCCGGTCTTTTTAATCGAAACAAGCATGATTTTCTGCCCAATGGGGAAAGAGGTGAGGATGCCGGAAGATTTGCCGGTTTCCCCGATATGGATTTGAATAGTGAATACGTACAGGCATGGATGTGGAAATCGGAGCAGTCGGTAGCCAATTTTTATATGAATACCTTAGGGATTGACGGCTGGCGTTTCGATTTTGTAAAAGGGTACGGTACCGATATCGTCAAGAACTGGGTCGATACCATGGGCGGGTTTGCCGTAGGTGAAAATTTTGATGGGAATTTGGCGGGAGTAGTACAGCCCTGGGTCGAGGCTACAGGCTTAAATGCCTTTGATTTTCCTAATTTTTTCAATATGAGAGATGCCTTCAACACGCGGAATTTGCAGCGCTTGACGGCAGCAAGCCTCCTGAACAACCAACCCGAAAAGGCGGTAACCTTTGTGGGTAATCATGATACGGAGAACAGGCAGGACAATGACCTTGATTTCCCGAATGCCTTCGAGCTTCATGCGTATGCCTATATTTTATGCGCCCCGGGCTATCCTACGATATTTTATTCCCATTACGAAAACAGTGGTGATGAAAAAAAGCAGAAAATAAGACAAATGATAGCGTTACGACAAGAATTGGCGGCTGGGGATTGGTCCGTACTATTTGTCAATGCGGATGAATTTATAGCTTCTAGAAGTGGGGATGACAATAAAGAGGGTTTGGTACTCTATCTGAACATTTCCGATAATGAGGTTTCTAGGGAAGTGCAGACACATTGGTCTGAAGGTAATCTGATAGATTTTACCGGAAATAGTACTGAATCAAATGTTGTAGCATCCGACGGTAAAGCAATGCTTCAAGCTCCGGTCAATGGTTATGCGATTTGGTCGGTATCCACAGATTAAATAAAAGGGCAATGTAAATAAGTTCAAGAATTCATTTGACTAGGAATTTATCCCGCACCAATCGCGGTTTTTAATTCGCTTTTTCATATGCCTCTTTTAGCCACTGCGTAAGTTCGGAATCCACTTCTGAAACATCGTTAAGTTGTACGCGATGGGTGCACATCGTTCCGAACGGCCCTGAATTACCGAGTCTTTCCGTCTCTGGGGTGTCCTTTAGCTTTAATCCCAAGTCTATCCTGGTTTTGGTAGCCGGCTTAATGAGGGCGAACTGCTTTTTTCGAATAATACTGATGGACGTTTTTTTTGGGGTAATGGTCACATCTTCGCCAAAAGTCTTTACCAGGGCAAGCAGCTTATCACGAATAGGCATTAAATTTTCCTTGCCTTTGTACTGGGCGGATACCAAATCATCACCACCTCCCTTTTCATCTTTCGATAGGTGGATGATGGTGTTGGCGAAACCATGGGTGACACCATGCTCCCCTTTAAGGAATTTCATGGCTTCTCCATGCTTGGTAAAATTCTTTTCTTTAAGTAATGCTGCCCATTCTTGTAATGATTTCCCCGTTTTTTCTGGCATGTTGGCAATCATAGTCTCTAACGCTTTTTCCATGAGTTCTTATATTTTAGTTGTTTATTCCGCTTTTCCCCATCCATTGTTTCTCGACTTGATATTTAATTCGCATAGCCTTATAATTTCAGTGATTCTCTTTTGTTGCGTTGCCTCTCGTTTGGCTTGATTGAGCCAATACAAATAACTTTTTCGCTGTCCTTTTGTAAATCCTTTGTAATTTTTGAACGCTAACGGATTTTCATCAAAGGCCAATTGCAAATTGTCCGGTATAATACCCTTCTCTACATCATCCAAAGCGGTCCACGAACCATCTTTCTTGGCGGCTTCGATAATACCAAGGCCACTTTCATGCATTAGGCCTTTGGCCATAAGTTCTTTCAGATGGTCTTTATTGACTTTGCTCCAGACACTCTTTGCCTTACGGGGACAAAAGTATTGCCGGCGTTTTCCCACCCCAATATTTTTTACCGTACTATCGATCCAACCATAACATAAGGCCACACGAACGGCCTCTTCCCAGCGCATACTCTCTTTTTTATGGGATACGGCATAAAAGATAAGATAGATGCCTTTCTCTTGCTTGTGATTTTCATGAAGCCAATCTCGCCACTCCCCATCGTTTTTGAAATAATGTTCTTGAAGGTCTTTCATCGATAAGTTATCACTGTTTCCCTAAAAATAATATTTTCCAAATTAAAACAATCGCCATTCTAAAAGTGAATCCCTATTTTTATCGGATAGTCCAAAACAAAAGCGCCATACAATGAAAAAAGCTGTTCTCTTCTTCTTAGTTCTCAGTGGCCTAATTTTCACTTCCTGTGACAACAAACGCGAAGGTGCCCCAAAAGTGTTGGTGTTTTCAAAAACCATGGGTTTCGAACATGCCTCAATCCCTGCTGGAATCGCAGCGATTCAAAAACTTGGTTCGGAAAATGGTTTTGAAGTGGACACGACAAAAAATGCCGACTTATTCGAAGAGGAGAATTTAAAGCGCTATTCCGCCATAATTTTCTTAAGCACGACCATGAATGTCCTGGATCATAAACAAGAAGCGGCTTTTGAGCGCTACATTCAGGCTGGCGGTGGTTTTGTAGGGGTGCATGCAGCTACCGATACGGAATACGATTGGGGCTGGTATAATAAGTTGGTCGGTGCGCAATTCTTAAGTCATCCGCAGGGAACCCCTGAAGCTGATTTTATAATAAAAGACAATGATTTTATCGCTACAAAACATTTTACGGATTCCATTTGGCATAGGTTCGACGAGCTATACAACTACAAAAACATCAACCCGGACGTAAATGTTATCATGACAGTTGATGAGTCTACCTACGAAGGAGGTAAGAATGGTGACTTTCACCCGATTGCCTGGTATCACGAATTCGATGGGGGTAGGGCCTTCTACACTGGCGCCGGCCATACCGATGAAAGTTATGAGGAAGAGGCCTTCGTAAAGCACCTTTTGGCCGGTATTCAATATGCAATCGGAGAAAATAATAAGCTGGATTATGGCAAGGCGGTTTCGCAGATTCCACCGGATATCGATCGCTTCTCTAAAAATGTACTGATCGAAGGCGAATTTTTCGAGCCAACCGAAATGACGATTTTACCTGATGGCGATGTACTGGTCGCGCAACGTAGGGGTGAGGTGATGCTTTACAGTGCGAGCACCAAAGAAGTTACCGAAGTACTCAAATTAAACGTATACGACAAGACTTTGAATACCCCCGGTGTAAATGCCGAAGAAGGGTTGATGGGCATTCAGAAAGACCCCAACTTCGCCGAAAATAACTGGGTCTATCTGTACTACGCGCCAACTGGAGATGAGCAGATAAATCGTTTAAGTAGGATGAAGTTCAAGAACGATGCTTTCGATACCGCTTCGGAACAGGTGATTTTGGATGTCTTTAGTCAACGGGAAATCTGCTGTCATACGGGAGGTTCAATAGCTTTCGATAAAGATGGTCTCTTATACGTATCCACAGGCGATAATTCTACTCCTTTTGACGAGAAAGACGCGGAATTTGTAAATAACGGTTACGCACCGTTAAACGATATTCCGGGAAAAGAGCAATACGATGCAAGGCGTTCTTCAGGAAATACGAATGACCTGCGGGGTAAGATTCTGCGCATCAAAGTAAACGAGGATGGTAGTTATGACATTCCCGAGGGAAACCTTTTTCCTGTAGGTAACGAAAAAACACGGCCTGAAATCTATACTATGGGCCATCGTAATCCGTATCGGATCTCGGTTGATCAAAAAAGGGGCTATGTGTATTGGGGCGATGTGGGTCCGGATGCCCGGGTGGACCAACTCAATGAACGTGGTCCGAAGGGATATGATGAAATGAACCAAGCCCGCGCCGCCGGTAATTTCGGATGGCCACTTTTTATAGGTGACAATAAGCCCTATGTTGATTATGACTATACGAACGGGGAAAGTGGTAAGACATTCGACCCCGAAAAACCTATTAACGACTCTAAAAACAATACAGGCTTGACGGAGTTGCCCCCAGCGCAACCGGCCTACATGTTTTATCCGTATGGAGCGTCGCAAGAATTTCCCCAAGCGGGGAGTGGCGGACGTAATGCCATGGCTGGCCCGACCTATTATTCCGATATGTATGACGATGGTGGCGGATTGCCTTCCTATTACGATGGCAAGGTGATTATTTATGATTGGATGCGTGGTTGGATGATGGCCGTAAGTCTTTTTAAAGATGGTAGCGTCAATAAAATGGAACCTTTCGCCTCCGATATCAAGGTAAACAACCTAATCGATATGGAAATGGGACCTGATGGTAAACTGTATTTACTTGAATACGGTAGTGGTTGGTTCAGCAAAAATGATAATGCCGCCTTGAGTATTGTGGATTTCAATGGAGGCAACCGTCCGCCGATTATTGATTATATGTCGGTGGATCAAAACTCAGGGAAACTTCCGCTCACCATTACTGCAAGTGTTTCGGCAATGGATCGTGAGAAAGATGCCGTGACATATTTATGGGACTTGGGGAATGGTGAGGTCAAAGAAACGTCAGTGCCGGAAATATCATATACGTACACCGATGCAGGCCTATATAAAATCGCGGTGGAAGTAAAGGATGCGGCCGGTGAGTCGGCTACAAGCGAATCGACTACCATAGTGGCCGGTAATACAAGGCCAGAGGTCGCCATTTCGATAATCAATGGTAATTCATCGTTTTATGTGCCCGGACAGCCTGTAAATTACGAGGTATCGGTAACCGACGCCGAAGGCGGTGATATTGATGCATCGAAGATATTCGTTTCGGTTGATTATATGGATGGGATGGATAAAGTGAATATGAATCTTGGTCATCAACAAGTCTCGGCCACCGTTACCGGAAAGGCTTTGACCATGGCAATGGATTGCAAAACGTGTCATAAAGAAGCAGAGGCTTCTATCGGACCGAATTATATGGATATTGCCAAAAAATACAGAGAGGATAAAAATGCGATACCCTACCTTCAAAAGAAAATTAAAGAGGGGGGCTCTGGCGTATGGGGCGAGGTCATGATGGCCGCGCACCCTGATATCTCCTCCGATGAGACGCGCCAAATCGCCGCTTATATTATGTCATTGAACGGTGATCTTGGATTGAAGCCATCGCTACCTCCAAAGGGCGCTGTACGACCCGAGGCTACAAAACCGGGCAATCTAATGGTGTTGACTGCAAGCTATACGGACGAAGGCGCTGAAGGCGCGATTCCCTTAACGGGTAACAAATCGGTTGTTTTGGCCAGTAATACGGTCGGCTTTTCGAAGGACACCAAAACTGATGGAATGACGGCAGTTACATTCGGCGGACGGGATTTGCTATTGCTCTCAGGTGCAAAAGGTTGGTTCGAATTGAACGACATCGACCTTACCGGAGTAAGTAACATCGTTCTAGGTGCCGGATGGCAAGAAGCCCCAAAGGCCACCTATAATTTTGATATACGCTTGAATTCCCCTGACGGTGAGGTAATCGGCCAAGGAACATTGGCTCCCCAACCCGCGGGCACCCAAGGTGCAGCGATAGTGATGCCATTGACAACAGAAACAACAGGGAAAAACATACTGTACATTACCGGAGCGATAGAAGCCGGTAAAACCCCTTCGAATGTGGCGCTCTTGAACGCCACCTTTAATTAGGCAATAGTGATGGCCTATTTTAGGAAGTAGGCCACAGTGTCCAAAAAATCGAAGGTCGAGTCAGGCCCGATTCCTCTTCGGAGAAATGGTTCAATTTTTGGATGTCCGGTTCAAGGATGTTCGTGGTGCGTACCCAAATCGTAAATGTTTCATTTTTACTATGGTGGTTCCATGAAAGTGTCTAATTCAACCTTTTGGTTTCCACATAAAAATTCCGATCTACTTTGATGGAAGGTAGACCGTTTATCTTATCCGTCTTCCATTCGGTAGTGGGCTGCAGTTCATGGGCTTTTTCTCCCAAATAAATGATCAACGGCATTTCAAAACCGTCGACTACCTTGTTGTATCTGTATTTGAGCACGTTTTCGTCAACTTCATACTCAAAAACCGGAATATCCGTAGTGCGTAAGTACTGATCGAAAATTTTGGAGAGGTCCAATCCGGATTTCTTTGCGATATACTCCTCGATTTGCTGGGTCGTAACGGTCTGATGATAGAAATCTCTATTCAGTCCGCGTAGAATTTCCCGCCATTTTTCGTCATCATCGACCAATTGACGGATGGTGTGTAAAAGATTGGAACCTTTATAGTACATATCGCTGGAGCCCTCCTTATTCACGTTATAGGTTCCGATGACCGGACGGTCGTTTCGGATGTTTTGGCGCAGGCCTATGACGTAGTCCGATGCAGCTTCCTTACCATAATGATAATCTAGGAAGAGGTTTTCCGAGTAGGAGGTAAACCCTTCGTGTACCCACATATCGGCAGCATCCTTATAAGTGATATTATTGGCAAACCATTCATGGCCCGCTTCATGTATAATGATAAAATCGAATTTAAGGCCCCAACCGGAACTGGACAAATCCCTCCCCAAGTAGCCTTTTTTCCATTGATTGCCATAGGTAACCGAACTTTGATGCTCCATCCCCAGATAAGGTACTTGAACCAATTTAAAACTGTCTTCGTAGAAAGGGTAGGGGCCGAACCAATGCTCGAAGGCCTTCATCATTTTCGGGGCGTCCTTGAAATGTTCCTTTGCCTTTTCCAAATCATCCCTTAAAACATAATAGTCCATATCCAGAATACCTTTTTCCCCGTTGTATTTTTCCCCGAAATGCACATAATCGCCAATATTCACGTTCACGCCATAATTGTTGATGGGATTACTGACAAACCAATGGTAGGTTTTCGTATCGGTTTGTTCGGTAACTTTCCGAAGCCGGCCGTTCGAAACATTCATCAAATCTTTGGGCACTCGTACACTGATGAGCATGCTATCTACTTCATCGTACATATGGTCTTTGTTCGGCCACCAGACACTGGCTCCTAAACCCTGACAAGAGGTAGCGACAAAGTGCTTGCCATTATCATCTTTTTTCCAAGAGAAACCACCGTCCCATGGAGCATTGGCAGCCTCTTTGGGATGACCTGAGTAGTGAACGACAATCTCGTTGATGTCGCCTACTTTTTGTGGTTTTTCAAGTTTTACGAAATGCGCGTTCGTTTTTGAGGAGAAATCCAATTTTTTCCCGTCCTGTGTTACTTTTTCTATTTTCAAGGGCGGTTGCAGGTCTATTTGAAGTACTTCCTCATTGTTCAAGACTTTGTAGCGAATGGTATTACTTCCAGAAATGAATTTTTCATCGGGTTTTACTTCAATATCCAGATGATAGTAGTTCAGGTCCCACCAGGCGCGCTCCCCAGTGATGCTGCCTCGAAGTGTGTCTTGTTCTGTAAATTGTTGCGCACTGACCATTCCGGTGATACCTAAAAAAAGAAGTCCTATAATAAGCCTCATCATATATTTTACATTAATAAAAAGCCTCACAGGGCTATTATCTCCTTATTGGAATAATTATTTTAATCTATCGAAAAACAGCATTTGGGAATACCACAGGACTTTCAAATCCGTCTTCTCCGACCGCCGATACTCCGAAGAAGTAATTATCGATAACAATGCCATCAAGCGTGTATTCTGTAACATCGCCCACATACCTGCTATTATCCCAAGTCGGTGAAGTGGTATCCCGCCAATAGATTTTATAGCCGACGGCCCCATCGATCTTAGACCATTTGAATTTGGCCGAGGGTTCTACGATTCCACCGATTTCCACCGTGGTAGGAGCAGGAGGCGCCCAAGCCAAGGAGGCTAAACTAATGGCGTTTACGGCCGTTAATTTTCGGGCATAATCAAAATTTACATGCTCGAGAACATCCCCGTAGTCGATTCCATTCTCGGTGCGGATATCCTGATGTTGTTGGGTGTAGTTTTCGTGTGCTTCCATAATACGTATACCTGCATACCCGGCATCGTTAAACGGTCGGTGATGCCCGCCACGACCAAAGCGGTCCAATCTATAGATCATCATCGGGTTCATTTCAGGCATATAGGTTTTGGTGGTCTTGTACACGTATCGTGCCAATTGCCGGGAAATACCATCGACTTCGCCACCATAAAAACGCCTAGCCCGACGTTGGTCTTCCGTTTCCGTTGCCGGCACGGGCTCGGAGAAAATCCTGAAATCAACATTGCTGATGATACCGTCTACGCCTTTGATATTCCCGATCATGTCATTGTTAAAGATCCCGATGATATCCCAACCATCGGCCTTCATTTGTTTTACCAATCCTTGTCCTCCGAACAATCCTTGTTCCTCGCCGGAAAGCCCTAAATAGATAATGCTATTTTCAAATTCGTATTTTGAGAGAACCCTTGCCGCCTCAATTGTTCCGGCCATACCACTTGCATTGTCGTTCGCGCCTGGGGAATCGTCGGTAAAATTGGTAGGATCGCTGACCCTCGAATCAATATCCCCACTCATGATAATATAGCGATTCGGATACTTAGTACCTTTTTGTACGGCAACGACGTTCACCACATACACGTCTTTTACAATGCGCTGGTTCGTGCCTTTTTCGACCAAGTCCCGCTGAAAGGAAACTTCCAAGCAGTTATTACAGTCCGAGGAAATCTTGTCGAACTCCCCTTTGATCCATCGGCGCGCTGCTCCTATGCCCCGGGTATTTGACACGGTATCGCTAAGGGTATGTCGTGTACCGAAGTTAGCCAAGGTGGTGATATCATTTTCAATTCGCTCCGCGGAAACAGCATCTATGATATCATAGATACGCTGATCGGTTTGGGAAAAAACGATGGTAGAAACTAGGAAAAGTAATAAGGGAATCTTCTGCATTTCAATGAGTGTTAAATCAATTTTATATAGCGCTACAATGTATTAAAATTAACTGGATTTCTTGGATAAATGCCACAACCCTATCACCGGACCGATCAATAAGGGTAAAAACAGGTATTGAAGCGCAATTTTTTCAGAAAAGTAGGTCAACAACTGAATGCTCACAATGGTCAAGCCGAAACCGATACAATTGACCAGTGTTAGTCCAGTGCCTTTAACTTCTGGTGGAAGGGCTCCGGCTACGAGACTGGAAAATTGGGGCGAATCGGCCGTAACGGCCATGCCCCAGAGACACCATCCGATTAAAAATAAATATGATGGCAGGTGAAAAAGCAATGGGGATAGCAAGCAGAAAGTTCCCGATAGGAGTAGGGCCCGAAAAGCGACTTTATGACTTCCGATTTTCTGTGATCGTATGCCTCCAAGAATGCAGGAGAGCCCACCCAAGGCAATGATAATGCCAGTCCATATGGGAACTGATAGGTTCTCCGAACTCATTTCAGCGTGGTATTGAATCGCCAATGGCGTAAATGCCCAAAAGGCGTAGAGTTCCCACATATGGCCAAAATAGCCAAAAGCGGCTTTTCGAAAGCCGACGATTTTAAAAAGTGAAGGACCTAGCTGCAATTGCAGTTTTACGCTTCGCATACGAAAAGGACCATTCGGAACAAAAACCCATAGGAGCAAGCCGCCAAAAACCGCCAAGGTCGATACGGTCTTAATAACAGAATCCGGATGGTTTCCCCATGGTGTTCCTACAAGAAAATAGGGCAACGCGGTACCAGAAACCAGTGCGCCTACCAAAAAGCCCAAGGCCTTCCCTAAACCCTTTTCATAGTAATCGGCGGCGATTTTCATACCTACAGGGTAAATACCCGCCAAGAAAAATCCAGTACCGAATCGTGCCGAAAGCAAGGACCATTTTGAGAGTTCATCTGACAGCAACGCCATATTGCAAAGGGCGGCAAGTATGGCACAGACCAAAAATACCCGTGAAGGCGAAAATCGGTCGGCGATCATAAAAAGGGCAAATACCAGGGTTCCGCTAATAAAGCCAAATTGAACGGAAGATAATACATATCCGATAATTTCGGTACCTAGCCCTGTTTTTGCGGTGAGCTCTTCGACTATGGCATTACCGGAAAACCATAGCGAGGTACAGGCGAACTGCGATAGTATGATGATGGGAAGAATATGGGGTCTTGTTCGCAAGGGCTTTACATTATTGTATAAATGTAACCTTCGAAATCTTTCCGTTTTCGATTTCATAAATCGCTACTGCGCTGTAGCTCGTCCCCTTTATGGTAAGGTATTCTTCGTCAATAACTTTATTTCCGATTTGAATCCGGTTTTTTATTTCGCAATTCAAATCCGGGGTTCGTGCAAAGAAATCCTCATATCCTTTGCGAAGCGCTTCCTGTCCTTCATCGGTCAGTCGGTTCGGGTAACGAAATAGTTTGATGTCATTTGAATACGTAGCTAGAAAAGCGTCGATATCACGGGCATTGTACGCTTCGAGCTGTTTGTCAACAATGGCGGAGGCATTTTCAATCGGTTTGTTTTCGTGAACAAAATTCATGCTCGCTATTTTTCCATTATTCACTTCATAGATAGCAGCTTGGCGGCTGGTTCGTCCTGATTTCGATACAATTTCTTCGTCAATGACTATATTCCCGATTTCAATTCTTGTGACCACTTCAACAGTAGTTTTGGGGTTGTTTTCGAAGTACCGCTTATAACCTGCCCAAAGATTTTCGTTCCCCGTATAAAGGGTATCACTTGGAAAATTTAGCACCGCCACATCTTCGGAATAGCAAGCGGCGAAGGCATCAAGATCTTCGGCATTGAACGATTCCACTTGTTTTTGAACCACGGTCGCCGGGGCCGTTTCTGACACGATGGCCAAATGCTTACCATCGGGACTTATGGCCATTCTGGAAATGCGATGTACTGCCTTTTCTTGAAATTGATACAACACCTCGGACGCTCCTTTTACAGGGTCGACCATATGAATGGTCTTTCCGTCGGGGAGGAGCAGAGTTGTGTCCGGTAACCAGCAAATGTCGTTGGTTCTTTCGGGTAACGGCATTATCGTTTCGGTTGCCCCGGTAATGGGATGAAGCGATTTCAACTTCCAAATTTTATCTTCCTTACTCACGTAACTTACAAGTTCTGTATTGGGAATCTTGTGTAATGCTCGCCCAACATTTTTCTGGGTGGTGTAGTTTGTGCCGTCTTTGAGGTTGGAAATCACTAAATCCATTCTATTGTCCACTAAAACCGAGGTCACAAGAATATCCGGGCTGTACCAGAGGTGATAGCCCACTTTAAGGTCTTTGAGGATTTCTTCGGATTTTCCCTCGGATATCGCATAGCGGTATAAGCGTTGATGCCCAGTGGTGTCTAACCGAATAGCGGAAATAGCATTCGAATTCGGTATCCGCGAAGGAGAGTATTCGCTGCCGACGGTCGTATCGATCAGCCAGGAGGTTTTGCCGGTCTTTAGGTCGTATTGGGCAATATCGGTCTGGCCGTTTCTAGTGCTGGAGTAAACGATGGTGAAATCATCATAAAAGGAAGGCTGATTGTCGTAGCCTTCATTGTTAGAGATATTGCGCGGATTCATCAGCCGAATTTTTCCGTCTAGCCGATCTACATCCAACAAATAGACCTCGGTGTCGGGTTGGGCATAGCAACCAGCTCCTAAGGCCGACAGTACTAAGATTAGGATATTTTTCATGTATTGGTTTTTGGTCGCAAGTAGAACTAATTCTACAGCCTATCGGTATTTGGTCGATATCTTAAATGGTAAAACGGTCTAAAAGATCGCGAACGTTCTTGATGCTGTCTACATAATATCGCGCTTGTGTTTTTTGCCGACCTACTTTTACCGTAACCGCCGATTCGGGTAATTCTTGAAACATGAATTCATCCGTCCAATCATCACCGATGGCGAAAACGAAGTCATAATCATCCTCCGAAAACACACGCATTGCAGCCCGACCTTTGTTCACATTACTGCTCTTGATTTCCATCACCTTGTTTCCATTGAGAACACTAAGGTCATCGGTACCGATAAGGCTAGTCAATACGGTATTGAGCTCCGTTGCCCTTTTTTGACCAAAATCGGGATCTGTATTTCTATAATGCCAGGCGAGAGAGTAATTTTTTTCCTCGATAAAGCTTCCGGGCGTACGGTCGACAAACGATTCCAGAACCGGTTGTATTTTTTCCATCCAATCCTTTTTGACATTTTCAAGCATCCGGAATTCTTCCCCTCCTTGGGATATCCATACCCCATGCTCCGTGATCATATTGTACTTTTTTGGCAGAAACCACTTGGTAAAGGTTTCTTTGTCACGACCACTGATCAAGTACATGTCAGTTCCCGGCCGAGATGAGATTTTATCGAGTAGTTCGTACAGGGCGTCGTCCGGTGCCGCTTTTTGAGGATCGTTATGAAAGCCCGCCAAGGTGCCATCATAGTCGATAAACAGAAGACTTTTTTTCGATTGGCTAAAGTCTTTAGTAACAATATTCATCAAATCAACCGATAACCTTCGCGAAATATAGGTATGGTCTTTTTTCTTTTGATCGAGTAGGGAGTTCATAAAGTCATTGGCCCATTTTTCGACATTATACCGTTCCAATCGCTTTTGTAGAATTGTATTACGTCTTTGCTGCTCAGCTTTGGGCATGTTGATAGCGGTATGCAGGGCATCGGAAATCTGTTCAAAATTGTTAGGGTTGATCAACAGGGATTCGTTCATTTCATTGGCAGAACCTGCCATTTCACTTAAAATTAATACTCCTGTTTTATCGACGCGTGTAGCGATGTATTCTTTCGCAACCAAGTTCATGCCGTCCCGTAAAGGCGTCAACCAAGCGATATCGCTTGAGGTATACAAATCAATGAGGTTTTCGAAGGGCATCGACCTATAGAAATACCAAATCGGTGTCCAGCTTACCGTCGAAAACTCCCCGTTTATGCGTCCTACCAGCTCGTCGACTTCTTTTTTCAATAACTGATACTGGGGCACGTTCGACCTAGAGGGCACGGCCAACAAAACCAGGCGCACTTTTTCTTTGTATTGCGGGTATTTGTTTAGGAAATACTCAAAGGCATAGATACGTTTGGCAATTCCCTTCGAATAGTCCAACCGGTCAATGGATAACAAAAACTTGGCATCGGGAGCGGATTTTTTATGCGTATCGAGGCGTTTTTGAAGTTCTGATTTCTGCTTTTCGGTGCTATTATTATGTTCTTTCGCGGCCTCGCTGAACTTTTTATAATCGATTCCCATGGGAAAGGAATCAACCTTAATGACCCTATCATCCAACGAAATATCATTAAAACTTACCTCAAGCCCTAACAATCGCCTTACCGAACTCAAAAAATGCCGTTCATAGTCATAAGTGTGAAAACCGATAAGGTCGGCGCCCAAGAGACCCATCAAAACTTCTTCGCGCCATGGTAAGGTTCGAAATATTTCGAAGGACGGGAAGGGAATGTGCAAAAAGAAACCTATGGAAATCTCGGGACGTCGTTCCCGAACCATTTGAGGTACCAGCATGAGTTGGTAATCGTGGACCCATATGGTATCATCGTCCGTGGCCTTTTCGAGAATCGCATCCGCGAATTTCTGATTTACCGCCTTGTACGTCTCCCAACTATCCAATTCAAATTCAGAATATTCCAGAAAATAATGAAACAAAGGCCATACGGTTCGATTGCTGAAACCGTAATAGAAGCCTTCCACTTCATCAGCCGTAAGGCACACTTTTGATGAACCGTGTTTGGCAAGGGCGATATCGATGTCTTTGACGAGTTCTTCCGGAATTTGCTCATCGGTAAGTCCGCTCCAACCGATCCAAAGGCTATCACCACCCGAATGTACCGACTTCATTCCCGTAGCTAGACCACCAACACTCGGTACCGCTGTAATGGTTCCGTTGTTGATTTGTAACTGAACAGGGAGTCTGTTTGAGATTATGATAGTTTTGCCCATAAATTGGATGTTTTGCTTTGTTTTACCATTAATTTCTCCCAATTTCGGCAAAAAGAAGGGCAATCGCAATCTGAGCGCCCAATGAATCGAGATTTTTAGTGAAACCGCATCTTTACAGTCCTTATTTTATAGGAAATATGGCATAGGCTTCCAGAAATCCGCTTTTGTAGTGAGTGTTCAGCTTCGAATATAGAATGTTACTTAATGGATAATTTAGATTACGGAATAATTGGCAATTGTAGAAGTGCCGCATTAATATCAAAAAGAGGAAATTTAGAATGGTGTTGTTTGCCGGAGTTCGATTCCTCTTCGGTCTTTGCTAAGCTTTTGGACGATAAAATCGGCGGGAGTTTCGATATCGTTGTTGATGAAGGATATACTATAAAACAGCGGTACAAAAAGCATACGGCCGTTTTGATCACCCATTTTTCAGATGGGGAGAATAGTTTTGAGATTAGGGATTTTATGCCCCGCTACCGAAAAGAAGGCGGTGGGTACAACTCGCCCCCCGAAGTCGTTCGGTACTTCAAATACATTTCGGGAAAACCCAAATTCAAGGTGAATTACAATCCGAGGTTGGAATATGCCAAGGGAAAGACCAAAACATACGTAAAAAAGAACTTTGTGGTCAGTTTGACCAAAGGCGAAAAATTCGACACTTTTTTTCTGTATACTTCTTTCAATAAAAATGCAATCGTGGAAGGTCGCGAGATGGAACTGAACGATGACGGTTATTTTTTGTTGGGCTATAACGAAAAAATATTCAAACCCACTACACGTAAGGTATACACCGAGTTGGAGCGCACCAAGGTCTATTGGTTGAACTGGAGCAGCAAAACCCCGACCTATAAAAAATACAATTCAGAAATCAGTCGTAGTGCGATTACCTTAAAATTATTGAGCTATGATAAAACGGGGGCGGTGTTGGCAGCTGCAACCACCTCGTTGCCGGAAACCATTGGCGAAGTCCGTAATTGGGATTACCGTTTCTGTTGGATACGTGACGCTTCGATGGTGATAAAGGTCGTGGGCCAATTGGGACATAAAAATGTGGCCAGGCGTTACCTGCAGTTCATCGTCGATCTGATACCCGATAAGGATGAGAAA
This sequence comes from Aggregatimonas sangjinii, assembly GCF_005943945.1. Classification (GTDB taxonomy): domain Bacteria; phylum Bacteroidota; class Bacteroidia; order Flavobacteriales; family Flavobacteriaceae; genus Pelagihabitans; species Pelagihabitans sangjinii. The sequence continues at coordinate 2,390,766 of NZ_CP040710.1, read as the reverse complement.
CTACAGATTATGTACGGTATCAACAGAGAGAAAAAATTGACCGAGAAAACACTGGACCATCTCAGTGGTTATAAGGGGTCGAAACCCGTTAGGGTCGGTAATGCCGCGTACAAGCAAAAACAAAATGATATTTATGGGATTTTGATGGATGTCATTCATCAACAACTTCATGAATATTCCAATGACATAGAAAATGGCGAGGAACTTTGGGGTATTACCAAGGGGATTGTTTGGATCGTATCGAACCACTGGAAGGAAGCGGATAAGGGAATATGGGAATTTAGGGCCGAAGATCGTCACTTTACATTTTCAAAAGTATTGTGTTGGGTGGCCGTTGACCGTGCGATCAAGGTTGCCCGTATTCTCAGAAAAACGAGAAAATTGGAGAAATGGATCGTTCTAGAGCAGGAAATCAAGCAGGACATTCACGACAATGCTTGGAATGCCGAGGTGAATGCCTTTACACAATCCTATGGTTCCAAAGACTTGGATGCCTCGGTCTTGTTGATGGAGTCCTACGGTTTTATCCCTGCAAGGGATCCCAAATACGTGAGCACCGTTAAGGCGATTGAAAAGGAGCTCAGTAATGATGGACTATTATATCGCTATAAAAACGAGGATGATTTTGGACTGCCCTCGTCTTCGTTCACCATATGCACCTTTTGGTTCATCAATAGTCTGTTTAAAATCGGTGAAGAAAAGAAAGCGATGAAACACTTTGACAAGCTCTTGAGTTACAGCAATCACTTAGGATTGTTCAGTGAGGATATCGATTTTAAAACCAAAAGACTGTTGGGGAATTTTCCGCAGGCGTATTCCCATTTGGCGCTGATTGAATGTGCCATCAACTTCTCGAACAAGGAAACCGAAGAACAGATTTTGGATGCTATTCGCGAATAACTTAAATCTGAGAGTTGAAATACAAAGGGAGCAATTTTTATCGTGAAAATGTTTCCTGCGTATATTCGAATAGTTCCTTTTGAAGATGATTCCGTGACAATTGAGAACGAGTGGGAATGGAATCCATTTAAATGTTAGTAAGCTTCAATGTCTTTGCGATTCGTTTTATCTTCTCCACCAAGGTTTTAAAATGCCGTTCCTCGGTAAATGGATTCATTATCGTACAGCGCAAATACTGAATATTCCGCAGCGTAGTTTGAACAATATAAAATTCGCCATCTTCCAACAGCTGTTGGCGTAGCCGCGCATTTAGTGCGTTCAGGGCTTTCGGATTTAGCGCGGCATCAACATATCTAAAACATACGATATTCGAAACGGGCGGTATTGCCAATTCGAAATTGGATTCTTTTTCTATCAATCTTCCAAAAACCTTCCCCATATCGAATAGTCGGGTAACATATTCCTCGAAAATTCCATCTCCGTAAATCTTTAACATGGTATACCAATGTATGCTCATCATGGTCTTGGTACACTCGAAAGTACGCTTTGCCTTATTGTACCAATCCTCGTCCTCTGATTGTACCAAAAGATAATCCGCTTTTTGGCTAAAAGTGGCGTACGAATAATTGCCATTTTTAAAGAGTAGGGCGGTGGTAATGGTTGGTAACATCATCATTTTATGCCCATCAATGACTACCGAATCCGACTGTTCTATTCCGGCTACGGTTTGTCTATATTTTTCCGAGAATATGGCGGCACCGCCATGTGCGCCGTCTACGTGGAACCAAAGGTTGTGCTTCTTCGCAAAAGTACCGATAGCATCCAGGTCATCGTATACACCAGTGGCCGTAGAAGGAGCACTTCCGACGATGGCGAATACCTGTATGCCATTTTTCGTGGCCCTTTGGTATTCCCTTTCGAGTAATGCGGTATCCATCATAAAATCGGACGTAACGGGAATTTTACGGATTCCCTTTTCACCCAGTCCCATAATTTTGGCCGCACGGTCTACACAGTAATGCGCTTGCTCGGATACCATAATTCCCAGCGCTTGGTCATGACCCTGATTCCAGATGTCAGTTGTCACTTTTGCCTTTCTAGCGGATAACAAGGCGGTCAGGTTGGCTAACGTTCCCCCGGAAGTAAGAAATCCCCTAGCTTCCGCGGTGTATCCAATTTTTTTACAAAGCAAATCTGTAACGATGCGTTCCATAGCCGAAGGGGCCATCCCCATCTCATAAATCGCCATGCCATTGTTCAATAGGGCGCTCATCATCGCTGTTAGTGCCGTAATGGGAGCCGTAGGCGTGACCTGATGCCCGATACATTTTGGATTGTGAACCGAAGTGGTTCGCTTTAAAATTTGAGCGAAAAGATCGTTTTCATCGCCATGTTCCATAAAATCGTTCCAAAAAGAGCGTTCGTCTTCGGGAATGTGCCAAGCTAGCGTGGGCGTATTTTCGTTATGAAGCTGCGCTTCCAAATGATCGGCTAGTTGGTCAACTAATCGGTGTCCTTGTTGTCTAAAATGTTCAGGGGAATAGGCTTTTTGAAGTAATGGATTATCCATAGTATAAAGTTAATCGAATTTAGTTTTATTCGAAACCGCAAAATGTATTTAATAGTGTGCTTGAGAAGCTTAAAAGTAGCGCATTGGTAAAGCGGTAATCATACAGAAGATATTTTTTACCGTCTTGATAATGAATCGATATTTTTTATATATCGGTGCTGCATCTGCTTCGGACAAGAAAACAAAAAACCATCTTGTCAAACAAGATGGTTTCGTAGTATGTGACAAACAGGATTACCTCATGTTGTTGGACTGATTGATCACGTCTTCGGCAGCTTTGAACACTTTAATATGGCTTTCGTTCGCAAAATTAATTCCCATTGATTCTACGGTCGATTTCATCCTGGCATAGCTTTTTGCATTGGTCGCCAATTTTTTGAGATTGCGACTCTCTCTAACAAATTTGTCCACTGCGCTATTAAAAAGAGTTAGTCTTGCTGGTATACTAATGTTCAATTCCTTTTTTAATTGTGGAACGTTTTTCGACAGCTCCTTAAATTGGGAATGCAAGGCGACGACCTCTTTCAATTTTGCATCGAAGGAATCGAAATCAATGCTTTCGTAGGCATCGTATTCGATACCGCGCAGTACAGCTGTCTGTTCTTTAATGGTTTTTAATAGCATACCTCTGGTATAGAGGATATCGTATCCGTTGTCTTTGTAATTTTTTAACTCTTCGTCCAACAATCTTTCATCAATTTCTTTCAAGGCTTTGCCCAAGGCGTCACTAGCCTGCAGGTAAGCTGTCATATTTTCCATAACGGTAGGATATAAGGTTACGGAGGTTTTGAAATCGTCATCCAAATAGGATTGTGCTTTATAATAATCGGATAATTTTTCCAAAGGCGTTTCCAAAGCTGTAAATGAGGCAGCTAGTTCTTTTCCGATTTCGTCCAACTCGGGAATTTCGGGATTCTCATCAATAACCGCTTTCAGTTTTTCAATGCTACGAGCACTTAGTGGTTTTGAAATAAAGTAGTTATCTCTTTTATTAAACGGTCTTCCGGTATCATCCAGGTTGTTCATTATCAAGGAGTACGAACGTTCTATGGAAGGGCTCACCGAGTTCCACACGTCTACATACACATTGTATTTATTGATGAAGGCTTGCTTATCATTCGCGTCCACCGCGGTATTGCTAGTGGTAATAGCGCCTTCGCTTGAGTCCGTTTTTGAGGTTTCCTTACATGATTGGAGGATAAGGGTTGTTAAAAGGAATAGGGCAAGTGTTTTTGTGATTTTCATTGTTAATGGAATTGATTTTCTATGGCAAATATAAAATGGAAATCATAAGATACTCTCCCTGAATCCCTTTAAATAGAATCCCGTTTTTCAGGGACAAAAAAAACCGCCAGCCAATCGGCCAGCGGTTTCTCCTTCTGTCTCAAAACCGGAGTTTCAATTTGAATTAGTCAAAGGTGTACCCATTATCGGCAGCGACTTTGTCGGCAATTTGCGTGCGCAAAGCTACTACGTTGGGGTAGTTCGTATATTTTGTGAAACGTTTTAAGCCCATAAGCATCATACGTTGCTCGTCGCCTTCGGCAAAGGAAACTATTGCTTCCCGACCCTTTTTTATACAGGTTTCAACAGCATTGTACAGGTACAATCTGGACATGGCGATTTGGGTAGCCTGAGCATCCTCACCAAAACGTTTCGCGTTTTTCTCCGTTCTTAAAATGGTACTTTCGGCCATGTACACCTCAATCAATATATCGGAGGCGGCAAGCATCAATTGTTGGTGCTTCTCCAATTCCGGACCGAATTTTTGAACAGCGCTTCCTGCAACCATTAAAAATACTTTCTTTAATCGGGCGATTAAATCTTTTTCCTCGGCGAACAATACCGAAAAGTCAGGTGCATCGAAAGAAGGTATACCCATTAATTCCTCACCAACGGCGGTAGCCGGCCCGAGCAAATCAACATGTCCTTTCATTGCTTTTTTGACCAACATTCCTACGGCCAACATTCTATTGATTTCATTGGTACCTTCGTATATTCTTGCAATACGCGCATCTCGCCATGCCTTCTCCATGGGCGCATCTGCACTAAATCCCATTCCACCAAAAACTTGCACACCTTCGTCTGCGGTATGCTGTACGTCTTCGGATACCGCTACTTTTAAGATGGAACATTCAATGGCATACTCTTCAACCCCCTTCAATTCCGCTTCTTGATGCGAATTTCCGTCGGCCTCGCGCATCGCAATCCTATCCTCGATATTCTTGGCGGCACGATAACTGGCAGATTCACCGGCATAAGCGTTCGTCGTCATATCGGCGATTTTACCTTTAATAGCCCCAAAATTGATGATCGGCGTTTTGAACTGAACCCTTTCATTGGCATACTTAACGGCTTCGTTTATCACCCGTCGCTGTGCATCTAAACAAGCCGCTGCCAATTTAATACGACCTACATTAAGGGCGTTCATGGCGATTTTAAAACCATTGCCTCTCTCAGAAAGCATATTTTCCACGGGAACCTTTGTGTCATTGAAGAAAACTTGGCGCGTGGAAGAGGAGTGGATACCCAATTTTTTCTCTTCCTCGTTCATAGTGATACCATTACTTGGGTCATTCTCCACGATAAATCCGGTGATATTCTTATCATCACCGATGCGAGCGAAAACGATGAACATATTACAGAATCCCGCATTGGAAATCCACATTTTCTGCCCAGTGATGCTATAGTGTTTTCCATCATCGGACAAGACCGCCTTCGTTTTTCCCGAATTGGCATCCGAACCGGCCCCAGGCTCTGTCAAACAATAGGCGCCAAACCATTCACCGGAGGCTAATTTTGGTACGTATTTTTGTTTCTGTTCTTCATTGCCATATAAAGTAATCGGCATGGTACCGATACCCGTATGGGCACCAAAAGCCGTACTGAAAGAGCCAGTGGCACCAGAGATGTAATCACAGACCAACATGGTGGAGACGAATCCCATACCCATTCCGCCGTAGGCCTCTGGTACGGCAATTCCCAAAAGGCCGAGTTCGCCAGCTTTGCGCATAGTCTCTTCGGTATAGGCATAATCCTTTTGCTCGAAACGTTCCCAATGGGCCCAGAGTTCGCGATCAACGAATTCTTTGGTGCTGTCACGCATCATTTTTTGTTCTTCGGATAAATCCTCCAACGTAAAAACATCTTCACATTTTGTTTCTTTTACCAAGAATTGCCCTCCTCGGAGCAATTCGTCTTTTTGTAGTGTATTTGTGCTCATAGCTTTTATAATAGATTTAAGAAACAGGAATCAAGAATCAAGACTAAAGGTCTAGTCCGTTTTGAAAGCCTGAAATCATTTTTTGTAATTGTTGTATTTTATTCTCTAAATATTGAAACTTCTCTTCACTGATATATTTCCGCCTATATGAAACGATTAATTGTGTTTCCCACTCAAATGCCGAACCTAAACTATCCTCTAAATACTTATTGAAGTGTTTGTCAGTTGATTTGCTTGTTCCCTCGGATATATTCGATGGAATGGAAACAGAACATCTCAATAATTGAGAGATTAAATTAAATCTTTCAAGTTTGGGAAATGTCTCCACCAAATCATAAGTATCGTCTACAATCGACATTCCTTCATCCCAAATCTTAAGTTTTTTGAAATTATGCCTACCCATTTATCTTGATTCTTGGCTCTAGTTAAGGAACTCAAAAACCCCCGCAGCACCTTGTCCAGTGCCTACGCACATGGTCACCATTCCGTATTTTCCTTTCATGTCTCTTTTTCTCATTTCGTCGAACAATTGCACTGACAATTTTGCTCCGGTACAGCCCAATGGATGCCCCAAGGCAATTGCGCCGCCGTTTACGTTAACGATATCCTGGTTGAGTTTTAATTCGCGCATAACAGCCAAAGATTGGGAGGCAAAAGCTTCGTTCAATTCGATCAACTCGATATCATCCTGTTTTAATCCAGCTTGTTTCAACGCCTTTGGAATTGCCGCAACGGGACCGATACCCATAATTCTTGGTGGAACTCCCGCAGCTGCATAATTCACTAAGCGTGCAATAGGTTCTAAGTTTAATTCCTTCACCATATCCTCACTCATGATCAAAACGAAGGCCGCTCCGTCACTCATTTGTGAAGAATTACCTGCAGTAACGCTGCCCCCTGCGGCGAACACGGGGCGTAATTTGTTCAAGACTTCGATTGATGTTCCTTTTCTAGGGCCTTCATCTTTCGTTACGGTATATTTTTTATGCGCTTTCTTGCCATTCGCATCCAAATAGGTTTCTTCTACTTCGATTGGAACGATCTGACTCTGAAAACGGTCTTCTGCCTGCGCCTTCAATGCCTTCATATGGGAATGGTAGGCGAACTCGTCTTGGTCTTCTCGTGAAACCTTGTATTCGTTTGCCACGGCTTCAGCAGTATTGCCCATACCCCAGTAGTAGTCCTCGTGACCTTGCTTAGCTACATCGTAATTCAATTCCGGCTTGTTACCGGTCATTGGCACGGCACTCATACTTTCGGCACCACCCGCGATGATACAATCGGCCATTCCTGCTTGTATTTTTGCTGCAGCGACCCCAATAGTTTCGAGACCCGATGCACAAAAACGATTCACTGTTACCCCAGGTACGTCAACAATATCAAGACCCATCAACGAAATCAATCGAGCCATGTTAAGGCCTTGAGCACCCTCCGGCATGGCGTTTCCAACAATGACGTCATCGATACGCTTCTTGTCGAAATCAGGCACCTCCTTCATCATGTATTCAATGGTTTCGGCGGCCAATTCATCAGTTCGCTTAAAACGGAAAACTCCTTTAGGGGCTTTTCCGACGGCTGTTCTGTATCCTTTAACTATATAGGCTGTTTTCATGTTAGTCCCCTAACCCCCGAAGGGGAAATTCCTATTAGGGGTCAATAGGGTTTTTAGTTATTAATTCTAAAATTCTTTTTCAAGACCGACTGTCGTATACATCTAATTCGTGTCCCACCTTTTGGGGGGTAGGGGGCTTTTAGTTTCGCAACGGCTTCCCTGTCTTCAACATATGCTGAATACGCTCCAATGTTTTCTTTTCGGTACATAGCGATAGAAACGCTTCCCTCTCAATATCCAATAAATACTGTTCGGATACGCGCGTGGGTTCGGATAAATCACCACCGGCCATGACATATGCCAATTTATTGGCTATTTTCTTATCGTGCGCACTGATATAATGGCTTGCTTCCATAGAATCGGTTCCTACGACGAACATTCCCAATGCTTGTTTACCAAGTACCTTAATATCCTTACGCATTGGCGGTTGGGTATATCCTGCTTCGGCCATTAATTTTGCATGGGCCTTGGCGGTTGCGATTTGTCTATCCTTATTTACGACAACGATATCCTTTCCGTGTTGCAGCAGTCCCAAATCGAAAGCTTCATAGGCCGAGGTTGAGACTTTTGCCATTCCGATCGTCAAGAAATACTCTTGTAATACATTTAGTTCTACGTCACCTTTCATAAAAGTGTCCTGAGCGCGTAAGGCCATCTCTTTAGAACCGCCACCGCCGGGAATTACACCGACACCGAACTCTACCAGTCCCATATAGGTTTCCGCTGCGGCCACCACCTTATCGGCATGAAGCGATATCTCGCAGCCACCACCCAACGCCATACCATGCGGCGCGGAAATTGTTGGAATAGCGGAATAGCGCATGCGCATCATCGTATCCTGAAACATTTTAATGGCCATGTTCAGCTCATCATACTCTTGCTCTACGGCCATCATGAAAATCATGCCAATATTGGCACCTACCGAAAAATTAGCTGCCTGATTGCCCACGACCAACCCTTGAAAATCCTTTTCGGCCATATCAATGGCCTTATTAAGGCCGGCCAGCACATCGCCACCGATGGTATTCATTTTTGACTGGAATTCCACATTCAAAATTCCGTCGCCGATATCTTCTACAACAACACCGGCATTTTTAAAGACTTCATTCGATTTTCGAATATTATCCAATATAATGAAGGAGTCCTGCCCAGGTATCTTCTCTACAGCCTTCTTAGGGATATCGTAGAAATACGTGGCCCCGTCTTTCACTTCGTAAAAAGATTTTTGACCCGTAGCCAACATCTCTGCAACCCAAGGAGCTGCTTCCACATTCTCAGATTTCATAATCTCTAGACCCTTTTCAACGCCTATGGCATCCCATATTTGAAAAGGCCCATGTTCCCAACCGAAACCGGCTTTCATGGCATCATCGATTTTATAAAGCTCATCGGATATTTCGGGTATGCGATGCGACACGTAGGCGAAAAGGGCCGCAAAGCTCTTTCGGTAAAATTCTCCAGCCTTATCCTTTCCATCTACCAAAACCGCGAAACGGTCGACCACTTTATCAATAGTTTTGGTCAATTCCAATGTGGCGAACTTGGCGCTCTTTTTAGAGCGGTAGTCCATGGTGTCCAAATCCAAGGTCAAGATTTCGGTCTTGCCGCTGCTGTCTTTTGACTTTTTATAAAAGCCCTGACCTGTTTTGCTTCCCAACCATTTATTTCCCATCATGGTTTGGATGAAATCGGGCAGTTGGAACAAATCATGGCGCTCATCATCCTTACAATTCTCATGAATCCCGTTCGCTACGTGCACTAAGGTATCCAAACCAACCACATCGACCGTTCTGAAGGTTGCCGATTTAGGACGGCCAATAACGGGACCAGTGAGTTTGTCGACCTCCTCGACGGTCATCCCCATATCCTTAACCATGTGAAAAAGGCTTTGAATACTGAAAATTCCTATTCGATTTCCGATAAAGGCAGGTGTATCTTTGGCAATTACCGAGGTTTTTCCCAGAAATTGCTCTCCATAACCGTTCAAGAATTCCAGCACCTCGGGGGAAGTTTTCGGTCCCGGAATAATCTCGAACAGTTTTAAATACCTTGCCGGATTGAAGAAATGAGTGCCACAGAAGTGCTTTTGAAAATCCTCGCTTCGACCCTCACTCATGAATTTGATGGGAATACCGGAAGTATTCGACGTAATCAAAGTTCCCGGTGTTCTATGCTTCTCAAGGTTTTCAAAAACCGTTTTTTTGATATCCAAACGCTCGACTACAACTTCGATAATCCAATCTACTTCGGCAACTTTTGCGATATCGTCTTCGAGATTTCCTGTTGAAATTCGTTGCGCAAATCGTTGGCTGTAAATTGGGGAAGGCTTCGATTTCAAGGCCGCGGTCAAAGAATCATTCACCAACCTGTTTCTCACTACCTTATCGTCTAAGGTAAGTCCTTTTGCTTTTTCCTTGTCGGTCAGTTCTCTTGGAACGATATCCAACAATAAAACTTCAACGCCGATATTTGCAAAGTGGCAAGCGATACCGCTCCCCATGATACCGGAGCCGACTACCGCAACTTTTTTAATGTGTCTGTTCATTGGTTACATAAGTTATTCGTTACTGGATTACTTGAGAACCCTTCTTGCTAACGTTATTAATTGTTAAGCCAAATTATCTTGTGGTTTCGGCTTTTGTGTATATTTTTCTATTCAAAATGAGCGTGTTGATGGTTTGCATAACCTCGAAAAAATGTCTTAATTTTTCTTCCGATACGTTTTCTTCGACCACCTCATTAAATCGCATTACCACATCCTTTGAATCTTTCCTTTTTTCAAGACCAAAAGCGGTTAAATATATCAACACGCCCCGACCATCCTTGGGATTTGGCTTGCGTTCGATTAGGCCTTTCTCCTCCATACTTTTAAGAATGCGTGAAAGACTAGTGGCCTCCATTCCCATTTTAGGACCTAAGGCGGTTGATGGTGTTCCTGTTTTAGGGTCGATGCTCAATAAGGTAAAGCCCACTGCCATGGTCGTACCAAATTCTTTGGCCTCTTCATTATACATTCTGGCCACAGCTTGCCAAGTAGCGCGAAGAGCATAATCAATGGTCAAATCTTTCATATTACATGGTTGTTGGCTTCCAAATATAAAAAAATTTATTATGCATGCATAATAAATTAGGATAAAAACAATGATTATGTTAAGATAATCGATGAATTGATAGGAGGTAGGTCGAAATGAAAAAAGAAAACCGTCTCGACATTATCGTCGAGACGGTTTCGAAATAATAACATTACGCCCTTACTCCATCATTTTTTTAGAAAGCTCCTGCATTTCTTTCGTCTTTTCTGTCATATAAGCGGTAAGTTTTTCGACATCCGAACCGGAAACTTTACCACTAACTTCCTGTGCTTTCGCCGCCAGTTCCTGACCTTTGGTAGCGAGTTCGCTAAAGGCTGTCATGTCCTTGTTTTCGACCGCACTTTTGTACTCTTCCATATAGGATTCATAGGTATTCACATAATCTTGCACATCCGAATCGCTAAAATTGGGCACCCCGTCGGAAGGTTCCTCTGTTGCTTTTGCTGTGTCATCTTTCGTTTCACTTGCAGTTTCGGTTTTGGTCTCTTCTGTGCTATCCGACTTTGGATTGTCTTTGCAGGATGTCACCAGCAAAGCGGTTAGCATTGCGATACTTAAAAATACTTTTCTCATAATCTTTGGATTTTGTTGTTTTTAGATGCAACAAACTTAGCGCGGAGGGCAAGTATCGCCATCCCTGTAAAAGGGGAAATGACTGTCGTTGTTTTTTGGGTGTTCTGGCAGGCCGAGGTTTACCTGTAACCTAATTGTTCAAGATTCGAGAAGGTACGGTAAAGAGTACGTCGTATACTTTTTTTTCATTATGGATATCCTTTTGATAATTTGGGTGGGAAATATAGCTACGTCCAAATAGAGCATTGTAGGACAGTTTCGAGGGCATCGATGGCTCCAACTTGAGATATGTAGCGTTTTGTTTAGAAAGAAGACCGCAATGAAAATGGACTTGGTATCGGCCTACTAGTCATAAATCCTAATGATTTCGCCATTGTTCTTTCCTTTAATACTTCTAACATAGGCGTTCACTACTTTATGCATAGGAATAGGGTTATGGCCCGGAAAATAATCCTTGTACTTTTCATAGGCATCTTCTACCATTCCCAAGGAAACAACATTCACTCGAATCCCATTTTCAATTTCTAAAGCTACAGCTTGCACAAAACTGTGAATCCCCCCGTTGACCATTGCAGCACTCGTCGTTTTGACAACCGGGTCATCAGCAAGAATACCTGTAGATAATGTTATGGAACCTCCTGCGTTTAAATAGCTTCGACCGATTCTGACAAGATTTACCTGCCCCATTAATTTACTTTTCAATCCTATGTAATAATCGTCCTCCGTCAATATATTGAATTCTGCCCATTTTGCCTCTCCGGCGGTACATACAATGGCATCTACAGCACCTGTCTTTTCAAACATTCGTTCTATGGAACCGCTATCGACGATATCAACAATGATGTCACCACTTTTCCTGCCGGCGACCAAAACTTCGTGATTTCTCGAAAAGTGAGCGGTTATTGTGCTTCCTATTGTTCCATTACCTCCAATGATCAGTATTTTCATTTTGATTTTTTAAGCTGATAAGCCAGCGTTGATGGTTTATACAGTTACAGCACTAAATGAGTATTTTCGATGTTTTTCAAATCATTTAAAACTGAAAATTCTTCAAAGCTACCCTTTTACACGTTGCTCTCCGCAAAAAGTCCTGCTCTGAAGTTAGTGGTTGTTATTCTTTGGCCCGAAATCCATTTTCGGTCAGCACCTCGATTTTCGCAGTATTTGATTCGACTTCCGCTTTTGTGAACCAGGCATCACGCAGCTCCTTCTTCGAGAATAATTCTAACTGATCGCCATTATGAGGGGAATCTTTTTGAGTGGCATTACCATAAGATAATAAGACCTTGGCATTTACTTCCTCGCCGAACTCAATGATGCCGACCCAAGAATCGCCACCACCGACATACATATTGTTTTCATCGGCCCCACCTGGCCAAGCTACTCGAAAAACACCCATTTCGCCATCAATACCATTGGCCGGTAGATTTTTACCATTGTAATTGATTCTATAGTAATCGCCCCAGGGGTAATCTAAACTACCAAATTTGGTTTCGATTTCCACAGCCGCTTGTTCCAACAATCGTACCGCAAGCTCTGGGTTTGCAAGACCATCAGGAGTGGTGTTCGGCTTTTCCATACTCCATTGCTCGACGTAATTGGAATTATTCCATACATTAAATTTATTGGCCCAGTTGTAAAATAATAGCATGCCTTTGCTATCGGCATCCGCTTCCCGGTCCCAGCTTTCCAGTACCATTTTAGCCTGTTTCGCTTTTTCCGAATCCGAGGCATCTATGGCAGCAAACAAATCGTCTAAAATTCTGTCCGCAAATTCTAAGCGCGTAGAGAGTTTATAATCTACTAATTCATCAAAGGTTATCGACTCATCCTCGATTAGCATACGTGCGGCACGTTGCGGCCGAAACGGCATGTATTGAGGGGCCATGTAACTGGGGTAGTCTTCGGGATTCAAAGTCATTGGTATGGTGCTTGTCCAAGGTGGATCGTTGGCATTTTGTAGCCATCCGCCTTCTGGATTTTTTACTTTGGGCAAGTCGGCGTAGTCATGCACCGCCGTCCACACATCCGCCGATTTTCCACCGGGAATCACGCGATTCCAATACGCCCAATTGCCTGAGCTCCGCTTTGGGACCAAACCGTTGAACAGATAGAAAATCTCACCTTGTTTGTCGGCGTACATCACGTTCCAAAAAGGGATTTGTGCCATTTTTAGTGCGTCTTCGAATTCATCGAATGTAGTACTGTTGATCATGCGCCACCACTGCAAGAACATATTCGGTCTATCAAGGCCCACCATACGCAAGGCTAACACCATTTCATCGGTTCTTTTGACTACGGGACCATGAACTGTTTTCATGAGAGGTATTTCTTGTTCTTTTATAGTGCCATCCTCTTGCTTTATTTTGATGATTTTGGAGCTAGTCGTAAATTCTTTTCGTTCGCCATCCAACACATAGCCACCATCTTTAAGTTCTAGCGCGTAGGTGTCGGCGTTATCAATCGTATTATCGGTATGGCTCCAACCGAGGTTTTCGTTAAAACCAATCGCAATTCCAGGGAAACCGACGAGTGTGGTCCCGTACATGTTTTTTCCATTCAGTCTTAAGTGCGACTCAAAGAACAAAAATTCCTGCCACCATGGTAAGTGGGGATTCTGAACGAGCATGGCGCTTCTTGAAGCCGAACGCTTAGGAGCAATGGCATAGGTATTCGAACCCATGTCCGGCCACTGTTGTACACGGCCCAAATCATTTCCGGCAATAAAACGAGTGAAAATAACGTACATGCTATGCATGATCATGTCTTTGGTCGTCAGGGGAAGCACTACTTTGTTTTTTTCGTCAACCGCTTCGGGGTGCGCTGCCGCATAAGCGTTCATTCCTTCTATAAAAGCGGTATAGATGGTTTTGATTTCGGGGTCTTGTTTTTGAGCCCAATCATCGGCCAATTCACTAAAGCCTAGGGTATGGATGAGCATATCATTTTCAAATTTTTCTTGGCCCCAATACTCGGCGCCTCTGCCTCTAGAGCTACCATAGAGTTCCAGAATCAGGTTGGCATGATTGTGCATTTGTGCCCAACCTTGGGCAAAGAACAATTCTTCAGTAGTATTGGCGGTAATATGGGGAACGCCCCAGGTGTCCCAGGCGATTTGGGTCTCTATTCTTTCCGATTGGGCGCAGGAGAATGATAAAAACGAAACGGATACTAGTGTAAGAAGGAGATTGATTTTCATGTCTATAAAATATTAATGGACTAACTGTGATACTATAAAAGGATAAAAGAACTAGTTCAAATTCGTTGCTGAGGCCCTCAAAAAACACAATCTGCTCCAAGTTAATAAATATGGTCGTATCTCAACTTTTTGAAAACCTCTAGCGCTGATTATTTTAAAGGGCGACGCGCTATGCTTTCCTGCAAGTTCATTGAAAAAGATGTTGTCTTCAGACCTAAAATTTGGTCTCGTACTCCTCTAGCTTTTTCCATACAGCGCTAAATTCTTTTACTCCCTCTTTGTCAATGTCCGTGTTCACCATAAGAATTTTTCCGATTCGGGTTTTTGTATTAAAAAACATGTAGGTAGCCACGCCGGGATCGCCTCCTGTATGACCTATCTGTCCGTGTGCCGAAATTCCCATAAAAATGCCCATATTGTATTCGTCATTGTAAACGCTTTCATTTCTTTCTTTGAAATTCTTTGCTGTCAAATAGGGTGTGAATAACTTTTCGTAGCTCTCATCGGTTAGTATATTTCCGGTACCGTTAAATCCTGAAATCAGTTCGGTAAGATATAGACCTAGGTCATGGGATGAAGTAATTAAGCCACCGTCAGGATAATTGACCAATTGGTAAGGGGCCATTTCTTTCTCTGTATCGGAATACAATTTCGAGTAATTTGAAAAATTGACTTCATCCAAGAACCAGCCGGAATCAGACATTCCCAAGGGTTTGAAAATAAAGCTTGCCGTGAACTCGTTGAAAGGAACCCCTGTTGCTTCTTCAAGAACCAAAGCAGCTAGTCCGGCGCCGATATTCGAATATTCAAATAATTCTCCCGGTGCATTTTTTAAGAAATTTTTCTTCTTATACCAAGCTCCGCTATCACTTAAAATTTCTTCCAAAAAATGGGATAGGACCATCAGCTCTGCAGGTGGTCGAAAATTCTTATTTACCTTTGCATCACCATTGTTTTCTTTCCGTAGGATGTACCCCTTGCTTTCGTATTCTGGAGCATCCTTAATGCTTGAAGTGTGTGTTGCTAAGTGTCTTATAGTTATGGGTACATCGGGAAAATGTGGATTGATGACCTTAAAATCTAAATAGTCGTTTACAGGGTCGTCCAAATGGAGTTTACCGAGTTCTTCCGCTTTAAGTAGTGCGATACCAATAAAGGTTTTAGAAATTGACGCTATATTTTGAACGGTATTTTCGGTATATTTTTTACCTGCCTGTCTATCGGCATATCCCAGTCCTTTTTCGAATACGATTCCATCTTGGTTTACGATGGCTACGGAAAAACCGGTAATTTGGTCTTGTGCGTAAATCCGTTCTAAATCGGTATGTAGTGTTTTCAAGATAGCATCATCTGATTGACCAAAGCTCAGGCAAATCAAAAAATGAAGTAGTATAAAAAAAGTTTGTTTTTTCATTCTGTGCGATTCCCGGTATGGATTTTTATCAATTGATAGCGGTTTTTCTGATACCAACCTATTGTTCGTTCCCCCTGATCCTACCAAGTATCGGTAGCTGCTACGTAGTGCTATTTTCAATATTCCTAAGGTAGTAAAAAAGTGTGGATACCTATTTAGTTTTGGAACTTTTAAGGCCTGCATTAGTCGGTGATTGGTCGTTCGGCAAACGATTTTTGTCCGGTCATTTCCCATTGTCCCAACGAAATGGGAATGTTACCCATACTGTTGAGTCGGTCGAAAAAGTCCTTCATGAGAAATATTTCTTTTTTTCGTTCCTTGTTTAAGGCAAAAGCGGCCAAGGTTTTTTCCAATAAGTACTTGCCGGTAATATAACTGGTACCATAGCCTGGTTGACGCAGGTACAAGTGCTGTTCGAAGAGCAGCAGTTCTTTTTCGGTCTTCATCCATCCTCGCGGTGTGTATTCGGAATGTATGGTGCCTGCTTCTTCCATGGTCATTTCGTTGGCATGCGCATAGAGCGACCCCAAACCACGTGCAGCCCGTTGTGCGATCATAATGTAGACGATTTCTCTGGAACGGGGCTGGTCATCGTAGAGTCCGGCGTCCATGAACATTTCCTCTACCGCCGTAGCGGTACCTTCGTTCCGGGAATCAAAAATATTGTACAATAACGGTCCTCGTCTGATTTCACTCTCATGCGGTTCATTGTCCATTCGTGCCAGCTCGAACCAATGATAAAAATGGGAGTAAAGCGGGCGAGGATCATAGTGCGCAGTAATCCAGAAAAAATTACGTTTATCCTTGGGTACAAATGCACCCAGATGCTCTTGTAAGGCAGGTTCAAAATAGTCCTTTACGGTAACCATCCCATTTTCTTCCAAAAATTTCAAAAGGCTTTTTGCCGCTGCGTTCGCCAGCTTCAAATATTCCTCAGGGCTAGAAGCATCGGTAAGCTTGGGTAAGTTTCGATTGCGATGCTCCTCCAAGGTCAGGGCCGACCAAGCGCGGGCGAGCTCTCTCTTCAGGAGTATCACTTCATCTTCCCAGCTAAGGGACACTAAATGTACGTTTTGTAGGTACCAGGTATAGGCTTCCTTTCCGATGCCAGAAGGACCGGTTTTGGAGTCGGATTCACTTTCCAACCATGCCGCCAAGTCATCGGTCGAATCGATGGCCTCTTGAAGAGTGGCCATCAGTTTCCGGTCTTTGGCAACGCCCGGCATCGCCTTGATTTTCTCGAGGTTTTTCGACTGCGTTTTGATATCCCGAATCCCGGCAATCCACAGTTCCCGTGCATTGCCCGTTAAGTTCAATTTGGCTTGTGTATTGAGCGGTGCAATTACGCTAAGGTCGGTTAAAAATCTACTGCGGGCTTCGTTGGATAGCGGGAAATCGTACATCCACAATTCGGTGGTGCGATGGTGGGTAGGGCCTTCATGTGCAGGTACATCGCTACGTGCCATCCATAGCGATTTGTAGAAAGCGGGATCTCGAACCCATGGTTTCAAAGTGCGATAATTGAAGTCATAGCCGTTCATTTCGGCATGGACGATGCGCCAATCAACCTGATGGGGAATCGGCCATGAGGTAGTGTCTATCGCTTGTAGCTTTTTTTGCAAGCTTTTAAAATCCAGTTCTCTTTTTTCAAAGTTCGCTTGGGTGTAGTCCGGAGCGCCATCCCGCATTGGGGGTGTTTCAAAAAGCCTCCATTCCTTGAATATATTAACGAGTTCGGAATAATCGTTACTGGTATTTTGGGCATGAACGATTTGTTCAGAGGGCCAGAAAATAGCGAGTAGGAGAAGTAAGGATGGAAATAATCGTTTGGTCATAACGTAAAGGGATATGCTGTTCGAAGAGTAAGATAGGAAACTCCGTTTAATTTCCGTCACGACCACCAATTCTAAAACGGCTGAAGCATGAAATGCTCTTAATATGTTTGATGGATGTAGAAACAATTTCGTTGTAGCAACACGAACAGCTTGCGCACGATCTACCCATTGCCCAACGCCAAAAAAATATTGGGTGAACCTTAAAGAAAAAGGCCATTCCTCAAACCCGTCCGTGTGACCATTGGTAGTGCGAATAAAAGGAATCTAAAAATCGATTTCGATTTCCTCTATATCCGAAAAAACGGCTTTGACTTTTGATTTACTTTCGCCCCAATCAAAGAGCTGGCCCTTTATCTGAGCAGCCGCCGTTACCTTCGTTTTTTCGGGACCTTCCTCTAAAGAGACGACGAGTTCTCCCCCAAAGGTTTTCATGCTGGACGGAATTTCAGCAACCAGCACAACACCATTGTTCGCCTCGTGAACTGATTGCAAAGAAAGATTACGTTTTACCAAGGAGCAAAGCACTTTAAGCAAAACCTCTTGAATCGTATAATCAAATGTATCAGTTCTTGATTTTCCGGTCTTAATGCCTATTTTCTTGTAGACAGGGACCATGACATCCATCAATTTTTCTAAGGATATGCCTGTTGTGGGCGCGAATACTTGATCTATTCTTTTTAAAAATTCCTTAGCGGAAAGGGCTCGTTCGGATTTTCCAGAAAACCTGATAAGATAGGCTTGCACTTCTGGATTTTTAACCAGTTTTCTAAAATCTTTTTCTTCACGCCAGCTATCGGCAGCGGGACTGTCGTTTTCATTTTTTGTAATGCTCTTGGTGCCGCATTCGGGGCAATAGTTCCCTGCTATGGTTTCGTTGCACTCGGGACAGTAAGCGATTCCCATATGACTTGGTTTTATTGGCTAGCGAATGGTTTTGACACTTAATTTATTCAATAGCATATCTCGAGGCTCTGTCTCTAGTATAGCATCAAGTTATTTAAATACTACATAGATTCAAGAGAGTAGAACCAAGATTCAAGACCATAGGTCTAGACCGCTGGCCGGCAGCGTTCTTGGTTCTGGTGTCTCGAGGCGGTTTATTTAGTGCCCATAAATATCATTGTACAATTTCATGTACTTTTCCTTGATGATCTTACGGCGTAGTTTCATCGTTGGTGTCAAGTGGCCTTCGCCAATACTCCAAACATCCGGTGTAAGCCGGAATTGCTTTACCTTTTCCCATTTGGCAAAATGCTCGTTCGCCAAGTCGACTTCCTCCTGATACTTTGTCAGGACCTTTTCGTTCAGTACAATGTCTGAATTCTCGCTTATGGTGATATTGTTCTTTTTAGCCCATTCGAATAAATACGGAAAATCGGGTTGAATTAGTGCAGCGGGCATTTTTTCACCCTCACCTACCACCATCAATTGTTCAATAAAACGGGATTGTTTGAAACGGTTTTCCATCAATTGTGGAGCTACGTATTTACCGCCCGAGGTTTTGAACATCTCTTTTTTGCGGTCTGTAATCTTCAGGAATCCATCGGCGTCTATCTCTCCAATATCCCCTGTGTGAAAATAACCATCGATCATGACTTCGGCGGTTTTTTCAGAATCTTTGTAGTAGCCCTGCATTACGTTGGGGCCTTTGACACAGATTTCGCCATCACTTTCGATTTTCACTTCAACCTTATCGAGTAATTTACCGACCGTGCCGATTTTAAAACCCTTGTTCCGCATATCGTTCACGGAAACCACCGGCGAGGTTTCCGTAAGTCCATACCCTTCCATGACCCCAAGACCCGCGGCATTGAAAATACGGGCCAATCTTGGTTGTAGGGCAGCGCTACCGGATGAAATGACCTGAAGGCTTCCACCCAAAGCCTCTTGCCATTTGCTGAAAATCAATTTTCTGGCCAAACCCAATTTCTTTTCGTACCACCAGCCGTTTTTTCCGTAAGGTTCGTATTTTAAACCGAGATTAACGGCCCAGAAGAACAGCGATTTTTTGATACCGGTCAAAGAACTTCCTTTTGCGATAATGCCGTCATACACTTTTTCGAGCAGGCGTGGTACGGCAGTCATGACATGGGGAGAGGTTTCCTTTAGATTGTCACTGATCTTGTCCATCGACTCTGCGTAATAAATCGTTACTCCGGTATAGTGATAGAGGTAAATCATCATCCGTTCATAAATGTGGCACACCGGCAAAAAACTCAAACAACGCGCATTGCCTTTATTTATGGGCAAACGTTCTGTACTTGCTAAGGCGTTGCTGACCACATTGTTATGGGACAACATAACGCCCTTGGGTCGTCCGGTGGTTCCTGAGGTGTAGATCAGTGTGGCCAAATCATCGGATTTCACGGCTGCCTTGCGATCTTCAACGACATCTTGATTAGAAGAATCCGCTCCCAACTCGAGCACTTCATTCCAGTTTTTACAGTTGTCAAGCGCATCAAATGAATATACCTCCTTGAGACTGGGCACCTGATCTTGAATCGACTTTACCTTGGCATAGACTTCCGAGCAGGATACAAAGCAGTAGGTTGATTCTGAATGATTCAATACATAGGCGTAGTCTTCTTCCGAAATGGTCGGATAAATAGGTACATTCTGCGCACCTATCTGCAGAATACCGATGTCCATGATATTCCATTCCGACCGGTTGGTCATCGAAATCAGAGCTATTTTATCATCTTTTTGTACGCCCAACCGAAGTAGTCCGCGGCTTATGGCATTCGCCTTATCGACATAGTCCTGCGTTGAGGTAGGCACCCATTTATCATCCCGCTTGTCCATAAAACAATTAGAGAGGTTATAGGTTTCGAGCTGATAATACGGGAAATCGAAAAGTCGGGTGACATTTTGCATAGTTAGTTTCTAATAGGTAACTGCAAAATAGGGAAAAATTTTGTTTGTGCTTGGCTGTTTACGGGATTGGCGCTCAAAAAATAGATAGTTAAGGGATTCGTGCGGGGTAGTTCATCGCGTATACAACGAAATCAATAGCGAATATGAATAGATCGCCCTACTGTTTTGATAGGCTCCAAAATACATCTTCTATTTCAAGTGCAATTTCATTCCTTCGTGGCTGGCCATAAAACCTAAGCGTTCATAGAATTTTTGGGCATCCGGCCTTTTTTTATCCGTAGTCAATTGCACCACATGGGCACCTTTGTCTTTTGCTCTTTGGATGGCCCATTCGAACAGCATTTGTCCGATACCCTGACCACGGTACGTCTCGTATACACGAACAGCTTCTATCTGCGCGCGGATGCCCCCTCGATACGTCAAATATTGAATAAAGCTCAATTGTAAGGTTCCGATAACAATTCCATTTTCATTTTCGACGACCACCAATTCCTGATTCGGATCGGAGGAAATATTTTGAAAAGCATGGTAATATTCGTCAGGTAATGGCACTATATAATTTTCCCTTAGTCGCCCCAAGGGGTCATTGGCTATCATCTCTACAAGTAGTGGCACATCTTCTTTACGAGCCTTTCGGATGTTCATTTAAGAAATTCTGGACTTGATAAATTTGAATTGCCCGTTATGGTTGGACTCGTGCTCGCATACATGAAACCATTTACAGTAATTGTTGGTAGGCCCCCATGGCCAATCGTTATCAACTGTCATCAACCACTCGTCGTCCCTATTGGCAAATTCCTTGAGTGTATTTTCTCGTACCGTCGTAAGCTCGTTCAGATAAAAATCATAACTATTTCCCTTGATCTTTTTTCTGGCTTCTTCCCCAAGACCTGAAGCTACGGTCCATTTCTCTCTATCCGCCTTGGGCCAATCGCCCCAATTCTTATTATCGAAGGTGTGAATTTGATAAAAACGCTCAGTTGCTGCCAAATGCATGAGCATGGCCCCGATGCTATTGGCATCCTCGTCCACCAGAAAATCCAAATCCGAAACGCTCATATCCTTTACGGGGGAAAGAATGACCATTCGCATCCAATTCATCATCGAAACCAAGGTGCCGATTTGCGGGGTATAGCCCTCTTTTGGTCCTACAACATTGATGTCGTTTTCTTGGGACGAACTAGGTAATGGTGATAGATGCGGCGCTCCGAACATGGCGCCGCCCGTACCTAGGGCAGCCAAAGTAAATACGGATGATTTTTTGAGGAAATATCGGCGATTATTCGATTTCGAATTGTTCATGACGGATGAATTTTGGTTTGCGTCTGTATGAAGGCTTGATTACCAATACAGTACAGCTCTAAATTAGGCTTTATTTTTCAAAACCCAATTTCTGGCATTCACAAAAGCTTCCAACCAAGGCGAAACTACATCGTTTCTGTCTTTAGGATAGTGCGCCCAATTCCAAGGGAAGGTAGAACGCTCGATATGCGGCATGGTCACCAAGTGGCGGCCAGTGGAGTCGCAGAGCATGGCCGTATTGAAATCGCTTCCATTCGGATTGGCCGGATAGCCCGAATAACCATATTTGGCCACAATGTCGTAGCTGTCCTCGGAGTTGGGAAGTACAAATTTACCTTCCCCATGTGAAATCCAAACACCTAGCGTAGTGCCTGCCAAGCTCGATAGCATAACCGAATTGTTTTCCTGTATGTTGACCGATGTAAAATTACTTTCATGCTTATGACTGTCGTTGTAGGTCATCTTACCGTGAATTTCATGTTCCGGATTGATGAGATCCAATTCCATAAACAATTGACACCCATTACAAATGCCGATAGAGAGTGTATCGGGTCGTGCAAAGAAATTTTTGATGACCGCATTGGCCTTTTCATTGTATTTGATGGCTCCCGCCCAACCTTTGGCACTGCCTAGTACATCGGAGTTCGAAAATCCGCCTACGGCACCTAAAAATTGGATGTCCTCCAATGTCTCCCTGCCAGAGATCAAATCGGTCATGTGTACGTCCTTTACATCAAAGCCGGCCAGGTACATTGCATTGGCCATTTCCCGTTCGGAATTACTGCCTTTTTCTCTTAGTATGGCTGCTTTGGGTCTACCCTTCGACAAGTTCAGGGTAACATTCTTACCAGTGAATTGGCTTGGGAACTTGTATTGCAACGGTTGCTCCTTATAATTATCAAAGCGGTCTTTTGCCAGACCCTTTGCCGTTTGCTTATTGTCCAACAAATAAGAGGTCTTGAACCAAGTATCCCTTAAGGATGAAACATTTAAACCCATTTCCATACCGCCATTCTTGATGGTGACTTCCGCTTTCGAAGTTGCTTTGCCTATTTTTTTGTAGTCTATTTTGGCGTCATCCAAGATTTGTTCAAGATCCTGATATGCATGAGGGTGAACTTGAAAAACGATGCCCGCGTTCTCTGAAAATAGGAGTTTTACGGTATCCGATTCGCCCAAATCGGATAAATCGAATTCCGCTCCTAGGTCGATATCCGCAAAACACAATTCCAGCAGCGTGGTAATTAAACCGCCAGAGGCAATGTCGTGGCCGGCAATGATTTGGCCTTGCTTGATCAGAGTTTGAATGGTATCGAAAACGTTGGCAAAATAGACGTCGTCTTTTATCGTAGGGGCTTCGCTTCCCACCGCGTTCAGGACCTGCCCGAAAGAGGAACCTCCGAGTTTATAGGAATCTGTTGACAGGTTGATGTAATAGATATCCCCACCGTCTTTTTGCAACACAGGTTCGACCACTTTGGTCATGTCGTTGCAATTTCCAGCAGCGGAAATAATAACGGTACCCGGACTGATGACCTCCCCATTTTTGTATTTCTGTTTCATGGAAAGGGAATCCTTGCCAGTGGGCACATTGATACCCAACGCAATCGAGAAGTCGGAAATGGCCTTGACGGCCTTGTAAAGCCTAGCATCTTCACCCTCGTTTCTACAAGGCCACATCCAATTGGCGGATAGCGAAACGGATTTCAGTCCGTCTTTCAAAGGGGCCCAAATGATATTCGTCAGCGCCTCGGCAATACTGTTCTTACTTCCCGCCGCGGGGTCGATAAGGGCTGAAATAGGGGAGTGGCCAATACTGGTCGCAATGCCCTCTGTCCCTTTAAAATCCAAGGCCATCACCCCAACATTGTTCAATGGCAATTGAAGCGGACCTGCACACTGTTGTTTCGCAACACGTCCGCCCACGCATCGGTCCACTTTATTGGTGAGCCAATCTTTACAGGCCACGGCCTCTAATTGTAATACTTGTTCCAAATAGTCATGAAAGAACTCCAAGGAGTACTCCGCATCTTTGTACGTTCTGTCTACGGTGTTGTCGGTCAGGATGGTCTTTGGGGAACTTCCAAAAATGTCGGAAAGGTTTACATCCATCGGTTTTTCACCAGTCGTTTGGGATTCGAACGTGAAGCGGTCGTCTCCGGTCACGTCCCCGACCTTGTACATAGGGGAACGTTCCCGTTCCGCTATTCGTTGGAGCAAATCGATATCCTTTTTACCGATTACGAGGCCCATACGTTCTTGCGATTCGTTCCCGATGATCTCCTTGGCGGATAGGGTAGGGTCGCCTATAGGCAATTTATCCAAATCTATCTTACCGCCAGTGTCTTCGACCAATTCCGATAGGCAGTTGAGATGTCCGCCCGCACCATGGTCGTGAATGGATACAATGGGATTTTTATCATTCTCCACCATTCCGCGAATGGCATTGGCGGCCCGTTTTTGCATTTCGGGATTCGATCGTTGCACAGCATTTAATTCGATCGCCGAACTGAATTCACCGGTATCGGCACTGGAGACCGCTGCACCACCCATTCCGATACGGTAGTTGTCACCGCCCAGGATGACGATTTTATCGCCTGTTTTTGGCGTGTCTTTCAAGGCTTGTTCCGCCTTCCCGTAACCGATACCACCGGCTTGCATGATGACTTTGTCGTAGGCCAATCTTCTTCCAACTGTCCGGTCGAGCGCAGTCGAGACCTCTTTGGAATCTAGATTGTTTGACCCTTCGGCTTCGCTCAGGGCCCTAATCTCCGAAGTCTCTGTACCCTGAGGGGAGTCGAAGGGCACGGAGGCCTCATCATGTTCAAAAGTCAACACCGAGCCACAGATTAAAGGTTGCCCGAACTTATTACCAAAGTCCGATGCGCCATTGGAGGCTTTTATCAAAATATCCGTTGGGGTTTGGTAGAGCCATTCGCGAGCCGGCATTGCGTTTTCCCATGGTCTAGACTTCTTATCCTGCGTTCCCTGAGCGGATTCGGAGGGAGCGGATTCGGAAGTTTCTTCCAGGCGTGAGTAAGCGGTCATGTATACTGCTGTTCCTGCTAAAGGCAAGGAGCCTTTTCCCCCAGCCAGACGATCTCGTATTTCACCTCCGGAGCCGGTGGCGGCACCATTAAAGGGTTCTACAGTTGTGGGGAAATTATGGGTTTCAGCTTTTAAGGAAATCACCGAATCAAATTCGGATTCTTGATAAAAATCGGGTTTGTCCGCTGTTTTGGGCGCAAATTGCACCACGGTCGGACCTACTACAAAAGCCACATTGTCTTTGTAGGCCGAAACGATGTCGTTCGGGTGCTGTTTCGACGTTTCTTTGATCATCTTGAAAAGAGAGGTAGGCATCTCCTCGCCATCAATGACAAAGGTACCGTTGAAAATTTTATGGCGGCAGTGTTCAGAGTTGACCTGACTAAACCCAAAGACCTCTGAATCGGTCAATTTTCGACCCAGTTTAGTCGATAGTCCATTGAGATACGCTACTTCCTCATCGTTGAGCGCCAAACCTTCCTGGTCATTATAGGCAGCGATGTCATCGATTTCCAAAATAGCTTCCGGCTGTATGGCAACGGTAAAGATATCTTGGGTGAGCCCGGTATACTTTTGGGATAGCATGGGGTCGAAATCGGTGAAGGCTTCATCGACCGCTTGAAACTCCTCGATACGAATTATACCCGAAATACCCATATTTTGGGTGATTTCGGTGGCATTGGTACTCCAGGGAGTAACCATCGCGGCACGAGGCCCAATAAAAAAGGCGTCAAGAGACGCCAGCGGTTTGTTGTTTGCACCTGAAACAAGTTCAGGACAAGCAAATAACCAAGTTAATTTTTTGATGTCTTCCTGAGAAAGTGATGCCTCTGTTTGAACTGCAAAAACTTTTGCGGTTTGCTCTCCGAAAAAATGAATCATTTGGCGACTGGGTTGGAATGATTAATAAAGTCGCAAAATTACATCTTTTTCGCACCTTTTTCTGATGGATTTAAAACAGTTTTGAACGGAGGGTGTTGATAAAATGAAAATGGAATTTTATGGAGATGATTATTCGCCAAGCGCTAAAAAGTTACAACTCTTTTATACCTAATCAATGGCGCTGCTACTCGATTTCCGTTATGCTAAAATCCGCAAATAATACCTCTTCGTCCCGGAGGTCTTGGTCATTCAATAAACTCCTGTAAATGCCCCATTTTGGTCTGACAAAACTTCCCCCAGGTCTCCAATTGACGATGGAGCCATTAGAATATTCAAACAGAACAGTACCGTCAGCTACATTTTTTATTTCGATTGCGTATGTGCCCGATGTGGCATAAGTTATGGTTTCGGTAACTTCAAGCCAGGTATCTGTTAGTGGTGCCAGGTCGGTTTGTGCAACCGTCTCCTGGTCATCGGTTTCGGCATAACGTAGCTCCAATCGATCAGGGGTCCCTTTTCTTGCTGTAAGGGTGTACATGGGCATGCTTTCTAAAGAGCCTCCCACGGACTTCAATTGATGCAAATGGGTAAAATTCGGTGAGGCTTGAAAACCTGCAGCCAGTTTAAATTTCCATTTGTATTCAACCGTTTCGTTTTCCATACCCAATAAATTATCGGGGGATCGGTCATAGGTTTTTATTTCATTGCGTTGTCGGTCAAAATTAATACAGCGGTCATTGTCGGGTGTCGTATGTATGTAAAATCGAAAGACATTCGCATTTAACTCGGTATCGAAAAGCTCATCAATATGTTCGCCGAATGCAGCGTGATTACAATCTGGAACTTCAATGGGATCATGACCAGGTGCGAGTACCGAAGTAATCAGGTCATAGGTGTTTCCAGGCCCATCGGCACTTAGTAGAACACTTATAGGGTTCGAAGTTTCAACCTCTTTTTCAAGGGCAATAGTAGTTGAATTATTCGATGTATTCGTATCGTTGTAATCACCTTGCGCCGCGGCTTTAAAAGCTATTGAAGCGGTAACCTGAGTGGTATCGGCGTTAAAGCTTTGAAGTTTTTCCGTATCGCTCTCAGACGCAACGCCGTATGAGTAGCTTAGGGCATTGCTCAATTTTAATGTTAAATCGGCAGCATCGATCCATAAAATCAAAGTTTCAGCCGATGTTACGGAAATATCCGTGGCAATTGGTCCACCGATTTCCGCCTCTTCGTTGGTTTCATCACTACTAGCGCAGCTATTAAAAATGAGAAGTATTACTAGAAGGAATGGAATTTGTAATCTGAATGGGCGTAGTGGCATGCTATTTTTTTAAAATTCGATAAAACGAGAAGAAGTATTCAGCTTAGTTTTAAGGTAGTATAAATTCAGGTCTTTTTCTATATTTTTCCAAAGGATTGTAAAAAGTTCCTAACGTCGGGTACTGACCACACGGCGAGAATCATTGAGTGCTGCTTAGTTAGGGAAATTCTCCAAATTTAACCAAGGTAGTATCTTTTTGTATCTCAAAGCGAATATAACTGTCTAAACTATTCCCATTGGTATAGTAACCAGTGGAAACTCCCTTAACGTTTCCATCCCTATCTTTAAACGCCAAGGTGTAAGAACCATCCGTTTTATTGTTTTTCATGGATAAAAAACCTTCTCGACTGTCGCGCTTTGCAATGTGCTCAAAAGTGATACTGTCCAAATTTTCCGAGGTGGCGATTTTTACACCGGTAATCGCCGACCCTGAGTTGTTCGTGATTTTAAAGGCAATGCCTTTTTCTTGTAACATAATACAGGAGGTGGTAGCTGTAACAAGTAATAAGAACAGTATTTTTTTCATTGGTACCAATTGATTAAATTCAATAAAGATAGCCAATCCTTGGAATAAAGCTAAAAAGAATAGCCTATCCTACAGGAACCATATACACGCATTCGGTAAGGGAAGCGATATTGTATATATTACGGTTATACGGCCACCAACTTACCGATTGTTTTCATACTTTAGACACTAGCGAATTCAAAAAAAGCCCGACCTTATGAAAATGTCCAGAATTTTAATGACGGCCGCCTGTATAATTTTTGTGGCCTCTGTACAGGCCCAGAAAAAATATTCCAAAAAACAGATAGAAAAAATAAAGGCCGAAGCTGCGGCAATCGTTGAGACCAATAAGAAGCAAGCCCAAGTAATGGTCGACAAGGTGTTCAGTTTTGCGGAGCTGGGTTTTCAGGAAGTCGAGTCCTCCAAATATCTTACGGGCATATTGGAAAAGAATGGTTTTGAAATAGAACATTCCATTTCCGGAATCCCGACGGCCTGGTTTGCCAAATGGGACAATGGTGAAGGACCGGTCATTGCTATCGGAAGCGATGTCGACTGTATTCCGAAAGCATCACAGTATCCTGGGGTGGCGTATCATAAACCTTTGGTGGACGGAGCACCGGGTCACGGCGAAGGGCACAACGCCGGAATCCCTTTGAATATTTCGGCCGTATTGGCGGTCAAGCAGATCATGGAAAGAGAAAACATCGGGGGAACGCTTTTGGTGTGGCCGGGCATTGCGGAAGAATTGGTAGCGGCCAAAGCGTGGTATGTGCGCGACGGACTCTTCGATGACATCGATATGTGCGTCTTTACCCACGTGAGTAATAATTTTACGGTCTCCTATGGCCCGGCGAGGGGAACGGGATTGATTTCCGTGGAATACTCTTTTGAAGGGGAATCTGCTCACTCGGCGGGTGCTCCGTGGCGCGGAAGAAGTGCTTTGGATGCGGCAGAGCTTATGAATATCGGATGGAATTACAAGCGGGAGCACCTACATCCCCTAAAACGTTCGCATTCCATTTTTACCGATGCCGGTGACCAACCCAATGTCGTACCTTCAAAAGCAGCTATCTGGTTTTATTTTAGGGATATCAAGTACGACGGGATTATGGAAATGTACGAAGAAGCCAATAACATCGCCAAAGGTGCTGCCCTAATGACCGGGACGACCATGAAATCCAAGATATTGGGTGCAGCTTGGCCAAGACATTTCAATAAGGTCATTGCCGAAACCATGTACGAAAACATCAAAAAGGTCGGTTTGCCACAGTGGTCCGAAGATGACCAAGCCTTAGCGAAAGCAGTTCAAACTGAAGTGGAATCCGATAGCCTTGATGGTTTGGCCACGAAACTTGCGCCCTTGGGCTTGCCCGTGGTTAATCCGGTGAGCGGTGGCTCGGACGATATCGGGGATATTTCATGGAAGGTGCCAACGGTTACCATGCGTTTTCCCTCCAACATTCCCGGCTTACAAGGGCACCACTGGAGCAATGCCATTTCAATGGCAACTCCTATAGCGCACAAAGGTGTCGTGGCAGGGGCGAAGGCCGAAGCCATGACTATTTTGGATTTTCTATTGCAACCGGGTCTCTTAAAGGATGCTTGGGAGTATTTCAGTAACGAGCAGACCAAAGAAACCAAGTTTGTTCCCATGATTTCGGAGAACGACATGCCGCCGATTTATCTCAATACGGACAAGCAAGAGGAATTTCGTGCTCAGCTGGAACAATTTTATTACGACGAAACCAAATACGATTCGTATTTGGAGCAATTGGGAGTGGAGTACCCTACGCTAAAGGAGTAAAGCAAAGGTCGGATTCATAACACCTGTTTCCCTCCTAGTAAGGAGGGACTAAGGGAGGTGTTGGCGAAAATATATAAAAGGACAAACTATTCGAGCACTTCAATCGGTGGTGGCTTACTTCCATCGGACTCAAAAGTTAATATGTAATCCTCAATATGTCTTAAAACATTTTCAATGTCATTCATAATTTGATGATCGGAAAAGCGAAGCACCCGAACGCCTAATTGATTTAATCGTTTGGTTTTCTTAACATCTTTTTTCCAAACTTCTAAAATTTCGTGTGAATACCCATCGCATTCTATGGCCAATTGCAACTTATTGCAGAAGAAATCTACAATATATTCATCGATGGGTTTTTGGCGATGAAAGTCATACCCATGCATCTGATTGCGTTTTAATTTTTGCCATAAGCGAATTTCTGATTTGGTGGAATTGTTGCGAAGTTGCCGGGCTAGTTCTTTGAGTTTGGGGTTATATTTGATTTTCATATCAGTCGATTACATTGGGCATGTTAAAGATAAGAATTCAACCCTACACACCCCTTAATCCCCTCTTAATAGAGGGGAAACTGTTGCGGAATCACTATGTTCAAGCAATTCTATGGAACGTGAGTTTCCCTCCTAGAAAGGAGGGACTAAGGGAGGTGTTGGCGAAAATATATAAAAAGGACAAACTATTCGAGCACTTCAATCGGTGGTGGCTTACTTCTGTCGGACTCAAAAGTTAATATATCACTTTCGTAATATCCTCAGAATATTATTATGGATTTCAATTTGATGATAGCTAAAAGAACTTCGCGGAAGTAGGAGATAATTCGTTTAAATAAGTTTTCACTCCACTCGAAAAGGAGGAAGCAATCCTTTCTCAATCTGTTCCTCGGTTAATGTATGGGCATGAAAACGCTGCCATTCCGATGTCATATATCGAAATCTGCCGATAAAAATATCGCCATTGGTTGTCCATTGATCCCATGGTGCGCTTAAGTCAAGCCAGTAATCCGCTCCAACGGACATCATCAGGCGTGCACTATCCCTTTCGTCGACGCCATCGGGGTTCTCCAAAATAAGTCGAGCGTCTACAGCACTCCATACGGCATCAATATCATCAGGATTAATACCAACACGTCCTTCAGCCGACCAGAAATGAAAGTTATGGCCCGGGATAAGGGTTGACGATATACCGCCACCGTTAGCAGTTTCTATTCGGATATCTGCCGGTAGGTTGACGTCGTCTTGAAAATCCTCGGTATAGTTTGCCCCATCGATATCCGAAGAGTTCCTCCAAGGCAGCCATTTTCCCTGTGATTTGCTCAAGTACCAGGTTTGGAGGTTCCTTATCTGAAAGCGCACATTCCCTGCCTGGAACCCCGTCTCATCTACATAGACCTGTCCCCATGGCATCATAGCCGTCCAGCCGTCCGGTGGACTGTTTCCGTAGCCGATTCTCGGTCCGTCTACCCAATCAGCATAGGGCACTCCCTTTGGTTTTGCTTCATGCGCCAGTGTCATGTCCTCAATGAGGAATTTAAGTGCAGCATCGTTTTGGTCGACAGTTTCATTAACGGAATCTCCAGTGGTCGATGTTTTTCCGCAACTGATGAGAAATGGAAAGCAACCAAAAATGGGCAGAAAAGACTTCGTTTTTATGGCTGGCAGCATCTTGGTATTTTAATTAAATATACGCAATTGTGAATCTTTTAGACCATTTTCGGTGGTTTCGACCTCGGCAAATAGCGTCGCGGAATATGTGCTCAAAAGGTTCATTTGAAGTCCATTATTTGATTTATTTAATTATCATCCTGATTATACTCATTATTTGTGCAAAGAAACCTTAAGCCGGAGTGATACAATCCCCGTAGGCTTCAAAATAACTTTTTCTAGCCTTTAAAATTTTATATGCATTTCTGTGCACTTCATCGATAATTACGAAATAGTTGTAATTTTTTAGGACGCGCTTCGTTTCTGAATCCTAATCTATCAACTTTATTCAAATTAGTATGGAAAGCAAAAAGCAAGAAAGAGATTTTACCATGATCGACTGGTATAAGAAAGCGTTAGTGGAAAACTATGCCAATTTTAATGGAAGGGCAAGACGCTCGGAGTATTGGAATTTTACACTTGTAAACGTATTCGTTATTATCGCCCTTTATGTTATAATGATTTTGGGAGCGATAGCCGATATTCCGGTACTGGCAGGAATCGGAGGCATACTCGTTATGATTTTCGCGCTGGGTACTTTTATTCCCCATTTGGCGGTGGCGGTTAGAAGGCTACACGACACAGGAAAATCTGGCGCTTTTCTTTTATTGGGATTTGTACCGTTCGTAAGTTTGATTTTATTGGTCTTTTATGCCACCGAGGGCGATAAGAATACCAACCAATATGGCGAAGATCCAAAAGATTTTAGCAGGGAGACACTAATGACGGCTGTTTAGTCATTTAATTTGAGCGGAAGGCCTTTGTTGCCTATTATCGTAGAAAGGAATAAAAATACAGGTATACTTTTATAAAAAAATCCCCTTCATGAATCGAAGGGGATTTCATTAATGGAGACCTTAGAAGTATTTTATCAGTCCGGTTTTTTCTCCAACAAGGCCATATAAAATCCGTCGAATCCGCTTTTAGAGGCGTAGATTTTTTTCTCTTTGGCGAGTGTGAAGTTATAGCCTTCTTCCGAAGCTAGAAATGAGGAAACCTGATCACTGTTTTCTTGCGGAAGTATAGAGCAAGTCGCATAGACCATTTTACCGCCTGATTTTACGATTTTACTATACGACCGAATGATTTCGTGCTGTGTTTTGGTGATTTTCTCTAAAAATTCCGGCTGCATTTTCCATTTCGAGTCGGGGTTCCTACGCAGTACGCCCAATCCCGTACAAGGCGCATCGATCAGGACACGGTCTGCGCTGCCATAAAGTTTTTTGATGATTTTTGTGGAGGTAATCTCCCGTGGTTCAATATTGTGTGCGCCGTTTCTTCGGGCGCGACGTTTCAATTCCTTAAGCTTACTACCATAAATATCCATGGCGATCAACTGGCCTTTATTTTCCATAAGGGCCGCCAGATGTAACGATTTTCCACCGGCACCTGCACAGGTATCCACAACGCGCTGTCCAGGTTCAACCTCGAGCATTTCGGCTACCAGCTGCGATGAGGCATCCTGTACCTCAAAGTAACCCTTCTTAAAAGCCTCCGTTTGAAAAACGTTGGCTCTTTGAGGAAGGCGTAACGCCGATGCGTAGCCTTTGATCGGTTCGACAACGATATTCTCTTCCAATAACGCTTTTTGAAGTGTTTCTTTGGTGGTCTTTAAGGTGTTCGTACGAAGAATTACTTCTGCCGGTTCGTTGAGTTTAGCCAATTCCACGGTCCATAGTTTCTCGCCCAGGGCCTTTACGCAAAGTTCATCGATCCAATCGGGAACCGACTCCCTGAATTTCCTGATTTTCGAAAGCTCGTCGAACTTTCCTTTAATACGGCGTTCCGGAGTGGGTTCGATTTGTTTCCAATCGGGTAATTGTATGCCTTTTAAAACGGCCCAGACGGCCCACATACGAAACAGTTCACTTCGTTTATAAGGTGCTTTTACCTCCGCTATTTCGGTGTAAAGTCTCTTGTAACGAACCATTTCATAGGTGGTTTCGGCGATAAACCCTCGGTCTCTAGATCCCCAACGTTTATCGTATTTCAGAACTTTTTGCACCACCTTGTCGGCATACTCGCCTTCGTTGAAGATGAGGTTCAGGGCATCGATGACCGCGAATACAAGGTTTCTATGTAATTTCATCCATTAAAAATAAGGGTGCAAAGGTAGGCTTTTGAAATTGTTTAATTTCTGTAATTTGCGAAGCAAATCCGGCTATTGGAGGAAAATCAGTTTTTGGAGAGTTTACGGGAAGGAAACAATGAGGCCTTTGGTCGATTATTGGTCGAGTACCAGAAAAAGGTTTTCAATACCTGTATTTCTTTCGTACCCAATGCCGAGGATGCTGAGGATTTGGCGCAAGAAGTTTTTATAGAAGTCTTCAATTCGATTTCTAAATTTAAAGGGGGCTCAAAATTGTCTACATGGATTTATCGCATCTCCGTCAACAAGAGTTTGGAATTCATTAGAAAGAAAAATGCGAAAAAGCGTTTTGGATTCATGCAATCGCTTCTGGGAAATGATACTGCAATAGACAGAAGCACCTATTTTACTGAGTTTAATCACCCGGGAATACAATTGGAAAACAAGGAGAAAAGTGAAATTCTGTTTGCTGCCATCAACAAGCTTCCAGAAGCTCAGCGTACGGTATATACACTGAACAAGATTGATGGTATGAGTTATCAGGAGGTTGCCGATATTACGCAAAAGAGCATAGGCTCAATTGAATCACTGCTGTTTAGGGCAAAAAAGAATTTACAGGGTTTATTGCACGATTATTATAAAAAGGAAGGAAACTAGCACAAGTTTTTGTCGCTAATAGCATCTCAACGAATAGATACAGAAGTAATGGGTACCAATAGTAAAAGAAATATAGACGAGCTGGTAGCGGAAACCTTAGATGCTGTTTCGGATATCGAAACCGTTAAGGCACCACCTTTCTTCAAAGATAAGGTGCTCAATAGAATTAGGGACCAAAATACCAAGGTGGAAGCGTCTAAAGCGCCGTTCTTTTGGTTTACCCCAAGGTATCAATTGGTAGCTCTTATCTGTTTCGTGGTACTGAACACAGTAGCCCTCCTATCGTACACCTCCGACAGCTATACGGATAATGTCGAGAACTTTGCGGAAATGTACGGACTCTCGGAAACGAGTACCGATTTCTATCTATACCAGAATTAAGTGATATGAAGAAAAATATACTCTTATACATCTTACTGGGTTTTTTAGTTGTTATGAACGGCTTTTTCTTATTCAAACACTTTAGTACCTCCTATAATGATGGTCCTATGAGGCGGGGTCCTTCGAACTTTATTACCAAAGAGTTGAAGTTTGATGCCACCCAATCGCAGCAATTTGAAAAGTTGGATGCGGCACATCGCGAAAAGATGAGCGCCATATTCGACGATATCAGGGCAGCAAAAGATATATTGTTCGATAAATTATCAGATGAGACGACCAAGGGTCCAGAAATCGATTCCCTTGCAACTATGATCGCCCGTATAGAGGTTAAAAAAGAGTTGGAGACATTTAGGTTTTTCGAAGCCATTCGAGAACTCTGTAATGCGGAACAAAAAGTTCGATTTAATGCAATAATTAAAGATGCTTTGCACCAACCAGGCGGTAGAAATCGTAATGGACCCCCAAGAAGACCGGGTGATGAAAATCGCCCTCCTTCCCCACCAAGAGGACGCTGAGATCATATTTTGAATTTATTAAACCCTGAATTTTAGTTCAGGTTTTTTTGTGCTTTTTTTAACAAGGTCCCCCACAGGTTTCTAAAATGAAGTACATCTAAAAAAGAACAAACAGGTAAAAATAGTAAACATGAATACGAACACATTTAGAACAACGATTATAGTTTTTGGGCTGACCTTATTTTTTTCGAACATTTCTTTTGCACAATCACAGAATAAGGAAGGCAGAAAAAAACCCCCGACTTTCAATGAGCTAATTAAGGAGATGGATGCCAATGAAGATGGGAAACTTTCAAAGGATGAATTGAAGGGGCCGTTAAAGGAGAATTTTTCTAAGGTAGATACCGACGAAGATGGCTTTATAACAAAGGAAGAATTTGACAAGGCACCAAGGCCAAAAAGAGGCCCGAAGAAAAGATAGTACGTTTTCAGTTGTTGGTTTTAGTTGGTTGCAAAAGCTTCATAAGCACTTGTGGAGCTTTTAAAAAATCAGCACTAAGCGCAAGTTTGATCAGAATATCATATCTAATAATAAAAGTAAGACGTTATGAAAAATAAATTAGAAAAAGTTTCCGTAGTTCTGTCCCTACTACTTTTTGCAATCATGGGTTTCGTTGCCTGCAGCAACGATAGTACTGAAGATGAAGTAATTGAGGACGACGACCCCGTTGCTACAGTACTGCACGCAGCTTTCTCGGCATTTAATGCCGATGCCACAACCATATTTTTGGATGGGTCGAACGTGGTTATCGAGACTACTGGTTTACCAGATCACGAAACTGTTTATTGGGGAGAAGACAATGACCTTTATAGAGCGGAGCCGGATGTAAACCTTACTCCAACTAGAATCCCCGACCGTAACCAGGGAGCGACAATAACGGTAGATACTAGTCCCGATTTAACTGGAAGCACGGTTGCCACTGAACTAGGTATTATCGGTATCGCAGTAAGTGGATCATATATTTTTAATGACCAAGAAGGGAACGGCCCCTTAGACCAGGCAGCGGGAAGTTTGGACTGGACCGGTGCCCATATCGGACCTAGTGTATATCATTACCATTTAGAACCCAAGGCGTTTACAGATGATGATGATGAACTGGCCGGTATTTTGCTGGACGGGGTTTTTCTCTACGGAAGAAAATGTAATTCTATCGGAACGTATCCTACAGATTTAGATGCCTCCGGCGGACATACGACTGCTACGCAATATACCGATGGGGACGCCGAGTACCATTATCACATTATCAATGAACTCTACTCAACAACTGGATCATACATCGCTTTCGCGGGTCCTTTTCAGGGGTACTAGATAAAAATATGAAATCGCTTTTCCCTATATTCTTAGTCCTACTTTCTTGCAGCAACTTCAACTGCAAAAAAACCCATGATGCCGAACGCACTGTTGATAAATCGATTGTTATCGACAGTGTCGAGGTGTCAAAAAATGAATTGGTATTGAACCCGGTCGAAGGCAAATGGTATCATAATAACTTGCCTTTTACTGGGTTTTCGATAAAATTTCATCAAAACGGAGCGATGGAAGAGCGGCTGGGGTATTATAACGGGAAAAGGCAGGGTATCGCCAAGCGATGGTCTAAAAACGGAGTGCTTCGTGTCGAATCGCACTATACACGAAATCGTTTGACAGGGCCTTATAAAAGTTGGTGGGAAAATGGTGTTTTGAGTTCAGAGGCCAATTATGTTGACGGGAAGATGAACGGTGTGGAAAAGAAATGGTACCCCACCGGGCAACTGGCAAAAGAACGCCAACTGGTTGAAGGAAAGGAAGAAGGCTTGCAAAAAGCATGGCTTGAGAATGGTAAATTATATGTCAACTACGAAGCCAAGAATGGACGCATTTTTGGGATGAAAAGGGCTAGTTCGTGTTATAAATTGGAAGATGAGGTTGTTGTTAGAAGCAAATAGTAAAAGGCTTGTATTGATATTTTTGGTGATACTTTTTATCTGTTGTAAAAAGGAAATCAAAAAAGAGCATATCCGAACAGAGGAAGCGAGTAGAGTTGAAAACCTACCCTATTACAATGAAGTAACTTTCACCCCAAATTGGTTACGCCCGAATAGTGAAGAGGAGCGGCAATTTCATAAGATTCCGGACTTTGAATTGATTAACCAACTCGGCGATACCATTACGCCCAAAACTTTTGATGACAAAATTTATATCACGGATTTCTTCTTTACCAGCTGCCCAGGTATTTGTTTGAAAATGACAGGGAATATGTTGAAATTACAGGAAGAGTTTGAAGATGATGATGACATTTTATTACTCTCACATTCCGTTACACCAACGATAGATTCGGTTGCTGTTCTTAAAAAATATGCGGAAAGACATGATATCATTGCCAACAAATGGCACTTGGTTACAGGCGATAAAACGACAATTTATAAACTAGGCAGAGAAGAATATTTTGTTGAGAACGACTTGGGAATCCCGAAAGACATTAATGATTTTTTACACACTGAAAATTTCTTACTTATCGATAAAAACAAACATATTCGGGGTATTTATAATGGATTGAATAGGGCGTCTGTCGCTCAATTGATAACAGATGTCAAAGCGCTTAAAGAAGAACTCTAATATTTTGTGCTATTTTTGAGCATGCGCTATTTGACCATTTTATTTCTATTTTTGTTCACTTTTTCCTGTGCGGAAAATCAAAGACCTGCTCCTTATACAACAGTGAAAATCGAGCCGATATACCAGGATTCCCTAAGCATTCGTGCGATTGATCTTGTCGGGAACACGCTGCGCTACGCGGCCAACAAAGGAACTTTTGGAAACATCGATTTAAGGAATGGAAAAATTATGGAAGGCGTAAAGAAGTTCCATACCAGCATCCCCGAGTTCCGCGCCATTGCACATACTTCTTCGGATTTTTTCATGCTCTCTGTGGGTAGCCCGGCTCTGCTTTACAAAACCGGAGAAGGTGGGAAGATGGATTTGGTATACATGGAAGAAGGTGATGGCGTTTTTTATGATGCCATGACATTCTGGAACGACAGCGAGGGTATCGCAATCGGCGATAGTGTAGACGGTTGCTTGAGCATCATAATCAGTAGGAATGGTGGTTATACGTGGAGTAAAATTCCCTGTGAGAGACTACCCGAAGGGATTGAAGGCGAGGGTGCCTTTGCGGCAAGTAATACCAATATCAAAACGATTGGGGATTACACCTGGATCGCGACAACCAAACGCATTCTGTTTTCACCGGATAAGGGAACGACCTGGAAAGCCTTTGAAACCCCAGTCGCAAATACCGAAGCAACACAAGGCATCTATTCCATCGATTTTTGGGATAAAAACATTGGGATAGCTTTTGGCGGCGACTATACTAATCCTGAACGGAATACGGCCAATAAAGCGATTACGATAGATGGGGGCAAAACCTGGGAGCTGCTCGCAGACGGTCAAAATCCGTCCTATAAAAGTTGTGTGCAATTTGTGCCAAACTCCGAAGGAAAGGAAATCGTTGCACTTGGTCTTACCGGCATATCCTATTCGAGTGATATCGGTAAATCATGGAAAAAGCTATCCGATGAGCCCTTTTTTACGATACGCTTTTTAAATGATTCGACGGCCTATGCGGCCGGCAGGAATCGAATTGCCAAGTTGGCTTTCAGATAGAGTTTTTATTCCTAATCCAAGAAAAACCTTGTTGACCTTAGACGATGGTTCTTAGCATTGTATCGCTTTAATACTGGAAGGTGATATAAAATGAAACAAAGATTTCCCGTTTTTTGCAGCTTACCGAACTACAATCAACGAAACCCGCCACCGCCCTTTTTTTGGCGATACTGCCGTATCAATTGTCTTTTGAACTCATCTTCTGTCTTTAACAATAAAAGCGTTTTTTTTGCCGATATGACTGTGTTTATTTTTTTAAGAAACGTCTTGTCGAGCGCCTCTTCTTCTTCCTCAAAACTGATGTATTTTTCCAAAAGGTCTTTGGCCTCTTTTTCCGAAAGTTCATCGGCACTTTTAATCTTGCTCTTTATCTCTTTCCGCTCTTTCTGACGCAGGGCTTCCCTTTTCTTTTCATAGTCGTTGTAGATGGGCCAAAAGGCTTCGGCTTCACTGCTCGATAAATCCAATTTTTCGGTAATGAAGGCTACTTTAAGCGATTTTATTTTTTCATGGTCGTGCTTGTGTTGCCCATAAAAGATTGCAGTGGTCAACAAAAGCATCACTAGGAGTATAGTCTTTAGGTTATTCATAATCTTCAAGATTTAGTTCTTCAAAATCCTCTATATTTTCATCTAAATAATCGATGACATTTTCTTCTTCAAAGCGATTTGTCAGCATATCATCAATATCTAATCCGTCAAGTGGAATCACTTCGGCCAATTCGTAAGCACTTAAATCGTATTCATTGGTTTCAAAATAATTTTCGATTTCCGATTCGGCCAGACTTTCGAAGGTAAGTTCTTCGGAAGCGTTCCAATTGAGAGCAAAAACAAGTACAGCAACTGCCGCAATTGACGCCGCCGCAAAATAAAATTTACGATAGGGATGAAGTTGAACCACCTTGGTTTCTTTCGTTGCTAATTGGTGCTGAACATTTTTGTACACCCCATCAAAATAATCCTCGGGCACGATAAAACCTTCTTCTTTAGGTAATTCGGGCGACTCTTGGCTTAGTTGATCCATAAGCCTGTCCGTAAAGTTCTCAAAGTAACCTTCGGGTGTTGTAAACGGATTATTTTTATTCGATTCTTTCATTCTATATTTTGACGCTCAATCACTTAAATGGTTTAATTGGTGTATGTTATATATGTTGTCACATCAATCTTTCAAATAGGCCTCTAATTTTTTTACGGCCAGATGATAGGATGCTTTTAGTCCACCCACCGACGTTTCCAGTATTTCCGAAATTTCGGTGTATTTCAGTTCTTCGAAATATTTCATTTGAAAAACCAATTTCTGTTTTTCAGGGAGGGTCGCAATCGCTTTTTGCAATTGTAGTTGAATTTCATCTCCATCAAAATAAACATCGGCTCGAAGATTTTCAATCATCTTGTCCTGCATCACCCCATCGCTCCAGCCCGTTTTTTTTGACTTTACCCTCAAAAAAGTCAAAGCCTCGTTGGTTGCGATGCGATACATCCAGGTATGCAACTTGCTTTGGCTATTGAATCCATCGATATTTCGAAAGACTTTGATGAAGGTGTTCTGTAACACATCATCTGCATCGTCATGATTCAATACAATCCTACGGATTTGCCAATACAACTTTTGTTTATAGGTGTTTACCAACACCTCAAAAGCTTTCGATCGGGTTTTCGAATCTTTTAATTGTTTTACTAAATCGGCTTCAACTATCAATAGTTGTTCTTTTAAACTAGGTATTGGATGCTAAAGTTAAGAAAAGGTTTAAGCCCCAGATCACGAAGGTGGTATTCGAATATTTGCGCAAGCATAAGATTCCCCCTTTGGAGGTTAGGAGGCTTACCCCAACGATTGCATTTCAACAAGTTTTCTGTACGAACCGTTTTTGGCCATCAATTCCTCGTGCGAGCCTTGTTCTACAATCTCCCCTTTTTGGAGTACCACGATGGTATTTGCGGTCTGTATGGTAGAGAGTCTATGCGCAATAACGATGGAAGTACGGTTGCGCATCATTTTTTCCAAGGCGTCCTGTACCAAGCGTTCGCTTTCAGTATCCAATGCCGAGGTGGCTTCATCCAAGATCATGATAGGCGGATTCTTTAAAACGGCCCTGGCAATAGCCAAGCGTTGCTTTTGACCCCCGCTTAATTTGTTACCACTGTCTCCGATATTGGTATTGTAACCCAAGGGCAATTCTGAAATAAAGTCGTGTGCATTAGCTATTTTCGCCGCCTCTATAATATCTTCCTCAGTAGCATTTTCTTTTCCCAGACCTATATTCTTTCGAACGGTATCGTTGAAAAGGATAGAATCTTGCGTAACCAATCCCATCAGATTTCGGAGCGATTTTTTGGTCAAGTCCTTTATACTGATGCCATCGATTTCGATTACACCATCATTCACATCATAGAATCGGGTAACCAAATTGGCAATGGTACTTTTTCCGCTTCCCGATTGCCCGACCAATGCCACAGAGTGCCCTTTGGGAACGGTAAGATTAAAGTTTTTCAGAACGTAATCATCCGCATATTTGAACGAAATGTTTTTGAGTACCAATCCGGAGTTGAAATCCGTTTTGTCGATAGCATTCGCGATTTCCGAAATCGGATTTTCGGTCTCCAGGATTTCAAGTACCCGCTCTGCCGCGGCATTACCCTTTTTAACACCGTAGGATGCCTTACTTATCGATTTGGCCGGTGTAAGTATGTTATAAGCCAGGCCCATGTAGGCTATAAACGAAGAGGCATCTAGGGTTTCCTCTACAAGTACCATTTTCCCGCCAAACCAAAGTAGCACTCCGATGACCAGTATGCCTAAAAATTCCCCGGTAGGGGACGCGAGGTTTTGACGGTTCAACAGTGTATTCGAAAAATCGAAAAAACGTTTTGTTGAAGTGGAGAAGGTCTTATAAAACCTGGATTCCGAATTGAAGGCCTTGATTACCCTTAGTCCACCTAGTGTTTCCTCGACAATTGACAGGAATTGACCTTGTTCACGCTGTACATCGTCAGACTTTTTTTTGAGGGATTTCCCTATCCAAGAAATAATACCACCCGCAATGGGGATAAAAATAAATACGAAAAGTGTCAATTTCACACTAAGTCCGAACATAATCAATATCGTAAAGAGAATGGTCAACGGATCTCGTACAATCAGTTCTAGAATAGAAAGAAACGAATGCTGAATTTCCAAAACATCGGAGGTAATGCGGGCAATCACGTCTCCTTTCTTCTTTTCGGAATAATAGGAGATGGGCAATTCGGTGATTTTGGCGTACATCGCATTTCTGATGTCTTTCAACACCCCGTTTCTCAGGAAGGTAATAAAGTACATCGCCAAATAGTTGAACAGGTTTTTAAGGAGAAAAAGCACCAAAATCAGTCCTATGACCAGTACAAGGCCTTTCATTTTATCCCCTCCGGAATACTGGGTTACGTGATAGCCCATATAGTCCAAAAAGTAATCCTTTATGTCCCCGATACCGGTGTAAACCGGTAATTTGGTCACCGGCTCGGCCTTGTCGAAAAGGACATTCAACATGGGAATCAACGC
Source organism: Aggregatimonas sangjinii (assembly GCF_005943945.1). Lineage (GTDB taxonomy): Bacteria > Bacteroidota > Bacteroidia > Flavobacteriales > Flavobacteriaceae > Pelagihabitans > Pelagihabitans sangjinii. Next base: position 2,349,093 of record NZ_CP040710.1, on the reverse strand, counting down.
GGCAAAAGAGAGCGCACTGAAAAGGGCATAAAGGATATTGAAAAAAATGTTCAGATACCCGTACCTGCGATATGGTTTTGCAAAGCGAAGAATTTTTTTGAAATAGTCCATGAAGACGGCTTACCCCAAATCGAGTTCGGCCAATATCGTTTTTATTTTTGCATCCAACTCGGCACTTACCTTTTTAAAATCATCGGCATGGGCTAATTTCGCATTCGTACTGATATAAAATTTTACTTTGGGCTCCGTACCACTTGGTCGTGCGGCAACCCGAGTGCCATCTTCGGTCTCATAGATCAACACGTTCGACTTGGGTAGATTGATGTGTTTTTCCTCTCCGGTAATGACGTTGGTAGCCGTTGCTGTATTGTAGTCCTCTATCCATCGTACCTTGGAACCCGCCACCGATTCGACTGGATTTTCCTTAAAATCAATCAGCATCTGTTTGATTTCTTCTGCCCCGCTGATTCCTTTCCTGGTAAGCGAAACTAGATGCTCTTTATAAAAACCAAAGTCTACATAACAGTCGATCAGATTTTTATAGAACGAGCTTCCATTCGCTTTTGCCTGACTAGCGATTTCACAGGCCAATAGGGTAGAGGTAACGGCATCTTTATCCCTCACAAAATCCCCGACCATATAGCCGAAACTTTCCTCTCCGCCACCAACAAACTTCGATTGGGGAAAATCCTTGATCATTTTCCCGATCCATTTGAATCCGGTCAAGGCAGTTTTGAATTCAACCCCATAGGCTTTCGCCATCTCTTCCATCATGGGCGTAGAAACGATTGTCGTTGCAATGAATTCGTTGCCCGCAAACCCTTTTTCCTTTTGTTTTTCCAACAGAAAACGGGTCATTAGTACCATGGCCTGATTGCCGTTTACAATTTCCATCTTACCTTCCAAGTTGCGTACGGCAATGCCCAAACGGTCGCTGTCGGGATCGGTACCTACCACCATATCGGCACCTATTTCCTCGGCCTTTTGTATCGCCATCGACAAGGCTTCCGGTTCTTCGGGATTAGGTGATTTTACCGTCGGAAAAGCACCATCGGGCTTGGCCTGCTCTGCGATAACGGTCACGTTTTTGTAGCCTGCCCGCTTTAATACCTCGGGTATGGCCGTAATCGAAGTGCCGTGCAACGAGGTAAATACGATTTTAAAATCATCTTTGCCTTGGGCGTTGAAGTTTCCGTTGGCGACCGATTCATTAATAAAGGCTTCATCAACCTCCTTATCTATCATTTCGATCAAACTATCGTTTGCTTTGAAGTTGATGTCCTCAAAGGAAAGAGAATTTATTTCAGCGATTATCGCTCCGTCCTGTGGGGGTACGATTTGCCCGCCATCGGTCCAATATACCTTATAACCATTGTATTCGGGCGGATTGTGTGAAGCCGTAAGTACGATTCCTGCGTGACAGTTTAAATGCCGTACCGCAAAGGAGAGTTCGGGGGTAGTCCGTAATTCCGAAAAAAGAAAGACTTTAATGCCATTTGCCGAAAACACCTCTGCTACCGTGCGTGCTAAAGTATCGCTATTGTGGCGGCAATCGTACGCGATGACGACTTGAACGGACTCACCGGCGTAGGACTGCTTGAGGTAATTGCTCAGACCCTGGGTACTTTTTCCCAAGGTGTACTTATTGATTCGATTGGTACCGACGCCCATCATCCCGCGCATGCCTCCTGTTCCGAATTCCATGTGCTTGTAAAAGCGGTCTTTCAGCTCGTTGGTGTCGTTGTCGATTAGGTCTTGTACCTCTTTTTTGACGCCCGGCTCAAAAAAGTCGGACAGCCACGTCTTTGCATTTTCTAAAAATGTATCCATAATAAATTGATATCAAAATTATTCCGTGTATTGTTTTTCCTGCTTAGGGCTCTTAATTTCTTCGGAAACGGTATATCTAGTTTCGTTCTTTTTAGAGCGTGTCAATAATTCCCCCAAAAACCCAGCTAGGAATAGCTGTGTACCGATAATCATCGCCGTCAACGAGATAAAAAATTGGGGTCTATCGGTAATCAGCCGTCCAGCCTTATTGATGAAGAGCTTGTCAATGCCCAAATATATGGCAAAACCAAAACCGATCGTAAACATCAGTACGCCCAAGGCGCCGAAAAGGTGCATGGGCTGCCGGCCGAATTTGGAGACGAACCAAATGGTGATAAGATCTAAAAAGCCATTGATAAATCGTTCCATTCCGAATTTTGTTTTTCCGTACTTGCGGGCCTGGTGCTGAACGATTTGCTCACCGATTTTCGTAAACCCGGCACTTTTGGCAAGAACGGGAATATATCGGTGCATTTCGCCGGACACCTCTATGGTTTTGATCACCTCGTTCCGATATGCCTTCAATCCGCAATTGAAGTCGTTCAGGCGAACACCCGAAGTCCTTCTTGCTGCCCAATTGAACAATTTTGAAGGCATATTCTTAAAGAGTACGGAATCATATCGCTTTTTCTTCCATCCGGAAACCAAATCGAATCCCCCTTCTTGGATTGTGTTGTACAATTCGGGAATTTCTTCCGGATTGTCCTGTAGGTCGGCATCCATGGTGATGACCACATCGCCCTTGGCTGCTTTAAAACCGGCATGCAAGGCTTGCGATTTACCGAAATTACGTTGAAATCGTATTCCTTTTACAGACGGATTTTCATGGGCGAGTTTCGTAATAATATCCCACGAATCATCGGTACTACCATCATCAATAAATAGAATTTCATATAAAAAATGATTGGATTGCATAACCTTTGCAATCCAATCATGAAGTTCTTTTAGTGATTCTGCTTCGTTAAGTAGAGGAATTACTACAGATAAATTCATTATACCCTTCTGATTGTATTTTCAAAAATACAATTTTGAAGTTAATAAGCGTCTTTTTGTTTTTTCATGATCAGGCCTGTTACCAATCCTATTACTAACCCCAAAATGACATTAACGATGATACCGATTGGATACGCCAACCAAGCGAAATTTTTCTGAATTTCGACACCTTGGGCCCATTGCTCTTCCGTGATTTTCGGGTTCTCTTCGAATGCCTTTACTTTGGCTATTTCCATCGCCTTGTCCATAAAGTCAGGCTCGATGACATTGGTCAGTAACCAGTAAAAGGCCAATGCCAATATACCGCTCACCAAACCTATGCCCGTTCCTAGTTTCAGTGCTTCCGACAGTGATAGGAATCCGGAATTTGCCTTTTTGTATTGCATGGTCGCAATGACAATAGCTACTATGGTCAGTACGATACCGATGATGCGAACGGACCAATTTTGCTCGTAATGCATTTTGGCAGTGTAGAGCATAAATGAAAATATAATACTGGCTGCGCCTAAAAGGAGACCAAAAGTCCATGCGAATTTTCCGATTTTCGGTTGATTTTCTTCCATTTTCTTTGATTTTAGTGGTTGTTTTATGTTAGTTGTAAGGGAGGGAAATTTGTTACAAATTAAAGTTAGTGATTTTTATAGTTCTTTTTTATGTTTTAAAATTGCGAGTTTAGTAGAAATCATTAAATTTGCAGCCTGAAAATGAGTGCCTGTCGGAATGGGTGCGCCTTAAGATTACAAACAATGAAAAAAGATATACACCCAGAGAATTACAGATTGGTTGCTTTTAAAGACATGTCCAACGAAGAGGTGTTTTTGACCAAATCTACTGCCGAAACCAAGGAAACATTGACCGTTGATGGTGTAGATTACCCTTTGGTAAAACTGGAAATTTCCAGAACTTCGCATCCTTTTTACACTGGTAAAGCTAAATTTTTGGATACTGCAGGGCGTATTGACAAGTTTAAGAGCAAGTACGATAAATTCAAGAAAAAACCCGTCGCCGCTGCTCCCGTAAAGGAAGAAGCTCCAAAAGCTGAAGCCAAGGCTGCCAAGGAAGAAGCTCCTAAAGCCGAAGCCAAAGCTGCGAAGGAAGAGGAATAGATTTTTGTGCTGCGCAATGCGGCTACATATAAGTAGTAGGGCTCCCGAAAATCGGGGGCCTTTCTTTTTTAGTCGTTTTTCGATCGAATCTATATGTTCAACAATAAATAGAACTGACGACAGATTGTTTATTTTAGCTACAAATTCAATAAACGCATGAACTATATTCTTTTCGACGGTACTGTTCGCAACAATTTGCTTCCCTTTACCTTCACCAGACCAGTGGCGGATATTCGCGTGGGCATCCTGACCATACGTGAGAAATGGGAGAACTATTTGGGCAATACAACCACTACGATAACCGAGGAGTACCTTTCGGAAAAGTACCCAATGGTCGAATTGGAAGAGAACGTCCTAATCAACTCTTCATACCTGCCGAATTCGGATTTAGTGGAACTCATTCAAGGCCTGAAAGAAAACCAGGCGATTTTTCAAGAGGAGGAAGTCATTGCATTTTATACCTCGGATACCCAAGAGGAAGTCGATTTTTCGGGATATGAGGCCATTGAATTTGAGGGTGATGTTCTCCGCGTGGTAAACACATGGGATATCTTTTCGAAGAACCAAGAGGCTTTAGAGGCCGACTTTGAATTGCTGACCGAAGGGAGAACAAGTGCCGCTATCTCGAAAACGAACCGACTCATCAATTCCGAACGTATTTTTTTGGAAGAAGGGGCACAGGTCGAATATAGTATTCTGAATGCTACGGACGGACCGATTTATATCGGTAAAAATGCTCAAGTTTGGGAAGGTAGCCTTATTCGGGGAGCGTTTGCCCTATGTGAGAATGCCGTCGTAAAAATGGGTGCCAAAATATATGGGGCTACCACCATCGGCCCGCATGGGAAAGTCTGCGGGGAAATCAGCAATTCGGTTATTTTCGGGTACTCGAGCAAGGGTCACGAAGGCTATTTGGGCAATGCCGTATTAGGGGAATGGTGCAATATTGGGGCCGATTCCAACAACTCGAATCTGAAGAACAACTATGCAAAAGTCCGTATTTGGAATTATGCCACCGAAAAGTTCGAGCAAACGGGTCTTCAATTTTGTGGACTAATGATGGGCGATCACAGTAAGACCGCCATCAATACGATGTTCAATACCGGAACGGTTATCGGCGTCAATTGTAATATTTACGTACCCGGTTTCCCGAGAAATTTCGTACCCAGTTTTAGTTGGGGCGGTGCCTCGGGCTTTAGCAGTTATCAACCTCAAAAAGCGTTTGAGGTGGCCAAGGTGATGATGGCACGTAGGGGCGTGGAGTTCGACGAGGTGGATGCCCGGATTTTGGAACATGTTTTTGAACTGACGAAAAAATGGCGGAGTTATTGAGTTTTGATCTAAGAGTTTATAAGTTTAGGGGTTTACGGGTTTGAATGCATAGGTACAGAAGGCAGAATGTATTAACCTTTACTCCTAATACCTGAAGAAACCCGAACTTGATAGCTCTATTTGAATGGGAACCCCGGTAGCCATTAAAAACTTGTGCTTATCTTTGCATCCTTAAAAAAATTGGACAATTTCGCCAAATGAAGAAGAAAGTCGCCTTTTATACCTTGGGCTGTAAGCTAAATTTTTCGGAAACCTCTACCATTGCAAGAGGGTTTCAGGAAGAAGGTTTTGAGCGCGTCGATTTTTCCGAAGTTGCCGATATGTACGTCATCAACACCTGTTCGGTGACCGAAAATGCCGATAAGCGTTTTAAGACGATTGTAAAAAAGGCACAAAAAGTGAATCCTGATGCTTTTGTGGCAGCTATCGGTTGCTATGCGCAACTGAAACCGGAACAGCTCGCCGAGGTAGATGGTGTTGATTTGGTACTCGGCGCCAGTGAAAAGTTCAAGATAACAGATTATATTAACGACCTCTCGAAAAACGACCATGGGGAGGTGCATTCCTGTGAAATACAGGAAGCGGATTTCTACGTAGGCAGTTATGCCATAGGCGACCGAACCAGGGCTTTCTTAAAGGTACAGGATGGCTGTGATTACAAATGTACCTATTGTACCATTCCCTTGGCTCGTGGCATCTCACGCAGCGATACCTTGCAGGGTGTGCTCGATAAGGCAGAGGCCATTTCCGCCAAAGGAATCAAGGAAATCGTGCTGACCGGTGTAAATATAGGAGACTATGGTAAAGGGGAATTCGGTAACAAAAAACACGCACACACCTTTCTTGATTTGGTAAAGGCGCTCGATACCGTAGACGGTATTCATCGCTTGCGTATATCATCCATAGAGCCGAACCTTCTTAAAAATGAAACGATTGATTTCGTAGCGCAGAGCAATGCTTTCGTACCCCACTTTCATATTCCCTTACAAAGCGGGAGTGATGAAATTCTCAAATTAATGCGTCGTCGTTACCTGAGCGAGCTCTATGTAAATCGCGTACAGCGAATAAAGAAGGTGATGCCACATGCCTGTATCGGGGTGGATGTAATCGTTGGTTTTCCGGGCGAAACGAATGAGCATTTTTTGGAGACCTACCATTTCCTCAATGAATTGGATATTTCTTACTTGCATGTTTTCACCTACTCCGAAAGGGACAATACCACGGCTGCGGAAATGAGTGGTGCTGTGCCGAAAAATGTTCGTAGTAAACGCAGCAAGATGCTAAGAGGTTTATCCGTAAAGAAGAGAAGGGCTTTTTACGAAAGTCAGCTTGGTACGATGCGCACTGTGCTGTTTGAGGGCGAAAACAAAGAGGGTTACATTACCGGATTTACTGAAAATTATATCAAAGTTAAAGCGCCTTGGAATCCTGAATTGGTAAATACACTACATCAGGTAGAACTATCGGAAATAGACGAAGATGGCCACGTACGTTTCGAGTTCGTTTCGCAAACGATAGACGTATAGCGTGATATTCCCGGTATAGGTTTGGTTATTTGTTTTTATCGATTACTACCTAATTGTTACGAAACCACTTATTCATCGGCGGCCGAGATTATTTTTTCGTTTCGGTATTTTCCTTATCGCTTATATTTCAATCTTAGATTTAATTTTGGAAGTGTATGCTTCCTGTAGTTATCGGGATTCGTTCCTATAGATATGGCTTATTAAGTTACTGGGTGATTTCGTTCTTTGTTATATGTACCGACCAAATCACTTAGCAATGGTCTTTAAACAAAAATTTAATTGCGATTTTATTGATTTTAAAATCCCCCTGTCTATGTATTTCCAATGGATAAAAGCTCGGTAGTTAAACTTTCTACATGAAAATCCATAAAAAAACCTCTTTTCGAACTGAAAAGAGGTTTTAAATTTTATGAAATATAGACCTTAAATGCGAATACCAACGGGTAACATTTCTTTGTACTGTCTATTTTTTCTTAGAAATCCAGCGATTTGGGGACTTGTAGGAACCACTCGAAGGTTCTTATCCTGAATGTGGTGGAGTACGGACTTGATGAAATCTTCCTTGAAACTTTCTTGTGTGATGCTCTCTGGAATCACCAACTTGGTTAAAAACACTTTACGCTCTTGAGAGGAGTACTCAATTTTTGCCAAATGCCCTTCAACTTTAGTTTCAAATTGGCGTAAGAAACTGTTGTCATTGATTTCTACTTCATTCATATAGAGTTGATTTTAAAATTGGTCTTAGACAAAAAAATTACGATGTTCCCGAATCGTAATTTAAAATGGAAACCTAGGCCTTAAAATATTGAGAATAATATCGCCTAAGAAGGACAAAAGTACTAAAAAAAATACTAAATTCCTAGTTTATTTACAACTTGTGAATCTATGGGGGATGAGAAAATTCATGTGTATTTTATGCCGGGAATGGCCGCAAATCCATCAATTTTTAAAAATATTGATCTTCCAAAAGCGAAATTTGAACAACACCTGCTACAATGGTCTGTACCCAAAAAGGGAATCACCTTATCGGAATATGCTTTGGAAATGACAACACATGTAAAACATGATAATCCCGTCTTATTGGGTGTCTCGTTCGGTGGAATGTTGGTGCAGGAAATGGCACGCCATATTAAGACCAGAAAAGTGATTGTGGTGTCCAGCGTCAAACATGAGTCGGAGCTACCCAAGCGCATGCTCTTTGCAAGGTATACCAAAATACACAAGTTGCTCCCCACGGGGTTGGTAAACAATGTTGAATTATTGGCCAAATACGCTTTCGGGGAAACGGTTACCAAACGTCTGGAACTTTACGAAGAATACCTTTCTATTCGGGATAAGTATTACATTGATTGGTCTTTGGATAATATCGTAAATTGGAAGTGTAGGTATTGTCCGGATTGTCTGGTGCACATTCACGGGGAGAAAGATGCGGTGTTCCCGATAGGCAATATTAAAGACTGTATTCCCGTTAAAAATGGTACGCATACCATGATTATTCACAGGGCCAAATGGTTTAATGAGCACCTGCCCACAATTATTTTGCAATAAAGGAGTTCTAGAACTACCTTTACCATAACCCCAAAAAAAATGCCTCTAATGAAATTTTTGAAAAGTATCTTAATGTTGATCGGTGTCTTTTGTGTCATCAGCACCCTTATCTTCGCTGTACAATCCGATCCGCAGTGGGTTAAAGAACTTCCCAGGCTTGAAGACCAAACGCCTGTAAAAAATGTAGCAGAGGGCTATCGCATCACTCCGATAGAAATTCCTGCCGACTTGAATTTTGCTGGAGAAAAAGTACCTCAGAACGATCCTGAAATCATGGAACGGATCGATCGCGAGTTTTTGGTAAATACCTACTGGCAATCGAACGCCTTGTTATTGATCAAACGGGCGAACCAGTATTTCCCTATCATTGAACCGATTTTGGCGAAAAACGGAATCCCCGACGATTTTAAATATTTGGCGGTGGCCGAAAGTGGACTGCAGAACGTAGTGTCACATGCCGGGGCAACAGGTTTCTGGCAGATAATGAAGGGAACTGGAAAGCAATACGGACTTGAAGTGAATTCCAACGTAGATGAACGGTATCATATCGAAAAGGCAACACAGGTGGCCTGCGATTATTTAAACAAATGGAAAAGAAAATACGGAAATTGGACCCTTGCCGCCTCTTCCTATAATGCCGGCCCTGGAGCTATCAATAAATATTTGAGAATTCAAAAAGTAGACAATTACTACGATTTGTTACTAGGACAGGAAACCGGACGTTATGTTTTTCGCATTATGGCCATCAAAGAGATTTTGAGCGATCCCGCAAAATATGGTTTTGATATCGAAAAGGAGGATATGTACAAGGCCGTACCAACCTTTAAGGTGGAAGTTGATACCCCGGTCACCAATTTCGCCGATTTTGCCATAGAGCACGGCATCAATTACAAGATTCTAAAAAGACATAACGCTTGGTTACGCGAGCCGCACCTAAATAATCAGAGCGGAAAGACCTACGTATTGGAAATTCCTGAAAAGGGATTCTACAGATAAGAAAAGATTTCAGTTAGCAGTGGCATTGTTCAGTTAGCTTAACGGTCATTACCCTGTAAAAAGATAGCCCTTCAAATTTTTTGAAGGGCTATCTTTTTATTTTAACGCCAGTTTATAATCTTACGTAAATAACCCAGTTCCCGCTTTCCTCCATCTGTGCGCCGCAGGAGATTAAGCAGAGCTGGCATATGGCTTTATGAAGGTGTTACCAAGCCCGCCGGAAGGCTAATCGGGCAAGTTTGCGTTAGGTTTGGTTTAAATCTTGGCTGTCGATCAAACCCCTGACCATAACCGCCAACCGAACACTGCCACGGCATACTCAAGATCGTCCACTAAATCTTTTTCATCTGCTGCTGCATCATTTTTATTTGTTCCGTAAGCATCTGGTTTTTGTCCAGTTTTTTAGCCTCTTGTAATAGGGTAGTAGCCTCGCGTTTGCGACGTTTTTGCATGGCGATGCCCGCAAGGCTCAATTTGGCCATAGCAACGTCATAATCCATCGTAAGTCCAAGTTTTAAGGCTTTTTTGAAATATTTTTCGGCCTGTGTGAGGTTCTTTTGAGAATGAATGATTCCATGCAAGTAGTTGTAATACCCCTGTTGTTTGGTCGTCAACGCCGCTTCCGGATTGTTGATTTTATCGAGCCATTTTTGTGTCCCCACCAAATCCTGCTTCCGCATTCTTAGAAAGGCCAACAAAATCATTTCGTTCCTAAAATATAGAAATATGAAAATTAACGAGAGTAGGATGAGAAAAATACCGTTGCCGATATTCCCTTCATAAAATTGATATCCGGCAAAACCGATGATCAAAACGGCGATAATAAGTTTGAACGTTTTATTGAACATGATATTGATTGATTAATTTGTACGTTATAGTCGATGAAATGGAAGTGGGGATTTCCGTATCGCCCAGTTGTGCCATGGTAGCTGTTCCTCTGGCTTCACCCTCTACCGTCATTAGTTGCAGGAAACCCGAGGTACGGTCAGCGGTTATCCTGGTGCGCTGTGTTCCGTTAAGCTTCATATTGTTGGCCTCATCCACTACATGCATCACGACCTTCGCTGTTCCGCTAATGGTTGTATTCTCTTCGCTGATGGCTTCAAGAGTCCATTTATTTTTGGCATTTAACTTTCCGGTGTATTCATTTTCCCATGAATCCCCGATCGCAACCTCGTTTTGGGGATAGATATACGTCATTTGTTCGTAACTGTCCGACAAGGCCTGTGAACCAAATTCTTTTTCTAGGCCCTTTTTCATCATGTTCATTTGAAAATCATCTGCAATGCCTGAAGCTTGCACCATTTTAGTAATAAGACTGTCTCCTCCTGAAATGGTAACGATATCACCATTTTTAGCAAGGGTAAGTGCTACGGGCACATCTAAAAGACTGTTGAAAATCTTTGATTGCAAGTCGTCTTCGATGACTTCCTTCGCTCGAACATTCATCAGTTCACCCTGAATACTCGAGGTCATTTTCAGGTTCAAGTCCTTAAAACGCATTGCGATGTGATAGTTTGTTTCGTTGGTATCCGTAACCCGGAATTCGAGTATGCCGTTCAGGTTATTCGTTATTTCGTGGGCCGCCCCGTCAATCGTTTGCACGATTACTTGCTTTGCATCCTGTTTCACGACGAAGACATCATCTTTTTTCAAGATATAGCCTAAGGCCGTTTGCGCGCTGCAAAAAGCTCCTAAGACAACTGAAAAAAGTATGTTAAAAAGAGTTTTCATAAGGTTTTGTTCTGAAGGGGCAAAAGTAGTAAAAACGCATCAGTTGGTCTGCGGCGGATGGTCATAAATTATTTTTTATATAGTGTTTGGCAAAGCGAAAACTCTTCGTATATTTGCGCCCAGTTTTACGGAGTATTCCTTAGAACATCAAAAAACAACGAAAAGGTTTAAAAAATGCCCGGACAAAAGAGAACATATCAGCCGTCAAAGCGAAAGAGAAGGAATAAACATGGTTTTAGAGAGCGCATGGCATCCGTAAATGGAAGAAAAGTTCTTGCCAGAAGAAGGGCCAAGGGTAGAAAGAAACTTAGTGTATCTTCCGAACCACGACACAAAAAATAAATGATTCTATATTTTAAAAATATTGAGGTGTTACTTTTCCGAAAGTAGCACCTTTTTTTTTATGCCTAAACACCAGAAACTCTTAATATATCAACACTTAAAGTACATAAAAGAACATGCCGAAAAGAGAAGATTTAAAGTCCGTTTTGATTATTGGTTCAGGTCCGATTGTAATCGGTCAAGCCTGCGAATTCGATTATGCAGGTTCGCAATCCTTGCGTTCGCTGCGTGAAGATGGTATCGAGACCATTTTAATCAACAGTAATCCCGCAACGATAATGACGGACCCCTCTATGGCGGATTATGTTTACCTGAAGCCGCTTACGACCAAATCGATAATCGAAATTTTGAAGAAACATCCGAATATCGATGCCGTACTGCCTACGATGGGAGGACAGACTGCTTTAAACCTTTGTATCGAGGCGGATGAAAAGGGTATTTGGGATGATTTTGATGTGGATATGATCGGAGTGGATATCAATGCCATCAACATCACCGAAGATCGGGAGAAATTTCGTGAACTGATGTTGGAAATCGGGGTCGGCATGGCTCCACAGGCAACGGCTACCTCTTTTCTAAAAGGTAAAGAAATCGCTCAGGAATTTGGCTTTCCCTTGGTCATCAGGGCTTCTTATACCCTGGGTGGGGCGGGAGCTTCTATAGTCTATGACCCCAAAGATTTCGATGAACTTTTAAGCCGTGGCTTGGAAATCTCTCCTATCCACGAGGTCATGATCGATAAGGCCATGATGGGTTGGAAGGAATTTGAATTGGAATTACTGCGCGACCGAAACGATAACGTGGTCATCATATGTGCTATTGAAAATATGGATCCCATGGGCATACATACCGGGGATTCCATTACGGTTGCCCCTGCGATGACACTCTCAGATAAGACCTACCAGAAAATGCGGGATATGGCCATCCACATGATGCGTAGTATCGGTGATTTTGAAGGGGGATGTAACGTACAGTTTGCGGTGAGTCCTGACGAAAAGGAAGATATCATCGCGATTGAAATCAACCCTAGGGTTTCACGTTCCTCGGCGTTGGCGTCAAAAGCCACTGGATATCCCATTGCGAAAATCGCCACAAAACTGGCAATAGGGTACACTTTGGATGAGTTGGACAATCAAATTACAAAATCTACCTCGGCCCTGTTCGAACCGACTTTGGATTATGTAATCGTAAAGATTCCTCGTTGGAATTTCGATAAGTTCGAAGGATCCGATAGAACCTTGGGACTTCAAATGAAATCGGTTGGCGAGGTGATGGGTATTGGGCGATCTTTTCAAGAAGCATTACACAAGGCCACACAATCACTCGAAATCAAAAGAAACGGCCTGGGAGCCGATGGAAAGGGCTACAAAGACTATGAGCAGATTATTCAAAAACTGACCGTTCCGAGCTGGGATAGGGTTTTTGTTATCTACGATGCGATTCAAATGGGGATTCCGCTGAGTCGTATCCATGAGATTACGAAAATAGACATGTGGTTTTTAAAACAATACGAAGAACTGCATCACCTAGAAAAGGAAATCTCTAAATATACTATTGCCAGTTTATCGAAGGATTTGTTGTTGGAAGCCAAACAAAAGGGATTCGCCGATCGACAAATCGCACACATGCTCGATTGCTACGAAAGCGAGGTTTATAACAAACGGGAAGAATTGAACGTGAACCGTGTGTACAAGTTGGTCGATACCTGCGCAGCTGAGTTCAAGGCTATGACACCGTATTATTATTCTACTTTCGAAGCCGAAATCGAGACGCCCGATGGGGAACGCTATGTCGCCAATGACAGTATTGTTAGCGATAAAAAGAAAATCGTTGTGCTGGGCTCCGGTCCAAATAGAATAGGGCAGGGCATCGAATTCGATTATTGTTGTGTTCACGGGGTGCTAGCTGCCGCGGAATGTGGATACGAGACCATCATGATCAACTGCAACCCCGAAACGGTCTCCACCGATTTTGACACGGCGGATAAGCTATATTTTGAACCGGTTTTTTGGGAACATATTTATGATATCATTCGGCATGAGAAGCCAGAAGGCGTTATCGTACAATTAGGCGGACAAACCGCTTTGAAATTGGCTGAAAAACTTTCGAAATACGGAATCAAAATCATCGGCACCAGTTTCGAATCGCTCGATTTGGCCGAAGATCGCGGTAGCTTTTCTGAAATGTTGAAGGAAAACAATATTCCTTTCCCTGAATTCGGAGTGGCCGAAACGGCAGACGAAGCCTTGCTACTGGCCGATAAACTTGATTTCCCCTTATTGATCAGGCCTTCTTATGTTTTGGGTGGGCAAGGGATGAAAATCGTAATCAACAAAGAGGAATTGGAAGCACATGTCGTGGACTTGCTTCGTAAAATACCGAACAACAAATTGCTGTTAGACCATTATTTGGATGGGGCAATCGAAGCAGAGGCCGATGCCATTTGTGATGGGGAAGAAGTTTATATCATCGGTATCATGGAACATATCGAGCCTTGTGGAATTCATTCGGGTGATTCCAATGCGACGCTTCCTCCTTTTAATCTGGGCGAGTTCGTTATGCAACAAATAAAGGACCATACCAAAAAAATCGCTTTAGCCTTGAATACAGTCGGTTTGATCAATATACAATTTGCCATTAAGGACGATACGGTCTATATCATTGAGGCCAACCCAAGGGCATCCCGTACCGTACCTTTTATTGCAAAAGCATACAAAGAACCGTATGTAAATTATGCGACCAAGGTGATGTTGGGGGAGAAAAAAGTAAGGGATTTCGATTTTAAACCGGAATTGGAAGGTTTTGCCATCAAACAACCGGTGTTCTCTTTCAACAAATTCCCGAACGTAAACAAGAATTTAGGTCCTGAAATGAAAAGTACGGGCGAAAGCATATTGTTTATCGATAGCCTAAAAGACGATGATTTCTACGATTTGTACGGGCGTAGAAAAATGTATCTGAGCAAGTAAATGCAATGTGGTCGTAGGAAGGCAATCAGTCTGGTACGCTATTTATCTCGATAGCATCACAGGTGCCTACAAAAGGAATGCCCTTAGTGCCAAATGCATAGGTAATAAGCCCTACGTAGACTGAATTTCCGTACTCTGGGGCTGTCCCGGGTAGCTTGCCGGTGCCTTTGTACATTGTCCAATTATCAAGGTTTTCTTGATAATTGACGTTGGGAGTTTGCCAGTATACGGTTAAAGTACGATCTTCATTTCCGACTATCCTAATGTCCGCTCTACCGCTAGGAGCGGTGTTTTCACCTGTGTCATTTACAGAAGAAGCACCGTTTAACGTATTTTTTCCTTCAATTGTGAAGCCCGTAGGCCCCCTGTGACCAACCACGACGTGTGATGAGTTGACAGAATTTAAATTCGCTACATGTACCTGTACACCTGAAAAAATATAAGGATTTTCATCTGAGGCAGGGGCTGTCTGAGAATCCGAAACCGTACCGATTCCTATATTTCGTGCTACAAATTCGAAAGGGAATGACAATAGCTTGGCATCCAATCTTCCCTGTACCTCGTTGAAATGTAAAGTAATGTTATTGGTATTATCCGTAAGCAAGGCGTGATACCTATTATCGGATTGCGTTACTTGTGGTAAGGCGGACTCGTTATTGGTAGTGTATCCGACCAGCGGACCACTACCATCGAAATCATCGAAATTAGAGATGAAATCAGTATTCTTTTCCTCTTCGGTTGCGATAGGTTCGGAATTATCCTTGGTGCAGGAAGATAAAAATAAAAGCAGAAGTGCAAAAGTGTAGGTTTTCATCTTGACGTATTGCTTGGGTGGTAGTCAATTAACGTTTGGCGGGTCAAAAAAGTATTTTCCCCATGACCTTGCTGAGGCTCTAACCATCTAGGGATAGGTTTACTATAGGTTATTCATACTTGACAAAAAGACATCATATCAATTTCTTCACCCTCCACATCCATTTTAACCACTTTTACAACAAAAATTGAAATTCCAGCAAGGAAGGTTTTAGGTTTGGAGTACAAATCAAACCAAAGCCATGAAAAAAGTACTTTTTATACTACTCATCACCCTGTCCGGAATGGGCGCCTACGCGCAGGAAGGTTTTAAATTGGGCATTCAGGCAGGTCTTCCTTATAACGATTTCAATAATATTTCAAGTGTTATGGTCGGAGCCGATGCCGGATATATGTTCGCGTTGGGGCAGGTAGTCGATATGGGGGTGATGACCGGACTTGTGCACGGTTTTCCAGATAGCTTTGTGGAATCAGACGGCCTATTGGCTGTCAGAAACAAAGCAATCGATTTTGTGCCCTTGGCCCTAACGACACGAATATGGCCCTCGCAATCCTTCTCGCTTGGCGTTGATGTAGGTCAGGCGTTTGGTGTAAGCGATGGCAATGATGGCGGCTTTTACCTTAGGCCCATCATCGGCTTTCTATTTGGCACTTACACGGAAATCAACCTTTCCCATACCAGCATCAAATTGGATGGTGCATCATGGACCACCTTGAACTTCGGGATTCTGCATACCTTTAAGTCAAAGAGAACACGGTAGCGAAAAAACGAAACAAGACAATTGGAATCAAGCGTCAAGATGAGCCATAGACGTTACCCAATGTGCTTATCGCTTTGCGCCTTCTAATCGCAAAATACCTAAAGCGTATAGCGAAATACGCTCAGCTTGAGGCCGACTAA
The DNA here is from genome assembly GCF_005943945.1 of Aggregatimonas sangjinii. Lineage (GTDB taxonomy): Bacteria > Bacteroidota > Bacteroidia > Flavobacteriales > Flavobacteriaceae > Pelagihabitans > Pelagihabitans sangjinii. The sequence goes on along the minus strand of NZ_CP040710.1, from coordinate 2,333,003 downwards.
CCGTCTTGGCTCTTTTCCCTTTCAGCACATCGGTCCTGCTTCTACTTCAATTAAACCACACCGCATACCTTTTACGACGAAGCTCCAACGCCAAAGTTTCTTCCATTTTCAGGGCCTCTGCACGGGTTGTAATGGGACCGATATGATTGTACAAGCTTGGTCGTAAATAGGAGCCGTATCGCTGAACGATATTGGCTGAGAGTTTGTGGCCTTTTTTGTTGACATAGCCCGTTTTATGTTGTAGAAAACGCTCTTTAGGGGTTTTAGTGGTCATGCCGACATACAAACATTCGAGCACCCCGTTAAATTGTGGATTCGCCTCACGGAAACGACGGTTTTCCGTAAACACTTTTTTATGGAGTTCGATAACGTAGATATGGTATTGTGTTTTCGGCATCGCTTTGAGTTATGCAAATGGACCGAATGCCCTCAAGAACAGTGCAGTAGGAAAAATAATCACTGAAATAAAAAATATGGTTTTTCCGTGCTTTCTATCTTTTTCGGAATATGAATAAACTTTGTTTCCATCTGGCAAAGTTTTTTCGGCAGTCCAAAGAAAATAACCAATAATTAAACCTAAAAAGCCTCCAAAGATGGCAAAAACATAACCACAAAAAATCCAAGCTTTCTGATTTTCTTCCGGTTTGGCTAGTTGCTTGATACGCTCTTTTTTCAAAGAATTCAACATATCGTTATCGATTGGCTTTCCTCTTTACGCCAATAGTTTTTTGGCAAGTGTGTAGTCATAAGAATTCTATTCATCTGATTTTAGTAAAATTTCATAAAGCTCTTCATCCGTAAAGTCAAACAAGTAATAATCTTGATCTACTTCATCAAGAATATTTTCCGCATTTTTTCAAGAATTTGCTCTGCTCTTTCGAAGTCGGACTGCTTTATTCGAACTTCAATTAAATTATTGATTGTACTTCCAGAAAAGGTGACATCTACGGGAGGCACATTGTCGCCGAGTATAGCATCGATACCATTCTCATCGAGTAAAACCTTAAGCTCCTTTGCTTGCTCGAGAATTGGAAAAGTTCTGAATATAGAATATTGTTGATTCATTTACTCCTCCCACTCCGTATGAAAAACCCCTTCTCGATCCAATCGCTCATAGGTATGCGAACCGAAATAATCACGCTGTGCCTGAATCAGGTTCAAGGGTAAACGCGTGCTGGTATAGGCATCAAAATAGGTGAGCGAATTGCTCAATCCAGGTAAGGGAATGCCATTGGTAGCGGCATAGGCAACCAACTTTCGCGCGGCACCTACCGTACTTTGCACTTTTTCGGTGAACAAGGGGGATACCAATAAATTCGGCAAATGGTCATCGGCTTGGAATGCTTCGGTAATATCTGCCAACAATCCCGCTCTAATAATACAACCTGCGCGCCATATTTTGGCGATAACGGCAATATCCAATTCATAGCCATACTCCTTCGAGGCATCTGCGAGTTGGTGTAGCCCTTGGGCATAGGTCACTATAAACGAAAAGTACAGTGCCTTTTCGGCCAGCTCTGCGAGAATCAATTTGTCCATTTTCTCGACTTCGGGGCGGTCGTACAGCGTATCGGCATGGGTACGCTCCTCTTTCAAAGCCGATATTTCCCGCATGCTCACGGCTATATCGATGGAAGGTACGGGTATACCCAAATCCATTGCATTCTGGCTCGTCCATTTTCCGGTTCCTTTTTGTTTGGCTTTATCGGAAATTTGGTCCAAAAGGCCCAATTCCCCCATTTTTAAATCATCCTTTTTACTGAAGATTTTGGAAGTGATTTCGACTAAAAAAGATTGTAACCTGCCCTCGTTCCACTTGGTATAGAGTTCATGCAATTCCAAATTACTGTAATCGCCACCTTTTTTCAACAAATCGTAAATTTCAGAGGTCAACTGCATCAGGCCATATTCGATACCATTGTGCACCATTTTTACATAATTGCCCGCAGATTTAGGTCCCAAATAGGCTACACAAGGTTCTCCTTCGTACTTAGCGGAAACCGCCTCGAAGATTGGCTGCACCGCGGCATAACCTTCTTTTGATCCGCCCGGCATGATACTGGGGCCTTTCCGTGCGCCCTTGGCACCTCCAGAAACACCTGCACCAAAGAAATGAATGCCTTTTTCTGCCAAGTATTCGGCCCTGCGATCGGTATCGGTAAAAAAGGAATTTCCGCCGTCTATGATGATATCACCCTCGTCAATATGAGGCAGTAATCCCTCGATAACCGAATCCACGATTTTTCCGGCGGGCACCAACATCATTATTTTTCGAGGTTGTGATAGGGCCTGAACGAAGGTGGCGACATCGGTTGTGGCATTTACGCGATCTTCATCCCCGCCTTCTTTTTTCAATGCGGCTACCTTTTCAGGGTCAAGATCATTTCCGTAGGCGCTAAATCCGTTATCGGCCACATTTAAAATAAAATTACGTCCCATTACACCAAGACCTATCAATCCAAAATCATACATATTCTTCATGTTAAATTTTTTATGTCAGCATTATTTATACCTAAACATTTTTCCGGATTCAGTACACTTGCCCGTTGGTTTGCAACAGCGACAATCTTTCCAGAAATTCTACATTATTGTAACATTTCGTTTTCAAAAACCGTTTCACTCAAAAATAAATGAAAATATCGGGTTTTACTTGAAATGCGGCTTGTAAACTCCTTTTGGTTGGCTATATTTAAAAATGCAAAGTCCAATGGCCACAAAGTCGCCGTCTCATAAATGTGATTTGGATGTTGATGCCAAATGATTTCCTTTAATAAGGACTATTTGAAAAAGAAAATAACACTATGACGAAAACACAGAACCAACTCTTGGTCATCTTCGGGGCTTCCGGAGATCTTACCGCACGAAAATTAATACCAGCTATTCTAAATCTGGCCAAAGGAGGCCATTTGCCCGAAAATTTCGTGGTGTTAGGCGCCAGTCGTTCATCTTGGTCCGACGAGGAGTTTCGGAAAAACGTAATTACCGAAAGCAAACACCTTAAGGAGAAGTTGGTGGATGAGGATAAAAAATTTATCGCAGAATTCACCGCTCGTATGTTCTACCATGAATTAAGCAGTGCAGAGGACACCGATTATTCAAAGTTGAACAAGCGCATTACACAGTTGGATTCCGAACACGATACTGAGGGCAACTTTATCTTTTACCTCTCTGTACCGCCTTCTGCACACGAAATGATCTCGAATAACCTACATAAACAAGGACTTCATAAAGAGGACAAAGGCTGGCGCCGATTGATTGTAGAGAAGCCTTTCGGCTATGACCTGAAAACAGCCAAAGAACTCAACGCTACCCTACAACGCTATTTTAAAGAATCGCAAATTTATCGTATTGATCATTATCTGGGCAAGGAGACCGTACAAAACCTTCTGGTAACCCGTTTCGCCAATAGTATTTTCGAACCGTTGTGGAACAGGAATTACATCCATTATGTAGAGATTACAAATGCGGAAAGTGGGGGCGTGGAAAAACGCGGCGGGTATTACGACAAGTCCGGTGCCTTACGTGATATGTTCCAGAGTCACCTACTACAAATTGTGGCCCTGATTGTTATGGAGCCTCCATTAAGCGCCGATGCGGAACAAATACGTAATGAGAAACTGAAAGCGTTAAAGTCGCTGCGGATAATGACCGACGAGAAGACCTTACATGAAAATACCATTCGTGCGCAGTATATCAGTTCTGTTATTGATGGAAAGAAAGTAAATGGGTATCGGGAAGAAGAGGGCGTGGATGCCGATTCGACCACAGAGACCTATGCTGCGCTTAAATTCTTTGTCGATAATTGGCGGTGGGCCGATGTGCCCTTTTATGTACGCACCGCCAAACGGATGCCTACCAAGGTCACCGAAGTGGTCATCCACTTTAAATCGCCGCACCATCAGATATTCAAAGATTCCGGCATGGACCAGAAGGACAACAAGTTGATTATCCGTATTCAACCGGATGAAGGTGTTTTGATCAAGTTCGGTGTAAAAGTTCCTGGACAAGGATTTAAAGTAGAACGGGCCAATTTGGATTTCTATTACTCTAGCCTAACGGAAACCCATGTGATGGAAGCCTATGAGCGATTGCTTTTAGATGCCATGCAGGGCGATCCAACATTATATGCGCGAGCTGATGAAGTCGAGGCAGCTTGGGCCTTTGTGGATCCTATTTTAGATTATTGGAAGGACAATGAGGATGTTCGGGTTTATGGTTATTCAGCTGGTGTCTGGGGACCTGAGAATGCGGACGAGCTTATCGAAGGCATCGGCAGGTGGCGTAACCCTGGATCAAATTTGGCCGATGACCCTGGATTTTGTGTGATATGCTAGGGGATATGAGATGTTGGATGTGAGAAATGTATGGAGGAATTAGAGGTGTTTATTAGAATTGAAAATGCGTCTTTGCGAGAAGCATTGCTATAAGTTCGAGAACCTAAAAGTTTGATGCGACGAAGCAAACTACCTTTGATGCCTATAAAATAGGGAAGTGTGCTATTTTTTAATTTTAAATTGACTTCAACGGATTGCTTCGTCGCAAAAAAGCTCCTCGCAAAGACGTGTCCCTAACAAACAGCTAATTTTGGTTCGCTTTTAATAATGAAAAAATGAGAATTAAAACTTATAACACAAAGCAAGAGGTAGCTTCCAACTTTTCACGCTATTTGGCGATACTACTGGCTTCTGAAGAGACTTCGCATATCGCGCTTTCGGGGGGTAGTACGCCCAAGGTAGTATTCGACGAACTAGCTGCCAATTTTCAATCGGATATCGATTGGCATGGCGTGCACCTGTATTGGGGCGATGAACGCTGTGTTGCACCTACCGATGATGATAGCAACTATAAAATGACGGTAGAACACTTAATTTCGAAAATCGATATCCCCAAGGAAAACATCCACCGTATAAAAGGGGAAAACATACCAAAAGAGGAGGCCGTCCGCTATGCCGATGTATTGGACGAAAACCTCCCTAAATCAAACGGAATACCACAATTTGATTTGGTCATCTTGGGAATGGGTGATGATGGGCATACCGCTTCTATTTTTCCACATGAAATCGATTTATGGGATTCAGAACAATATTGCGAAGTGGCAACACACCCCGACTCAGGGCAGCGACGTATCACCATTAGCGGACAAATCATCAACAACGCCAAAAACGTTGTCTTTCTCGTCACAGGGGAGGGCAAAGCGGAAAAGGTGGGTGAAATCCACAATAAAAACGATAAAGCAAAAATGTATCCCGCTAGCTTGGTAGCGCCTGAATCCAATAATTTGGTCTGGTTTTTAGACGAAGCGGCAGCAACTCTTATTTAAGATGTACTTGAACGTTTTCTGTGGTCAGGTGGCGAATGTAATCGGCAGCATTAAAGCTACTTGAGTCGAATTGGGTATCCCGCTGAAATGCGGCCTCTTTTCGAAATTTACTTCTGGCAAAGCGCCGAACGCCCTGTTCGTCTTGAATCAGCAAACCGGGTACGGCTATATTTTTACCATTCTCGTCTTTGGCGACCATGGTAAAATATGAAGAGTTGCAATGCCGTTTTTTTCCGGTCGTAACATGTTGCGATTCAACCCGAACTCCTACAACCATAGAGGTACGGCCCGTATAGTTGATAGATGCTTTCAAGGTCAATAAATCGCCCACTTCTACCGGATGTAAGAAATCAACACGGTTTACCGAGGCGGTAACGCAATAGCGTTGCGAATGTTTTGAGGCGCAAGCAAACGCAATTTGATCCATTAGGCTCAGAATATGACCGCCATGCACTTTACCCCCAAAATTGGAGTGGGAGGGAACCATCAGCTCCGTTATGGAAAGTCGTGATTCCGCTGCTGTTTTAAATTGCTTCATGGTATCTTATTCAAGTTTTGTGCATCAAGACTACCTCTTACAAAAGGACTAAAAAATGGGAATGAGTTCAGGAATTCAAAATAGTTTGAGAATTTAATTTATTCAGGATAGTATACTGATTGTGCAAGATTTTTTTTTATTTCATACCGTGCACTTCCAACTTCCAACTTCGTACTTCAAACCTCGTAACTCCCAGCTCCTTTGATCAATTCCTAAAATGAGGTGACTTCTCCTTAGTAACCTTTGTGATAAAGTACTTGGTGTCGCCAAGCCAGAAAAATGTGGCATAACGTTCCACATAGTCAAGCTTGACATATTGCCCCTGATATTCCTGTAATTTATCGATGACCTCCTGGTCTTTGTCCAATACCGAAAAAGTGAAAATCTGGGCGCCGGAAATACCTTGACTGATTTCACCTTCCCAGGTTTTGACAATCACACCCTTGTGACTGATTTTGATCAATTCCCCGGAGCGTGTTCCTTCGCTGTAGGTCACGAAATAGACAAACGCATAATACGCCAACATAATTCCGATAATCCCTACAACGCCTATTCCCAATACCTTTTTCATGGTTTCTCTGAATTTAAGAATTTACTCGATAATCGAGATTTAAACTTGACTGCCGTCAGGCTTGCCCCGCGGTCGTTTGCTTATGTCAATTTTTCCTTTACAAGTTCAAACGGGGTTCTTCTGCAGCACCTTTTTCATCCGCAAGCAGGTCGCTGTCCTGCGCACGTTTCAAAATAGGTTCAGGAATCGATTTCTTGGCCTTCGCACCCATTTTTTTCAATTTTTCGATACTGGTAACGATATTTCCGCGTCCTTCTACGAGCTTGTTCATAGCGCCTTTGTATTCATCTTTGGCATCATCCATCTTTTTCCCGACTTTGGTCAAGTCCGATACGAAACCTTCGAACTTATCATAGAGCGCGCCGGCCTGTCTTGCAATTTCAATGGCATTGCGTTGTTGCTTTTCGTTGTTCCACATACTGTCGATAGTGCGCAAGGTCGCCAAGAGGGTGGAGGGTGTCACGATAACAATATTTTTTTCGAATGCCTTGTTATACAGCGAATTATCATTATTGATCGCAATGGCAAATGCAGGCTCTATCGGCACGAACATCAGTACGAAATCTGGACTTTCCATTTCATAAAGGTCCTCGTATTTTTTGGCGGAAAGTTGGTCCACATGCCTGCGAAGGGAATTGATATGATCTTTTAGAAATTTATCTTTCAGCTCGTCTTCGGCATTGATATATCGTTCGTAATCGGTTAAGGATACCTTTGAATCCACCACCATTTTTTTGCCGTCGGGTAGGTGTATGATTACATCGGGCAGTACCCTGCTGCCGTCGGCCAAGGTAAAACTTTGTTGTACGGTATATTCACGGTCTTTTTCCAAGCCTGATTTTTCGAGCACACGCTCCAAAACCAGTTCTCCCCAATTCCCCTGCATTTTACTATCACCTTTTAAAGCCTTGGTCAAATTTTCGGCTTCCTGGGTAATTTTAAGATTTTGCGTTTGGAGGTTCAATAATTGTTCCCGCAGGGCGGAATGTATGCTGATATTCTCTTTTTGACTTTCTTCGACCTTCTTTTCGAACAATTGAATCTTTTCATTTAAAGGGGAGAGGATATCCTTGATGTTTTTTTCGTTACGTTCGGTAAATTTTAAACTTTTCTCCTCCAAAATCTTGTTGGCAAGATTTTCGAACTCCTTGGTGAATTTTTCCTGTAATTTTTCGACCTCTTCTTTCTGCTCCCGATTTTTTAGTTGAAGGTTTTCCATATCGGCCTCGTAACGAACGATTTGGTTGCCCAAGGCTTCTTTTTCGCGTTGCAGCTGTGATTTATAATCTTCGCTATCCATCAATTTCGTCTCCAGAACGGATAGATTGCCGCGCAACTGCAGTTCGCGTTCCTCCAAGGCACTTTGACTCGATTTCGTTTTCAGATTTTGGATGTAATTGCCCAAGAAATAGCCTATGGCAAGACATACTAGTCCGATGATAAGATATATAAGGTACGCGTTCATTTATGTGCTAAAATGTTCGAGGTAAAGATACAAGATTGCCCTTGAATATTTTATTGAAGTCGGCTCTAGATTCGGAAGGCATTATTTCTTAATTTGAAATGACCTGGTTTCCGAATTAAAGACGAGCGTATCACTGGGGAACAAGGCGTCAAAAGCATTCTCTTTGATCAACGATTCAGGGCTTCCGAAAGGATTGGTTTTACCATCTAGTAACAACAATTTATCGCAAAGTTGTATGGCCATTTCGATTTCATGACTGGTAAAAAGTATGGTTTTTTGGGTTGTATGGGCAATCTGCTGCAACAATTTTAAAATCTGCACTTTGTGATACAGGTCGAGATGCGTGGTCGGCTCATCCAGTAGCACGATCGGGGTATCCTGGGCCAAGGCACGTGCAATCATCGCGCGTTGTAGCTGCCCGTCGCTCAATGTATAACAAGCTTTATTCTGTAGTGCCTCCAGTTCGAGCATTTGAATCGCTTCGCTGATTTTTGCCGTGTCGGTTTTGGTCAAAGTACCGATCCAATTCGTATAGGGTTGTCTGCCCAAAGCAATCAATTCCCAAACCGTCAGCGTCTTCGAGGGGATGGCCTCTGTCAATACCATGCTGATTTCCGAAGCAAGGTTCCTAGATTTAAGTTCCTCCAAAGACTCCCCGTTGATGTGTATGGTGCCCGATAGTTTGGGTTGCATCTTCCCTAGGGTACGCAATAAGGTTGATTTGCCAATGCCGTTGGTACCGACGATAACCATCAATTCTCCTTTTTTTAAGGTAAAGTCAATGGACTTTACGACGACCGTGTCTTTATATCCCACGGATACATCCGTTAAAGTAATAATGCTATGTGTTTTTTCAGGAATCAAAATAGCATACGTTTTTTACGGATCAACAACCAAATCACCACCGGAGCGCCCAAAATACTGGTGATGGCATTTATAGGTAGGACTCTCGCCGAACCGGGCAATTGTGCCACCGTATCACAAAGCAACATCAAAATAGCCCCATAGAGCAACACTGCCGGTACTAAAATTCGATGGTCGGTCGTGCGAAATAGTTGCCTTGTCAAATGTGGAACGGCAAGCCCGACAAAGGCGATAGGTCCGGCAAAGGCAGTTACCGAACCTGCTAATAATCCTGTTGCTATTATGATGATGTAACGGGACTTTTTTAAATGTACACCCAGACTACGCGCATAATTTTCACCCAACAAATAGGCATTTAAGGCTTTAATGGATAGCACACTCAAAACGACTCCCAAGACAACGATTCCGGCAAGCAAGAACAATTGATTCCACGAAAGGTTGCCAACACTACCGAAAGACCAATAAATGTATTGTTGTAATTTTTCGGCATTGGTAAAATAGGACAATACACCTACAACGGCACCCGTGATACTACCGAACATCAACCCGATAATGAGGAGGGCCATAGTATCTTTTACCCGTGCCGCTACCAGCATTACGGCCGCCAGCACCAAAAAACTTCCGATACTTGCAGCCAAAGCAAGGGAAACATCGTTCGCCCACCCATAGGTCACTACTCCGGAAAACCAGGATGCCCCCATAATCCAGAGTGCCGCACCGAGACTTGCCCCGGAACTGATGCCCAATACAAACGGTCCGGCCAAGGGATTTCTAAAAAGGGTCTGCATTAATAGTCCGCTTAGGGCGAGCGCACCTCCTACAAGCATTGCGGTAAAGGCTTTTGGAACCCGATATTCCAAAATAATGTATCCCCAATTGGTGTTTTCGGAGGTATTCCCGAACAAAAGGGCCAACGTTTCCTGAAATGGAATGGAAACCGAACCAAAACTCACATTTAGGCCAATGGATAACAGCAATACAATGATTAAAATCACGAACGAAAGGCCGTATGTTTTCTTACCGTTCAACTTATTGGAGGGGCTTAAAAAAATGAGGTTGGTACTGCGGAAGTAGCTCGGGATGAAAGATGTGTATAAGATCTTTCAAAACCAAATCTGGTCGTGTGGGTGCAAGTTCATAAAACAGCAACCCTCCAGTCTCCCCCTGGGTGTTGGCATTCGTGTAGACCTGTCGATTTTTAAAGGCATCAAATTGCTTGTAGTGCGAATTGTCCGTCAGTAATTCTTCGTAGGATACATGTAAAGACGGATTGATCCAATAGTCAGCGTCGTGCGCTTTGTCCAGAACACTTTCAAGGCTCAGTGAAATGCTTCCGGTATTTTCGGTATCGCTGTAAATATAGTGTGTATGGGCATCGGCCAAAAACTGGGCGACCCAGCTTTTACCTCCGGCTACGTGCCAGACATCCTTATATAGGCCACCACTCAAAACCGTCGGTCTACTGGTGGCTTTTTCTGCCAGTTGCTTGGCGCCGACATAGGATTTTTCGATGGTTTGAAATAGGCTGTCCGCCTTTTTTTCCAACCCAAAAAAAGGGGCGAAAAACTTGATCCATTCCGCTTTGCCCAAAGGGGTTTCCTCTGTCCATTCACCATTATACACAACCGGAATATTGGCGCGTTCAAGCGTCTCATAAGCCTTGTTTTGGTCGTTGATACCGAAGCCTACCACTACTTCTGGGTTCAGTGCCAGGACCATTTCGGTGTTTAAGGTCTCATTATTACCCAATTCTTGAATGAGTCCTGCAGCTATTCTTTTACGTGTTTTGGGCGATGAAATAAAAGCCGTTTGTGGAAAACCGACCAACTTGTCTTCCACACCCAAACTTTCCAAAGCGGGAATGTGTGTGGTAGAGGTAACGACGATACGGTCGACCGGGACCGCTATAATGGCATCATAGGCATCACGATTCAACGTCATAAACGCCATCTTTTCTTTTGGAATCAGGGCATAGGTAAACGCAGCCTCCGAATCGGGCCAAGGGGAGGTGATTTTGATGAGCGTAATGTCTTTGCCGGATTTTTCAATTTGAAACCCTGTCGCGTGATTGACAACTGGGTTTTTGGTCACCTCGGCCGTGGGAAGATTATTTTTTTTCTCTTCCTTGCAACAAACGATCAGCAAAAGTAACGGCAATAGAAAAATTTTGTTCATCACGAAATTTAGGTAGAAGCCAAAAGTAGTATTATTTCATCTTTCGATTGAAAGATTGAACAAATTGTTTAATTTCGTTTTGAATTTTGGTTCCCATTGCATGTTAGTGCGATGGGATTAAAAGGGAATCCAGTGCTTGAATGAATGGGCTGCGATTAACGACTTTTTCCGTCGTACATCTAATTCCGTATTTCAAAAGTCTGGAACTGTTCCCGCAACTGTAAGCATATACCGAACTAGATTCGGTATCCTGTCCCTATCGATGGGTTGCTGTAAAAAAATAGCCACTGCTCTTGAACGAGCGGGAAGGTGTTACGGCAAATTGTAAGTCAGGAGACCTGCCAAACCTGTTTTCGAACAGGCACGATTCGTAACCTAAATTGATAGACGCTCGGGTAAAGGGTCTTTAGAGGTATGAAAAATGTACTCCTGTTTTTGTTCGTGCTGCTCAGTGCGAACGTTGTTTTTGCGCAACGCGATTCCGTGGTGGTACTAGACGAGGTCGTTTTGACCGACAGTCGATTGCGCGATTTTTCCAACGGAATAAAGGTCAGGACCTTGACCGACTCCGTCTTGATGCGCAATAGCGGTATGCTTACCGATAATCTGCGTGCGACGACCCTTATTTATTTTAAGGAGAGCGGCTACGGGATGATTTCCTCGGCCTCGTTCAGAGGTACTACGGCACAACAGACGGCCGTGGTCTGGAACGGAATCAATATCAATTCGCAGCTTACGGGCCAAACGGATTTTAACGCGCTCATGCCCCAAAACTTGGATGGAATTACCGTTAGGAGCGGGGGAGGAAGTACGCAATACGGTACGGGTGCGGTCGGCGGTAGCATTCATCTCAACAACCAACTCGATTTTGATACTCCCTTAGAAAATAAACTCCGTTTGGGATACGGTAGTTTCGATACGCGAAATCTCTTCTACAAGGCCGCCTACGGAACTGAAAAAATGGCTATAACCTTTGGCCTTGGGCATTTTGCCTCAGAAAATGATTATGAATATCTTGGCACGGATCAGAAGAATGAAAATGGAGCTTTTTCAAATAACGCCTTCGATCTCGCCTTTGGTTTTCTGGCTTCCAAATCACATCTTATCAAACTCTACCATCATACTTTCTTAGGAAATCGCGATTTTTCGGGCACACTTACAGCACCTTCAGACGATAACTATCGCAATTTTGATGCGAGAACCTTGCTGGAATGGGTACATTTCAAGTCCAATAGGGTTCAAAGGGTTCGTGGCGCGTATCTTTTTGAGCGTTTTCGCTATTATCCGAACAATACCAACGAGAATTTCAGCTTTGGCAAGTCGGGCAACTTTCAAGTAGACTATGATTACAAATACGAACTGAAGAAATGGACGCTCAACGGAATCGTAAGCGCGAATAGCATCAATGCCGAGGGTTCCTCCATCAGTACCGCCAATAGAAACCAATTGTCCGCCATATTGTTAGTATCCCATAACCCAACGGAAAAGTTAAGCTATGGTATGAATTTCAGGCAGGATTGGGTAAGCGACTATCAAAGTCCGTTTGTGTTTTCCGTTGATGCAAAATATCAACTTCTCCAGAATTACAGTATTCGTGCAAACACCTCCAAAAACTATAGGGTACCCACTTTCAACGATATATATTGGCAGGGTGCCGGAGCCAGTGGTAATGCCAATGTGCTACCGGAAAGCGCGCTACAGGGGGAATTGGGACAAACACTCTCCGGTAATGGTTATAAAGTCGACCTGACCGGTTTCTATATTTCGACTACGGACCTGATTCAGTGGCGCCCGGATGTGACCGGGATATGGACTCCGATAAATATCAAGGACGTGAGTCAGTACGGACTCGAATTACAGGTGAATATGACGAAAAAACTGGGCCCGCACCGACTTGTTTGGGACAATGGTTATTCCTATACCAAAGCCATTGATAATGAAACGAAGAACCAACTGCTTTATGTGCCCTTGCATAAATTCACCTCTAACCTTGCCTATCGGTACCGGCGCTGGGGCGCTTTTCTAAGAGGACTTTACAACGGGCGGGTTTTTACTACTACGGATAACAACAATGAATTATCGGATTATTTGGTACTCGACTCAGGTTTGGAATATCGTTTCCCGGAAGTCTCGGGCGTTGAATTGAAGACGATCTTGGCGATCAACAATCTTGGTAACAGAAATTATCAAAATGTTGCTTTCAGGCCTATGCCAAATAGAAACATACACCTTAACCTTAATTTTAAATTTTAATATGAAAATCAAAAATGTAATGTGGGCCTTGGCCTTGGGAATTTTTAGTACCGCTTGCGAGAACGACGACAATGGCGGAAACGAGCCGATGGCTACCGGCGATTATGTAGATGGGATATTACTCACCAACGAAGGCCCCTTTAATAATGGTACCGGAACGGTAACGTTTATATCCAATGATTTGGAAACTCAGGAAGATGCCATTTTTAATGCTGTGAATAGCGAGGACCTCGGAAATATCGTGCAATCCATCGGTTTCGTGGAAAATAGCGCTTACATCATTGCCAATGTATCGAACAAGATAACGGTAGTCAATCGATTTACGTTTGAAAAAGAGGCGGAAATTACAACTGGTTTGAACAACCCTAGGTATTTTACTTCCGCAAACGGCAAGGGGTATGTGACGAATTGGGGCGATGCTGCGGATGAGACCGACGACTATGTAGCCATTATCGATTTACAGACCAATACGGTTGAAGGGAGTATCCCCGTAGTGTTGGGTCCAGAGGAAATTGCGGCCAAAGACAATACGGTTTATGTAGCGCATCAGGGGGCTTTTGGTCAAAACAACCAAATATCGGTCATTGACTCGGGCACCAATGAAGTTTCGGGTACGATAACGGTCGGCGACGTACCTAATTCAATGCAATTCGATGCTGAAGGCGATCTTTGGGTACTTGCTGGTGGAAAACCTTCTTTTACCGGTGAAGAAACCGGTGGGTCAATTTCCAAAATCGATACGGATACCAATGAGGTAACCACGACATTGGATTTTGGAGCAACTGAGCATCCTAACCATCTAAGCACAAGTGGTGGTAATTTCTACTACACCCTTGGTGGCGCCATTTATGTGTTATCACCTTCGGCGACTGTATTACCTACTGCTAGTGAAATAGAGGATTTAAATGTATATGGAATGACAACTCATGAAGGTAGGTTATATGTGACCGACGCCAAGGATTTTGCAAGCAATGGTAGCTTATCGATTTTTGATTTAAGCTCGAAAGCGGAAGTAAAAACTTTTGAGGTGGGTATCATTCCGGCCGGTGTTTATTTTAATTAGGACGTAATTGTACGAAATCTAAGACCGATTAAGATTACAAGCTTTTTCGGTCTTTTTTATAAGGTGTAACCCATGCTAAAAATCTGTTCTTTTTTGCCTGCTGTAACTCAAATGATGTGTGACATGGGATTGCAGGAATATGTACACGGTATCACTTTTGAATGTCCCCAACAGGCACTGAGCGAAAAGGAAATCGTTGTGCGCTGTATATTGGAAGGAAAGGCATATAGCAGCCATGAAATCGATCGCCTATTCTCGGCAAGCAAGCGAGACGGGAAAAGTCTGTATTATGTGGAAGAACGGATTTTAGAAGCGATTGCGCCCGATATAATTTTCACGCAGGATGTCTGTGATGTTTGTCAGATAGATACGGAATGTACCGCTGCCGCCGTAGCACATTTGCCGAAGCAGCCTGAACTGATATCCATCACTCCCGCCTCTCTTCAAGATGTTTTTGAAAATGCACTTACTATAGCAAGGGCATTGAAACGGGAAAATGCTGGTATTGCATATGTAGACGTCCTCAACGAACAACTGAACGACATTGATCGGCTCTTAAATAGTGCGGCCGTGCAAACAAAAGAAGTGCTTCTGTTGGAATGGATAGACCCCATTTTCAACTGTGGCCATTGGATTCCGCACCAAATCGAACGCGCCGGAGGTATCGATAGACTCTCGAGGCCTGCCGGTGATAGTACGGTTATCGATTGGTCCGCTGTAGTGGCTTACAATCCTGAGATTTTGGTTATTGCACCATGCGGTTTTACCATTGCCCGTACTTTGAAAGAGATGCATTTGTTGACCGAAAAACCCGAGTGGTCCTCACTACGTGCTGTTCAGAACAACGCGGTCTACATAGCGGATTTTGATTTATTTACGCAATCTTCTGCGCATACACTAACAAGAGGGATAACCCTATTGGCCGCATTATTTCACCCGGGCGTTGTAGCTATTCCTGAAAACCTTGTTCGCAAATTTGTCAGATTCTCGGAAAAAGTAATACATAACTAGTTGCATTTTACAGATGTTGTGTTGACATGTTTTCTAATTGTTTGAAGCATTCCTGAAAACCATTAGACATTGATAGACACGCCGTTGCGCGAATTTGGTTTTCAAGAAACATCCTGATTTTTATGTAGTATGACGAAAAAACCATGCATTTTTTGTAGGTAACTTCCGCAATGGTTAATTTGATTGGCCAAAATAACAGCCAACATGCCAAAAATAGTCGACATACAGCTTATCGTCGGTGGCGAGGAGTTCCTGCCGAAATCCGGTTACACCGTTTCCATCGAACAGTCCGTCGGGGGCCACAGTGCCTTCCGCATCGCCTTTCCCGCCAACGCTACCGAGGGCTACGAAGGTGTGATGATGAACAACGCCCTGAAGTTCGTGGGCAAGAAGGCCTCCATAGGGGTCGACGACAACAAGATGGAGTTCTCGGGCGTGGTCACCGGGGTCGATTTCCAGAAGGGCGTCGGTGCAGCGGGCACCGTGGTGCTCTCCGGTCACGGTCCGTCTGTACTGCTGGCGAATTCCGTGCAGTGTTTCAGCTACGAGGAGGGCACGACCCTCTCGCAGGTCGCCAACGGCACTACGAACGGCCATTCGGGCGAGTTCCTCAAGAGCGTCCTCGGCGAAGGAACCGATGTCGCCCTGCCCTACACGGTGCAGTACAACGAGAGCGACCTTTCTTTCTTGCAGCGGCTGTGTAGCCGCTACGGGGTCTGGCTCTACCATAACGGCACCGATTTCTGTATCGGACGCACAGGCAACGTACAGGTCGAGGGCACCGTAGGGGTGGACGTACTGACCTTCAACGTTTCGACCTCACTCAGGGAACAGGCCTTCGGCATCAAGAGTCACGACTGGACGAACGATATGCTGTTGGAGGCCGAATCCGCATCACATTCCCCCAGTTCCTCACATCCCTACCTAAGCCAGATAAAAAAAGAATCGGATACGGTCTTCGCCAAAAAGGGGAGCTATGATTACAATGTCGGTCAGCAAGCGTATAACTCGCAAAGAAGATTAGATACTATCGTGAAAGTTAATACCTTAGGAAAGGCCGCCGCAATGGTCACTGCTTCCGGAATTTCGGAGTTGACCGCCTTACGCATAGGGGATACTCTGGAACTGAAAGGGCTTAATTTTTCTAAGCCAAAAACATCAGACCCGTACGGTTCCTATGATATCGTAAAGATCGTACATCGCTTCGACCATAGCGGGCAGTACCGCAACGAGTTCGAGGGCGTACCACAAGGCACCGAACACCTACCCTATTCCAACGGTTTCGCCACGCCCCGTTCGGGCGCACAGCGCGGCCGCGTATTCGACAATGCAGATCCAGAAGGTCTTGGACGTATAAAAGTACAGTTCCCCTGGCAGAAGGCCATGGGCACCTCCACGCCATGGATCAAGATGGTGACACCCTATTCCGGCGGTGGGAAGGGCTTCTATTTCATCCCCGAAAAGGACGAGGAGGTCCTGGTCGGCTTCGAGGGCGATAATCCCGAAAGGCCTTTTGTACTGAGTGCCGGCTATAATACGAAGGCCAATAGCGGTTTTGGGAATTCAGATAATAACATCAAAGCAATCAAGACGCGCAGCGGGAACCTAATCGAGCTGAACGACAGCGACGGTGGGGAGATGATAACGATAAGCGACAAAGTTGGCAATAGCATGCATATCAATACGGCCCAAGGTAAAATGGTGTTCACGGCTATGGGTGATATGGAGTTCAATGCAAAAAACATCAGATTCAATGTGCAGGAAGATATGGATGTTGAGGTGGGCAAGAACAAACGTGAAGTGGTGAAAGAGCTCGTAGAGACTTCCGCAAAAAACAGTGA
Organism: Aggregatimonas sangjinii; assembly: GCF_005943945.1. Classification (GTDB taxonomy): domain Bacteria; phylum Bacteroidota; class Bacteroidia; order Flavobacteriales; family Flavobacteriaceae; genus Pelagihabitans; species Pelagihabitans sangjinii. The sequence continues at coordinate 2,315,902 of NZ_CP040710.1, read as the reverse complement.
TGAGCACATTACGGAAAATAGGACGATACATACGGGAAGAAAAATAGAACAGGTTTCCGGAGAGTTGGTCGTACACATCAGCCAAGGGGAAATGCTATTGGACAGTACCGGAAAGGTCACGATTCAAAGCAAACAGGGAATAGATTACGGGAACTAATACAGCGCGTCATGAAAAGAAAATATGTTGTTGACGGAGCACAATTGGAATGTACGTTAGGTACCGCTCCAGGCAAGCTTACCGTCATGTCGCAGCAATTATTGACCATTCAGGGAAAATTAAAGGCAACGAACAAAGATAAGCTGTTGGAACCTCCTTTTTTTGGCAATTGCACGTGCAAATCCCCCAATCCGCCCTGTTCTCCTGCTTTTATGGACTGGCAGATACCTGGAAAGAAAACGGCCATGGGGAAAAAGAGTTTCCTTATGAACGATTCCAGTATTCAATGCACCCAGGGCGGTACCATTACGGTAAAGGATGTAAATCAGGAAGTTGTATGCACAGGGGAGAAAGAGGAGGAGCGGAAAGAAATATTACCGGAATTACAAGGGGAGGTGATTTTTGTAAATGGCTATCTCAGCAATCCCATCACGAATACCGAATCGCATTACAATGCGGTTTGGGATAAAAACCCCGACGCTCCTCATTCCGGGGCCATGAAAGGTGAAAATACCGATGAACACGACCGTACACATGACGATGACATCTTCACCGCAGAGGAGCTTGAGAAAGAAAAAGCGCTGGAACAGGATCGCGAGAATATGTATTGGTTCAATAGACATAAATACAACACCAATATTTTTAAGTTTACGCCCATGCAAAAGTATTGGGGCTATTGGAATGCAAAATCCAACAAGCTCCGGGCCACTTCCGACTATTGCGCTTATTTTAATGCAGGTAAAAACGAGCACTATATCAATGGTTCGCATGGTCTAGGATCGAATGCCGCACATCGCATTGACCATGGGATCGCCTTGGGATATACTTGGGCGAAGGAAAATTGGTTTATACTTCCTCCCGATGTTACTGGCGACCTTGATGGAGAAAGCTCCTTTATGCTAAGTTTTACACCATATTATAAACCCGTTACGGTCATAGGGCACAGTCAAGGAGCGGCTATGGCGGCGGGTGTGGCCATCGGTATTTTAAAATACGCTGCGGATGTTGGCTGGGAAAAAGTTCCTTTGAATATGATTTATCTTGCCGTACATCAACCCAAAAATTTGACCGGCGATACGTATAAAGATTTGCTCTATAAGAAAGTGGATCTGTTGGAGGTCAATAGAACATTTCCAAATATACAGGGGGAAAAGGAAGATCACGGTTTGGAACTGTTGAATAGCATTTCCGATATCTTTTCGGAAAAATACAACAAGGTAGAACATAAAAGGGGAACGTTCGAGCACTTAACGCGTATTTTGGGCGACTGGAACAGCTTTAAGAACAGATCGGTTCAATTTACATTTGCCAACGATAGGGGCGATTTGGTACTGAGGGATGGCGACATACCCCAAATCACTAGCGCCTGTAATCCGAAAGGGGATACCTCGTTGTTGAGCATTGAATTTTACTCCAAGAGGAGTAGTATTAAGAATGCGGATGGAAAAATGATCATTGACCTTTCTAAAGAGGGCGATGCCATCGGTTTTATCGTTTTGCCTCCCTATATTGCAAACCGAAGATTTGATTTTGAATTTCTCAATAAAATTGAGAACCCAACCCCTGAACAAATAGAAGTGGGCGAGGAGTGGGGCGACTATAAAAAAGTCGCCATACGTTGGGGAATAGCGTTTTACCAATACAAACTGGCCAAAAAAAGATATGAGGTCAAGACGAACAAGACCTATCACTATAGTAATTATGTGCACGATAGGGCAAAGCGGGTAACCAATTGGTTGTATGATACCATGCCTTTTATGGAAGACCGGCCTCCCGAGAGTGCCTTGGAAATCAAATTACATAAAGAGACTTCCTTGGCCTATGAGCATATGCTGAAAAAATACTCGGCCTGGCAAACCGCCGATCTTTATGCGCATTTTAGTCCGGTCGGATTGATCAATCACAAACACTTGTTATCTGATTTTACCGAATATTGTGATGATACGGTCGGAACAATCGAAAGTATATGGGAACGGATTAAAAAAAGTGGGGAGAAAGTGTTTTACCGGTTGGATTATCCCAAAAAGCCGGATGGAAGTAAGTTGAATCAGAAAGAAAAAAGGGAAGAAGAGAAAAAGTTTGTTGAAAAAGAAAAAACTCAGAGCCTTCTGATAAATACAAATTTGGTAAACACCGAATACATCGATAATGTGATTAAGGCATACGTTGAAAGCGTCAGAAGCGTGGAACATAAATTATATGACGAGGTGAAATGAAAAAGCTTTATTTAATATTAGTTAATTGTACTTTTTTATATAGCTGTGGAATGCAAAGCGAACAATCAGACTTTTTCCGATTAAATAATCACTCTGGAACGGAAAATTATTTAATTGAAGAAATATACTCTAAGGAATTTCAAATTCCAGAACTTTATTTAGATACTGTATCGAAAACTATTAATGCATATGGAAAAACAAATCCAATTAAAGAAGGCGAGGCAAAAAACATAAGACTAAAAATATCCGATATTGGTAAAGTACTGGATAGCGGTCCGATTTATACGGTTTTAAAAAATGGTGTTCTTTGGCATTACAGCGAATATAATAATTGGATAATTGATGGAGATAAGAATCCGAAGAATTACAGAAAACCCATGACAGGTGTAAATTTTCAGGATGTTGAAAAGTGGATTGAAAAATTCAAGGAATTGTATACCTCTGCCTCAGATGTTTATATATCCCCTAGCGTCTATGATTATTACGTGAAAATTGATAAAGAGTGGGTCGAAGTTAAAAGGGATGTTAAGGGAATCCCTTTGGATTTAGAAGAACAATATCCTGCTAAGTACTCAAATATCCGTATGGTGGAACTCCGCGACCTTTGCCCTGATTTTTTCAAGGCAAGGGCTGAACGTGACACTTCGTTTATCGATATAGTGGGCTACGAAGAAACCGATAGCGAAAAAGGTTCGGGCTTGAATCCGATTTCCTACTCGGCTGGCGACTATTACCTTAATTTATATATGCCTTTGGGCGATACCATTAAGATAAAAAGGCATGGGAGTATGGGGGTGAACATGCAGTTCTACAAGATTCCGGTTACCCAAGGGGGCCGCAACGATGTCGTCTTTATCGTTCAAGAACCGAATGAGCTGTATCCGGATAGGGAATTCGGGGGTATGTATGTTGTGCGTCCAAGGGACTTGAACCAGAAGCAATATGGTCCCCACGAAAGCAGTGCGGACAGTTATTCAAGTCAGTACGATTCCAAAAAAGGAGCCATCAATACGGAAGCGAAGTTCCTAAAACCGATGAATGATTGAGAAAATAATTTCGAGGACTTTTAAAAGGTTCGAAAGCCCATTAAACCATCTAAAAAGTCACTCGGTAAAAAGCAAATGAGCGGTATGAGAAGGTAATTCCAAGAGGTTTTACCACCTTCTTTTCCAACCACTTATCGGGTTAATGGACTTTTAAGCTGTAAAAATAAAACGAAACTTTAATTACCCCCACAGAATTAATATCTTGCGGTCCTATTAGATTTAGTCCCTCACTGTTCATGAAAAAGTCTCTACAATCACTTTTGTCCTTTTGCTGCCTCTTTCTGGTGGCACTTGCCTGTACCAAGGATGTTGGGCTTGTCACCGAGGTGGAGTTTCAACTTTTGGAGGAGCATACTTCGGATGGTTTTGTAAATCAGGGCCTTCCGACCACTTTTACGATAGTACCGGAAGAGATGCTTGAAAATTACAAGTATGATATTTCCTATGAGATACTTGAAGGCAACGGTTACTTTGAAAATTTAGATGGTAGTCGCTGGGAAACCGGAACAGGCAAGGGTCTAGACCTGTCCATGCCGATAACGACTTCTCTTTTATACATGGGCACGGAGCCTGGTACGCATCGGTTGACTGTAGTGGCCACCGATAACTTTGGTTTTAAAGAAGAACTGGAGTTAGGGTACAATTTGGATAACGTCTCCGCCCGATGGGAGGCATCGAGTGAACTCGCTGAGATCGAACTGGGAAAGTCTGCCGACATCTCTTTGTTGTTCGAGCCGGTGGACGCAGCCCTGGGCGTCGCTTACGAGGCGCGTCTGGAGTTCACCTCCGGTTCTGGTACGCTCGCTCGAATACAGGAAGAGGACTACCTTTTGGAAGGAGATTATGCGTCCATTGCGCCCGGCACCTATCCCTTTACGTTCACGCCCTCGGAGCTTGGCCTCCAAGAGCTCGTCTTCGTGCTGCGGGACAGCAACGGGCAGGAGCTTAGGGAAACCCTCTCCTTCAACGTGGCCGAGGTGATTCGGGTCATCTCGATTTTTCTGGGAGAGGACGATACCATAGAACTGCAGCTGGGTGATTTAGTGGCGCCTGATATCACCTTCGATCCGCCCAACGCGACGGATCAGGGCATTATCCTTGTTTCCGATAATCCCGATGTAATATTGATCGACGAAAACAATTTTTGTATTGCGGTAGGTTTGGGAACGGCGACGGTGACCGTTACCTCGATTTCCAATCCGGATGTGACGGACACGATTGTAGTTACTGTGGGAGAAGCCGATCGTACCCCCGTTACGTCTATCACCATAACCCAAGAAAATCCCGAGGCCCAGGGTGCGGTACGGCAATTGATCGCGACGGTACTGCCCGCGGAGGCCACGGATATGAGCGTGACTTGGTCCTCGAGCGATGATACGGTCGCCACCATAGATGCGAACGGACTTTTGACCGGCCTTGAGGCGGGAACGGTCACCATAACGGCTACCTCGGTATCGGATTCTGAAGTGGTCGATACCATAGAGGTGAACATCAGCGGCGGCGCTTTGCAGGACGGGAACGATATTACCGCCTTCGAACTTCCGGGACAGAACAGTTCTACGATAGATGCGGAAACCCATACCATCACGGTGAACGTGACCGAGGGTACTGAGTTGAATACGGCTCCTTCTGCGCTGAGTATTTCCGGAGAAGCGACGATTGATCCTGGCATCGGAGCGGTACGCGACTTCAACGCTGCACGGACCTATACGGTCACAGCGGGCAACGGTACCGCGCAGGTATGGACGGTGAACGTTACGGTATCGCCGCCGGTCGGTAGCGCTGAAAATGATATCGTTTCTTTTGCCCTTCCCGTACAAAATAATGTGGACATAGACGATGTTGACCATACGGTTACGGTCAACGTGCCGGATGGAACATTGCTTTCCGATATAGCACCGTTGACGCTAGCCATTTCCCCGGAGGCTACGGTTAGTCCGTTAGTGTCCGAGATTCAGGATTTTGAAAGTCCGGTACAGTATACGGTAACGGCGGGAGATGGTACGGTACAGGTCTGGACGGTGAATGTTACGGTGGCCGCCAATCAGCCTCCAGTCGCGACCGATGATACGGCGGCCGTAGCGCTAGGCGAAACCGTTAGCATTGCTGTTTTAGCGAACGATACCGACCCCGATACCCCGAGCTCCCAATTTGAAATTACGGGCGTTATTGGGGTGCAGCCAGAAAATGCAGGTTCGTTTACCGTTGAAGGACAGGAAATGGTATTCACCAGTTCCGGGGAGTATTCAGGGGAGGCTACTTTTGGCTATACGGTGAACGATGGGAACGATGGCAACGACGATTCTGCCATAGTAACGGTAACCATTTCTGATGGCATACTGATAACAGGGATTACATTGACTCCAGCCGAGTTTACATTGAACGTAGGCCAGACAAGCGAGCTGGGGATTCAAATAACGCCCACAAACGCAACGAATCAGAATGTAACCTGGTCTTCAAACGATGAGACCGTGGCAACGGTAAGTGCCACAGGAGAAATAACTGCCATAAGTGCTGGTGAAGCTGAAATTACTGCCTCTTCCAATGATGCCGGCAATGTTTCCCAAACGGCTTTGGTAACGGTAATTTCCCCCGATACAACCGCACCTGAGATTCAGTTGACGGGCGGTACGGTGACCTTAACCGTGGGCGATACCTTTGTGGATCCTGGCTATTCGGCAAGCGATGATCAAGACGGCGATCTTACGGAGCAGGTCGTAATCGGCGGTGATTTAGACATGAGCGTTGCGGACACCTATACGGTGACCTATAATGTCCGGGATTTGGCGGGCAACGAGGCCGTTGAGCGGACACGAACGGTTATAGTCGAACCGGCTCTCGATACGACGGCACCTGAGATCCAGTTGACGGGCGGTACGGTGACCTTTACCGTGGGCGATACCTTTGTGGATCCTGGCTATTCTGCAAGCGATGATCAAGACGGCGATCTTACGGAGCAGGTCGTAATCGGCGGTGATCTTGACATGAGTGTTGCGGACACCTATACGGTGACCTATAATGTCCGGGATTTGGCGGGCAACGAGGCCGTTGAGCGGACACGAACGGTTATAGTCGAACCGGCTCTCGATACGACGGCACCTGAGATCCAGTTGACGGGCGGTACGGTGACCTTTACCGTCGGCGATACCTTTGTGGATCCGGGCTATTCTGCAAGCGACGATCAAGACGGCGATCTTACGGAGCAGGTCGTAATCGGCGGTGATCTTGACATGAGTGTTGCGGACACCTATACGGTGACCTATAATGTCCGGGATTTGGCGGGCAACGAAGCCGTCGAGCGGACACGTACGGTGATAGTGGAGCAGCCGAATGTATTATTTTCTGTTGAAGACGGTGAGTTTACACTTCGTTCGTTATCTGTCAGTGATGTTAGCAGGGCATGGACCGGTAGGGTTACTATTTATAATCAGGCGACAAGTTTTACGCTCTCTGTTGACAGCTTTCTTGGAACATCGACCTCATTTACTATTGACGGTGTACAATATTCTGTAAGTGCTCCGTTTCCTGGAGGCGGTGATAATTTAACCGAAACAACTGCAGTCTTTGAACCTGGCGTTTATGATTATGAGTTTCGAGTTACAATTAGCAATCCAGGATTCTCAGGGGGTGGATCTGTAGGTGCAAATACGAATTAAAAATTAGTATTTATTGAGAAGTCATACAAAGCATAAAATATATGAAATAATATAGCTTTTGGACCTTTACAGACATTGGAAATTAGAGCTATGTTTTTCTAAAAGATTGGTTTTGATTCTAAATTTTATTGACTTAATAAGATAATCTTTAAAATTCATTTCAAAGATTTTAAATTCTATTTTCAAAACAGGTCATTAAAAATGTGCTTCCAAATAAAATCTTTAATAAAGAACCAAATCTCTTTTGAGATTTGGTTCTAGTTCTAAGACTTTAAATATAGCGCTTACTCTTTGACCGCAGGAGCCAACGGTACATTATCAATATACATATTATCTTTAATAGGGGTGAATATAGAGCTGCTTGTAACCTCGTCTATTGGATAAATTGGCTCATATGACCGTTTGGAAGTAGCTCCGGTAATATTCTCAAGGGCAATAGCCAATAAAGGCTCGTTAGGGTCTCCCAGCACTCCAAAATTACCTAAATCTTCTTCTAAGAATATATCCTGTACCAGACCCTCTGTGTAATCAAAAAATCCATCAGCATTTGAGCTACGTCCAAGTAACGGTTGTATGGCCCAGCTATTATCAGGATTTATATTATCCACCCTTCCACTTTCATATATATAGTTGTTAGCCCTGTCATCAACCATCGTTCTTGAAAATTCATTTTTCCCCGTTGTAGTATCCCCAACATGAATTACATCCATATAGGGTTCTAGTCCATTGATTACCAATTCGCTTGCAGAAGCGGAACTACCTAATGCGATGATATGAACTTTATCTAAATTCAGCGTTTTAAGCTCTGATTCGTAAATTTTCTGATCATCTTCATCTAAAACAACTACACTGTCCTGAAAATATCGATTTAAATCAACATTATTTTCATTAAGAAATGCCGTATATTTATCGTTGTATACTAAGGTGGAAAAAACATCACTATCATTTGAACCGTATATCATACTGGCAATTCGTTGTGCCGAAAGTACGCGCCCACCTGGGTTATATCTTAAATCTAGGATTAAATCGGTTATACCCTCTGACTCGAAACGTCCAAATACCTCATTAAGCTCACCATCAAATTCATTCAAAAATCTATTATACATTAAATACCCAATTTTCCTTCCATTTGTTTCAATGATTTTCTCCAAGAAAATGGGGTTAACTTGTATCACGGACTTGGATAATTGTACCTCTTTATCGTTCGGGATAATCGTGTTATCCACCAAATCGGCCATATTCAATGTATATGAAGTACTTTCACCAAATAACAATTCAATATAATTACCCAAATTTAGTACCTGACCATTGACCCCTGTAAAAATATCACCTCTCTTAATGTCTTTAGTGGCTGCATCCGTATTCGGTAAAACATACTCTACGTAACCATAAACATCATCGCTATCCCTAAATCTTGCAAGGCCGAACTCTAGTCCATTGCTGGGGATAGTGCCACTCAGACTATTTACCAACTCCCTATAGTCGGCACGATAAAAGGTGAAGCGATCTTCGGCAAATCGTAGCTTGTTATCAAAGAACTCACCGGGATCGCTTTCCGATTGTAGGAATTCGGTATATTCAGCCGATGTAGAAAAGCGGTCATCCGCTAGATTGGGAACATCTTGTTGCCAGAAATACCATAGATTTAAAGCTTTCCAGATAAAATCTTGTGCTTGTACATCTACTTGTGCATCAGGGTCCGGGTCCGGTCCAGCTGGTTCGCGTACAACATCATCATCCGTATTACAATTCACGAGCAACAGGCCCATGGCGAGGAAACTTACCACATACTTTTTCATTCTTCTTTTTTATAGTTTCTTAATTTGTCACTGTTTGTTCCAATTACTTACGTACTTTCCCGTGTTTCGGATTTGTTTAAATAACAATCCCTTTTTCAAAAACCCTACCAAAAGCGATTGCCCTACCTTCTGGGTTCGTTAATTTCACCGGAAGTACATATGAGAATCAACAAACAGCCCCCTAAAATAGGGCGGTTGTCCGGAATAAAAAAATTCGTGTAACAAAATTCGTTATAGTTCGTCTTCCTTATGTAAACGGTAACGAACCAATTGCAAACAACAACCGCCAAGAGCATGCAACAGTCAGAGTTTTTAAATATAGTGATGCCTTTTAAGGACAAGTTGTTCCGCATGGCAAAGCGCTTGCTTACTTCTACGGAAGAAGCGGAAGATGCGACGCAGGAGATATTGCTGAAACTATGGAAGAAGAATAAGGTAATGGACTCTTATAACAATGTAGAGGCATTTGCCATGACCATGACGAAAAACTTTTGCTTGGACCGTTTGAAATCAAAACAAGCGACAAACCTGAAACTAGTTCACAGCAATTATGAGGATGGAAACACCTCCTTACAACGGCAGTTGGAGACCAAGGACAGTTTAAGTTGGGTGGAAAAAATCATGGAAGAGTTGCCCGAACAACAAAAAATGGTATTGCAATTGCGGGATGTAGAACAATACGATTTCGATGAAATCGCCCAAATGTTGGATATGCAGGCGGGTACCGTAAGAGTAGCCTTATCACGGGCCAGAAAAACAGTAAGAGAAAAATTAGTGCAAAAACATAATTATGGAATCGCATAACATAGAAAAATTAATAGAAAAGTATTTTGAGGCCACAGCGACCGTTGCCGAAGAAGAAACATTACGACAATATTTTGCTTCGGAAAGTGTAGCGACACATCTAGCACAATACGCCCCTATGTTTCAGTACTTTTCACATGCCAAGGAAGAGCGCTTTACCAAACCGGTACCTATAAAAACAGGAATACGAAAACAACTATTCAGATGGGTTTCCGTTGCAGCGGTAGCAGTACTCTTAGTCGGCGTCTATTTTAACCGAACCACGGAAAGATCGTTGGAAGAGACCTATACCCAAGAAGAAATCGCGGCGGCACAGGAAGCCTTTTCACTGCTCGCCATCAATTTCAATAAAGGTACTGATCAGCTTTCGCGTCTGGAAGAGTTCGACAAGAACACGAATAAATTCTTAATTAAATAATCAAATTCCCCTTAACACAAATAAATTTAAAATCATGAAAAAGATATTAGTATTAATAGCAGTGGTGCTCGCACCGGTTTTGACATCGGCACAGGATATTTTCGATAAATACGAAGATAACGATGAGGTTACTTTCGTTGCCATGCAACCCAAGATGTTTCAAATGTTGGCCAAGATGAGCATCAGCTCGGATGATCCCGAGGCGCAGGAATTTTTCGATTTGGTGAACTCCATTACCAGTTTTAAGGTAATCACTACCGAAAATGAATCCGTTTCAAAAGATATCGCCAGCTGGACAACCAAACGCTTGAAAAGTTCGAACTACGAAGAACTGATGCGTGTTCGCGACGGAGGGTCCAACGTAAAGTTCTATGTAAAGGAAGGCAAAGACGACGATCATGTAAAAGAGCTTTTAATGTTCGTAACGGGACTTTCGGAAATGAAAGAAATGGACGAAATAGAAGTGAACGGTCGAAAATTAGAAACCGTTTTACTCTCGCTAACAGGCGATATCGACCTCACCCAAATCGGCAAATTAACCGAGAAGATGGATCTTCCAGGAGGGAAAGAACTTGGGAAAGCCGGGAATAAGGGCAAAAAATAAAAATCAAATCAGTATTCGGTCGGAGGTAATGTATTACTTCAAGAAATGGGTTGCCGCCGACCATTATATAATCATTCATCAATCAATTCATCTTGAATTTGACAGCAATTAAAGTCAAGTCCATTCTAAAACGAAAATCATGAGAAAATCACTTGTAGTAATTTTGATCGCAATCTTCCCGGTATTGGGCTTTTCCCAATCCATCTTTGATAAATATGAAGAAATGGACCATGTGGCGGCCATTACCATCAACAAAGGGCTTATTAACCTTGTCAGCGCAGTTGATTTTGAAGGTGACGAGGACGCCAAGGAATTTATGGAGTTGGCGAAAGGGCTTAATGGTATCAAAGTATTTGTTACGGAAGACAAAGCGGTATCCGCCGATATGACATCTACTGTGAAGAAATATTTGAAGTCCTCCTCGCTAGAGGAATTGATGCGGGTAAAGGACAAGGATGTAAACGTAAAGTTTTACGTGAAGGAAGGAAAGGATGATAATCATGTAACGGAGCTACTCATGTTCGTATCGGGTTTCGAAAATACCGATCTCGACATCAATGGTCGTAAATTGGAAACCATTTTGGTCACCTTGACCGGAAACATCGATTTGCGGAAAATCGGTTCGTTGACCAATAAGATGGACCTACCTAAGGAGTTGAACCATGCAGAAAGAGGAAAATAGAGACTGCGCCGTGTGCACGCTATGTATTTTAAGAATATTTGAAACCGAAACATCATGAAAAGAACACCACCCATATTAGGATTATTTATTGCATTGCTTTTTACAGCATGCTCATCTACGCAAAGCCTTCAAGAGTACTACGTAGATAGTGCGGAGAACCCGAACTTTCTTTCCGTAGACCTTCCTGTTAGTCTTTTGAACTTAAAGAAGGCAGACCTTAGCGGGGAGGAAAAAGAGGCACTCGAGTCGCTCAATAAAATGAATGTCTTGGCTTTTAAGAAAGACGATACCAACGAGGATGCCTATACCACCGAGAAAACGAAAGTGAAGGCCATTCTTAAAAATCCCGAATTCAATGAATTAATGAAAATGAATACCCCTTATGGCAAAGCCACCATCAAGTACTTAGGTGAGGATGACGCCATTGATGAGGTTATTATTTACGGGGATAGTAAGGAAAAGGGATTTGTTCTGGTTAGGGTATTGGGCAATGATATGAACCCGGCACACTTGGCCAAGTTTCTGAAAACCTTGGAGAAATCGGACTACAAGGGCGAAGGTTTGGATGCCATAGGGGAATTCCTCAAAGGATAGAACCGTATCGACTTGATACAAAAGCGGCTGTCTAAAAAGTATAAGCTAAACGTCATTACGAGCAAAGCGAAGTAATCCGTCTGTCAATACCGACAAGTTACAGATTGCTTCGTGCCTCGCAAATAGGGCTAAAAATACTTTTTAGACAGCCGCTTTCTTTTTTACCGTTATTTTAAAAATTCGGATTAGGAAGAACTCTCGCCTTTCTCCGATAATATGGTCAAGTTGTTTTTTCCAAAATCCAATGTGCGGATCGGGAAAGGAATATTGATGTCTTTTTGATCGAAATGCGTTTTGATCAATTTAATGGCTTTATGCTGGCTCGCAAGCTCCATTTTTTTGTTTTGAAGGTCGGTCCAGAAACGAACCACAAAATTGATCGAACTGCCACCGAATTCCGTAAAGAAAAACTCGACTTCTTCGTTGTCCTGTTGTTCAAAATTATCTTGGATAACTTTTACCGTAAGATTTTCTACAGCCTGGAGGTCACTTTCATATCCCACACCACAACTCACGAAGACCCTACCTCTTTTATTGAGGGTGTAGTTGGTAAAAGCCCCGTCTATGAATTTTGAATTGGGTATGACTACCATATTATTATCGGCTTGGGTAATGATAATGTTTCGAAGTGAGATTTCCGTAACTTTTCCTGATGTACCCTCTGCTTCGATCCAATCGTTTATTTTAAGCTGTGGCATAAAGGAAAGTATCAACCCACCGAAGGTATTGCTCAATGTGCCTTGTAAGGCCAAGCCCACCGCCAGACCGATAACCCCGGCACCGGCAAGAATACTGGTAAGAACCTTATCCAATTCTAGAACGCCCAACGCTACGAAAAATCCAATTAGCAGAACGGATACGAACACCACTTTGCTAATAATCTCCTGAATAGAGACTTGGCTTACTTTTTTGAGTAATACATTCTTAAAGAATTTGCGTAAGACCCTTGCGAGGATATAGAAGAGGATGATGACCAGCAAGGCCATTACAATATTTGGTAATTTAAGAATTATAGCGTCGATCCACCCATCGAGTTTGTCCCATAACTTCGTAGTTGCATCCGTAATCGAAAATTTATCTTCCATGGTTGTTGTTCCTTTTAGTAGTGTTTGTTAGTTGGCCTTTCTGCCTGCCTTCAATATACGAACGAAGATTAAGAAATCCGAAAATTATCTGATAATGCGATTGCGATAATTTGTTGCTCTTTCACTAAATCCCGGTATAATTGCTAGGGGTAATCGCCTTCAGTTCTGTTTTGATACCATCGGATATATTCAAGGTATCTATAAAATTCGCAAGGGAATCTTTGGTGATTTGGGCGTTCGTTCGGGTCAATCCCTTTAAGGCCTCATAAGGGTTTGGATATCCTTCCCGTCGTAAGATCGTTTGAATGGCCTCAGCTACGACTGCCCAGTTATTTTCAAGATCTTGATCGAATTTTTCCTTGTTCAGTAACAATTTGCCCAATCCCTTGAGGGTAGATTGAAATGCGATCATAGTATGCGCAAAGGGAACACCTACATTGCGAAGTACCGTGCTATCGGTCAAATCCCTTTGTAGCCTTGATATTGGAAGTTTTGCAGACAGATGTTCGAACAAGGCATTGGCGATACCGAGATTCCCTTCGGAATTTTCAAAATCAATGGGATTCACCTTGTGCGGCATGGCTGATGATCCCACTTCGCCCTTTTTGATTTTCTGTTTAAAATAATCCATAGAGACATAGGTCCAGAAATCCCTATCCAAATCTAAAATAATGGTATTGATTCGCTTTAGCCCATCAAAAAGAGCGGCCAAGTGATCATAATGTTCAATTTGTGTGGTGGGGAAGGAATGGTGCAAGCCCAATTTTTCCTGAACGAAACGCTGTCCGAATGCTTTCCAGTCGATGTCTGGGTACGCCACTTTATGCGCATTGTAATTTCCTGTTGCCCCGCCGAATTTGGCCGCACTGGGAACGTCGTTCAGCAAATTGAATTGTTCCTTCAGCCGCACGACGAAAACCTCGATTTCCTTTCCAAGCCGGGTAGGGGAGGCCGGCTGACCGTGTGTTCTGGCCAACATCGGTATGTCTGCCCACTCCGTCGCAAGTTCCTTTAATTTCTCGAACACCTCTTGATACTTCGGAACGTACACCTCGTTCATCGCCTCTTTGATGGAAAGCGGAATCGCGGTATTATTGATGTCCTGAGAGGTCAATCCAAAATGGATGAATTCCTTATGGTCCCGAAGGCCCAATGTATCGAACTTATCCTTGATAAAATATTCAACGGCTTTGACATCGTGGTTTGTAGTTTTTTCGATTTCTTTGATGGTTTGCGCGTCTTCCGTATCGAAATTTTTGTAAATCTCCCGTAAGACCGGGAATTTTGATACATCAAAACTGCTCAGTTGCGGTAAGGGAATTTCGCATAATGCGATAAAGTATTCGATTTCAACAAGAACACGGTATTTGATCAATGCTTCCTCCGAAAAATAAGGGGCTAGATTCTCCGTTTTATTTCTGTAGCGCCCATCAATAGGGGAAATCGCGTTCAAGTAATCTAATGACATTAGGTATGGAATTGGTTAGTTTTTGCAAAAAGGCAAAGATAGCCAATAGTTGGGGAAGTTTAGGGCAGAACACCAATTTCAGATTCAAAAAAAGAAATGCATCCGCCGTAAGGCCTTTGGGAACCTCCTATAGGACTCAAAGGTTTCGGTAAAATGTAATTATCCTACTAAATCTACATATCGGCACAAGGCTCAGACCGCATGTATTTTGTGAGCCACCAGATAAACTTGTAACTCATTTTAGCTTCGCCAAGACCATTCTAGCCCGTGCTTTGTAAGCAGCACTGCCGGTAGCATAATGCTGTTCTACAATAATTTTTAATTCCGGATGTATCCAATCAAAAGTCTGACCTAATAATAACAGGGATGTCATCGCATATGCCTTTGGAGCAACTTTCGAGTCGCCTATCAACCAATCGAAACACGCTTCGGTTATGCTTTCCAGATGTACACGGGTCAAAGCTTTCTGAGTGGTGTTCTTTTCTTTGGAATAGTACGAAACGACAAGGAGTTCACATATTTTAGCTAAGGGTCTAATCGAAGAGTCGAAATGAACGATTCCCAAACCCGTCGTAAATACGTCTAGATGTGGAAAAATATAAGCCAATTTTTCTCTAGCCGTAAACTCTAGAATCCAGCAGGCCTTGCTTGAAATGGGATTATCCACATCAAACCCGATTTCGAACAATGGCTGAACCAATTCGCTATTGCTCAGCACCATACGCGCCATTTCCATGCGTTTTTCCCTAGAATGGTTTACATAGTCCAACAATTCATACAATTCGGTCTTGGTCATGCGTGTGCTACTTTAACCGGGCCACCAATGCAGGAACTCCACTGGCAGCCGTATCTTTTATGATTGTGAGGTTTTCAAAATCATTCTCCGAAATACTTGGCTTGGGATCTATAAAATAAATAGGCGTACCCGGTTGGGCAAAATTCACAAGCCCCGCTGCTGGATATACCTGCATTGATGTGCCTATAATAATTACGGTATCGGCCTGTTCAACAATGTTGGCTGCCGTTTCCAACAGGGGAACCATCTCGCCAAACCAAACGATATGGGGTCGTAGCTGATCTCCTTCCGACGATAGGTCACCCAAATTCAGATCTTTTTTCCAGTCAAGTACGGTATGTTCGTTGTTTACACTACGTGCCTTTAAAAGTTCACCGTGCAGGTGAATAACGTTAGTGCTACCACCGCGTTCGTGAAGATCATCCACATTTTGGGTGATAATCGTAACCTCGTGAGAAGTTTCCAATTCGGCCAAGGCCATATGGGCGGCATTTGGCTCGACTTGCGCTAGTTGTTTTCTCCTTTGATTGTAAAAATCCAATACCAGTTCGGGATTTCGTGCAAAACCTTGGGGCGAGGCAACCTCCATCACATCATGTCCTTCCCATAGTCCGTCGGCATCGCGAAAGGTATTTATTCCACTTTCGGCACTTACTCCCGCACCGGTCAAAACAACGATTTTTTTCTTCATCTTCAATTTTATTCCTTTAAAAATAGACTTTTTATTTCAGTGAGGTCCGCTGATTTTTTCGATTTTTTTTTCGCAATATCCAAAAATAGCACACAGATAAAGGCCAAAACCTAATTGTTTTCTTTTTGACATTTCATGTAGTAATTAGGGTAGGGCAATTCCATGTATTTGAAAAATAACAATACTTGGCATTCCGATAGATAGTCGCCCGGTGTCTTATTGCTACAAGTGCAACGCCCTTTCATGTTTGATCGGCCATCAATGTTTTTACTATTTTAGTTTTATGAACGATCAAAAGTTGCTGACCTATCTTGAAGGCTTTATGACCCAAGAGCGCAAAAAGCGTTTTCAAGAAATCTTGGAGGAACGCACCAAATTTTTGACCGTTGCCATAGAAGATGTGTACCAGATGCACAATGCGAGTGCGGTAGTGCGTAGCTGTGAGATTTTTGGAATACAAGAGGCCCATCTTATTGAAAGTAAATATGGAAAACGGTTGGATTCGAAAATCGCCTTAGGTGCCGAAAAGTGGGTAGATATACGGCGCTATGAAACCACACAAGACTGTATCGAAACGCTTCGTACGGATGGGTATCGCATAATCGCCACCACTCCGCATACTGATGAATGTCTTTTGGACGATTTTGTAATTGAAGGGAAAACAGCGTTATTCTTTGGTACAGAAAGAGATGGACTTACCAAAACAGTACTAGATCAAGCGGACGGTTTTCTGAAAATACCGATGATGGGTTTTACCGAGAGCTTGAATATTTCGGTTTCAGCGGCCATAATCCTGCAACGTTTAACGGGTCAGCTTAAAAAGGGGGATTTTCCTTGGCAATTGACGACCGCCGAAAAGCTGGACAAGCAAATTGACTGGGCGAAAAAAACCATTAAAAGCATCGATGATGTTTTAGCACGCTACTACGGAGAGAAATGATTTTTTTTAGTACCTTGTTTTCGCAACAACCTAATTTACAATTAAATGGCTACAATTCTGTACATTGTATTGGGGCTCTTCGTTCTTATACTCGTGCTATCTATGATGGCGCCAAAAACCTACGACGTTTCCAGATCTATAGAAATCGCGCGCCCGAAACAAGAGGTGTTCGATTATCTACGTTCGCTCAAAAAAATGGGCGAATGGTCGCCTTGGGAAAAGAAAGACCCGAACATGGTCAAAACCTTTACTGGTACTGATGGCGAACCGGGCTGTGTAAGTCATTGGGTGGGTAATAAAGAGGTAGGCGAGGGCGAGCAGGAAATCAAAAAGGTCGTCAATGGCGAGCGTGTTGAATCCGAGCTTCGATTTCTCAAACCTTTCAAGTCAACCTCGGATTGTTATCTTACCACCGAGGATATCGGCAATGGCCATACCAAAGTGACTTGGGGTTTTTCGGGCAACAACAAATTCCCAATGAGCATAATGACACTTTTTAAAAGTATGGATAGTATGGTCGGGAAGGATTTCGAAGAAGGCATGCAAAGCCTCAAGGCAAACCTAGAAAAATAAAAAAATGGAACACAATATGGTCGGATGGTTCGAGATCCCGGTAACGGATATGGACAGAGCCAAAAAATTCTACGAGACGGTCTTTGATATCAATATAACAATTCATGAACTTGAAGGGTTGAAAATGGGCTGGTTTCCGATTGTTCCCAATACATCGGGTGCAACGGGTTCGTTAGTGCAACATGAAAGTTATGTGCCCAGTACCGATGGTGCCGTGCTTTATTTTTCCTGTATCGATGTCGCCCTGGAATTGGGAAGGGTAACGGATGCGGGCGGTAGCATTCTACAGGATAAAAAAAAGATTGGGGAGGGCCATGGTTTTATGGCGCTTATTCTTGATTGCGAAGGCAATCGTATTGCGTTGCATTCCCAAAAATAAATGGGTTATTGGGCCAGTTCCAACAGAGCGATGTCAAAATCGTTTTCCAAGATTACCTTGCCGTTGTCAACGATTACTTGGGTATCGGAATAGGTATCGTATAGTTTTGTTCCATCCCCAAAAAAGCCTTTGACCCAAAGTGATTTTTTTCCTTTGGGCAAATCAAGACCGACCACTACTTTGTCCTTGAAATCCCCTTTGATGTACGTTCTACCGAATACGTAAGGCGTTTTGGCCAAGCGTTGATGCTTACCGGCACCGATTGCCGGATGGTTGCTTCTAAATTGGCCTAGTTTCTGCCAATGCTTATGTATGCGTTTGGTCTCGGGAAGACTATCCAAATCCTGCCAGTTCATAAAGGAGCGCAGCGTGGCATCGCCTTGGGTACCCTCGATAGTCAGGTCGCGGGCACTTTCATCACCATAATAGACTTGGGACGTGCCCGGTGTAAGTAGTAGCACATTGGCCGTTTTGATAGACTTGGTTCGATCTTTATCAAAAGGCTCGCCGTCATCGTGCGAGGTGAGGTAGTTTACTACGCCTTGTCCCTTCAACTTGGTGTGCAATATATCGTTGTACTTTTCGAAAATGACATCATACGCGTTATTGGCATCATATTTCAGTTCGAAGTTGATGAGACTATTCAAGCCGTGGGCAAAATAATCCACTTTTTTATCACCGAAATCGTATTCCCGTCCGCTGGAAATTCCATAGCCATACACTTCCCCCATCATGTAAAAATCGTTTTCGTCCAAGACCTGATCAGGGTTTCTTTTTTTCCAGGTTTCGAATGCATGTGATGCTTCTTTGTACAATTCGGCCCAAGCCTTTTCGTCGGCATGTTTTACCGTATCGACGCGAAACCCGTCTATTCCGAATTCGTTCACGTAATCGGCCAGCCATTTGATAATGTAGAAACGCGGCGCCCTTGGGTAGCCCGTGCGTTCAAAGAATAGTTGTAATTCGTCGAGTTCATTGCTCAATCGACCTTCTTCTTTCCATTTGGCCAATAAGGCATCCGGGAGCTTCACTGGGGCGTCTGACTCGGTCAGGACATCCGGGAGATTATCTACCAAGCTACAGGCAGTGGTATTTTCATAATTGGTAAATTGACAGGTAGGGTCTTCCCGTACCCATTCTTTTGGCCAAACCTGGTCTTTCTCGGTCACGGGTCCAGTATGGTTCACTACCACATCCATCAGAACCCTGATGCCCTTGGAGTGGGCTGCTTTTACCATGGTCTCCAAATCTTTCTTCGTACCGAAATTCGGGTCGAGGGCCGTCCAATCCTTGGCCCAATAGCCGTGATATCCGTAAGTGTTTCCAGTACTTTCATCGGTAGCTCCGTGAATTTGTTCCACCACGGGAGTAAACCAAATCGCATTGATTCCCAAATCGGAAAAATATCCTTGTCGTATTTTATCGGTGATACCTTGAATGTCACCACCCATAAAACCCCTTAATGTTCCGGTTGAATCGGTACGTTCAAAATTAAGGTCGTTATTAGGATTGCCATTGTTAAAACGATCGGTAAGCAAAAAATAGATGTTGGCTCCCTCCCAAACAAAGGGAATATTCCTATGCTCTTTTTCCGGAATCGTGTCGGTCATCACCAAAGGCTGATCGGGAACTTTTTTATTTTTTTGTTGGCAGGAAAAAACGAATAATGATAGCATTAAAAGAAGGCAAACTCTTGGCATAGAAGGCGATTTTAGCAATAAGGAAAACGCTTATAGGGTAGTAGCGTATAATTGTCTAAAGCTATAAAATGATAGGGGAAACTGAAAATTTATTTTTTTCGGTTCAGTACTTTGTAATCTTCGTAGCAACTGCTGATGGCGTCCAGAATTTGAAGGTCGTTCGCCGTAGTGATAAATGACTTTGAATAGTTACAATTGTTGAGTATATCCTGGATATCCACTTTTTCGATTTGTAGCAATTCCTCCAGTACTTCACGGTCAAATTTACCAGCTAGAAGATTTCGAATCTCATCGTCTTCTTTTATCTTTCTGAGCTTGGCCATTTGCCGTGGCTTTTTTCCAAAAAGGTTTCGCAATAAATCTGCCGGGTTTAAAATTGCCCCTAACACCTTTGTTACCGCACTAGGGCTTTTGTTCCCGGCTTCATATCCAATAGAAAGGCCTGAAACACTGTATTGATATGCGGTATTCACCGGTAGGTTCTTCACATCTATTTCGAGATACCCGGTAAGCTGATAGGGGGTTACGATAACCTCTTCCAAGGCATAGGCCAATTCCGTCAGTGAAATCTTCGTATCCTTGAACTTGAACATGTCGTTGGTTACCCTTATTTTTTGCGATTTAAAACCGAGATATGAAAAGTAAAGGGTGTCGTTAACGGCAGCTTTAATGGTAAATTCACCATCTTCATTGGTAATGGTACCGATGACTTGATTTAGGTTGACGATATGAACACTCTCCAAAGGTTCGTCGCTCTGGGCATTGATGACCAAAGCTTTTATTTCATCTTCTTCGACTTCCTCATTTTTATCCTGTCCGTATACCGTCAGCGCCAGAAAAAGGAAAACCAATGTGAGCTGTCTTGTCATGCACGATTTTAGAGTTCAAAAATAGCAAACAAAACCAAAAAATACGCCGGAGCGTATTTTTTAGTGAATAATTAACATGAAGTAATCTCAGTACAATCCTTAAAAGAAATCGCTTCTTTTTGTACTTCTTCGTTTTCCTGAATTCGAAGCACTTTTGCGATTTCCATCACGGTCTCCTCTGCGTTTACCTCCGTATCCGCCTTTATCACGTCCTCGGCTGCGATTGCGGTCTCTTCCGCCCCCTCCACTTCGTCTTTTTCCGCCTCCGCCACCAGGGCTTTTGGAGACTTCTACATTTACGAACCTACCGTCAACCTTGAATTCGGTAAAGGTATTTAGAATTTGTTCCGTACTCTCGGCCTCGGTATTAAAGAAGGAAAAACTATCCTTTACATCTACTTTAAAGATATCTTCTCTGCCTAGCCCCACGGTATCGCGGATAAAATCCTTTAGGGACATCCAATCGTACCCGTCCTTTTCACCTACATTGATGAAATAACGTACGGCACCGTTGGCAGGAATCTGTCCGCCACGGCGTTCACCATCCCTTGAATCCCTTCCACTGACCGTATTCAGGTCTTTGGTCTTGTTGTAGTAATTCGAGAATCTTGTGAATTCGACCGAAACAATTTTTTTGATCAATTCTTCCCTATCGATTCCCTCCAAGACATCGTTTATCGCCGGAAGGTAGTTGTCTACATCTTTCGCGATTTTGGTATCCTTGATCTTATTCGCCAAATGGTACAACTGTATCTCGCAAATTTCAGGGCCCGTCGGTATGGTGTTCGACTCGAATTTTTGCTGTATTTTGCGTTCGATCGCTTGGATTTTACGCAATTCGCTTCGGGTAACGATAACCATGGAAATACCCGATTTTCCAGCGCGACCTGTACGACCACTACGGTGTGTATAGGTTTCGATTTCGTCGGGCAATTGGTAATTGATAACATGAGTAATGTCGTCTACATCGATACCGCGTGCGGCAACATCGGTTGCAACCAACATTTGTATTTGTTTCTTACGGAAAGAGTTCATGACCAAATCGCGTTGGTTCTGGCTCAAATCTCCGTGCAATGCACCGGCGTTATATCCATCCTCAATCAATTTTTCGGCAACGCGTTGTGTATCGCGCTTGGTACGACAGAAAACCACTGAAAAGATATCGGGGTTCGCATCGGCCAATCGTTTTAAGGCGGGATAACGGTCACGACCACCTACGGTGTAGTATTCATGCTGTACCGTACTGGTACCTGCATTTTTGGCGCCTACCGTAATTTCTTTCGGATTTTGCATGAACTTCTTGGCAATGACCGATACCTCTTTTGGCATGGTCGCTGAAAAGAGCCAAGTCGACTTTTCGTCCGGGGTATTCGAAAGGATATCTTTAATGTCTTCGAAAAAGCCCATGTTGAGCATTTCATCCGCTTCATCGAGTATACAATAGTCGATTTTTGAGATATCGACCAATCGACGGCCGATCATATCTTTCATACGACCCGGTGTGGCTACGATAATCTGTGCGCCACGTTTGATTTGTCTGGACTGCTCTGTAATGCTCGCACCTCCGTAGATAGCAACGACGTTGATGTTTTTTTCGTATTTGGAATACGATTGAATCTCTTTCGTAATCTGTAAACAGAGCTCACGGGTAGGGGAAAGTATCAACCCTTGCGTGGTTCTGCTGTTCGAATCTATTTTTTGGATAAGCGGAAAACCAAAGGCTGCGGTCTTTCCTGTTCCGGTTTGCGCCAAGGCAACCAAATCGGTTTCACTTTCAAGTAGAATCGGAATTGCTTTTTCCTGTACTTCCGAAGGGGTCTCAAAACCCATGTCGGCAACAGCATCCAAGAGGGATTGCTGAAGCCCTAATGCTTCAAATTTCGTCATAATGTGTTATTTAATCGCAAATATGTATGTTGCATAGAGCGATTATTCTGTATAACCCATTGGACTCTCCGCGCAACACCTGCCATACCGGCGGCATTTATTAGGCGGCAAAGATACGTTTAATTGTTGAAACGCAAGTTATTAAGGTACTCGAGTAATTTTTGAGTGGCTTTGCCCCGGTGACCTATTTTGTTTTTTATGGCCAATGGCAGTTCTGCGAAGGTTTTCTTATACCCCTGTGGCCTAAAAATAGGATCGTAACCAAAACCATCTGTTCCGTGTTTATCATGGGTGATGGCACCTTCTACCACTCCTTCAAAAAGAATATTTTCATTGTCGAGCCGAAGTGCGATAACAGTACTGAATCGTGCCGAACGATTCGATTCCCCCTCTAATTGGGCCAGAAGCTTATCCATATTTTCGGTCGCATTTTTCTGCTCACCGGCATAGCGGGCGGAATAGATTCCCGGTGCTCCGTTAAGCGCATCGACTAATAGGCCCGTATCATCGGCGAAACAGGGTAGACTATAGTTTCGGGCAACATAGTCGGCCTTTAGCTGGGCGTTTTCGGCAAGGGTCTTTCCTGTTTCCGGAATGTCTTCATGACATTCGATATCGGTTAATGACAGTAATCGAACATTCGGCGGAACCAATTGTTGTACTTCACGGAATTTATTTTGGTTGTGTGTGGCGAAAACGAGTTGCATAGCCCCAAAAATACTAATTTTACAGGATGAAGTTAAAATTACCTCCCGTTGCGGTAGCGCTGATATTTGCCGGTCTAATGTATGTAGTGGCCAGATTTCTCCCTTTTGGCGATTTTGATTTTTTCGGCCGTCGCTACCTTATGTTTGTATTGCTGGCATTGGCCGCGTGTATTGGGGTGTTCGCATTGTTACAGTTTTTTAGGGCAAAGACCACGATTGATCCGACAAGCCCGGTCAAGGCGACTACATTGGTAACGGGCGGATTGTACAACTTTAGCAGAAACCCGATGTATCTCGGATTGTTGTTGCTGTTATTGGCTTTGGGTACTTGGTTGGGCAATGCCTTCAATACCTTGTTGGCCGCTGGTTTTGTGGCCTATATGAATCGTTTTCAGATCATACCCGAAGAAGAGGCTTTACGCTCACTTTTCGGAAAAGAGTACCAACAGTATTGCATCAAGGTCAGGAGATGGTTTTAAGACATTAGTACTTTCGCTGATATTTATGCAGTATAAGCTAAAACGATTATAATTGATATTATTAGTTAATATGCTTATAAATATATATATTAGCGTTTTAGCTTATAATATTATGGAAGCAATAATAACAGGTGATATCGTGAATTCGGAACAGCAACCGGATGCAAACTGGTTGACTACCTTAAAACGCTATCTGTCAAGCTTGGGCGAATCGCCTACGGTTTGGGAAGTATATCGAGGCGACGAGTTTCAACTTAAAGTACCGCTCTCAGACGCGCTAGAAACGGCCATTCACATTAAAGCAACAATGAAATCAACTAAGGGTCTGGATGTGCGAATGGGCATTGGCTTGGGCGAGATTACTTTTGTCGGTAGTGGTGTGAGCGAGTCCAATGGGCCCGCGTATCGTCGTTCAGGTCGTGCATTCGAGTCGCTCAAAGAGGATAAGAGCAAGCTCACCATCGCTACAGGTGATGATTTATATGATGATACCCTGAACCTGGTTTTAAAACTGGCACTCGATTTTATGAACGATTGGAGTACCGTATCTGCAGAAATAGTGGCACTTGCCTTGGAAAATCCGGAGGCATCACAAAACGAGATCGCCAAAAGACTGGGCATTCAGCAATCGGCGGTTAGTCAAAGACAAAAAAGGGCCCGTTTAGATTTAGTCTTCGATTTATTAACGTATTATTCCAAAATCAGTAAAGACCTTGCCTCATGACCATATTTGTAAAGTTGTTATTGGCCCATCTTATCGGTGACTTTTTATTACAGCCCAATTCTTGGGTGGTACATAAAGAAGAGTACAAGGCAAAGTCGAAATACCTTTATGTTCATGTCTTGCTTCATTTTGGGGTAACGATGTTATTGTTATGGGATTGGACCTTTTGGAAAATAGCGCTCTTTATCATGGTCTCCCATTATAGTATCGATGTGCTAAAGCTGTATGTCACCCCACTTTTCAAGCATGCCAACATCCCGTTTTTTCTTGATCAGCTACTGCATCTCATCGTTTTATATTGTTGTGCGTATTACACGAATTTATGGCCGCATACGGTTTCCCTTTTTGAAAAAATCGATTGGGCACTGGTCACTACCGCATTTTTCGTGACTTTTCCGGCAGCCATTATCATGGGCAAAATTTTGGAACGAATGTCGGGTCAGATAGCTATGGATCATGAGTCACTTCCGAATGCCGGTAAGTATATAGGTATCATAGAACGCTTGTTCGTATTGATTTTTATTGTTTTGGGAAACTGGGCAAGTATCGGTTTGCTCATTACGGCAAAGTCCGTTTTTCGGTTCAACGACCTTAAGGATAGCAACAACCGTAAACTAACGGAATACATCCTGATCGGCACATTGACGAGTTTCGGACTTGCCATCGTAGCAGGATTGATTTACTCGATGATCAAAATTTAAAAATTCACCGAGGCTTGCCTCGAAATTTTAAGGTATTTTTCTTTCGAATACCTCATGGGCCTGCCTTCCGTCAGGCAGGCTTGCCCCGAGGTGGTTTACCTTGGCAATTTAAAAGAAAAAGCGCTTTACGACATCCTTTTTTAGCATCGCGTCCTTCCGTATTAAAATGAAAATTGCGACTGGTAAAAAGGAGGCTGCAATACCACTACAAATCCGTAGGGTTTTCAAATACCCTTAGGTCATTTCTATGGAATTTCGGAATGATATTGCTTGAATCGCAAAGGTCATAAAGTAATTTCCGTATCAAAAAATCGCGATTTAGTGATAGGGATAACTTTTAATAACATTCCCCGTACCTACAGTGATTTAATTTCTATTTTTGCCCGAAATAATCAGGTAAATAGGATTGCTTTGGGAAGAAAATATGTTTTTGATTTTGATAGTACGCTAACTAGGGTAGAGGCCCTGGATGTTTTGGCCGAGATGACCTTGCAAGGAAAATCGAACAAGGAAGAAATTATTACCGAGATTCAAAAAATCACCAATTTAGGTATCGATGGCGACATCTCGTTTACCGAATCGCTGGAGCGCCGCATCAAATTGTTAAATGCCAACAAATCCGACTTAAAAGAGTTGGTAGCGCAGCTACGGGACAAAATTTCCAAATCCATCGAATCGAACAAAGAATTTTTCGAAAAGTATTCGGATGATATTTACGTTATATCCTGCGGTTTCAAGGAATTCATAGATCCTATCGTTAAAGAGTACAATATTCCTTCAAATCGGGTGTACGCCAACACTTTTGAGTTTGATGAAGAAGGGAATATTGTTGGTTTCGACGAGGAGAACCCCCTATCGCAACACAATGGAAAAATCGAGTGTCTCAAACAAATGGACCTGGATGGCGAAGTTCAGGTAATCGGCGATGGTTACAGCGATTATGTGATGCGCGAGGCCGGAATTGCCGATAAATTTTTTGCCTATACCGAGAATGTACATCGAGACAAGGCGGCTAACAACGCGGACCATGTTACACCCAGTCTCGATGAGTTTTTATTCGTAAACGATTTGCCGAGGAATATATCCTACCCTAAAAACAGAATCAAGATACTGTTATTGGAAAATGTGCATCCCGATGCGTTCGAAAATCTTTCTGAAGATGGTTTTTCGGTGGAGTTGGTAAAGCACAGTATTCCGGAGGAGGAGTTGATAGAAAAAATCAAGGGGGTTCATGTGCTGGGCATCCGTTCAAAAACACAAGTGACCCAAAAAGTGCTCGATGCCGCCGACAAATTATTGGTCGTTGGGGCCTTTTGCATCGGTACTACCCAGATCGACTTGGACTACTGTAAAAAGAAAGGAATCGTCGTTTTCAATGCCCCGTACAGTAACACAAGATCGGTGGTAGAACTCGCCATTGGCGAAATTATCATGCTCATGCGCAGTGTGTTCCCAAGAAGCACCGAGATACACAACGGGCAGTGGCAAAAAACCGCTTCGGGTTCGAGGGAGGTGCGTGGCAAGAATCTAGGTATAGTCGGATACGGGAATATTGGAAAGCAGCTCTCCGTTCTGGCCGAGGCCATCGGCATGCGAGTTTACTATTACGATGTAAACGATAAGCTCTCTTTGGGTAATGCGATCAAATGCAATACGCTGGAAAATTTATTGAACGTTTCGGATGTGGTAACGCTGCATATCGACGATAATAAGGCCAACAAAAATTTCATTGGTGCGCGCGAAATCAATCAAATGAAGACGGGCGCATTGTTGGTAAATTTGTCACGTGGTTTCGTTGTAGACATTGAGGCCTTGGCCGATGCCCTGAAAAACGGAAAATTAGCAGGTGCGGCTATTGATGTATACCCTCAAGAGCCACGGGCTAACGGAGAGTTTCATACGGAATTGCAAGGGCTACCTAACGTTATTCTTACGCCGCATGTGGGTGGTAGTACCGAGGAAGCACAGCGCGATATCGCCGATTTTGTACCGAATAAAATAATGGAATACATTAATTCCGGAAATACGGTCGATGCGGTGAACTTCCCCAATATTCGGCTACCCAAACAAAGTAATTCACACCGTTTTCTTCACATTCATAAGAACGTACCGGGCGTGATGGCGAAGATTAACGAGGTGTTGGCCAAATATGAGATGAACATTACGGGGCAATACCTTTCTACGGATAGCGAGGTCGGTTATGTGATTTCCGATTTGGACAAGGAGTACAACAAAGAGGTCATCAAGGCCCTGAAGAAGGTAGAGAATACAATAAAGTTCCGGGTGCTTTATTAGCATGTTTATGGTCATTTCCGCAAAGGCGGAAATCTCTCGGTTAACTATGCAACTTACCTGTGGTGATACGGCTCGTTTCGCAGTATCGTAAATGCCCGATAGAGCTGTTCCACTACGAATAACCGTACCATCTGATGCGAAAAGGTCATTTTCGACAAACTAAGTTTCCCTTGTGCTTTTTGGTAAATAGCAGGGCTAAAGCCATAGGGCCCGCCGATTACGAATACCAATCGTTTTAGGCCGGCGTTCATTTTCTTTTGCAGATAGTTTGAAAAGGCTATGGAGTCGAGCTGTTTTCCGTTTTCATCCAACAAGACCAATATATCGGTTTGACCGAGTTTTTTTAGGATAAGCTCGCCTTCTTTTTCTTTTTGTTGGGCTTCCGAAAGGTTTTTTGCATTTTTAATATCGGGCAATACTTCCAGCTCGAATTTCACATAATGCTTCAACCTGTTTTTATATTCGGAAATCAGCTGTTGCAGCGCTTTGCTATCTGTCTTGCCTATTGCGAGAAGTTTGATGGTCATGGTTTAAAGTTAGTGCAATTTCCAATTACGGCTTGAGTGTCTGCGAATTTATGGAAAACCGTATACCCAATTTATACGAATCGAGTAATGCACCAAAATTCACTTCGAATAGCGGCCTCTTTAGTGTCCACATGAGCTGTTTACAATACTTTGCCTTTTTTCACGGCAATGCTACGATAAAATTTGCGAACCTGGCTTTTAAACATTTCTCATTGAAAGGTCAGTAATTTCTTAAATGGAATTTGTTTTTCTTAAATTAGCCACAAACAAAAATGGGTCAATGATTTCTAAGGAACAATTCGATTTTGAAGTTGAAAATATCATCAAAAATGCAATTCGTGAAGATGTTGGCGACGGTGATCATAGTTCCTTGGCGTGTATTCCCGCTACTGCAAAAGGAAGGGCGAAATTACTCGTAAAGGATAAAGGTATCATTGCCGGAGTGGAGTTTGCCAAAAAAGTATTTCGATTTGTAGACGGCGATATGAAGGTGGAAACACTAATTGAAGATGGGGCCGAGGTAGACCATGGCGATATCGTCTTTTATGTTGAAGGAAGTTCTCAGAGTATCTTAAAAGCCGAGCGATTGGTATTGAACGCTATGCAACGTATGAGCGCCATAGCAACCAAAACGAAATCTTTCGTGACGCTTTTGAAAGGTACCGATACCAAAATTTTGGATACGAGAAAAACTACACCGGGTTTAAGAGCCTTAGAGAAATGGGCCGTTAAAATCGGGGGAGGTGAGAACCATCGATTCGCACTGTACGATATGATAATGCTCAAAGACAATCACATCGATTTTGCGGGAGGTATCGCCAACGCCATACATAAGACCAACGCCTATCTGAAACAAACCGAGCGTGATTTGAAAATCATAGTCGAAGCGCGAAATCTAGAGGAGGTTAGGAAAATCCTGGCCTCGGAAGGCGTCTACCGTATTTTGCTCGACAATTTTGACTACGATCAGACTCGAGAAGCGGTAAAGTTGATAGGGGACCAATGCCTTACCGAATCATCCGGTAATATCAACGAAAAAACACTACGCAAGTATGCGGAATGTGGTGTGGATTATATTTCTTCTGGGGCACTGACACATTCTGTTTACAATATGGACCTGAGTCTAAAAGCGGTTTAGATGTCGGTAGAAATTGAAGAGAAATTGGAGAAAATCCCCATTGTCAATTGGGTGGTTCGTTTACTGAAAACCATCAAATTACCCGGTTTCGAAGGCCTTTCCATCTACGACCTATCCGAAATGTATATTCGGGGCATTGTGCAGGGCGCCGTATCGACCCGGGCCAGTTCTATCGCCTTTAGTCTGTTCTTGGCACTGTTTCCGTTGTTGATTTTCATGGTGACCCTGGTTCCGTTTTTGGTTTCCTATATCAGCATTGAAAATGCGGACTTCGACCAAGACTTCCTGAGTTTTTTGGAATCTTTTTTGCCCAACGCAACCGGCGAATATTTTGGGGAGGTCTTTCAACAGATCAAAGATCAAAAACGGGGTGGACTTCTATCCTCGTCCTTTGTTATTTCGATTTTTTTGATGGCTAACGGCGTAAACGCGATTTTCGGTGGATTTGAGAATTCGTATCACGTCAACCTGACCCGTAATTTTTTTCGTCAGTACCTGTATGCCTTGATGGTCGGTTTGATTCTTTCCATATTGATTTTGGTCGGTTTTGTGGTCTTCGTCTATTTCGAAGTATATGTTTTGGGCTATTTACAAGACTTTGCCGAGCGCACCAGCGGCAGTATTATGGATGATGAAGAGGTGATGGGCGTACAGATAGCTAAATTTCTTTTTTTTATCATACTATCGTATCTGACTACCGCAACATTGTATTATTTTGGCACCGCAGAAGGCAAACAGGCCAGATTCTTTTCGGTGGGCGCATTAATGACTACCATATTGTTTATTTTGACCTCTTACCTTTTCGGGGTGTATGTTGAAAAATTTGCCCGATACAACGAATTGTACGGTGCTTTGGGCGGATTGTTAATATTGATGGTATATATCTGGTTAAATTCAAATATTCTATTGCTCGGGTTCGAGTTGAATGCTTCCCTAAACTGGTTGCGAAAAAATTATAAAAAGGATGAGATTATTGAGTAAGTGGGTTTTGATAGCGACGTTATTTTTCGCAACAGTAGGAAATAGTCAGAGTATTTTTGGAAAATGGAAAACCATTGATGATCGTACTGGCAACCCGAAAGCCATTATAGATATTTATGAGGAAGAGGGTAAAATGTACGGCAAGGTGGTCAAAATCGTTGAAAAGGGGATGGAAAATTCCCTTTGTACTAAATGCGAGGGTGATTTAAAGGATAAGCCCGTCGTTGGCATGCGCATTATCGATGCCGCCGAACATGATGGGGATGGGGTCTACAAGGGAGACACCCTATTTGATCCACAGCAGGCTATGACCTTCCGTTGTAAAATATGGTTGAACCCCGACAATTCCGATGAACTTAAAGTACGTGGTTACCTCGCCTTTATTTACCGTACTCAAACTTGGATAAGGGTCGATGGGTAGCGCCCGATGGCTATGCAGTATTTTGTTAACGTTATACTCCCAATTGCTTTAGAGAAATTGTTCACCTACGCCCTTACCGAGGCGGAGGCGCTATTTCTCAAACCGGGCATGCGCGTGGCCGTACCTTTCGGAAAGTCTAAAATCTACACGGGATTAGTACATGAGGTGCACCAGACACCTCCTACCGTCTACGAAGCCAAGGAAATTCATCAAATTTTGGATGAAAAACCTCTGGTGAATGAAATACAACTGAAACATTGGCAATGGATAGCCGATTACTATATGTGTACCATCGGGGAGGTGTTTCGCAGTGCCTTGCCGAGTGCATTTTTATTGGAAAGCGAAACACTGATTTTAAAAAACAAGAATGCCACAGTAGATGAAGGAGATTTAAAGGATGATGAGTTTTTGGTGTA
Source organism: Aggregatimonas sangjinii (assembly GCF_005943945.1). Classification (GTDB taxonomy): domain Bacteria; phylum Bacteroidota; class Bacteroidia; order Flavobacteriales; family Flavobacteriaceae; genus Pelagihabitans; species Pelagihabitans sangjinii. Next base: position 2,285,149 of record NZ_CP040710.1, on the reverse strand, counting down.
CGAAGCTTTGCTGCATCAATCCGTACTAAAAGTGCACGAGGTGAGTGCCATTGTAGATCGGAAGAACGTCCTACCTATTTTGAACCGATTGTTGGATAAAGGAATCATCCATCTAAAGGAGGAAATCTATGAGCAATACAAACCTAAACTGGTGCGGTACGTGCAATTGGGAGCGGCATATCGCGAAGAAGCGCAGCTCGAAGAACTATTGAATTCCCTCACGAGGGCACCGAAACAAAGTCAGGTTGTCCTTTCCCTTTTTCAATTGCAGGCAACCACGAAAAAACAAATTAAAGTTGCCGATCTAGAAGAGGCCAGCGGAGGTTCCAAAGCGGTCATCAAATCTTTGATTGAAAAAGGAATCTTGGAGGAGTACCACATTCAGACCGACCGTGTCAATTACGATGGTAGCGATGACGAATCCGTTTTCAAAAACCTCAATGAACATCAACAAGCCGCTTTGAAGGATATTGTTCAAAACTTTGACAACAAGAAAGTTACTCTGTTGCACGGTGTAACATCCTCCGGAAAAACGGAAGTCTATGTACAACTTATCGATGAATGCTTACGGTCGGGCAAGCAGGCATTATACCTGCTACCGGAAATAGCCTTAACGACCCAGTTGATTTCACGCCTGCAGGAGTATTTCGGAGAGAAAATATCCGTTTATCACTCGAAATACACGGTACAGGAGCGGGTAGAGGTCTGGAACAATATTGTAGCTAAAAAACACAAAGCCCAGTTGGTCATTGGTGCAAGATCATCACTATTCCTTCCCTTTTCGGAGCTCGGCTTTATTATCGTTGACGAGGAGCATGAAGGGAGTTTTAAACAATTCGACCCTGCGCCCCGCTATCATGCACGCGACGCCGCTATTGTGCTCGGAAATCTGCACGGTGCAAATATAGTGTTGGGTTCGGCGACCCCCAGCGTGGAAACCTATAAAAATGCCCAATTGGGAAAATACGGGTATGCCAACATTACCCGACGCTTTGGGGATGTGTTGATGCCGGAGATTGAATTGGTTGATATTAAGGAAGAGGCCCGAAAAAGGAGGATGAAAGGCCATTTTTCAGAACGTTTGTTGGAAGAAATCACAGCAGCTTTGGATTTGGGTGAGCAAATCATCCTCTTTCAGAACCGTAGGGGCTATGCGCCTATCCTAGAATGTACTACTTGCGGTCATTCGCCCCAATGTCCCAATTGCGATGTGAGCCTTACCTATCACCAGTATAAAAAGCAGCTGCGATGCCATTATTGTAGCCATCATATGGCCCTGCCGGAAAGTTGTCAGGTCTGTGGTAGCCCCACCTTGGACACCAAGGGTTTTGGGACCGAACAGGTCGAAAAAGAAATCGAGGCCCTGTTCCCGGCGGCCAAGGTCTGGCGAATGGATTTGGATACCACGCGTGGAAAACACGGCTATGAGAAAATCATTACCGCATTCGAGCAGCAGGAAATGGATATTCTCGTCGGTACGCAGATGCTAACGAAGGGACTCGATTTCAGAAACGTCGGCTTGGTGGGAATCATGAATGCCGATTCGCTCTTGAATTTTCCCGACTATCGCGCCCATGAACGTTGTTTTCAATTACTGACCCAGGTATCGGGTAGGGCAGGGCGCACCAAGAAAAGGGGCAAGGTTATCGTTCAGACCTACAATCCGTACCATCAGATTCTAAAACAAGTCTCGACCAACGATTACAAGGGCATGTTCAAAGAGCAGTTATACGAACGGGAGCAATACAAATATCCGCCAGCGAATAAAATCATCAAGATTACGTTCAAACACAAAGAGTACAATCGTCTGAATGAGGCTTCCGAGTGGTTCGCGCAGGCTCTAAGGAATGCTTTGGGAGGCAATGTGTTGGGACCGGAATACCCGCCTGTGGCACGGATCAGAAATCAGTATTTAAAGCATGTCATCGTCAAAATAGACCACGGCACCTCATTACACAGGATAAAATTCGGAATTCGAAGAATAGAAAAATCGTTCAACGCCGTGGCCCTGTATCGCAGCGTTCGGGTAATTTATAATGTGGACCATATTTGAGGCTCAAGGTATAAAGGCTAAAGAGGTCTCGAATGCCTAAAATAAAGGCCGTATCCTAGAATAGGAGGAGCTTATAATTTCACGTTTTTGCGATATTAAAAGTGAGATGAAGACCAAGGATAAAGTTGCAGCGGTACGCAACTACACCTTACTTTCTACCTATTACTTCATAAAAAACCGCTACATTCCAATGGAATATAGCGGTCAGTACTTGTGTTGGATTGTATTAGACGTTGGCCAGCGCTTCGGCGAGCTCGGTCTTTTTATTTCTACTTAAGGGAATAGATCTTCCGCTCACTTCAACATTCTTGCTGTTGAACTTCTCGATTTTCTCTAAGTTTACGATATATGATTTGTGGATTCTAAGAAACTTTTCGGCGGGCAATTGCTTTTCGAAAGATTTCATTGTCGATAGGATTACGATGTTCGCTTCGTCGGTTACCAATTTGATGTAATCGCCAAGTGCTTCGATCCATTTAATATCGTTCAGGATCACCTTTCTCTTCTTCAGGTTACTTTTTACGAAGATATGCTCTTCGTCTTCCTGTATTTTGTGCATTTGCTCATACTTCGCGACCGCACGACGAATAGAAGCTTCGAAGCGGGCCATTGTAATTGGCTTGTGCAAGTAATCCGTTACGTCATAATCGAATGCTTTAAGCGCGTAATCGGGCTTACCGGTGATTAAAATTACCTGTGGACTGTTGTCCAAAGACTCGAGTAGGTCGAATCCGTTGATAATAGGCATTTCAACGTCTAGGAAAATTAAGTCAATTTCATTGTTCTTGATGCCGTTCTTGGCCTCGATCGCGTTGCTGTACTCTGCTACCATAGCAAGGTTCGGGTGATTGTTCACCAGCTTCGCGACTGCCATTCGTTGCATGGACGAATCGTCTACGATAATACTTCTTAATTTCATAAGATGGGTCGATTTGTGGGGTTAAATCATCGGTAAAATACTAAAAAAACACGATTAACTACATTTTTTACTGTTAATGGATATGTCCGTTTAATGCGTTACAGATGACCATGGTTAAGATTTGGTTAAGTTCGATTTATGATTCTGTTCCATGTATAACGAAGAAAAAACGGTTTTCTTGTGAAGTATCGCAAATATTCCTATTTTTGCACTCCAAAATTTAAACTATAAATATGAACCATTACGAAACTGTTTTCATCTTGAATCCCGTGCTTTCTGATGACCAGATTGCGGAAACAGTAAAGAAATTCGAGGATTTCTTAACTAAAAATGGAGCCAAAATGGTCTCCAAGGAAAATTGGGGCCTGAAAAAATTGGCCTATGCTATCCAGCACAAAAAAAGTGGGTTTTACCACTTGTTCGAGTTTACCGCTCCCGGAGAGGTAATCAATCCTTATGAGCAGGAGTTCAAAAGGGAAGAGCGTGTCATGCGATTCTTGACCGTGAAATTAGACAAGCACGCTATTGCGTGGGCAGAAAAAAGAAGAACAAGGTTAAAAACCAAAGCATAAAGGATATGGCAACATTACAGCAACAGGCAAAAGGAAAGAAAGATGGGGAAATCAGATATCTGACCCCATTGAACATCGAAACGAACACCAAAAAGAAATACTGTCGTTTTAAGAAATCAGGTATTAAGTATATCGATTATAAAGACCCGGATTTCTTGATGAAATTGGTGAATGAGCAAGGTAAATTACTTCCCAGAAGACTTACAGGTACCTCATTGAAATATCAGAGAAAAGTAGCCCAGGCCGTCAAACGCTCACGCCACATCGCATTAATGCCCTACGTTGGCGATTTATTAAAATAAAACAGAAGCATCATGGAATTGATATTGAAACAAGACGTAGAGCATTTAGGCTTTAAAGATGATGTTGTAAAAGTGAAGAACGGATTCGGTAGAAACTATCTTATCCCAAGGGGTATGGCCACAATGGCGACACCATCAGCCAAGAAAGTTCTGGAAGAGAATTTAAGACAACGTGCCCACAAAGAGAAGAAAATCGTTGACGGAGCTACGAAAACCGCTGAGGCTTTGAAAACATTGGACATCAAAATTTCCGCAAAGGCGGGTGCAGGTGATAAATTATTCGGTTCGGTAACCAATATGGACTTGGCAGCAGCTTTGGAAAAAGAAGGTCATGAAATCGAAAAGAAATTCATCAGTATTCAAGGAGGTAGCGTCAAGCGAACCGGACCTTACAATGCCCAAATCAGATTGCATAGGGATGTAGTCGTTGATTTGGCTTTTGAAGTGGTCGCGTCGAAAAGCTAGATTTCTTTTAAGGTAAAATTCTAAGCTCTTCTGCCAACAGGTAGAAGGGCTTTTTTAATGAGATAGCCTTCTCTGGTGGCTCTGAGAACGGGTTTTCGATTTAGCACTTCCATCGTTCACGTATCATAATACCTCTTTTTCACGATTTGGTTTGATGTGCCATATAAATTTCGATTTCGGTGGCCGTCAGGGTGAAGAAAGTACGTCCCTATCCATAAACTGTTATTCCGTCAATTTTTAGCCACGCTCCCTTTTTTGAATTACGACGAGAAGCGATTTTAGATGTTCACTGTTAGCAAAAACAGCAAAGCGGTTGATAAGTTCAAGAGTTATGCGTGCATAGCGCTTTTTTTATCGATTAAATTTACAATTCAATCAAACACATCTATTATGAAAGCGAAACCCTATCTTATTTTAATTCTTTTTTTGTGTGGCCTTTCAGCAATGGCACAGGTCACTACAGCGAACATACGCGGTACAGTGGCAGATGACCAAGGGCCTTTGCTTGGGGCGAATGTAGTCGCCGTTCATACGCCAACGGGCACAACATATGGTGCCATTAGTAATGAAGACGGTCGTTTTAATCTGTTGAACCTTCGTGTAGGCGGCCCCTATGAGGTAACCATATCCTATATCGGTTTCAAGGAACAGAAACAAAGCGATATCTTCTTGTCCCTTGGGCAAACCTTTAATATTGATGCGACACTTATTTCCGAAAGCCAGGCTTTGGATGAAGTTGTTGTCATATCGGATCAGAGCGGTACTTTCGGTAGTGATCGAACGGGCGCCGAGACTAGCGTTGGTCGTCGCGAACTGACCAGGCTTCCAACGATTTCAAGGTCTACCAATGATTTTACCCGCTTGGAACCTACAGCCACCTCCGATGGTTCTTTTGGCGGTCGTAATGACCAATACAATAATTTTTCGTTGGACGGAGCCATCTTCAATAATCCGTTTGGTCTTGACGCAGCGCAACCTGGCGGACAAACGAACGCTACCCCGATATCGATTGATGCCATAGAACAAATACAGGTAACCACGGCGCCTTACGATGTTACACAATCCGGTTTTACAGGGGCTTCGGTAAATGCGGTCACCAAGAGTGGAACCAATGAATTTAGAGGAACTGTCTACGGGTTTTTTAGAAACGACGATCTAACAGGAGGAAAGATAAACGGTGACGATATTTTCAAGACCGGTTTGGAACAAAAACAATACGGTATAAGTATTGGCGGACCGATTATCAAGAACAAGCTCTTTTTCTTCGCGAATTTTGAAAGTGACGATCTTACCGATTCCGGAACGGATGGGTTGGTGCCGAATACGGGAACAGGGGCAGCCAATGAAACACGGGTGCTGGAGTCTGATTTTCAATTGGTAGATAATCTGTTGCGGCAGGTAGTCATCGGTCAAGACGGTCAGGGGAACGATATTTTCTACAATCCGGGACGTTTTAAAGATTTTAATTACGATAGCAAATCGACCAAGGGCATATTAAAACTGGATTGGAATATTAATGATAAGAATCGATTCGCTATCATCTATAACTGGTTGAACGCCTCCAGAGAGCAACCGGCCAACCGAAATGCCATTGCATTCAGAGGCCCGAATGCCTCTGTGTTGCAGTTTGAAAATGCGGGCTATGAAATCAACAATAATATCAGTTCCATTCAAATGGAGTTGAATTCTACGCTGACCGATGAAGTGGTGAACAAACTACAAGTCGGCTATACGCATTTCGACGATTTTAGGAATCCGTTTTCCTCACCGGCCCCGAGCATACAGATTTTAGACGCGACAGGATCCTCTAGCTATATTATCGCCGGTCACGAACCATTTTCCATAAACAATGAGCTGGACCAAAAGGTCTTACAGATAACCAATAATATGAACATTTTTAAGGGGAACCATACCTACACGGTCGGTTTTTCTTTCGAGAAGTTTCAGTTCGACAATTCATTTAACCTTGGAGCTTATGGGGCTCAGGGTGTTTTCTTTCCCACTACTACGATTACCGATTTCCCGGAGTTTGCCAGTTCAGGGCAATTGCAAAGCGCTTTCGACGCGGCTATCGCCAGTAACCGAGCTTTGGAAGAAAATGGAACCGGAAACCCGGGCGGCTGGTCGCTCGCTGAAACCAATGTCGGTCAAATGTCCTTTTATGCGCAGGACGACTGGAACGTTGCCGAAAATTTCAAGCTAACCTATGGGGTTCGTTTCGATAGACCACTGTATTTCGATACGAGGGAAAAAATTCGGGAGAATATAGAACGCAAAGGTGGTGCCAACGGCACCTATATTCCATCGATTGAATATACCGACCCCGATACGAACACGGCCATTTTTCTTGATTCGGAACGCTTACCGACCACAAAATGGCTGATTTCGCCGAGAGTTGGTTTTAACTGGGATATTAAAAATGATAAAACGCTTCAGCTTCGGGGAGGTTCCGGGCTGTTCACCGGTCGTTTTCCATTCGTTTGGTTGGGCAACCAAGTGCAAGGGGTAGATTTCTTTTTCTATCAATTGGTAGACCCGGATTACCAATGGCCACAAGTCTGGCGCACCAATCTAGGGCTCGACAAGAAGTTTGACAATGGGCTCGTACTTACAGCCGATGTTTCCTATACCAAGGATATCAATGCGGCCCATGTGCAGAATTATGGTTTGAGTGCACCTTCGGGAACTTTGGCAGGTCCTGATAATAGAGCAGTGTACACCAACGATGATAAGTCCCAAATTTTCGGCGGGCCGACAAGTGCATTCGTTTTTACGAATTCCGATCAAGGTAGAATCTTCAATGCTGCGGTAAAAGCTCAAAAAACATGGGAAAACGGATTTTTCGCGCAGTTGGCATACAGTTTCTTGGATGCGAAGGAAGTAAATAGTATCGATGCTGAAATTACGGGGGATGCCTTTGCCGGAAACGCTGTAGTCGGGAATGCCAATACGGATGTTTTATCTTTTTCAAGATACGGGAACAAGCATCGATTTGTAGGTGTCATTTCGAAGCAGTTCAAGACCGGAACAACGGTGTCGACTTTCTTTGAATATGCGCAAGGTGGCCGCTTCAATTATATTTATGGTGGGGATATCAACAATGATGGTTCCGGGATCAATGATTTGCTGTATGTGCCGACCTCCGGGGAGTTGAGCCAAATGAATTTTAGTGGAACTGGCCAAGCCGAAGCTTTTGAACAGTTTATTCAACAAGACGATTATCTTAGTGGTATTCGCGGCGAATACGCTGAACGCTATGCAGGCCTTTCGCCATGGAGGAGCAGCTGGGACGTTAAAATACTTCAGGACATCAAAATCAACGAAAAGAATAAATTTCAATTGAGTCTTGACGTTCTGAATGTGGGGAATTTGATCAACTCGAATTGGGGCGTGACCGAAAGGGTTTCCTTTGACCAAGTGCTAGGGGTAAGCGTCGACGAAAACAACGTGCCGACCTATACCTACGACGAAAATTTAGTGGATACGTTTACCGCGGATACTAGACTGTTGTCGAGATGGCGCGCGCAAGTTGGGGTTCGTTATATTTTCAATTAAAACTTTATACGCTTAATAACCGAAAAGAGTACTTAACTCAAATAAAGGCCGTGCGTTTCGTATGGCCTTTTTATTTTTGCAGCATGAAATATACACGGCTTACAAAACAGCAATTGGAAGAACTAAAGCAAGAGTTCATTAATTTTTTGGCAACGCAGTCCATTACCGGTGAGGAGTGGAAAAACCTAAAAGAAGACAAACCGGAAGTTGCGGAAGATGAAGTAGACGTGTTTAGCGACTTGGTATGGGAAGGAGTGCTCAATAAGATAGGCTATCTGGAGAATATATCGGCGCAGCACATGCATCTCTTTCATTGCACCGAAAAAGAAATGAAGCTGATTTCGGTAAAAGTGATGAACCCCGAAATTGATTTGACCACAACTACGGGTTTTAATTGGTTCAAGAAAAACTGGCAATCTGATTTTGTAGAATACCTAACGGCCTCTAAAGCGTATACAGAGGATAAAAACCTGGACAAGTTTAGTCTAATCCAACAAGGTGCGGTAATAACCAAGGGGGAATTGTACCAATGGTTTGAAAAAGTGATAGGCTCATAAGAGCTTCTCCCTTCAGACAAGGGGCGAATGATTTGTCCGCCCTGAGGCGGATAAAGACGGAGGGGTAGAAAGTCCGAACCTTAGACCAAAGCACCGAACCTCTGATAATTGCACCGATAGTCCCGGGAAAACTCCAAACGAAACATCCTAAGCCCTTGTAGGGCAACCAAGTGAAAACTATATTTGCAACACAATAGAACCAAATGGCCCAAAAACCGAGTATTCCCAAAGGAACACGTGATTTCTCACCTTCGGAAGTCAGTAAGCGCAATTATATTTTTGATGTCATCAGAAAGCATTTTCACACTTTCGGTTTTCAGCCCATTGAAACCCCATCCTTTGAAAACTCCGAAACCTTACTTGGTAAGTATGGCGATGAAGGCGACCGCCTTATTTTTAAAATTTTGAATTCAGGGGATTTTATCAGTAAGGTCGACGATGTTACCTACAGTTCCAAGAACTCGAATACTATAGCACCCAAGATTACCGAAAAAGCATTGCGATATGATCTTACCGTACCCTTTGCCCGGTATGTGGTCATGCACCAAAATGAAATCGATTTTCCGTTCAAGCGCTATCAAATACAGCCGGTATGGCGTGCAGATAGGCCCCAGAAGGGAAGGTTTAGGGAGTTTTTTCAGTGTGATGCCGATGTAGTGGGTTCCACTTCGCTATTGCAGGAAGTGGAGTTGGTGCAATTGTACGATGCCGTTTTCACGGATTTAAAATTACCTGGTGTCAACATCAAGCTTAACAATAGAAAAATCTTGGCGGGTATTGCCGAGGTCATTGGAGCAAAGCACCTATTGGTCGATTTTACGGTTGCGTTGGACAAATTGGATAAAATCGGGAAAGAAGGGGTTATAAAGGAAATGCTAAGCAAGGGAATCACGGAATCCGCGATTGAGAAAGCGAGTCCCTTGTTTACCATGTCAGGCAGTAATGGGGATCAATTAAATACACTGAAAAAATTGCTTGTCGATTCGGAAGAAGGTAGTCGAGGAGTCGAGGAACTTGAATTCATCTTGAGAAGTATCGCCGAATTGGGATTGCAGTCGGCAAAACTTTCTATAGACGTTACCCTAGCTCGAGGCTTAAATTACTACACCGGAGCTATTTTTGAGGTTTCCGCACCTGAAGGTGTACAAATGGGGTCCATTGGTGGAGGTGGTCGTTATGATGACCTAACCGGAATTTTTGGCCTTAAAGATGTCAGTGGCGTTGGGATTTCCTTTGGTCTAGACCGCATTTATCTGGTACTGGATGAATTGAATCTGTTTCCGGAAGCTATAGGCCAATCGTTACAGGTGCTTTGCGTGAATTTTGGCGAACAGGAGGCTATGGCTTCCTTAAAATTGGTAACCCAACTCCGAAAGGCCGGTGTTACCGCAGATGTATATCCTTCCGATACGAAGATGCAAAAGCAAATGAAATATGCGAACAATCGCGACATCCCGTTTGTTATCTTAATTGGTGGAAAGGAACTGGAAAACCAGTCTTTTGTGGTGAAGGACATGAAAAAGGGAGACCAAACGACGTATCGCTTCGATCAGCTTGAGGAGTTTATCGCATCCTTAGGCTAACACTCTTATTTCTTCAAAAATCTTGTAGTTCCTCCTCTCGGCTTAGGTAAGGCACTCGCGTATTTTCGAAAGTACTGCGCGGTAATAGTCCGATGCGTGCGGGACATATCTTTCAGGAATTTGCCCATCTAGTACATCGGTCGAAAAATCATCAAGTGAAATCAGGGCCAACTCTTCAACTTCAGATGCTTGGGGTCGCAATTTTTTAAAGGGTGCGAACAATTCACAGAGAAATGTATGGTGAAACTCACAGTCGATCGAGCCATTATCGTGTTTTTGAATGGATTTGAAGACACCTGTTTTTTGCAAATCGTGCAAGCCGACCGAAAGACCAATTTCCTCTTCGATTTCCCTGAGGGCAGCTGTTTCAATCTGTTCACCGGCGCTCACATGGCCAGCTACCGAAACATCCCAGAGTAGGGGGTGGGTGTTTTTGTCTTTGCCTCTTTGTTGCAGTAATACCTGCCCATCCGCAGTATAGAACCAGATATGAACCGTTGCGTGAAAAAGTCCATCGCGGTGCGCGAGGGATTTTATAGCGGTCGAACCCGTGAAATTTCCGTTGGCGTCCAGAATGTCCAATAATTCATCCATACAACTAAAAAAGCCCTCCTTTTTGGGGAGGGTTAAGGTTGGCTAACTAGTCGAAATAGCTAAATGTTTCTCCAGATTTTACCGTAAGCAGGGTTTCGTAAATCAGTCGGATGACATTCTCCACGTCATCGCGGTGCACGGTTTCCACGGTGGTATGCATGTAGCGAAGGGGCAACGAAATCAATGCCGAGGCCACACCGCTATTGCTATAGGCAAAAGCATCCGTATCGGTTCCTGTCGACCTAGAAGCGGCCATACGTTGAAATGGAATTTTCTTTTTTTCAGCAGTCTCAATAATACGTTCCCTTAGTTTGTTCTGTACTGCGGGAGCGTAGGAAATTACCGGTCCGGCACCGATTTCCGTATCACCTTGCACTTTTTTCTCAATCATCGGAGTTGTGGTGTCGTGGCACACATCGGTCACGATAGCGACATTGGGTTGTATCTTCTCAGCGATCATCTGCGCCCCACGAAGGCCGATTTCTTCTTGTACCGAGTTCGTGATATACAGGCCGAAGGGCAGTTTCTTCTTATTCTCTTTTAAAAGTCTGGCGACTTCGGCCACCATAAAGCCACCAACCCGATTATCTATGGCACGACACACGAATTTGTCTTTGTTCAATACATGAAACTCGTCGGGATAGGTAATGACGCAACCCACGTGCACTCCCATTTCCTCTACACCTTTTTTATCCTTGGCACCTACATCAATGAAAATATTGTCCAATTTTGGTGGTTCCTCCTTCCCGCTTTTACGGGTATGGATTGCCGGCCAGCCGAAAACACCCTTTACGATTCCATTTTTCGTATGGATGTTGACCCATTTGGAAGGCGCTATCTGGTGATCACTTCCACCATTTCGAATGACATAGATCAAACCATTGTCGGTAATGTAGTTTACATACCAGGAAATCTCATCGGAATGCCCCTCGATAACCACTTTGTATTCTGCCTCGGGATTGATGACGCCTACGGCAGTACCGTAAGTGTCGGTGATAAATGTATCGACATATGGCTTTAGATACTCCATCCACAACTTTTGTCCTTCCCACTCATAGCCTGTAGGTGCGGCATTGTTCAAGTATTTTTCGAAAAAATCGAGGGACTTTTTGGTAATGATTTTCTTTTGGGCCATATATTCCGGTTTTAGCTACAAACTTAGTAATATTCACTATTCTTTAATAATAAGCATGGGTATTAATCGTTAATTTTGGCAAGGCTTTTGCCTAATATGCTTACATGAGGAAAAGGATTTTAGTTTTCGGCTTTTTGTTTCTATGCTTTCTTGGGATGTCTCAGGTCGAGGAACAACAAATGGACTCCGTTACAGAGAAGAAAATCATCATCGAGGGCGATTCGATTATCCGTAACTCCATAGATTTGGGCGAGGTGTATGTATTCAGCAAATTGAAGTTTTCCGACTACGACTCAAAACTTCGCTATTATATTCTAAGGCGCAAGACCATCAAGGTTTTTCCTTATGCTAAAATGGCCGCTGATCGTCTAACGGAATTGAATGACAGTATTACGAAAATCAAGAAAAATAGACATCGGAAGCGCTACACTAAGGAGGTCCAGAAGTTTATCGAGGAAGAATTTTCTGCTGAATTGAAAAAACTGACCCGTACCGAGGGTCAGATTCTCGTAAAATTGATTCATCGTCAAACGGGTACTACCGCCTTTGATTTGGTGAAGGAACTGCGCAGTGGCTGGAGGGCCTTTTGGTACAATACGACGGCCAAAATGTTCGATATCAGTATTAAAGAAGAGTTTCATCCGGAGAGCGTACATGAAGATTACCTCATAGAAGATATTCTTCAACGGGCCTTTGCTGCAAGCCGTTTGGAAAGACAAAGCAGCGCCCTGAGCTTTGATTATGCAACTTTAAGCAATAAATGGGCCCCAAAAGAAGATAAAAAAAAATAGGCCTACTTCTTTTTCTTTTTACCGAAGAAGGCATCAATAATCGTTTTGATGCTCACAAAACCCATTACAATCGCGGCTAGAGCCAGGATACATCCTAGCACCAAGACAGGAATGTAAAGCGGATGCTCTTGGTTTTTAAAGGCTTGATAGACCGCAAAAGGCGCCGTGAACATCAAGATAACGGTGTAGGATAAAAATCGTATCCCCTTGATGAGTAAGTCGCGGTCTGTTCGCATTACCTTGTTTCCCATACATTCAAAAGTAAACCTTATATTTCAAATGACATTATACCGTAAAGATGAAAAATACCGCATTACGTGTGCTGTTATTACCCGATAAGTTTAAGGGCTCATTATCTGCCGAAGGCGTCATTGCTGCTCTAGGTAAGGGAATATATTCGGTTTTTCCGGAAGTCGACATACATTCGGTCATCGTTTCGGATGGGGGTGATGGGTTTCTTGATTCAATCCATAAGAAATTGGGTTGCGATCAGATTTTCATGGTGACGGAGGACCCTTTGGGGAGAAAAATCAATGCAGCTTACCTTTGGGATGCACATCGCAAAACGGCCTATGTTGAAATGGCCAAAGCAGCCGGACTCGAATTGTTGGCCGAAGATGAACGCCATGTAATGAAAACATCCAGTTACGGCACCGGTCTACAAATCAAGGATGCCATCGAGAAAGGGGCGGAAAGCATCTACGTAGGTTTGGGAGGTAGCGCTACAAACGACGGCGGCATCGGAATTGCAGGAGCGCTAGGTTTCGAGTTTCGGGATTCCAGGGGAAATCGATTGGCGCCTACAAGTGGAAATTTAACTAAAATCTCGCACATCAAAAGGTCTGCGGATGCCGTTTCCCTTGAAAAAACGGCCATTTTTGCCGTCAATGATGTAGCCAATCCATTGTATGGGAAAAAAGGAGCTGCATATACTTATGGAAAGCAAAAGGGAGCGTCCGCCCAGCAGATAGTATTGCTGGACAAAGGTTTAAAGCGACTGTCAAAATTGGTTCGGGAACAGCTATTCAAGAACGCTGCAGCTATTTCGGGGGCAGGAGCTGCCGGTGGGGCGGCGTACGGACTGAAAGTATTTCTCAATGCCGAATTTATTCCGGGTACCGAGTTTCTGTTCAAGATAACCGAATTGGAAATGCTATTGGCTTCCAAAACATTTGACTATATCATCACCGGGGAAGGGAAGTTGGACGAACAGACCGCAAACGGAAAATTGATAAAAGGGGTTGTCCAGCTAGGAAGGGCATATAATATTCCTGTAATCGCGGTCTGCGGAAAGTCGGAATTAGGGAAGGAGCAGTATACGCCCATGGGCTTGGACCAAGTACTGGAAATACACAAAAAAAACATGACATTGGATTATAGCATGCGGCATGCCAGTGAGTTGATCGAAAATCAAGTGGCCACTTATTTTAGGTCAATCTCGGCTAATTGAAGAATATTTATTCGACGGTAATCGATCTGGTAAAGGTCTGCGATATGGCAAAATATCCCAAGGCAAAGTTATCGGTGCTATCTATCCCCTCTAAGGATCCAATATTTTCGACCGCCGCGGCATCTTCAATCGTAGCGATATTTGCATCGGTTACATTTATGATATTCCCTCGTACTGTAGCCGAGGGCGTTTGGAAAGGTCCGGCGCTGCCCCCATCCGCTTGGGCGATAACTTGGTTCATATAGTTGTAAAATTGCATGTCTACCCCCAGAATACTAATATCCAGGTCCATACCCGGTGTGACGGCGTCATCATAGAAATAGGAAAACTCAAAGCGCTGTCCTGGATAAAATACATCTTCGGTTACTAAATACTCATTAAAATCCAAATCAAAGAGGTAATAATCCATTCTGTCGGGAGTATCTATGAATGAGACGATGATTTCGGTCTCATCGCCGCCGAAAAGATTGTCTTCCCCTTGTACCAGTTCATCTATATCGGTGGTGGGTACAAAGGCGGTACTTGCAAGATAACGCTGCCCTTGATGCCTGATGAACAAACGCAGCTCGCCTTCTGAAAAGAATACTGTATTCTTGGTGCCCTCGTAAACTCCGGGGGCAACTTCGGACAGTTGCAATATGCTGGAATCATTTGCGTCTGTTGGTTCGTAATCGAGATTTATCAATGCAATCTCTTCTAAATCAGCGGCCTGTAATTCGTCGAAAAAACCACTTGTAATTCCCGCGTTCACCCTAACGGTTTGTAGGCTCTGAGCGGCATCGATTCTAAAAAGCGCATCGATGGTCAGGCGTGGGTCGTCAATTGGAACATCAACATCAATAACATCCTCACATCCTAAGAGCACGCCAACCGCAAGTATCATAAAGCATAGCTTCCTCATCGTTTAAAATTTAAAATTATAGGTAACTGCAGGAACGACTCCAAAAATAGAAGTACGTATTGCCTCGTTCGATCCAGTATCCTGATTACGTCTAAAATTGATAGATGCCGCATTCCTTCTGTTATACACATTGTATACGCTAAATACCCATTCCCCTTTAAAATTGCGGCCTTTGTTTTTTCTGGGCGTTAAGGTCGCGGCAATATCAACGCGATGATAAGCCGGTAGTCGCTCCGTATTTCTAGCACCGTAAAAGGGCACTACCAGGCCTTGAAATTCAAACTGCCCAACAGGGTAATTGGTGGGTTGTCCGGTCTGGAAAACAAAGTTCGTATTAAAAGACCATTTGTCATTTAGGTCATAACTACCATATAATGAAAGATCATGCGGTTTGTCATACGGCGTATTGTACCACTCCCCAAAGTTGATCCCGGTTTCCAAGGGCGTTCTTCCGGGAGTCTGTTGTTCCGATTTGGAAAGCGTATAGGCCAACCAACCCTGGAACTTGCCCGTGTTTTTACGGAGCAGAAATTCAAGACCGTAGGCACGTGCTTTCCCGTTGAGAATCACTTGTTCTATGGCATCATTCGCAATAAGATTGGCTCCATCTATATAATCGATGCGGTTCTGGATATCCTTATAAAAAACCTCGCTCTCAAAGGAATACTCCCCGTTTTTGATATTCTTGAAAAATCCTAAGGCATATTGATCTAACAATTGCGGTTTGGTGAATGGGCCGCTGGGCGTCCATACATCCAATGGGGTGGGGGAGCTGGTGTTCGACAGTAAATGTAGGTATTGCGCCAATCGGGTATAGCTGGCTTTGATAGAACTGTTGTCATTTATAGCATATGAAAGTGAAATTCTCGGCTCGAGATTATTAAAGGTCGCGAGACTTTCATTGCGACCTGGGTTGGCGATTTCAACGGGCGTTCCCTCACTGTACACTAACGATAATGGGTCGAAAAAAACAGGATTGTCATCTTCATAAACGTTGATTTCATCCTGTCCCAAGCGAATGAAATTACTGTAACGCAGGCCATAACCTAAACTCAGATTTGGGGTAATATCATGTTCAACGTCGATGTAAGCGGCAAATTCGTTTGCATATTTTTGAATAAGCTGATCCTCGATAATTCCCGATTCGGAATTGCTAGGTTCTATTTTTCCAGGATTGAATTGGTAGTAAACGTTATTGATGCCATAATTTACCTGCAGTTTGTCATTGAGGTAATGTTTGAGGTCGTACTTGACATTGAAGTTTTGAATACCCGAATTCCAATTGAAACCTACGAAATCGAGCTCCAAGCCGTAGAAATAGTCCGAATAAATCAAGGAAAGATTGGAGAACAGTTTGTCCGAGAAGAGGTGGTTCCATCGAAAATTACCGGTTGCGTTGCCATAAGTGTTGACGAAACTTTCGCTTATCCCGAAAACATCACGTCCGAAATACCCTGATAAATAAATACTATTACGGTCATTGATATTGTAATTGAGCTTTGCATTCAAATCATAGAAATAGGCCGTATTCTCTTCCCCGGCCGCTTTTAAAAAGAGGTGGGCATAGGAACTTCTTCCACCAATTAGGAAGGCGGCCTTATCTTTTACGAGCGGACCTTCCAACAACAATCTACTAGCTACGACGCCAATACCGCCGTTGGCATGAAATTCCTTGCTATTGCCTTCCTTTTGGTAAATATCCAAAACGGATGATACACGACCACCATAGCGCGCTGGAATACCCCCTTTGTAGAGTTTGATATCCTTTATGGCATCTGGATTAAAGACCGAAAAGAAACCGAACAGGTGAGAGGAGTTAAAAATAATCGCCTCGTCTAGCAGAATTAAATTTTGGTCTACCGCACCGCCCCTAACGTTAAATCCGGAGGCGCCTTCTCCTGCGCTGGTAACACCTGGTAACAACAATATCGATTTGATGACATCTGCCTCCCCAAGAATAACAGGGATTTTTTTAATCGTTGCCGCCGAGAGCACATTTACGCTCATTTGTGGCGTCCGAACATCCATTTTTTCCGCATCTTCGGTCACGACAACCTCTTGCAATTGTTCCGCTTCCTCGACCAATTGAAAGTTGATTCTTTGATTTTCGATCAATGAAATTTCTTGAACAACATTTTTGAAGCCTAAATAATCAATTAATATTTTGTAGGTGCCTTCAGGAAGTGTAATGGAGTAAAACCCGTATTCGTTGGTAGTAACCCCCGTTTTTAGTTCGGGTACCGCTATGGTTACCCCAATAAGAGTTTCATTGCTGGACGCCTCGGAAACGGTTCCGCTAAGAGTGTATTTTTGTTGGGCGGTTGCAAGAAAAAAAGAAGTGGTGAAAAATAAAAGAAGTACCGATTTGCGTAGCGACATTCAATGCAATTTTTTATAAAAATAGGTATGAAAAGCGGCAAGCGGAAAACCTTAACTTTTATTTGTGAAACCAAAAACCCTCGCCTGCAGCAAGGGTTTTTGATTGTATTCAAAAAAAATCAGAGACCTACATTGCCTCTAAAATTCCGTTTAAGGTGTCACTTGGCCGCATGGCTTTCGCCACCAGATTAACATCGGGTTTGTAATAGCCTCCAATTTTTTGTGGAGCACCTTGGGCGGCTTTCAATTCGGACAATATTTTATCCTCGTTTTCCTTCATGACATTTGCTATCACGCTAAATATGGCCTTCAGTTCTGCATCCTTCTCCTGCTCCGCCAAGGCTTCTGCCCAATACAACGCTAAATAGAAATGACTGCCCCTGGTATCCAGCTCCTTCACCTTTCTCGAAGGCGATTTATCGTTGATTAAGAATTTTTCAGTAGCGCTATCCAAAGCATCACCCAAAATTTTGGCCTTCCCGCTTCCGTATTTTTCGCCAAAAAATTCCAAGGATACACCCAGCGCTAAAAATTCGCCTAGCGAATCCCATCGTAAATGCCCTTCCTCGACAAATTGCTCTACATGCTTGGGTGCCGAACCGCCTGCACCGGTTTCAAAAAGGCCTCCACCATTCATCAAGGGAACGATAGAAAGCATTTTCGCACTAGTGCCTACTTCTAAAATCGGGAATAAATCCGTCAAATAATCACGCAATACGTTCCCAGAGACCGAAATGGTATCCTTTCCATCCTTAAGGCGTTGTAAGGTGTATTCGGTGGCTTTAATAGGAGATAGGATTTTAATATCCAATCCACTTGTATCATGATTCGGAAGATATTGCTTTACTTTCTTGATGATTTCGGCATCGTGCGCTCTATGCTCATCCAACCAGAAAACCGCAGGATCATTGGTCGCTCTTGCACGGCTTACGGCTAATTTTATCCAATCTTGTATCGGCGCATCTTTTACCTGGCACATTCTCCAAATATCTCCAGGAGCCACCGTGTGTTCGATGAGGGTGTTCCCCGTATTTTGGTCGATGACCTTTACGGTACCTGCTGCCTTGATTTCAAACGTTTTATCGTGAGAGCCATATTCCTCGGCTTTCTGCGCCATAAGCCCAACATTGGGCACCGTACCCATGGTGACGGGATCAAAAGCGCCGTGTTTTTTACAGAAATCTATGGTCGCAGTATAAATGCCCGCATAACTGCTATCTGGGATGACCGCCTTGGTATCTTGAGGATTTCCTTCGCTATTCCACATTTGACCTGAATTGCGAATCATAGCCGGCATAGAGGCATCGATGATGACGTCACTTGGTACATGAAGATTGGTAATTCCCTTATCGGAATTGACCATGGCAAGCGCGGGACCATTTTCCATTGCATTCCTAAAATCTTCTTCAATGGCTTTCCCTTGTTCGGCGGGAAGTTCCTTTAATTTACTCAGCATGCTTTCCAAACCGTTGTTGGGATTGATACCTGCCGCCGCTAGAGTCTTCCCGTGTTTTTCAAAAACATCGGAAAAATAGGCTTTTAGTGCGTGTCCGAAAATTATGGGATCGGACACTTTCATCATTGTGGCTTTCATATGCAGTGAAAAGAGTACTCCTTTTTCTTTCGCATCGGCGACCTGTTGTTTTAGAAAAGCGGTCAGGGCCTTTTTGCTCATGACGGTGGCGTCGATGATTTCACCCGCCAATAATTCTACCTTCTCTTTTAAAACTTCGGTTTGGCCGTCGGTATGATGCAGCGCGATGGTAATGGCCGTCGCTTTGGGAACGGTAATGGATTTCTCGTTGCTCTGGAAATCACCTTCATCCATTGTCGCGACGTGCGTTTTGGAGTCGCTGCTCCATTCTCCCATCGTATGTGGATTTTGTTTAGCGTAGTTCTTTACCGCCCTTGGTGCCCGCCGGTCGGAGTTACCTTCACGCAGTACGGGATTTACGGCACTTCCCTTTATTTTGTCGTATCTATTTTTAACATCCTCCGAAGCAGCATCTTTTACCTCGTCCGGGTAGGAGGGGACTGCATATCCTTTGGACTGCAATTCGGCAATGGCCTCTTTCAGCTGCGGAATGGAAGCACTGATATTGGGTAACTTGATGATATTGGCATCAGGATTTTTGGCCATTTCGCCCAAAACCGCCAAATCATCGCTTACTATTTGCTCCTCTTTTAGAAATTCCGGAAAAGTGGCAAGAATACGGGCCGCCAGAGAAATGTCTTTGATCTCTATTTCGATTCCCGACGATTTGGTAAAGGCTTTTACAATGGGTAAAAAAGATTGTGTCGCCAGGGCTGGCGCCTCATCGGTTCGAGTGTATAGGATTTTTGGCATTGCTATTTAGGATTTAGTTTAGACTGTCAATTGAACTTTTTACAACACACCTTAGTTTTCCCTCTTTTTCATCGGTGCCTTCGCTACTTTGAGAAAGTCCTTTATTTGTCCTGTTATGGTTAAGTTTTACACAAACGCCATTGACAATGACCTATTAAAGAGTTCGTTTTTTATGCGTCATTTCACGTTCGAATTGAAATAAGCGGTGCAAATATACAATTTAATAGGGCAATATAGATGAGTGAAAGGGAAGTTTAGAAGCTATTATCAGGAAGAAAGGGAGCATGTACAACTAGTATAAAATGACAAAAGCCATATCATTGTACAAGTACATTGACATGGCTTTCTTTTAGTAACTAGCAAACTGTGTGTTCTACCCCTTGAGGTAAAACGGCAACCATTGATTGCATCTGCATCATTACCAACACGTTTAAAATACATTTGTTCTTTATCATACGACTAAGCAACGCATGTATTTCTTTCCGTTTCTCCAATTTCAAGAAGGGATTTTAAAACCGAAGTTTTAAAAAGCTTCGAGGGCCTTCACAAAGTGTTCAGTAAAAGCTACAGCCCTTACAACTTTGCTCGTTTAAAAAGAGTTTGGTTACCCAAATCCTTAAAAACTAAATCAACAGTATAAATTACGTGAACTTTATAGTTTTTAAAGGCTTTTCTTCGACAGATTCTCCTTTAAAGACACCTAAATATAATTTTAAATACCTAATCAACCAAATTATTTAACATATTTAAAATGAACATGTTATGAACCATCGTAATTAACAAATGTTCATAAAAAAGCCCTCCGTTTATCGGAAGGCTTTTCAATAAATGTTTTTTAATGTTAAGAACGTACTTCTTTGATTCTTGCTTTCTTACCTGTAAGTCCTCTGAAGTAGAAGATACGGGCTCTACGAACCTTACCTTTTTTGTTCACCTCAACTTTTTGCAAAGCCGGCATATTGACCGGAAAGATACGTTCTACACCAACGGTACCCGACATTTTTCTTATCGTAAAGGTCTCGGTAGCGCCAGAGCCTCTGCGCTGAATGACCACACCTTTAAAGAACTGCGTACGTGTTTTTTCTCCTTCCTTAATTTCATAATAAACGGTTATCGTGTCACCGGCCGAGAATTTTGGAAATTCTTTTTTGGTTACGAACTCGTTCTCTACAAAATTGATTAATGCTTCCATGATATTGGATTTATTATGATGCAATGACCAACGTTCACGATTCTCGTCAGAGGTTGATTTTACAGAGCGCAAAAATAGTTAATAATTGTGAGTAGGCAAGAAGAAAACACTCTTTTTTGGTATTCGGCCTATTCCGTTTTTGTTTTGTCTTTTGCCGTCTGAACAATGTAGGCCAATACCCCTGTAGCAAAAAGCAGATGGGTGCATGCAGCTACCAGGGAATTCACTCCAGTAATTTTCACCACCTGCTCGGCACCAGTACGCCCTGCATGAAAGAGCAGAACGGTACTTGCTACATCACCGACTAAAATCGAAATGGCTCCGATAAGCAATAAAATACTTCCCGTGGTCTTCTTTTTGTATACCGCTAGTATGGAGGCGATGACAATCAAAAATTTTGCGATGTAGATGAGGATGCCTCCAAATATATTGAGGACCGGTAACTCTTCCATGACTTACTTTAAGAGGTCAGGTCTTAGTTTTTCGGTTCGTTTTAGGGCCTGATCTTCCCTCCACTTCTCGATTTTCGGAAAGTTCCCGCTTAACAGCACTTCGGGAACCTTCATTCCCTTGTATTCTGCAGGACGCGTAAAAACGGGAGGTGCCAATAGATTGTCTTGAAAGCTATCGGTCAAAGCGGAAGTTTCGTTGTTGAGCACACCGGGAATCAATCGAATAATGGCATCACAGACCAGGGCCGCACCAAGTTCCCCGCCGGAAAGCACATAATCACCAACGGATATTTCCTTTGTAATCAGGGTATCGCGCACACGTTGGTCCACGCCCTTGTAATGCCCGCAAAGGATGATGATATTTCCGCACAACGAAAGGCTATTTGCCATTTTCTGATTAAAAGTTGCCCCGTCCGGGGTCATATAGATTACTTCATCATAACTCCGTTCCGCTTTTAATGCACTAATGCATTTATCAATGGGTTCGATCATCATGACCATTCCCGCGCCCCCACCGAACTGATAGTCGTCTATTTGGTTATAGCTCTTATCCGTATAGTCCCTTAGATTGTGCATATGAACTTCTACAAGTCCTTTTTCAATGGCTCTCTTCAGAATGGAGGCATCGAACGGACTCTTTAATAGTTCGGGAAGTACGGTGATGATATCTATGCGCATCCGGAATAGTTTAAGCTGACCAAAAATAGTGAAAACAATGCGTATCTTTTTGCCATCCAAGACGCTCATACAGTTGCTGCGCGGGATTATCAATGGCAGTCTCCAGCGCGAGTCCCTTATACTTCATTTGTAAACAGTATTCCTTGGCATGCTTCAAGAGTGCTTCGCCAACACCTTTTTTGCGGTGCGAGGGCGATACGAACAAATCGTTCAGTATCAGTACGGGGCGCATCGAAACCGAAGAAAATGTGGTGTATAGCTGCGTGAACGCTATTGGTTCGTCCTCGTTCATAGCCAAAAAAATCACGGACTCCCTATTGGCGAATCGTTTTTTTAGAAAACGCTCGGCACCTGCCAAGTCCGATTCTTGGTTATAAAAGATTCTGTACGCATCGAATAGCGGCGCTACAAGCGGAATATCTTTTTCAGTCGCGGTAATGATTTGAATCATGGTCGTAGAAAAAAAGCTCCTTTCGGAGCTTTCTATTATTTTGTTTTTTTGTATTTGTTGATTTCATCCTGTAGCTGCCGGCTGATGCGTTGCTCTCTTTCCAGAGCTCGTCTCCTATGGTCTTCATATTCGACCTCCAATTCGGATAAATTGGATTTCGCCTCTTGGGTCAATGAGTTACTTTTTCTGAATTTGTACACAAAAAACAACAGTGTACCCAAAAGAGCGGCGATGGCGGTCCATAACATGGTGTTATAGGAGGCCTTGGACACTTGAATACCTAAAAAAGACATACTGTCTTTCTCTTCGGTAACCGAAACCAAGTTTCCAGTGGTCTCTTCCAATTTTTTGTTCAGCGAACTGATGGTGGTCTCATGCCCTGCAATCGTGGCTTTTAATTCGCCCTCTTTTTTGCTGTATACCTCAAGGGTGTCCAAGACATTCTGTCTCAGTTTATCTAGGGAAATCACACGAACCACTTCATATCTTTTGCCATCGGAGCGATAGTTTCCTGATTTTTTATACACATAGTCGAATTGACTTGTAATCGGCCCCCTGTCTAACGATAAAAGTTCCTCGTTCGAATCATCCTGCGCATAGTTCAGGTGAGCGGCCATTAGAGCGGTTATAATAATTAATATTCTTAAACCTTTCATTTTCAGTTTAGTTGCTAAGTATTAATAAATTTTGATTTAGAGGACTCAAAAGTAATTCAATAAAATCAATTAAGAAAAAAAATAAGGTATTAGCTGCCCGATGCATTTTAATATGACCAAAAACTGGGTTTTTTCGCGTGGCTTCCAATGCACCCGTAAAACTATAGGGAAACAACACGCACTAAAGTAGTTTAGTAGTACGTAAACCTTCGAACTTTAGAGATGTATTTCGCCAATCGGATAACCTGATGTGAATACCCATACTCGTTATCATACCATATATATAGCACTACATTTTTTCCATTACTGGATACTATGGTCGCCATACTATCATAAATCGAAGGGGCCGAGGTACCGACAATGTCCGACGAAACCACTTCCTTGCTCAAGGAATATTTGATTTGTTCCACCAAATCGCCCTCCAGAGCATATTTTTTGATGATGGTGTTGATGCCATCGACACTCGTCTTGTTTTTGATTTCCAGATTTAAAATGGCTAGGGAACCGTTTGGGACGGGTACCCGTATAGCGTTCGAAGTTAGTTTACCCTCCAATCCGGGCAAGGCCTCTGTTACCGCTTTTCCCGCACCGGTTTCGGTAATTACCATATTCAGGGCTGCGGCTCGACCACGACGATATTTGCCATGCATATTGTCCATCAAATTTTGATCATTGGTGTAAGCATGTATGGTTTCCAGATGTCCCTTTACAATGCCCAGCGAATCATCGATTACTTTTAGAATCGGCGAAATGGCGTTGGTGGTGCAGGATGCTGCGGAATATATCTTTAGGTTGTCCGGGTCATACTCAACGTGATTCACGCCATGAACGATATTCGGGATTCCTTTGCCCGGTGCGGTAAGCAAAACTTTGGAAACACCTTTAGCCTTGAGGTGTTGTCCAAGACTTGCCTTACCCCTATATGCTCCAGTATTATCGATTACCAGGGCTTTTTCTATACCATATTTCGAATAATCGAGGCTTTCCGGACTGTCGGCACTTAGCATATGAACGGTAGTACCGTTTACGATCAGCGCTTTTTTCTTTATATCGGCATTTACGGTACCCATAAATTTTCCGTGTACCGAATCGGTACGAAGTAGGTTGGCCCTTTTTTCCAGGACCCCTGCGTTGATTTCTCCTCGGGTCACGATGGCACGTAATCGCAGCTGGTTGCCTTTTCCGGTTTTGGCCATAAGTTCTCGGGCCAGCAAGCGGCCAATACGTCCGAAACCATAAAGCACCACATCTTGCGGGTTTATTTCCTTGGTCTTGTGTGCTCCTTTGAGTTTGTCGATTACAAAGGCTTTCACATCGGCAAAGCCTTGGTCGTCTGAATGGTATTCGTAGGTGAGTTTGCCGATATCCAATTTCGAGGGGGGTAGGGATATATCGTTTATGGCCCTTAATATTTCTACAGAATCGAATATTGAAATGGGTTTTTGTACAAATTTTCCGGCATATTCGTGCAAATTGATGATATCGCTCACATTCTTATCGATGACCTGATTTTTGAACAAAACTACCTCGATGGTTTTATCATACCATAAATCGCTAGTGAGTTTGATAAATTCGGTAGTTGCTTTTCTTCGGTCGGCCTGAAAAGCCAATTCTTTTTCGTAAGAACTAATACTAGACATTAAAATAGTGGTTTTGCTGTTGTTGTAATTGATGCTGCAAAAGTATATATTTCTAAGGTTTTCGGAAGTGTTTTCATCCAATAAAAAAAGCCCCTGAAAAGGGGCTTTAAAAAATTATACTATTATTGAAAAATCAAGCGTTCCCGTTCCCCGTTCTCATCTAGAAGGGTAATACTGTTCCTACCGTTCCCGGATAATCGTCTAAAGAGTTTATCAGCATCTTCGATGGTATTGATGTCTTCACCGTCTATTTCGATGATGACCTTGCCCTCAAGGCCGTAACCTTTATACCTCTCGGGAACATCGACTACACGTACTCCTTTTTGGGTATTGAATAGACGCCTTTCTTTTTCGGTAAGGTTCTTCACTTCGAGACCCATTACAGGTACCGTTAGCGATTTTCGTTCCTTCAGCACTACAGGTAGAATTTTGTTCTTGCCATCCCTTTCGATGGTTACCGATACCTCGTCTCCAGGTCTTTTCGTGGATAGATAACCTGTAAGATCGGGAAACTTTCTAATCTTGATATTGTCAACCTTCTTGATAATATCCCCAGGTACTATTCCAGCCTCATCGGCACCTAAGCCGTTTTCGACCGAACCTACATAAACACCGCTGGTTTCATTAATACCATTTTCAAAGGCTTCCCTACTCTTGGTGTTCACCGCACTGATTCCTAGATACCCTTTTTTAACATTGCCATATTCCAAAATATCGTCCACTATTTTCTTGGCAATATTGCTGGGCACGGCAAAAGAATAACCCACGTAGGAGCCTGTCTGCGAACTGATCGCCGTATTGATACCTACTAAATCGCCGTTGGTGTTTACTAAGGCGCCACCACTGTTTCCAGGATTTACGGCAGCATCGGTTTGGATAAAGGATTGATTTCTCCCCATATTCAAATCCCTTGCTTTGGCGCTTACGATTCCGGCAGTTACCGTAGAGGTAAGATTAAAAGGATTCCCGACCGCCAATACCCATTCGCCGATTTTGGTATTGTCGGAATCCCCAAAAGCGAGATAGGGCAATTTATCTTCCGCGTCTATTTTAAGCAAAGCGATGTCGGTGTTCGCATCCGAACCAATAACCTCTGCGTCATAATTACGATTGTTATTGAGCGTTACCTGTAATTTAGCCGCACCGGCGATAACATGATTATTGGTCACAATGTAGCCGTCGGATGAGATAATCACTCCTGAGCCTGTACCTATCTGAGCTCTTTGGCTGCCCCCTTGTCCATAGAACAAATCCCGAAGACTTGTTGGCCCTCCGGAACTCAACGTCATATTTTTGACGTGTACAACAGCATTCACGGTATTCTCGGCGGCTAAAGTAAAGTCCACTTCATTAATTCCCGCCCCTTTGGGTGAGGTAGGGGTAAAGTTGGTATTAAAAGTCTTTGCCTCACTATCACTTGCTACAATCGCAAAATTTTGATGTTCGAAAAAGAGCTTATAAGATCCGAGTGTAATAGCTCCGGCAAAAATGGCTACTAGCAGTAAACTACTTACTTTTTTCATTATAATAGACGATTTGATTAATAATTAGGTAACGTAAATTTAGAAAATCCCGCATGTGATTTTAACAGATTTAACGCCTTCTTAACGGATAAAATTTCGTTAAATAATGTGCTATCTTTGTGGTTAAATATAGGAAATGCAACTTCCATTTTACAAATATCAAGGTACCGGAAATGATTTTATCATGGTCGATAATCGGGAGGAATCATTCCCTGTAGGAGATATGGAGTATATCTCTTTTTTATGTGATCGAAGAATAGGGATAGGCGCCGATGGGCTCATTCTTTTGGAAAATGATTCCGAAACCGATTTTAAAATGGTCTATTTTAATTCGGATGGAAACCAGAGCAGCATGTGCGGTAACGGTGGCCGCTGTTTAGTAGCTTTCGCAAGGTATTTGGGAATTATCCAAAATACCACAACTTTTAATGCCATTGACGGCATGCATGCCGCTACCATTACCGATGATAACCGTGTAAAGCTTCAAATGCGTGATGTGACGGATGTAAAGGAAAAACCCGATTATACGTTTTTAGATACCGGTTCTCCACATCATGTGCAGCTGGTCGACAATCTCAAGATGCTCGACGTTGCCAAAGAGGGTGCCAAACTGCGTTATGGTATGTACGGACAACAGGGAAGCAATATCAATTTTGTGGAACCCAATGGAGCGAATATTTTTAAGGTAAGAACCTATGAACGCGGAGTGGAGGATGAAACCTTATCCTGTGGTACCGGTGTGACCGCAGTCGCACTGGCCATGCACCATACCAAACGAACTGATTCGAACAGGGTGCGCTTGCATGCCGAAGGTGGCGAACTCGAAGTAGAATTCGAAGTCGCGACCAATGGCTATAAAAATGTTTTTCTAATCGGACCGACTAAAATGGTTTTTAAAGGGGAAATCGTATGCAAAAATTAAAGGGCCAACATTGCTACCTTCGTGCCTTGGAAATGGCCGACCTTAATTTCTTGTACGAATTGGAGAACGATTCCTCTATTTGGGAAATAAGCGGTACCGTTACCCCATATTCAAAGCATGTGCTGCGAAAATACTTGGAAAATGCCCATCGTGATATCTATGATGTAAAGCAATTACGATTGGTCATCTGTCTTGCCGGAGGCCAAGTCGTTGGTTTGATCGATCTGTTCGACTTTGACCCCAAGAACCGGCGTGCTGGTATCGGTATTGTAATAATGAAAGGCGATGAACGTGATAAGGGAGTGGGTGGCGAGGCGTTGACCTTACTCATGCATTATGCCTTTTCAACCTTGGATGTTAGGCAATTATATGCAAACGTGGGCGTTGGAAATATGGCTGCCGTACACCTGTTTAAAAAATTGGGCTTTACCCAGGCCGGAGTTAAAAAAGACTGGATTTTTTCCGAAGGGGAGTTCACCGATGAAATCCTATTTCAAAAAATTAGTACATAGATGTATATTAAGAAGATATTATTGGCCATTGTTGGCATCGGATTGGTTCTTGGAGGCATATTTGCCTATATGGTATACGGTGCCTTTTTGTCTCCAAATACTAGTTTTACGGAAGACCAGATTATCGTACACGTAAGATCGGAAGCAGGATTCGAAGAGGTTAAAGATTCACTTAGTGGTTACCTGCAGGATATTGAAACATTTGGACAAGCCGCCCAAAAAAAAGGCTATGCCTCCAATATAAAGGGGGGCAGGTATGCCATTAAGAAGGGTATGAACAACAATGAAATCATCAATTCGTTGCGCAGTAAGAACCTTCCGGTAAAAGTGTCTTTCAACAATCAGGAACGCCTGGAAAATTTAGCGGGCCGTATCGCTACGCAAATAGAAGCTGATAGTGTCTCCTTACTTGCCGCCATGCGGGACCCTGAATTTCTTTCGGAAAACAACCTTGAGGCGACAAATGAATTGGCCGTCTACCTTCCGAATAGTTACGAATTCTTTTGGAATACCTCTGCCGAGGAGTTCCGCGACAGGATGCTCAAGGAGTATCAACGCTTCTGGACCGAGGAACGTATAGAAAAAGCGAAGAAGCAGGGATTAACACCTAACGAGGCGATTGCCTTGGCGGCCATCGTGCACAAGGAGACAGCAAAAATAGATGAAAGGCCACGGGTGGCCGGTCTCTACCTTAATCGGTTAAAGACGAACATGTTGTTACAGGCCGACCCTACTGTTATCTATGCCATAAAAAAACACAGAGGCGATTTTGATATAGTCATCAAAAGGGTGCTTTACAAAGATTTGGAAATCGATTCGCCGTATAATACCTACAAATACGCTGGCGTACCACCTGGGCCTATTACCATGCCCGATATATCGGCCATAGAAGCTGTTTTGAACCCAGAGCAGCACGACTATATTTATATGGTCGCCAATGTTGAAAACTTCGGTTACCACAAGTTCGCGAAGACCGCCGCGCAACACAACAGGAATAAAGTACAGTACGTCCGATGGATTAATGCGCAGGGAATTAATCGTTAAACGTCTTGACCCAACTTTGTGGCACCTTATCCAAAAACGAGTAGTTTTAACGAATTCTTGGGGTTCCTCAACGAATAGCCGCCATATCTTTGCCTATGAAATATGAACCAGCGCTTTGGGGGCGATGGTTTGAAAAATTGTAGGTATGAAAAAATGTATTTTCTTTTTCTGCATTTTTATTGGGTTGTTGGTTTTGGTAAGTTTCGGGGTTGATCAAAGAACAGAAGTGAAAATTCCCGATACTCTCGTGGTTTGTGAAGAGGTAGAGGTGAATTACCCGCAACGGAGTACTATTTTTAACGCGCCTTTGGTAGCACCTCCTTTTTTAGGTAGTTCCTACATTGGGTTTAAGGAAGCCTTGGCTTTCAAAGAATCCGCAGGAGATTATTTTCGCACCAATACATTAGGGTATTTAGGCAAATACCAATTTGGCATCGGAACCTTACAACTGGTCGGGGTATATAATGCAACTCGTTTTTTAAACGACCCAGTACTACAAGAGAAGGTTTTTTACACTAATCTTTCGCGCAACAAGTGGATTCTACGAAAGGATATTTCCAGATTTGTAGGCAAACACATTCGGGGCGTAGAGATTACGGAGTCGGGTATGTTGGCCGCGGCGCACTTGGCCGGCCCGGGCAACGTAAAAAAATATTTGAGATCATGGGGCAAACTCAATGCAGGGGATGCTTATGGCACTGATGTTGCCAATTACTTGAGACGGTTCTCGGGTTATGATGTTTCTTATGTGCCGCCAGTGCAAAACCCAAAGATTTAAAAATTTTCAAGGGCATGGCCTTTGCGACTGATGATATCGTCCTCTTTTATGAAGAGGACCATATATGAAAATGTGTAAGACTTGACCAAAGAGAACTTGGTCAAGTTTTTTTTACAGCGGTTTTTTGTTCAACGAATGGGTATCTCGCCCTGAATGATAAAGATTGCCGGTCTTTTATGCAGTGATACTGGAGAATGCTTCCAGTCGTCAACGGTTTTTGTCGCGATGTATTCGGTTGCCAAGGTAATATCACAAGCGATACAGAGCAAGGTGTTTCGGGAAAGTGTTTTCAGCAGTTCTGCCAACAGCTTATCGTTACGGTATGGAGTTTCAATGAAAATTTGACTTTGGTTGTTTTCCTTCGATAACTTTTCCAACCGTTTTAGGGTATTTTTACGTTCCGAAGCGTCTATGGGCAGATAACCGTTAAAGGCAAAATTTTGTCCGTTCATGCCGCTGGCCATCAAAGCCAGGAAAATAGAGGAGGGCCCTACCAAAGGCACTGCTTGAATATTCTTTTCATGGGCTATCTTCACCACGTCTGCTCCGGGATCGGCAATGCCAGGGGCTCCCGCTTCCGAAATGATACCCACATCATAACCTTGAAGGCAAGGGTTTAAAAAAGTTGGAATCGCTTGAAGTTCGGTATACTTGTTCAACAGTTCAAGTTTAAGGCTCTGCTGCGATTTACGTGGACTTATTTTTTTGATAAAGCGTCGGGCGGATTTTTCGTTTTCGACAATATAAAAGTCGATGTTCTCGATGGCTCTTTTGATTGAAATAGGCAATACTTCCAAAGGCTCATTTTCTCCCAAAGTGGTAGGAATCAAATACAGTTTGCCATAATTGATTTTATCCAAAGCCATTAGTTATTGATTTATGCCCTATTGGTTTTTGGCTTGTAATTTTTTCGCTATTGCCTCACAGGCCTGATCGATCATTTGATATACGTTTTCAAAACCGTCCTTACCCCCGTAGTAGGGGTCGGGCACTTCATCGATTTCTAAGTTCGTTTCACTTAACAATAATCGAATTTTATTCCGTTGTTCGTTGGTTCGGGCCAAGGCAACGATATTCCTATAGTTGCTTTTGTCCATCGCATAAATCAAATCGAAGGTGTCTAAATCCTTAGTAGCTAATTTTCTGCAGCGTTGTTTACTGATGTCCAATCCGTATTTGGCGGCTACGGCTATACTTCTATCATCTGGAGCATTCCCGATATGAAAGCCGCCTGTTCCCGCTGAATCGACAACTATATTTTCCGGATCTGTTTTTTGCTGTAAGAGTCCTTCCGCCAAGGGCGACCTGCAGATATTGCCGAGGCACACCATTAAAACCTTGACTGCCATTTGATATTATGAAAATTTCTTGGTAAGGTCGTCAATATACTTTCTGAACTGTTTATCGGTTTCGGCGAGGTTATCCACGGTTTTACATGCATGTAGAACGGTAGCGTGATCACGTTTTCCGATTTGCGAACCAATACTGGCCAACGAGGCTTTGGTAAACTTTTTTGCAAAGAACATGGCCAACTGTCGCGCTTGTACGATATGGCGTTTTCTGGTTTTCGATTGTAAAGTGGCCACATCCATTTCAAAGTAATCAGAAACCACTTTTTGAATGTAGTCTATAGAAACTTCGCGTTTCGTGTTCTTTACAAACTTTTCGACGACTTGCTGGGCTAATTCAAGGGTAACTTCCTTCTTGTTAAACGAGGATTGCGCTATCAATGAGATAATAGCACCTTCCAGCTCACGTATATTGGTTTTGATGTGTTTTGCGACATATTCAATAATATCATCGGGCATCTCGACACCATCCCGGTATAACTTGTTTTTCAAAATAGAAATACGCGTTTCATAATCCGGGTTCTGCAATTCTGCGGAAAGCCCCCATTTAAATCGGGACAATAAGCGTTGCTCGATATCCTGCATATCAACAGGTGCCTTATCCGAAGTCAAGATTACCTGCTTACCGTTTTGATGCAAATGATTGAAAATATGGAAGAACACATCCTGGGTTCCGGATTTGCCCGAAAGGAATTGCACATCGTCAATAATCAACACATCGATCAATTGGTAAAAGTGTATGAAATCGTTCCGGGTGTTTTTCTTGACCGATTCGATGTACTGTTGTGTAAACTTTTCGGCAGAAATATAGAGTACGGTGCGCTCCGGATATTTATCCTTGATTTCAACACCGATGGCGTGGGCCAGGTGCGTCTTTCCCAAACCGACACCGCCAAAGACCAAAAGTGGGTTGAACGATGTGCCCCCTGGTTTGTTCGCGACGGCCATTCCTGCGGAACGGGCCAGACGATTGGCATCCCCTTCAAGAAAATTCTCAAAATTATAGTTCGGATTGAGCTGCGATTCGATTTTGATATTGCGTATCCCGGGAATTACGAAAGGGTTCTTCAATTCCGGGTTTTTCGATTTGATAGGAACATCCATTTCCTGTGCACCGAAATTACCCCTGTTGGCACTGGGTATTTTTTCGGTAAATGGCTCGCGATTGCCGTAAGTGTTTTCCATTTTTATGATATACACCAGTTTTGCGGTTTCACCCAATTCCTTGGTCAAGGCAACTTTTAGAAGTTTTACGTAATGCTCTTCCAGCCATTCGTAGAAGAATTTACTGGGTACCTGTATGCTTAACGCATTTTCGGAAAGTTTAACGGGCTTTATTGGTTCGAACCAAGTTTTGAATGCCTGCGGTTGGATGTTGTCCTTAATGAAATCCAAACAATTTTTCCATACGGAATTGGCAGTAACACTCATGCTAAACTTACTTATTTCTTGGTTAGTAAAAAGTAAAAGATTGTAGGCTGAAATTCGGCAGGAGCATGCCTGTTTTCAAGTGGGACAAATATGTGAACAAAAAACCTAATAAAAAAATCAAAGACTATTGAATTTTCGCTTTTTTTTCATCATGTTGAACGCTTCTTTCGAATTGCTTTAAATATATAATTTTTAAGCTAAGGTTTATGGATTTTAACAAAATTTCTTTCCGGGTACGCTATGCCGAAACGGATCAGATGGGAGTGGTCTATCATGGTAATTACGCGCAATATCTGGAGATGGGCAGGGTAGAGTGGTTAAGGCACTTCGGAATTTCTTACAAAAGCATGGAAGAAAACGGGGTTATGCTTCCAGTGATCTCTTTACAGATGAGTTTTAAAAAATCCGCTGTATATGACGATCTTCTTACCGTCGTGACCAAACTCAAAAAAACACCCTCCGTAAAAATCGAATTCGAGTTTGAAATCTTCAACGAAAAAAACGAACTTTTGGTCAAGGCTGAAGTCGTTCTTGCTTTTATCAATATGAAAACCATGCGTCCTATGAAATGTCCGGATTATGTGTTGCAGGCGATTTCAGCATAGTACTTCCATCTAAAAAATCACAAAACCGGAAATTACTTTCAGAAGGTTTTGAATTTAGCCGCTACGCCATACATTTCTTGAAATTTTTGCAGCACCTCTTTGGAACGGCTTTTTTGAATGGCGATGAGAAGTTCGCAGTCTATTTCGAGTCGCTGCGCAACGATGGTTATCTGATCTTGCTTTATGGTACGCATGACCTTTTCCATCTGCGGATAGCCAAAATGTAGCAGTATCGATTGTTCCAGAATTCGTTCAACAATATCCGCTGCGTCTAAGCTTAATCTGGCCGTTTCGCGATAGGCGCCTATCAGTCCCCCGACCCCCAATTTGGTGCCACCAAATATGCGGGTCACCGTAACCAATACATTGGTTACCTCAAAAGACTGTATTTGACCGTATATGGGCATTCCCGCCGAATTGTTTGGTTCACCATCATCATTGGCCCGATACCTTGGGTTTTCTACCCCCAACTGCCAGGCATAGCATACATGATTGGCCGTACGATGTTTTTTCCTTAACGCCTCGATTAGCGGTTTTACTTCCTCTTCGGTTTGAATGGGATAGGCATTGCCGTAAAATTTACTTTTCCGCTCTTTATAGAGCAGTTCGGCGGATGGTCTCGAAATGGTTTTGTAGGTATCGGTTTGCATCCCCATTAAAATAAAGCTACTAGAATGATGCTAATGACGGCAAGTGCAATACCCAGCCAGTTTTTTGGGATCAGTCTTTCCTTGAACAACAAAATACCCAGCAGGGTAGAGCACATAACGATGGCTACATTGTTGATGGTGAATACCGTGGCGCTGTTTAGGTCTTCATTGCCTAAGGCGCGAAGTAAAAAGTAAATCGAAAAAAAGTTCGGAACACCCAGGCAAATACCACCTATCACATTGCGTAGATTTATTTTAAAGGTACTTCGGATTGATTTTACCACGACCGTTCCTAGACCTATAATAGCCGCAGCCGCAAAAACAGTAGCTGAAAAAATCGCAAAATCCTCAGGGGCGATATGAGCTTCCCTAAAGTAATTGATGCTTACATCGATAATACCCGAGCCCAAAAAAACGAGTACCGGTAATACAAATGAGCTCACTTTTATGATTCCTGATTTTCTTTTTACGGATGCAAAATACACCGCTGCCAAAGCCAGAATGATACCCAATATTTTTAGAGGACCAAGTTCCTCTTTATAGAAGGCAACACCAACTATAACCGGGATAACCAGTGACATTTTTGTTGCGACCGAGGCTACCGAAACTCCGTTTTTCTGTGCCGTGGCCGCCATCAGATTGAAAACGATAATAAACAAGGCCCCTAGGGCGAAAGCTCCCCAAAACCATGGCTTCTGCGGAATCGTAGCGATTGCAACAGTGCCCTTGTAAAGCAATAGTCCAACAATACAGGCGACCACATAATTGACAATAATGGCGTAAAGTGTCTGTACTTTATAGGCATTGAAGAGTTTGAAAATGACAAAGATGATACTCGAAAAGAGTACACTTAAAATGAGGTCTAGCATATTACAGTCTTGTGCTAAGTTGAATAATGTCTTCTTTGCCAACCTTTAAATGCCATACCCTAATGCCCAATGAGGCAGCGGCATCGGTATTTTTTTCAGTGTCGTCAATAAAAAGGGTCTCCTTAGCCAATAATCTATTTTCCGTTAACACGAATTCATAAATATCGAAATTGGGTTTACGAAGTCCTATTTCATGTGATAGGTAGAATCGCTCGAAACAATTTTTGAACCTGCCGTATTTTTCGGCTCCCATAATTTCTTGCACTTTAGGAATGTGCAGTGCATTGGTATTACTGAGCAGAAATAGGCGATATTTTTTTTCAGCAGCAAGCTGTTCTAAAAACTCCAGGCGATAATCCGGAAAGTCCAATAAAATGCTATTCCAAATACGAACGATTTCTTGGGCATCCAATTTTGGAATGATAGCCCCCCATTCCGATACGAATTCGGTCGGTGAAATGGCGCCCACTTCGAATCTTTCGTTCAAATCGACCAATTCAGGAGCTATAACAAGATTTATATCATGTTCGCCAAGCCCCTTAAACACGGCTCGCTTGTCTAAATTGATAAAGACGTCCCCAAAATCGAAAATGATATTTTTAAGCATTGCGGTAAAACTTTAGCACATCTGAATTGATTTGAAAGGACTTTTTGAGTGATGCTGAAAAACGAGGAGCTTTTATGCCGACTCCGAAATTGGTATCTCCGCTAAAAACACGGGCTTCGTCCCACAAATTGGCATCGATAAAAGTTTGTAGTGTTATCGTACCGCCTTCGATCAATACACTCGTCAATCGGTATTCATGAAGAGTGGTAAGTATTTGTGTAGGCAGGTTTTTTGAAAAATCCAATATTTCATAATTTACACCTTTATTATAGTGCGACGCATTTTCAATTTCGGTAAAAATCAAGGTCGGCGTACTGCTGTCCAAAAGGTTATGGCTCATTGGTATTTTTAAGCTTTTGTCCAAAACCACCCGAAATGGATTTTTACCTGCCCAATCCCTTACATTTATTTTAGGATTATCCTCTAAAGCCGTATTGGTGCCAACTAATATGGCTTGTTCCTCTGCACGCCATTGATGCACTAATTGACGGGAATTGGCATTGGTAATCCAAAAAGGCTCTGGACTTGCGGCACGTTTTTCTGGTAGTGGGGCTACAAAACCATCTTGTGTTTCTGCCCATTTCAAGATAATATAAGGCCGTTTTTTAGTTTGAAACGTCAAGAACCGCTTGTGGTGTTCTTTACATTCTTTTTCTGCCAAACCAATGATCACTTCACAGTTTTTTGCCCTTAAAGCGGCAATACCTTTTCCTGCGACCAAAGGATTAGGGTCTATAAGACCTACCACGACTCTGGGAATTTTATATGAACTAATTAAATCGGCGCAAGGCGGGGTTTTCCCATGGTGTGAACAGGGTTCCAAAGTAACAAATAGGCTGGCTTCCTTTAAAAGCGTCTTGTCCTTGACCGAGTTTATCGCATTTACCTCCGCATGCGGACCCCCATAGGCGCTGGTATAACCCTCCCCGATAATTACATCTTCGTGAACGATTACTGCTCCCACAGCGGGATTGGGAGCGGTACTTCCCAGTCCGTTTGCGGCAATTTCGATGCAACGCAACATGTATTTTTCCAGTATCTTCACCAAGCAAAAATAGGATATTAAAAGCTAGCCATTCCTATGGAATCTCTCATTAAGGTTATTTGCGAAAACATAATAGCGCGTACATGTTATTGAATGAAATAAAAACCATCTTCCATAAAGAACTGGATGCCTTGTATCCGTCCGAAGAGGTCAATAGTTTTTTTTATCTATTGCTCGAAGAATTGCTCGGCCTGGAGCGCTTTATCCTGGCATTACGACCCGATTATGTGGTTTCAAAGGAAGAGGAACAACCATTGTTCGAGGCTTTGTCCCAATTGCGTTTACATCGACCTATACAATACATAGTTGGGCAGACCAATTTTATGGGTCTTGATTTTATGGTGAAGGAGGGAGTACTGATACCGCGACCCGAGACAGAGGAATTGGTGCAATGGGTTTTGGATGTGACCGCTGAAGATCCGGTATTTAAAAATCAAAACTCGGCATTCAACGTATTGGATATTGGTACGGGCAGTGGTTGTATTGCCATATTACTCGCCAAAAAATGGACCGATGCGAAGGTTTATGGGCTGGATGTTTCCGAGTCGGCTCTGGCAGTCGCCCGCAAAAATGCCCAAGAAAATGAAGCGACGGTTCAATTCATACATTCCAATATATTAAGTCTGGATTCCTTGGATACAAAATTCGATGTAATCGTATCGAACCCTCCTTATGTACGCAAATCCGAAAAAGTCGACATGCAGCCGAATGTACTGCAATATGAGCCTGAAAATGCCTTGTTCGTTCCCGATAACGACGCGCTAAAATTTTATAAGGCCATAGTTGATTTTGCGGCAACCAATTTGGAGAACAATGGCATGTTGTTTTTAGAAATAAATCAATATTTGGGAAAAGAAGCAATACAATTATTACAAGGGCATAATTTTTCGGAAATTGAGCTGCGTAAAGATATGTACGGCAATGATCGTATGCTGAAGGGTAAGATAACTCGATAATGCATGGCAAAGAAAAAATACATCGTAGCGGGAGAGGGATTGCCGCAATGGAGCAACCCGATCAGCCACGCGGTGGTCGTCAATAATATGTGCTTTGTAAGCGGGCAGTTATCGGTGGGTCTCAACGGCGTTTACGTTGAGGGATCCATTGAAGAAGAGTCGAATCTTGCCTTCGCGAATTTCTTTTCTGCCTTAACAAATGCCGGCTTTGCGATGGAGGATGTTGTTTTTATCGATATTGCTTTCGACAATCTGGATGACCTTCCGAAGGTAAACACTATTTTTATGTCACTTTTTCCAGAAACCCGAAGGCCGGCCAGAACCATTTACCAGGCTGAAAAACTTCCTTTTGGAGGGAAAATTAAAATCACGGGGACAGCTGTAAAAGATCTTTAAATAACAAGTAGTATGACGAGTATCGTAGTGTTTTGCGGGAGTAGTGAAGGTAATGATCCGGAAATTTTGAATGCCGCCTCACGTTTGGGGGAGGTGTTCGCCGAACGCAACATTACATTGGTGTACGGTGGCGCTAAAATAGGGGTAATGGGTACCGTGGCAGACGGTGCATTGCGGGCCGGTGGAAAGGTAATCGGGGTTATACCCGACTTCCTCAAAACCAAGGAGGTGTTTCATCCGGGTTTGACTGAATTGATCATTACCCGGAATATGCATCAACGCAAGTTGAAAATGCATGAACTCACAGATGGTATTATTACGCTGCCGGGAGGTTTTGGAACCCTAGAGGAGCTTTTTGAGATGGTGACCTGGGCGCAGTTGGGATTGCACCAATACCCCATTGGACTATTGAATACCAACGGTTTTTATGATGACTTGTTAAACATGCTAAAAAAAATGGTCGCTTGCGGCTTTTTGAAGCAGGACAATTATGATATGCTCTTGGTTGATGATTCGATAACCGGCCTGCTGGCTAAAATGACTAATTACCGACCGTTACATTTGCTAAATGGCATTCGGAGAAATCAGGTTTGATTCGCCTTTCTCAAGAAAAGTCTACAGTTTTGGAATTGTCGAAAATTCTTTCCTAAAAATAAGATTCTGATTTCAAAGCAGGACATAATTAGAGGAATAACCCGTATAGTGTTAAAATTTTACTGTAAAGTTATACACTGCATTGATTGCGAATCATACTTTTGCTAAAAAACGAAATGAAAATTTTCCAACCTTATTTTGCTTCTTGTATACTGTTATTTTGTAGTTCGATCTACGCACAGGATTTTGCGGTTATCGGAGACTATGGGGTTGACGATTCGAACGAGTTGGCCGTTTCGGAACTGGTAAAAAGCTGGAACCCCGAATTTATTTTGACTGTAGGTGACAATAACTACGTGGATGGGGAGGCTAGCACTATAGACCCGAATATCGGAAAATATTATTCGGATTTCATATATCCCTATAACGGTATTTTTGGTGAAGGAGCATCCGTCAATCAATTTTTCCCCTCCCCTGGGAACCATGATTATGACACGAACAATGCCCAACCTTACTATGATTATTTTGAACTCCCCGGTAACGAGCGCTACTATGATTTCGTTAAGGGTGACGTACATTTCTTCTCGCTTAATAGCAATATAGAAGAACCCGATGGCGTTTCTGCAAGTAGCGTACAAGGTCAATGGCTTCGACAAAAGTTGGCAGCATCTACGTCAAAATGGAAAATAGTTTACTTTCATCATACTCCTTTTTCTTCCGGATATCACGGTTCGAACTCGAGAATGCAATGGCCCTATAGACAATGGGGTGCGACTGCGGTTATTTATGGGCACGACCATCATTATGAACGAATTGAGATCGATCGGGTGCTTTATTTTGTCAACGGGTCGGGGGGTAGAACGCTCCGTTCGTTCACTAGAACAGAATTGCCCGATACCAAGGTTCGGTATGCCGATGAGCATGGCGCTATGCGTATCAATGCCTCCGCAAATGAAATCCGTTTTCGTTTTTTCAATGTCAATGGTGACTTAATCGATTCACGTACCCTCTCTGACGACTCCAATCAAAATCCGGATTCGACTCAAAAAACGTACAGTATAGATTCTGGGGCGAACGATGTCGAAGAGGCCGATCCCAGTGGTCGGCTTTACGTAGATAGCTCGGATTTGGAATTGGGATTTGACGGTAGCGACAATCAAAACTTTCAAACGGTAGGGTTAAGGTACCGTAATATTGATATTCCGAAGGGAGCAAGGATTACCGAGGCCTATCTCGATTTTACCGTTGACGAGTCTGGGAATGACCCATCGAACGTGAGCTTTCAAGGTCAGCTCGGAAGCCCTGTCAGCTCGTTTGACCCTTCTCGATTATTTGATTTGAGCGATAGACCGAAAACCGTTTCCGAACTGAGCTGGAATCCGGATCCTTGGCTCTTTATTGGCGAAGAAGTAAGGTCGCCGAATCTTGCACTTATCATTCAGGAAATCATTGACGACGACCAATGGGAATCCGGAAACACCTTGGCTTTATTCATGAAAGGGGACATGGGAACTAGAACTGCGGATTCGTTCGAAGGAGGTGGCTCTAACGCGGCGCCGAGGTTGAAGGTCATATTTGAAGAGGGAAACAATACCTCTTGTCAAGATGGCGAAATCATTCCTGAATGGCGCCTGAACGGGGTATGGAATAGTGGTCAGAATACCGTAACAGTTCAAGCGGGCGATGAAGTAGTGTTAAGTATGTTACCGAATAACGTTGAAGTCGAAATCACCCTTCCCGACGGTACCGTGCGTCCCGACAATTATAATTTAGGGTCGGTAACGAACTCGGATAGCGGAAGATACACTTTAACAAAGCCAAACGGCTGTTCGGAGGTA
This sequence comes from Aggregatimonas sangjinii, assembly GCF_005943945.1. Classification (GTDB taxonomy): domain Bacteria; phylum Bacteroidota; class Bacteroidia; order Flavobacteriales; family Flavobacteriaceae; genus Pelagihabitans; species Pelagihabitans sangjinii. Next base: position 2,245,358 of record NZ_CP040710.1, on the reverse strand, counting down.
TTGAATCTTGTAGTTGAAGGTTCAGGCAACTGCGCCGAGGATGATATCATTCCTGAATGGCGCCTAAACGGTTTATGGGAAAGCGGATCGAATAGTTTGGTCATAAACGAGGGTGATGAGTTGGTATTAAGTATCCTGCCCAATAATGTGCCTGTGGCCATAACCTTACCTGATGGAACCGATCGTCCCGATGATTTTAATCTGGGGTCCGTGAGCATGGCTGATAGTGGTCCTTACACGCTGACTCGGTCGAATGGATGTTCTGAGGTGTTAAATTTAATCGTACAAGCCTCGGCGGAATGCGACGATGGGCAAATTATACCGGAATGGCGTTTAAACGGGGAATGGAGAAGTGGTCAGAGCAATTTATCGTTTCAAGAAGGAGACGAGCTAATGCTCAGTATGTTGCCCAATAATATTCAGGTTACGATTACGCTACCGGATGGGTCGGAACAGCCTGATGATTATTTGATTCCTTCACTCAATTCAAGTAATAGTGGCGTTTATATTCTCACAAGGAACGATGGTTGCTCAAAAACCATAGACATTACGGTGAATGATGGTAATACAGGAGCTTCAAATGAAACTACCTATTCACTTACCAATGGGAATCAAGACGTCGAGGAGCGGGAGGGAGATGGTCGGCTTTATGCAAATAGTTCCGATTTGGAATTGGGCTTTGATTCATATTTGGATCAAAATAATCAAACTATCGGTATATACTTTGAAGAAGTCGATTTACCGAAAAATGCTTCCGTTTCGAATGCCTTTCTGGAATTTACGGTAGATGAAGTAGGGTCGGGTAGTGGTACGATATCCATTCACGGTGAGCGTTCCGGTGATGCACGATCATTTGATATCGGGGCTGCTTTCGAAATAAGTGGCCGCAGCAAAACTTCACAAAACGTGTTGTGGAATCCAGATGATTGGAATGTAGTTGGAGCCAAAAAGCAATCTCCAGACCTTTCGAATATCATCAATGAAATTACCTCTAGGTCGGATTGGACTCCAGGAAACGCTATTGTGTTTGTGATTACCGTTTCCGGTACCACCAGAACTGTGGAATCTTATGAGGGTTCTGCTTCGAATTCGGCAAAACTTTTTATTGCAACGGAAGACAGTAGCACGGCAAGCCTCAAAATTAGGGTTGACTCGGAATTGAAAGAAACGGAAACCAATGTACCCCATCTATATCCGAATCCTACGGAAAACGGTACGATCAATATTAAACTGCAAGAACCGCTCATTGGCGAGCTTACGTATGAGCTCTTGGATGCTACCCGACGCAGAATCGGGGAAGGATCACTACTGTTGACCGTAAAGAAGAAGGTAATCCGACTGAATATTTCCAGTCTGGAAAGTGCACCGGCGGGAATATATTATTTGAGCCTATCTACAGCCGGTAAATTCTTTGGAAATTTCCGGGTACTTAAGAACTGATTGCAATGATGGGCAAGCAACCTCGTGATAGATGCTCGAATTGTTCATACCATTAAGCAAACAGAAATACAGCCACTAGTGCGGTCACTCATTTGGGTTTATATAATCTAAAAGGCCGCATTTTTTGTATTGACTTAGCTCTATCCCAAAGGCAACTCACCTAGTTTTAGTCGACACTGCTTGAAATGGTAAGATTCTAAAAAATATGAACATGGAATTCTTCAATAGCCTATGCTATGGGAAAAGCTAGCTTATATGCTCACACTTCTTTGAGCTTCATGTTAGACGATAGCCCGGACCATGCTGAAAGATTAAGTTCTTTTATTTGCCGTGTGATCACAATAAACTCCTTCTATTTTATAGGACAATTTTGACGTAGAGACATCCGATTTCAATTCAATGGTTAAAAAAGGTTTCGTACTAAAATGGATTTCAATGCGAAAAACGATTCCGCAACTCGCACAACAGATGGCCTACAGGCTGCCATTTTCATTTTCTATATACGCGCTAGCGCTCTAGCTGTGGAGTCGAATCGGATTCGTTAGGGATTGACGCTTATGGATTGGAAACCATTAATGTTCATATTTTATCATCTTCGATTTTAAAAGTGAATTTTCAACACTGTTTTATTAAAAAATCGGAATTAACTAGGTTATTTTAACACAAGCGAATAGGCATCTATGATGATTTGCAGAAGCAAGGACATCAATATTACTGCCGGTGTTGTTGTCCTTGAAATCATGGTAATTCTCGTAGGTGTAATTTCGTATAGCTCCGGTACAAAAGGTGGTTATACGAAAAGGATGCTTTAGCGGATTACCGGGTTGCGATTATGCCCCGTCTGAAACACCTTAGCAGAAAAAGATAGCATGTCTTGACACAGATCACGAATAAAGTTTTTAGCAAAGAGTAATACAAAAAGGCTCATTTATTTCACTTGGCTGTTGCTACCCCAATGTAATAAAATGGTAAAACACTGTTTCTAATCGCTTTGCCTAGGTGACCCGGCTATGTTCAGATGAAGTTTTACCTTGTCAATACAATCTCCAACTAAAACAAAAAACCCGTTGCAAAACTTGCAACGGGTTTTCGATTCTTCTAAAAGTGATGCTTACTTGCGCAATATCACCTTAAAGGTTTCCGTGAAATCCTTTCCTTCGATCTTAATGAAATAAAGACCGTTTGGAATAGACTGCCCAGGAACCCATATCAAGTTCTCCTTCAAATCGGCTTTCATCACGTCATCATACAAGGTGTTAATGACCCTTCCTGACATGTCATAGACCTTGGCAGTGACTTTCTGATCGCGTTTTACGGCAACTTCGGTCTGTGTTCTGCTGGTCATCACATTGGGGTAAGGTGCCGAGATACTGAATACATCGGAAGTTTCCAAAGTAAAGGAAGCTTCCTGTGCACCGATACTGGACTTCAAAGGACGCAATCTAAAGCGATGCTCTTGGTCAGCCTCGAGACCGTACATTCTAAACATATAGTCTTCTGACTTTCCTTGATTGGCACTTTCGACCGTTCCGATTTCCTCATACGTACCATTTACCATATGATCAACGGCGAACTTTTCTACACCAACTGACTTCCAGTTAAGGACAGCATCACTACTCTCGGCTCTTGCCGTAAAGTTGGCGACACTTGCGGTTGTTGTGTTGAGTTCATAGCTACCATCATAAGCCATTGTTGACGTAGAGGTATTGGCCGATGCAACCGCACCGATTCCAGAAGCTGTAGCTGCGGCGGATGCTGCTGCAACACCGTATGCCGCTTCTGATTCGGCTTCCGCTTCCGCTTCCGCTTCACTCTCAATCTCTGTTTCCCCAACAGATTCACCTTCGTTATCGGCATCGGTGGCTGAACCTCCCGTACTGCCTTCTCCATCATCTCCCATCGGAAGCATTCTAGGATTTTGAGCGTCTGCAGGATCGGTGAACACTGATACGTTAACCGTAGCAATGGTCAGACCTTCTTGTTCCGCTTCGCTTTCATTGTCGGAACCATCTTCGAAAGGTACACCGGCAACCGCAACGGCTACTGCTACACCTCTTCCTTGTGGATCGGTCGCCGTAGCGCTCGCTGCCACGATTCCAGCCTCATTTTCGGCTGGCGTAATCACGGATAAGGTCACCCTTGCACCACTACCTGCTGCCGCTGCCGACGCGTATGGCGTCGTGGCAAAAGCAGTTTTGGCTTGAATACCTTCGTAACCTGCCGCAGATGCCGCAACACTGGCCGCAGCTGCTTCAAAGCCTACTTCCGCCTCGGCCTCCGCCTCGGTTTCCGTTTCTAGGATGAAACCATCCAAATCAACATCCAAATCCGGTAAATCCCCATAGTTGCCTTGTTCTGCTGCTCCTGGGAAACTTTCGTGATTGTTTTTGTTTTCTCCATTGTCGAAAACACTTGTCGACGTTGACGTAGCCGATGCCGCATTGGCCGGTAAAGGAACCAATCCGTTTTTGGCTTGTACGGATACTGCTGAGGCAGAGGCCGCCGCCGCATTGAATCCGACTTCAGCTTCGGCTTCTGCCTCTGCTTCTGCCTCATTCTCCGACTCAAGATTACCTAAAGGTACCGCTCTACTTGTAACGGAACGCAAAGATTTATCGGCCACATTAAAGATGCCTCGAGCCATTTCAACTCCTACCGCCTCGATACGGTCGCCTTTTTTATAAAAAGACTCCTCGACCCAAGGAAAATCTGAAGGAAGTTGACGTGCCGATGAGCCGGCCGGCGCTGTAACACCTGCATCTTGCAGCGTAAGCTGCGCTTCAGCGGTCACATCACCCAAAGCCACGGTACCCGCGCTAGCTATTGCTGTCGGTCTACCATTTCCAGCTTCGGCTTCTGCTTCTGCCTCGACTTCCACTTCTGCCTCAGACTGTGTGGATACCAATTCATCAAAACGATTGGACTCCTCATCAACTTCGTCATTGGCTCTGTTCAGAGTACCGTTATTGTTCTCCGTTGACGTAGAAACCGCCGTAGAGGATGCTACCCGTGCAGTCGCACCGATTCCGTTGGCACCACCGCCACCGGAAGCGACCGCTGATGCTGCCGCTGCATTATTGTCTACTTCGGCCTCTGCTTCGGCTTCCGCTTCTGCTTCCGATTCAGACTCGAACAATCCTTTCCCATCTGTGGGTTGTGGTATGTTCAGGATGTCAGAAGCTTTAAAAGCCACAGCACTTACTGCCTTCGTATTATTTATGTTCGGGCTAGCGGCTTTGGTAGCGGTTGCACCACCAGCACTATCCTCATTCATATTGGCAAAAAGTTCCGGCTGTTCCTCATTTACTTCCGAAGTGGAGGTAGAACTGGCCACGGAGACCAACGCATCCGCCTCGGCAAAATCACCTACTGCGGCAACTGCTGAACCACCTGTAGCAACAGCTGCTGCTGCTCCTGTAACGGTTTCTGCCTCTGCTTCGGCCTCACTCTCCGACTCAACTTCGGCCTCGGTATCCGTTTGAATAATAGGAACGGTGTCGGGATCCGCAAAAGGGAGACCTGCACCAGGTCCTCTAGCAGTTAGGCTAGTACCTTTCGCTACTGGAGCGGAGAAGGTTTGAATACCATTCTTTTTCGCATTTAAAGAAGCCATACGAGCCGCACGCGCGGTCGAAGCATTGCTCACACTGATATCGAACATCGTCGACGCCGTTAAACCACCTTCGTCTTCAACTGAGATGGTTACCGTGAAGCTACCGGCCTGTTGCGGCATACCTACGATTTTGGTGTCCTCAAAGGCCAATCCAGGAGGTAGGTTCATAGCGGTGATACTCAATTGGGCATCAGGATCGGGATCACTGAACGCATTCATCGGAATGGTAAAGCTAAAATTTTGCCCCACTTGTGCCGTTTGATTTGCAATTCCTTGATCAACCACAGGACTATCGTTCACATTGTTGATCGATAGGCTAACGGTCGTCTGCGATCGACTTCCGTTACCATCTCCTACGGAATAACTAAAGCTATCCGAACCGAAGAAGTTCAGCGCGGGTTCATAGGTAATGGTACCATCGCTATTCGGCGTTGCCGTTCCATTGGAGGCTTGCGACTCTATGGCGACTGTCGATGGATTTATCTCTCCGGTATCATTGCTGAGAACGTCGAAATTATTCGAACTGTCTTCCTGAACGGTGAATTCCTCTTCGTTGGCAGTAACGGTAGAACTACCTTCACCACCTCCATCACCACCAGTTCCGGAACCAGCTTCCTGAACCGTCGTAGTATACGTGGTCGAAGCCGTTAAACCGCCTTCATCCTCAACCATAATGGTCGTAACAAACGATCCCGCTTGGCTTGGTATACCAACAATTTTGGTATCCTCGAAATTAAGTCCAGATGGTAAGTTCATAGATGTGATGCTAAGCTGACTGTCCAAATCGGGATCTGAGAAAGCATTCGAAGGAATGGTGAACATATAATTCTCACCAACTACCGCAGTTTGATCCGCAATGCCTTGATCGACAACCGGCGTATCATTCACCGGATCAACCTGAAGGCTAACGGTAGTGCTACTCGTGTTCCCATTCCCGTCGCCTATGGAGTACATAAAGCTGTCCTCGCCAACATAGTTTAGACTTGGCTCGTAAGTAACCGTACCATTTGCATTGGCTGTGGCCGTACCGTTGGATGGCGGACCTGTTACGGTTAATGTAGAAATGTCGATAGGTCCTGAGTCATTACTCAAAACATCGAAGTCCGTGCTGCTGTCTTCCAAGACGGCAAACTCTTCTTCGTTGGCTGTGACCGGACCACCTTCACCTCCGCCTCCACCGCCGGTAGAACCGCTAACGGTAAGGGTGAAATCAGTCTGTGCCGATGCACCGGCCTCGTCGGTAGCGGTTACCGTAATCACAGTGCTGCCCGCGGCAGTGGGCGTGCCTGCAAACTGACTTTCCGAGAATGTAATTCCGGAAGGTACATTTGTTGCGGTATAGCTAAATTCGCTAGTACCATCCGGGTCGCTAAATGCATTTGCCGGAATGGTGAACATAAAACTCGTACCTACGGTAGCCGTCTGATCCGCAATACCTTGGTCGACCACGGGACCGTCATTGGTATTGTTTACGGTAACACTTACTGTTCCAGTGGCCTTTACACCATCGGTATCCCTAACAGAATACACGAAACTATCACCACCTGAAAAGCCAGGATTAGGCGTGTAAGTTACTGTTCCATCGGGATTGGCAGCAGCCCGTCCATTAGAGGGTTGTCTCTCGATTGCAACAGTTGCTGAATCAACAGGACCCTGATCGTTATCGAGAACACGTACCGTTGTGGCCGTATTTTCGTCAGTAGTCGCTGTATCGGCAACGGTGGTTACATTCGATGCTCCCTGTGCCCTAATGTTCAAATTAAAATCGGTCTGTACGGTTGCACCGGCCTCATCTGTCGCCTGTACGGCAACTTTGAAATCTCCTGGAGCTCTGGGTGTACCGACTATCTGAGTACCCTCCCTTTTCAAACCTGATGGCAGATTCGTTACACTTAGACTTAATTGTCTATCATTCGCATCCGGATCGCTGAAAAGGTCGGATGGTATCGTGTAATTGAAAACTTGGCCTACAACACCATTTTGATCTGGAATAGTTCCTGTGACCGTGGGCAAATCATTAATTGGCGTAACTGTTACATCAACCACACCGTTCGATTTATTCCCGTTTCCGTCACCAACGGAGTAGACAAAACTATCTTCTCCATTAAAATTCGCATCTGGAGTATAGCGTACGGTACCATCTGCATTCACCACTGCTATACCATTTGAGGGTTGTGATTCGATCGCTACCGTCGTTGGATCTATCGGCCCGGTATCGTTGCTCAGTACATTGATATTGATGGGGCTATCTTCGTTGATAGTCGTTTTTTCACCAATGGTCGTGATGGGGCTACCGCCGTCACCACCGCCACCTCCAGTGCCTCCTCCTCCAGAACCACCACCACCTTGTGGCTCATTGTTCGCTGGAAAAGTGATGTTTACTTTAGATGTCGACGTAGAGGTTGATGTTTTTGCATCGGCTCCCAGTGTTGCTTCCGAAGGATAAAGTACCAATCGGCCTTCATCATCCAAATACACACTACGTCCGCCACCGGCTGCACTAACTGCTGATCCGCCCACTGCAACGGCGGCACCGTTGGCCACTTCAGCTTCGGCTTCGGATTCGGCCTCGGCCTCGGCCTCAGCTTCACTACCTTCATCCGTCGTGTCACCGCCACTTTCATTGTCACCGGGTTCCGGTGCACCATCACTGCTTCCACCTTGACTGGTAGATTCATCCGGATTCAATCGCTCGGCCGGAACGTTGGTACTTTTCGAAATAGACCCCGAGGTTCTACTGACTGCAGCAGAATTAGGGCTTAAAGCCGCACCTGCAGCACCTACGGCTACAGAACCAGCCGCAACTCCGTCATCGGTTTCGGATTCTACTTCCGCTTCCGCTTCCGTTTCTGCTTCTACACGTTGTGCGCCTACTGCCGGGCCATCTCCACCCGGATCTTCTGGACCTGAATTGCCATCATCGGTCACGGTTAACGCAAAGGATACCTCGCAACCTTCCTCGGAACGTATAATATACGTACCGCTATCTGAAGGTGTCACGCTCCCAAGATCATAATCATCGCCCACAATACTGCCATTTGGCAATTCTATTGATAGTCGCAAGGAATTGGGAAGACCGCTAAGAACCAGCATTGTACCTTCGGATATCGAAAGCTGCTTGTCACCGTCCAACCATTCACCATCAACCTGATATTCTGGAATAATAGTCTCTCCGACACAATCTGCAGTGGGCTCTTCGATTACATCTATTGTTAATGTAGTCGAGCATCCTTGCGAAGAGCGAATCGTGTACGTGCCTGCTTGAGCAGTAGTAATATTCCCTAAGCTGAAATCATCATCTTGAATCTCCCCATTCGGTAATTCTACCATTAAACTTAAAGTGTTTGGCAAACCGCTTATGACCACTGGAGTACCTTGTGGTACGGAAATTCTATTTTCCCCACTTAACCATTCTCCATCAATTTGGTATTCAGGAATTACATTTTCGCCTTCGCAAGCTGTTTCACCTCCAGTTACCGTAAGATTGATTGCGGATTCGCAACCTTCCGATGACCTCACGATATAAGTTCCTTCGTCGGAAGAGGTAATCGTACCTAAATCGTAATCATCGGCCACTTCTTCACCAGTGGGAAGAATAATAGATAAGGACAAACTGTTTGGGAGCCCACTAAGCTTAAGTGCCGTGCCCTCTTCCAATACCAATTCGTTGTCACCACTTAACCATTCTCCGTCAACCTCATACTCAGGTATGACCGTACGGCCATTGCAGGTTGTATCGGGGTTTGGATTTTCTGTGTTCCCGCCTTCTACGGTTAACATTATAGTCGTTTCACATCCTCCGGAAGAACGTACGATATAGGTGCCGTTCGCTTCAGGAGTAACATTTCCCAAATTATAATCGTCACCCACAATTTGGCCATTGGGAAGCTGAATTGATAAGGAGAGACTATTAGGTAGGCCACTCAGCTCTACCGCTGTGCCTTCCTCGACCGTAACTTGATTATTACCGCTTAGCCACTCACCGTTAATTCGGTATTCAGGAATAACGGCTGCTCCGTCACAATTCGATTCGTTACCGGTGTCGCCTGTACTGCTTCCCTCAACGGTTAAGGCAATAATGGTCTCACATCCTTGGTGAGAACGTACGATATAGGTTCCGTTTTGTGAAGGAGTTACGCTTCCCAGGTCATAATCATCCCCGACAATCTCGCCACTTGGCAATTCTATGGAGAAACTTAGCTTATTGGGAAGACCACTAAGTTTAAGCGATGTACCTTCGGCAACAACCAAATCGTTATTACCACTCAACCATTCCCCATCAACTTCATATTCCGGGATAACTGCTTCTCCGGAACATTGAATGGGAACTTCGTCGAGGTCGGAAATCCCTGGGGAAACCTTATCGACGTGCGTCGTCAGAAATCCTGAATCGGATTCCTTGTAGTTCGAATGCATCAGGTTTATTCCCAATGCCAATGTAAACACAAGGCATAACACCTTGGAAGTAAAATTTTTCATAAGCGTTTAATTTAATTGGATTATTAGAACCTTAAAAAAGTAGTTGTAGGGTAGTAACTAAAATTTCTTAAGTTTTACAATGGTATTGACAGTACGAAGGCATACTTAATTCGATTAACTTTATTTTTGACCCAATGCGCAAATGAGTTAACACAATCGCAATACTGTTCATTTCACCTGTGTTACTTCAAATAATATTTATAAAATCCTACATGGTGTGATATAAACTCTTAAATAATGCGACGGCTAACCATAGTGAAAATCAAAGCGATTTAAGACGCTAATGTTTAATTGCCATACACGTCCCGAAAATTTTATCTTTGAAATCGATTAAACTTTAAGAAAATGAGTTCCGCTGAAAAGATTAAACTACTACGCGATGAGTTACGCCAGCATAACCACTCCTACTACGTGCTCGACGACCCCACCATTTCGGATTACGAATTCGACATGAAACTTAGGGAATTGCAGCAGCTCGAAGAACAGCATCCGGAATTTTTCGACCCTACCTCGCCAAGCCTCCGCGTTGGGGGAACGGTGACCAAGAATTTCAAAACCGTCGTGCATAATCACCGCATGTACTCTTTGGATAATTCCTACTCAAAGGATGATTTGGAAGATTGGGAAAAACGGGTAAAACGGGGTCTAGGCGATGCCGAAGTGACCTTTACCTGCGAATTGAAGTATGATGGGGCCTCTATCAATCTCACCTATGAATCGGGGATATTGGTTAGAGCCGTTACTAGGGGTGATGGTACCCAAGGCGACGATGTTACCACAAATGTAAAGACCATAAAGTCGGTGCCCTTACATTTGAAAGGCGATTATCCACCTAAATTTGATATTCGAGGAGAAATCGTATTGCCTTTTGAGGGTTTTGCACGAATGAACGAAGAACGTATCGAAAATGGGGAAGAGCCCTATATGAACCCTAGGAATACAGCTTCGGGAAGTTTAAAGCTACAGGATAGCGCAGTCGTGGCGCAACGCCCATTAGACTGTCTTCTTTATGGTATTGTTGGTGAAAATACAGGTATTAAAACGCAGTGGCAAATGTTGCAAAAGGCCAGGGAGTGGGGTTTTAAAGTGCCAACAATCGCCAAATTGTGCACAACCACTGAAGAGGTCATGGACTTCGTAGCGCATTGGGACGTACATCGGCATGAACTACCCTATGAAACAGATGGGGTCGTCATTAAAGTAAATAATCTACAGCAACAGGATGAATTGGGCTTTACTTCAAAATCCCCGCGTTGGGCATTGGCTTACAAATTTAAAGCGGAGCAGGTCTCTACAGTATTGAATGAGATTACCTATCAGGTCGGGAGAACAGGTGCGATAACTCCAGTAGCGAATCTTAAACCGGTTTTATTGGCCGGTACTACGGTGAAGAGGGCCTCATTGCACAATGCCGATCAAATCGAAAAGTTCGACATACGCGAGGGCGATACCGTTTTTGTCGAAAAAGGTGGGGAAATCATTCCTAAGATCATTGGGGTAGATTTCAGCCAAAGGCCAAAAGACTCTACACCGACCGTTTACATAGACCATTGTCCGGAGTGCCATACCCCATTGGTGCGTTCTGAAGGAGATGCCAAACACTATTGTTTGAATTACTACGGTTGTCCAACCCAGATTACGGGTCGCATTCAGCACTATATTTCCCGCAAGGCTATGGATATTGAAGGAATGGGAAGCGAAACGGTAACCTTGCTTTTTAACGAGGGACTCATTACCAACTATGCAGATCTTTATACGTTGACCAGGGAGCAAGTAATGCCGTTGGAAAGAATGGCCGAAAAATCTGCTGTAAACCTGGTCAAAGGAGTTTCGGATTCCGTTCAAGTGCCTTTTGAGCGCGTGCTATTCGCATTGGGCATTCGGTTCGTAGGCGAAACGGTCGCTAAAAAGTTGGCAAAAGCCTACAAAAATATTGATGCGTTGATGAACTCTTCGCTAGAAGAATTGACAGCTGTCGATGAAATAGGGGAACGCATTGCCCAGTCCGTTGTAGAGTTCTTCCAGAATGAAGACAACAGAATCATTATAGCGCAACTAAAACGGTACGGGGTACAATTTTCGCTCTCGGAAACACAATTGGAGAACCAGACGGACAAGCTTAAGGGGAAGACGATTGTAGTATCCGGAGTTTTCGAAACCATTTCTAGAGACGAATTGAAAAAGCTTATCGAGGATAATGGGGGGAAAGTAGGCTCCAGCATTTCATCAAAAACTACTTATTTGGTAGCGGGGGACAAAATGGGCCCGAGCAAACGCACCAAGGCAGAAGGACTAGAAGTACCGATTATCTCCGAAAAGGAGTTTTTGGCTTTAATCTAGTCCATACTACGCTGATGTTCATAGCAATATTTTGATTTTCAGTGGTGCAATGTTAAAGGGGTTTGCGACCCGAGATAACATTGTACAGGATGACGATTACCGCAATAACGATTAAAATATGGAACAGGCTACTGGTTCCCAAACCTGGAATTATGCCCAAAAGGCCTAAAACCCATCCAATGATGCAGATAACTGCTACTAGCCAAAGAATACTTCTCATAATTGGTCATTTAAAGTTATAGTTGCAAGCTAGTTAATTCTGTAGCCTACATTTGTTCATTTAAACAAAGGAATGACCCATTAAAAAAAATAAACATCCTTCGAAGAATTCCGATTAGGGTATTTGCAGCACCCACAAAGACACTTCATTATAGAGAACTTACTTATAATTGCTAAGCACTTTTAGTAAAATTCTGACAGGGTTACGATCAACATACAAAGAAAGAAAAAAGGAAAAAAGCAGGCTTTGAAAATCTGATTGTCGTTGTAATCGAAAATCGGCGCCTTGTTTTTGGCGTAGGTAATCAAATTCCAAGTAGTGAGGATGATCATGAAGTAGGTAATGAAATAAAAATACTCGATGAAAATAAGGTCGGCAGTGATGATTTCCTTGCGCAAATCAATATGCGAAAACACCAACACAAAAAAGAATGCCGCCATACCTTCGATAATGCCTTGGCGTTCCTTCGTTTTGTTGGCCGCTAGTAGGAGAATGAACATCATGATAAGACTGACAAAAATCGGGATGAGATAGGTGACGAATACATTCAAAAGAATTCGTCGTAAATCAATATTATAATGCAAGACCGGAACATCTTCAAATAGGGTTTTCGATCCGAATCCGAAATCGCTATCGTAGGATTGGCGGCTAAGACTGAAATAACTTTTGGTAACAATATTCCCAGAAACTTTTACTTCCTTATCCAATCCGGGTTTTTTTGTAGGATTGGTAAACTCATAACTTTGTAGGTCGGGTACGAAAACCAGTTGATCCTCCGCGCTAATTGGTACAATATCCATACTTATGTGCCGCTTGTCGAACGGAAAGTCTTGATAATCCAGATATTGTTGCAGGGTTACCCGAAATTCCCAACCGATTAGTAGATAGCCCGCTGTACTTCCTTGTGGCGGGATTATCTTTCGGTAGATTTCCTCTATATAAGAAGCTTCGGCAAAAGGGGAGGTCTGCGGTAAAGTAAAACCTACCTGTATCTTATCGATAATGTCAATTGGGTACTTTTGCCAAACGGTAGCAGATATGTTTACATTGTAACTGTTCTGAAAAGCGATTCGCTGCACCAATATTCCCGTGGGTATAGGAATTGATTTTGGCAGTCGCAATGCTTCCAAGCGTTGATGCTGTTGGCTTACGAAATTCCCTAAGCTGCCCATGTCCGAAACGGGCGGATTCAGGTTTTCCTCATTACTCATACGGGCATGCTGCAAGTACCAGATAAAGACAATATTCAATATCAATAAAATGGTAGCGAGGATGCTTAGTTGCCAGATTTCTCCGGCGTCTAGATGGTCCTTATTGAAATAGACGGCTATAATCATGATTAGAAATAGCGAAATCCACAAGGCCAGCTTGATATACCGTTCGTTTAAATCCGATATATCGCCCGACAATTCGCGGGTGTAAAACAGTAGACCGATACCCCAATCGGAAGTTGGAATTTTATCATAGATGAAAAGCGCATCTTCCCCTGTTTCTTCTTGATTGAAAAAAACCGTACCCTTTTCACCCGCTTGAATGGCGTTAAATGCTTTTTTCAATTCCGGTTGTCGCTGTACTTTGTTGATACTATCCAAGCTCGCCGTACCAACGTAGTCGTTTACCGGATGCGATAAAAAGGTTCCATTGGCGGAAGTGATGATACCGTATCCGGTTTTGCCAAGGCTAAGCGAAAGCACCATATTTTTAAAACCACTCGTTAGAAAACTCATGGTAATGGTACCCCGTACCTGACCTTTCTTAGGCCCGGAGGAATAGTAAAAAGGGGTGCCGTAATCGATGAACCAGTCTTTGATGTTGGTTCCAAAATAAGGCTCTACCCATTTTGCACCTGCGTCGCGAACCCCCGTATACCAAGCTGTTCCTGGAGTTTCGGTGTCGGTATAATCATACCCTTGCTCTAGGTAGATGCGTTTCCCTAAACCCTTGTCGTAATAAGGGCAGTAGAGTCTTCTATCATCCGATTGGGCATAAGGTTCAAAGCAGGCCGTAACACCTTGTAATTGGGGTATTTTAAGGGCCGAGTTCTGGATGATATCTTCAATTTGTTCTTGAGTGTAGTCATTGGCTCCAAAGTCGTCCGCTAAGCGATCGGCCTCTGCGACTATAGTGCGCAAGATAGTGTCGACCTGTCCCTTAAGCGAATCCATAGTTTGTTCGGCTTTCGTGGTAACCATGGCATTCCGCTCTTGCGTAAAGCGATAAAGGGCAACGGAATGAAATAGCACTGCAGTGAGCACTACTAGGGCAAGACCGGCAAAAATCTTTTTGAACATAAATGGGCGATCAGCTATGGTTTAAATGTTCACAGATGGGCATATAATGTAAGGCATCCGAAATTGTTTGTTTTCTATCTCAATAAAATTTGGCCAAAGTCACGATTAAGACACACAAAAAGAAAAAGGGAAAATATAGGGATTTAAAAATCAGGTTTTCTTCGTAATCGAACAAAGGGCTTTTGCTCTTGGCGTAGGTAATCAAATTCCAAGTCGTCACCATTATGATGAAATAGGTAATGAAATAGAAGTACTCCATGTAAATCAAATCCGCGGTGATGATTTCCTTGCGCAAATCAATATGCGAAAACACCAACACAAAAAAGAATGCCGCCATACCTTCGATGATGCCTTGGCGCTCTTCGGTCTTCGCACAGGCCATAATGAGAATAAAAATCATGAGCAGGCTCACGAAAATGGGAATCAGGTAGGTGATGAAAACATTCAATAATTTGCGCCTCAAATCCACATTATAATGGAGTATGGGCACCTCCTCAAAGAGTGTTTTCGAGCCGAAACCAAAATCGGTGTCAAACGATTTCGTGGTGTAGCTAAAATAGCTTTTCATAATTCGATTACCCGATATTTTCACCTCGGGGTTCAATCCTGGTTTTCTGGTCGGATTCGTGATTTCATAGCTATCAAGGTCGGGGGTGAACAATAGTCTATCCTCACTATTTTTGGGAACTAAATCGATACGCACATGTCTTTTGTCGAACGGAAAGCTGCTATAGTCCAAGCTTTGTTGTAGAGTTACCCGAAGGTCATAGCCAATTAACAGATACCCCTCTTGATTTATGGTTGCCTCTATTTTTTTTCGGTATTTTTCTTCAATATATGAGGCCTCGGCGAAGGGGGAAACTTGAGGCATCAAGAATCCGGTTTGCACTTTATCTGCCACATCTAACGGATACTTTTGCCAAACTGTTCCGGAAACATTGATGTTGTAGCTATTTTCGAAAGCCATACGTTGTATGAACAGCCCGGTAGGTACGGGAATCGATTTGGATAGCTTTAAGTTATCCAGACGGCGGTGCTGTTGGCTTACGAAATTCTCCAAACCACTTGTAGTTGAAATAGGCGGACTTTGTTCCTCAAAAGCGCGAGTACCTGTATGTTGTAAATACCAAATAAAACCGATGTTCAAAATAATCAGGGTGGAAGCTAGAATACTCAATTGCCAGATTTCACCAACATCCAGATAGTCTTTATTAAAATAAATAGCGATAAGAATCAAAAGCAAGGCCGAGAACAATAGGGCCAATTTGATATACCTGTGATTTCTTTCGGAAGTATTTCCTACTAATTCCTTTTTCAAGAATTGAAGTCCCAAGCCCCAGTCAGAGGTAGGTATTTTATCGTATTGAAAAATTACCTCATCATCAGTATCCAATTGGGTGTAGGTAACGGTACCTGATTTTCCTGTTCGGATACTGTCGAAAACCCTGACCAGTTCGGGTTGTTTCTCTTTCTGTTGGACTAATTTTAAGTTCGTGGTGCCTACATAATCGTTGATCGGATGGGATAAAAAATTTCCTTCTTTCGAGGTGATGATACCGTAACCCGTTTTGCCCAAACTCAACGAAAGTATCAAACTCTTAAACCTGCTGGCTACCAGGCTCATGGTAATCGTTCCGCGCACCTGTCCTTTTTTTGGTCCTGTTTGGTAGTGAAACGGGATTCCAAAATCAATATACCAGTCCTTGCCCGCCTTTGCATAGTATGGCTCTACCCATTTCGAACCGTTTTCCCTTACGCTGGTATACCAATCCGTACCTTCGAGGGTAGGATCTGAATAATCGTAACTATCTTCTACGAAAACATAATCACCGCTACTTTTATTGAAGTAAGGGCAAAAAAGCCTTTTGTCGTCATCAAAGGCATAGGGTTCGTAGCATGCCGTTATTCCCTGTAATTCCGGTATCCCGATTGAACTTTCCTTAATGATTGTCAGTATTTCTTCCTTCGTATACTCATTTGCTCCGAACAAAGCAGCCAATCGTTCACCCTCGCCCTCGATAATTTGAAGGATCGAATCAACCTGGACCTTTAGCGTATTTGTGGTCTCATTAGCCTTGCGAAGCGCCGTTTCAGTGCGCTGTTCGGTATAGCTGTACAGTTCGTATGCATGGTAGATTAGCGTTATAAAAATGATGATCGCCACTCCGTAAAGTAATTTCTTGACCATTTCTAATAGTAAAATCCAATATTGATGTTGAACCTGCTTTCCCAGCCATTGTTAGGGTCGCCTGTCGTAAGGGCATTGGTAGGGTTGGGCTCCAGCCAAGGATGGTTGAGACCCTGGGCGTAATCAATATAGATATAAACAGGCTTAATATCCAAAAACATACCGGTTACATTCATTTGGGTATCCTCCCATGTGGCTATTGCCTTATCCATGTAGGTGTAATCGTTGTATAATTGAACGGAGTTAAATGGGCCCCAATTCACGGGAATGGTATAGGCCAGTGCTACGGAATAGGTATTTGCCTTGGCCGCGGTGTTGTACGGAAAATTATAGGCGGCCATCTCAATGATATCCCGAGATTCACCATCGCTATTTTCGGGTTTGTTGTTGTAGGAAATAAACTGTGTCTTTAGATTAATTCGTTTGTAATCCATTTGATAGTGAAGCCCCAAGGCTGCCTGAGTTCCGGTTTCCTGAGTGTCCAGATTCCAGATGCCGCCATATTGAACTGAGGTGCCTAAGAGCTGTTTTACCGCTCCATTCAATTTATAGTTGAACCTTAGATTAAATTGGTTGACCTCTTTGTTGCGACCGGAAAAGTCATACGAATACCGGTCCGGTGATACGGGGGCATTATCCCCGAAAGTGAGTGCCTCTGCATTTTTATGAAAAGCCACGTCTAAACGGAAATGCTCGTTTTCATAGTCGTAACTGATACCCATGTCGTGATCGTCTTCAAACCCTATATAAAACGGAAGCTGAAAAAACCAACTATTTGAGTTGAACTGTTGCGGTCCGAAATATACAGGTATTAGCCCTAATTTAAGATGACTCTCCTTATTAAGATTGTATTGAAACCAGCCGTATTTAAGGAATGCACCGCCGAAAGCCTTGGAATAAAACCGTTGGTCTATATGAAGTTCCAAATCGCCATAGGTGGCATCAACATTGATCCGAAAGACCTCAAAACCAATATCCCCACCACGCTTTTGCTGATTGGGCTTCCATGAAGAATAGACATAGTTATAGCGTAAGGCACCTCCAAAATCGATATCGAATTTTGGCTTTGGATCAACTTCTTGACCATTCAAGGGTACAGCAATAAAGCAAGACAATAGTAAAACGAGCGAGATTGATTTCATTAATGGTCAGTGGTTTCCGGTCGATTTATTCGACCGTGAAATTACTGAAATTTTAGAAACAGTCCGATGTCCAACGCCATTTCCTAAGATTCATAGAAAGAAGTAAAAGGGTAGCGATTCAATTTGAAGATGCTTTTGTTACTTTTGAATAGTAGCGATGAACACTGCAAAAAGATGATTACCAACACCACAAGACGTTTTTGGTATGCCTTATTGATGTCATTGGCATTTTTGGTACGCAATCCTAGTTTGCGGAGATGGTTTTGGGTGCCTTTGGCCTTCATCGGGGTGGGCTTTTTACTGCCACAACGAATGATCGTACCCGTAGAAAATGCCACGACGAAGAGTTGGGATGAACGTTCATTTTGGGCTTACCCCTGGGGAACCTCGATTACGCACAAGGGTATCGATATTTTTGCCGATAGGGGAACAAACGTGGTATCAGCGACCAATGGGATTGTGGTGTATACCTTTGAAGGAGGAAAAGGGGGGAAGTCCGTAATGGTGCTAGGCCCCAAATGGCGTTTTCATTATTATGCCCATTTAGATGACATAAAGACTTTTGTGTTCAAGCCTTTAAAAAGGGGCACGGTCATCGGTACCGTGGGCGATACTGGGAATGCGAAAGGAAAACCCCCGCATTTACACTATGCGATTACCACGCCTTTCCCATATCCGAATTTATATGACGAGGTATCGGTTCAGGGTTGGAAACGAATGTTCTATCTGAATCCGGATATTTGGTTGCGTTGATTTTATTGGCTAAAAATGATTAAAAACTATAAAGAATTTCAAAATATGCTCTCAGAGGATACTCCGCCAGCAGATTGGCCTGAAGCATTGATAGCACTTTGGTACGATGCCAAGGGAAATTGGGAAGCGGCTCACGATATTGCCCAGGAATTGCACACATCCCTAGGCAGTTGGGCGCATGCCTATCTTCATCGAAAGGAGGGTGATGATTTCAATGCAGGATACTGGTATCGACAAGCAGGGAGACCTTTTTTTGATGGCTCCTTAAACGATGAACATCGCGAAATGGTGGAATTTGTTTTGAAAAGCTAAATATCCTGTACTGACATTTTTAAAATTACAGCAATCAATAATCGGAATAATCGGTGGGGTAGAGCAACTTGGTGTCATTTCGCGAAACCGTATTTTGATATTTGGGCACTTTTTTTAGCTCGGCCCATTCCGGGGAATCACCAAAAGCCTTCCAATTGGCATCCCTGGTTTCCATGTTCGCATGAGTGGTCATGTACATCAAATTGGGCATTTGGGCTCCGGAAAGCACTTCCGCATAAAAAACGGCATTGAACCCCAACCGATTAAAGAGGCGTACTTCTCCTCCCGCATTGAACATATCCACCTTCTTTCTGTAAAGATCTTCGGTGGCCGCTTCGTAGCTCCGTAATTCATAAATTCTATCCTTTCGAGGACCCTCGAGCTTTGAGGCCCTCATTTCCGGCATTTCTGTGAACGCCTTCATCAATACCGATGTTATGCGTTGGTAAGGCGGGGCATCGTGGGCGGCATTGAGATAGGCTGCGCCCGCTGCCAGATAAATCTCGTCCTTCATCAGCGTATTTTCCAAAAGGCTGAACTGCGCCAAGGAATTGAAAGGAATAAGTACATAGGTTCTTTTTAGGGTTAAGCTATCGGTTGCTATGGGTTTGAAAACACCAACATCATCGATATCAAGTCGCTTTAATGCCGGTAGAAAGGCATTTTCAAGATATTCATCGGTAAGCTGCTGTTGGGTCTCATTCTCAAAAGAATATACCTTAAGTTGATAATATTCCCGCGCCTGTGAGAAAGAATTTACTGTCGCTACCAAAAAGCATAGGGAAAATAAAAGGGTTCTAAATTTCATATTTCAATTTTAGGATCAACACGGGCAATCACATACGCAGCATAGCAATCGGAATCAAGGTCTACAACTATTTTTGTCAAGCTCGTTCATTTGAGCCTTCGGTCCTAAGGTCTACATCGCATACGAACTTAATGAAAATTGCGATCAATCGTTTCAGCAGGCAGGACGATGATAACGGTCAAACGATTACCGATTCGTTTTTTAGAAAGATACTGTTTTTTCAAAGCAAACACTGTTTTCAATCCCAGCATACTGCCCGTAGTTTGGAATAACCTTATATCCATTTTTTCTGTATAAGGCAATGGCCTCCGGTTGTCGCTTGCCCGTTTCAAGAATGCAGCGTGTATACCCCAATTCAAGCGTCCATTGCTCCAAAGCCGCCAATAGGGTAGTGGCGATAGACCTGCCACGGTAATCTGGTAAGACGTACATTCGTTTAACTTCCATGGTATACGAATCGAATTGTTTAACGGCGCCACAGCCTATAGCGATATCATTTTCGTAAACGACCAGCGCATGTTTCAATTCCTGAATACTATTGAACTGATGATAAAAAGCATGTTCCTCGCCGTCACGTTCGGCCAAATCGGCATCGAGTAACGCGACCAAGTTGATAAAGTCCTGATTGTCGGATGTAGTTCTGTGAAGCTTCATCATATTAAACGTACTTACACCTGTATCGAAACGCCCTCGGCGCTGCCCTTTAGAGCAGAATCGAAGTAAAAATCAATTCGTCCCAAATGTAGCCCAAAACAACCCACTTGATTGACGAGGACATTGTTGCCGGCCATATTTTTTACGATGCTAGGTTTGTCTAAAAATGTATGGGTATGCCCACCGATTACTAAATCCGTATACTTGGTCTTAGCCGCCAATTCAAGATCGTTGGGTTTCTGTTCCCTTGCATATTGGTAGCCCAGATGTGACAAGCAAACGATGATATCGCATCCTTCTTCTAATTTAAGTCTTCGCTCGCAATCATAGGCAATTTCATAAGGGTTAAGGTAAACGGTTTCCTTGAACAGACGTTTGCCAACAAGACCATCGAGCTCGATTCCTAGTCCGTACACGCCGATTTTTATGCCATCTACGGTATAAATATCGTACGGTTTTACATGCCCATTCATTACGGTATTGCTAAAATCGTAGTTTGCACTGAGCAGCTGAAATTTGGCATTGGGTAACTGTGCGAATAGACCATCTATGCCATTATCAAAATCGTGGTTGCCAATGGTCGCTGCGTCGTATTTTAGCATCGACATGAGTTTAAATTCCAATTCGCCGCCATAAAAATTAAAGTAGGGCGTGCCCTGAAAAATATCACCGGCATCAAATAATAGCGTGTTCGGATTTTCCTGTCGAATTCGATTCACTAGGGACGCTCTTCTCGCGACCCCGCCAAGATTGCCCCAAGTAGCGTGGTCTCTCGGGAACGCATCGATATGACTATGCACATCATTGGTATGTAGAATAGTTATTTTTTTACTCCGTGGTCTCGCGCATGAACTAAGCGGAAGGCCGCCTAAGCCGAGAAATGTTGCCGCAGCCGCTGTTTCACCAATAAAGGTTCTTCTATTCATTTATAATATCTTGTCGTAAATTTTAAGCCCACCAACTACAGAAGTTTTCAAGCCTCTTTATTGGTTCAAAAGTCTTGTAAACGCAATGGTAGGTGTATTCTTTTCTTGAATTACCTCCTACATTTTAAAGCCTTGATTTATATCTTCATACTTTAGAGCATATGACGCAAATACGCTGATCGAATAGGTATGCCACCCTGTTTGAACTTTTATAATTCAAGCGATGCTAGCGTTATAAGCTATAAACCCTATTGTCAATGACAGCCCACAAGGTATCTGCCTTTTTAAAATAGTCGATCATCGCATTGCGAATGAGATAATCGGTATTAGTGGTTCCCAAGGCCTCTTTGAAAAACAACATAGAATCCCCTCCGTTTACCAAATAATCGCTGGTGGCGACATAGTACCGTTGATCCATGACCAATGGCTTTCCGGATAGTCGTATTTCGTGCAAACTCCCGTCGGATTTTAAAACGATTTGTACTTCTTTTGAAATGGGATGGGGTTGTTCTGCTTCCAGCAGATAATCGACCATTTTCATAACCGATTTCCCGTTAAGCTCAACCACTATGATGGTGTTTTCGAACGGCATGACCTCATACGCGGTTCTGGCGGAAACCTTGCCCTTTGATATCTGTGAGCGGATGCCCCCGTAATTTAATAGGGCAAAATCGAGATCCTTCCCCGTTCGGGATTTGAAAATAGGACCGGCCTGCAAAACGATCAGGTCCGCCATCAAGTTTCCAATATCGGTATTGTAGCGTCCATTGGCCTTGTCAAAGGTTTTGGGTGCATAGGCAAGCGTGCTGTCCAATACTATATTGATTCTTTGCGTGTAGGGAATCAAAAGTTTTTTTACCGAATCGACTTCACCGGCAGTCGAGTCGATCACCATTTGCTCGGCACTCATACGAACGAGCCTGGCCGTTTCTTCCTTACAGGATAAAAGCCCTAAGAAAGTTATAAATATAACAAAATGTTGTATTTTTAAATTCACAATCCTTTTTATCTTGCACCGAAATGGTAAGGTGGATATTTCTTTACATTTGTAACACGCAGTAGCTATTTTCGACGTTTAAGTTGTAGCAATGCGTTCCAAATGTAAAAATACATGATTAAGGGAATAAAAGATAAGTTCAAGTACAAATCGGGCGTAAAATTTTTGAACGCCGCCATGAAGACCCCTTTAGTGCCTGTCGATAGAAGTCATGGCATTACCTCGATCGGTTGTATTGTTGATATGGAGGCATTCGATAAGGCCGAAGAGTTCTATCAATTTCAGGAAGAATACAACCTTAGGCCGAATGCGGTCAAGATTATTGGTTACAAGTCGTATTACGATAAGAATTCGCCTTATTCGACGCCGGTTTTTTCAGATAAGGATTTAGGTTGGAACGGAAAAATCGAGAATAGTTATGCACTCGAATTTTTAAGCCGGGATTATGACTTGTTAGTAAACTACTACAAGCAGGACAATTTGTTGATGAAGTTGATGAGTGTAAAGGCAAAAGCGCGTTTCCGAGTGGGATTTACCGAAATGGATAGTTATTTTAATGATTTGATATTGGATATTCCCTTGAAGGATTTTAAAATATTCAAGTCGGAATTAAAGAAATACCTTGGGGTATTGGACGAGATAAAAAGATGAAAGAACTGATTGGTACAGGGGTAGCTTTGGTTACTCCTTTTAAGGATGATATGTCGGTCGACGAGCACGCCTTGCGCAAAATCGTACAGTATTGTATTGATGGCGGAATTGAATACCTCGTGGCACTGGGTACCACTGGGGAGGCTGTTACCCTTTCAAAATTGGAAAAGCAGTTCGTAGTCGATACCATTGTAGATGCCAACGCCGGACGTCTACCGCTGGTATTGGGTGTAGGGGGCAACGATACCGCCGCCGTGGTCGAAGAACTGAAAACGCTCGATTTGTCCGCTTTCGATGCGGTTCTTTCCGTTTCCCCATATTATAACAGGCCCACACAGGAAGGCATTTATAGGCACTTTGAAGCATTGTCACAAGCTTCGCCCAAGCCAATTATCGTCTACAACGTACCCGGGCGAACTGGCAGTAATATGCTGCCGGAAACCACCTTGCGATTGGCGCGGGATTTTAGCAATATTGTGGCCATTAAAGAGGCTTGTGGTGATATGGACCAGATAAAACAACTTATCGCCGGAAAACCAGAGACGTTTCTCGTCCTTTCAGGTGACGATAGTACAGCATTGCCCACGGTGCTTGAAGGTGGTTCAGGGGTGATATCCGTGCTAGGGCAGGGGCTCCCGAATGAGTTTTCCCAAATGATTACTTTAGGACTGCAAGGCGATAAAGATGAAGCACTAAAATTACACTTTGCCCTGCAGGAGGGGATGGATTTGATTTTCAAGGAAGGAAATCCCGCTGGCATCAAAGCTATCTTCGAGATGTTCGGTCTTAGCAGTGCTAAAGTTCGGCTTCCATTGGTCGAGGCGACCGTCGGCTTGAAAAATAAGATCGGTGCTTTTGTGAAGCAGTTCGACAAAACGGAAGCCTGATACGTTAAATCTTCGCTAAAAAGGTTTTCGAACCCATTGAACACCTTATTTTTACGGATTAAAATATGTTTTTTAAATCCACCTATAATCCCTAATTTTGCAAAATGTTTTTAAGAATACGAAAATTGTTTCCCATTTTTGTACTAGTGCTTTTGGGTGTTTCTTGTAACGAGTACCAAAAAGTACTTAAGAACGAAGATATCAAGGCCAAATATGAGATGGCCGAAGCGTACTACAACGAAGGCGATTTTAAAAGAGGGTTACGGTTATTCGAACAGATAGCCCCGAAATATATCGGGAAACCGCAAGGAGAGCGGGTCATGTTCTTTTTAGCGAACAGTTATTACAAACAAAAAGACTACAATACGGCAACCTACCAGTTCGAACGCTTTATAAAATCGTATCCCAAAAGTGAAAAGTTGGCCGAGGCGTCTTTTCTGGGAGCCAAAAGCACCTATCAATTGAGTCCGGTGTATTCTTTGGATCAAACGGATACGGACAAGGCGCTTTCGAAACTACAGACTTTTATCAATAGTTATTCGGATTCGGAATACTTTGCAGAAGCCAATATCATGGCTCAGGAATTGACGCAGAAGAAAGAAAAGAAGGCCTATGAGATTGCGAAGCAGTACAATAAACTGGGCAAATTCGATTATACGTTCCTTACGCCTGCCATAGCGGCATTTGACAATTTTTTAAGCGATTACCCCGGATCGATATTCAGGGAAGAGGCGATGTTCTATAGGTTTCAATCGGCAACCGAGTTGGGATTGAACAGTTTGAACCGTCTAAAAAAGGAACGTTTTGAAAGTGCAAAAAAACATTATGCTACGCTGATGAAGCAATTTCCAGAAACTAAATTTAAGGAAGATGCCGATCGGCTTTTGGAAGACATCAACAAAGAAATGCAAGTAATGGTTGGCGATACCGCAACTACCAAATAATAATCTTGATATTATGAATATGAATGAACTTAAAAATTCAACAGCATCGGTTTCTACGGTGACCATCAACAAGAACGAGTTTGACAAACCTACCGATAATATTTACGAGGCCATCTCGATTACTGCCAAAAGAGCTGTACAGATCAATTCTGAAATCAAAAAAGAATTGCTGGAAAAACTAGAAGAGTTCGCAACCTATAGCGATAGTCTGGAAGAGGTTTTTGAGAACAAGGAGCAAATCGAAGTTTCCAAATTCTATGAGAAACTCCCGAAGCCGCATGCCTTGGCCGTTGAGGAATGGTTGATGGATAAAATATACCACAGGAACACAGAGAAAGACGTACAGTAGATGCTTAGCGGTAAGAACATCCTCTTAGGTATAACAGGAGGCATCGCCGCTTACAAAACTACGTTTCTAGTTCGTTTACTGATTAAAGCTGGTGCCGATGTCAAAGTGATTTTGACGGAAAGTGCCAGCTCTTTTGTTTCCCCGCTTACGCTGGCTACTCTCTCCAAAAATTCGGCGGTTACTTCCTTTGTGAAAAACGAAGGCAATAGTACCGATTGGAACAACCATGTAGAAATGGGGCTCTGGGCCGATATCATGCTTATCGCTCCAGCGACGGCCAATACCCTTTCAAAAATGGCCAACGGTACCTGTGATAATCTGTTGTTGGCAACCTATCTCTCGGCAAAGTGTCCTGTCTACTTTGCACCGGCCATGGATTTGGATATGTATAAGCATCCCACCACAAAAGTTTCTTTCGAAAAACTAGAATCGTTCGGGAATACCATGATTCCCGCTGCCTCCGGTGAACTAGCGAGTGGCCTGCATGGCGAAGGCCGAATGGCCGAACCAGAGGATATCGTCTCTTTTATCACGACACATCTTTCTGCTGGCTTGCCCTTAAGCGGCAAAAAAATATTGGTAACTGCCGGGCCCACCTATGAAGCCATTGACCCCGTGCGTTTTTTGGGGAACCATTCCACCGGTTTAATGGGTTTTGAACTCGCCGAGGCCGCTGCCGAGCTTGGTGCGCAAGTGACTTTGGTGTCGGGGCCATCGCATCTGACCGTAAGAAATACGAACATTGATGTGCACCGCGTCGTCACCGCTGAAGAAATGTACGAGGCCGCACACAAGGTGTATGGCGCAGTCGACGTGGCGATCTGCGCAGCCGCCGTTGCCGACTACCGGCCTAAGACCGTGGCGAACCAAAAGATAAAAAAAGCCGATACCGAGCTTACCATCGAGTTGACAAAAAATAAGGACATACTCTTGTCATTGGGTGAAATAAAAGAAAACCAGTTTTTGGTAGGCTTTGCGCTGGAGACCGAAAACGAGGTAGAAAACGCCAAGGGAAAACTACACCGTAAAAATCTCGATGCGATCGTGCTGAACTCGTTGAACGACCCGGGAGCGGGCTTTGGTAAGGCAACTAATAAAATCCGTTTTATAGATAAGAATTTAGCGATTAAAACGTTTGATTTAAAGACCAAGGCTGAAGTTGCCGAGGATATCTGGAATGAAATAATTAGCAGAATTCATGCGTAAGGCAATCACAATCCTCATTTTGTTGTTCTCCTTTGGGTTAACCGCCCAAGAGCTCCGATGTACCGTTACGGTAAATTCCGATCAGCTCTCGCAGGGAGACCTGCCGATTTTCAAGACTTTGGAGTCGGCCCTGAATGATTTAGTGAACAAGACCAAATGGACGAATCGGAAGGTAAAGGACAACGAACGCATTAGTGCCCAGATGTTCATTACAATAACCAATTACCAATCGAATCGATTCGAGGGCAACATTCAGATACAGTCTTCACGACCGGTATACAATACCTCCTACGAGACCCCGGTGTTCAATTATAAGGATGGGGATTTCAATTTTAGCTATACGGAGTTTCAACCGTTGGTCTTCAATGAAAATGCGTTCGAATCGAATCTGTTGAGTGTGGTGGCGTATTATGTTTATGTCGTATTAGGTTTGGATGCCGATACCTTTTCCCTTGAAGGCGGTAATGATCATTTCAGGAAAGCCCAAAATATAGTCACACAGGCGCAGGGCAATAACGCATCCGGATGGGACAGTTCCGAAAATAGAGGCCGCTTTCAATTAATCGACAATATGCTATCGAATACCTACCGCGAATACCGTGTGGCGATGTACAATTATCATCGCAAAGGAATGGATGTATTGGCCGATAACAATAGTACTGGAAAGCAGGTCATTGCGGGCACCATGAAACTATTTGAGACCATGATCAAACGCCGTCCCAATGCCTTTTTGATTCAAACCTTCTTTGAAGCGAAATCCGATGAAATCCAAAGCATCTTCTCCGATGGCCCAAAAATGGATATCGTAAAATTAAAAGAGACCCTGAACAGGGTGGCTCCTTTCTACTCGAGTACTTGGAATGATATCAAGTACTAGACTCGTTTCATATTGAAAAATACATCAGTATTTTGGGCATCGTGTTATATTGGAATCCTATTTCGATAAAGATTATATTTACAGCACAAAACTAATCAGCAGTGCTCGTAAACCTCTCCATTAAAAACTTCGCTCTTATTGACGACTTGAACGTATCGTTTACTAAGGGGTTTACGGTAATTACCGGCGAAACCGGAGCAGGGAAATCCATTTTGCTTGGTGCATTGTCTTTAGTCCTGGGAAAACGGGCCGATTTAAGCTCGTTACGTAAAGCCGATGGAAAGTGCGTTATCGAAGCTGAATTCCAGATTGACCACTATGGTCTTAAGGGTTTTTTCAAAACCAATGACTTGGATTATGAACCCCTGACGATAGTTCGTCGCGAAATCTTGCCCAGTGGAAAGTCAAGGGCCTTTATCAATGATTCCCCAGTTACCTTGGCAATACTATCCGAACTCGGAGGCCGTTTGATCGATGTGCATTCCCAGCACCAGACGCTATTATTGACCGAAAACGATTTTCAATTGAAGTTGATCGACGCCCTAGCGGACAACAAAGACTTATTGCAACGGTATAAAGAAGAATTGAAAACCTTTCAAAAAACCCTAAAAGAGCTGAATCAACTTATTGCATCTCAAAGTGAAGCTATTAAGGAATACGACTACAACAGTTTCTTGCTGCAGGAGTTGGAAAGTGCCCATTTAAAAGAAGGGCTGCAGGATGATTTGGAAACGGAATACGAGCAATTGAACAACGTCGAGACCATTCTTGAACAACTTTCCCAAGGATATGGTTTATTGAACGATGAACAAATGGGACTTCTGGGTTCGCTTGCGCAGTTGAAACAACTTACCAATCGTTTAGAGACTTACGGGCCGGATTTCTCAAAATTGAGTGAACGGGTGCAGTCCGTTTTTTTAGAGCTAGAAGATATCGCCACCGATTTGGAAGCCCAACAAGAGAAGGTCGAAGCCGATCCGCAACGGCTTGAGAAGGTCAATACCAGACTACAATTGTTATACGATTTACAGCGCAAGCACAATGTACAGGAAATTGAAGCGCTATTACACATTCAATCCGAACTTTCGGAAAAGGTAAGCGTTACCGAAAACTTGGAAGAAGACATCAAGGACAAGAAAACCCAACTTGTAAGCGATAAACAGGCTGTGGCGAAGACGGCCAAAGCGATACGAGATTCTAGGCAGGCAGCGATGCCCAAACTAAAAAAGCAATTAGAAGAGAGCTTGGTGCCTCTGGGAATGCCAAGTGTTTCGTTTAAAATGGAAGTTACGCCTTCCAAAGAATTCAAAAACAATGGGCAGGATGATTTGACCTTTCTTTTTTCGGCCAATAAAGGCTCGCAGTACGGCGAATTGAAAAAAGTGGCTTCCGGCGGTGAACTTTCGCGAATCATGTTGGTCATCAAAGCAATTTTGGGTAACTATGAAAACCTACCGACCATGATGTTCGATGAAATCGATACCGGCGTTTCAGGTGAGATTTCGAACAAGATGGGTGATATCATGCACGCAATGAGCAAGAGAATGCAGGTGTTTTCGATTACCCATTTACCCCAGGTCGCTTCAAAAGGCCATCAACACTATAAGGTGTTTAAGGAAGAGGAGGGTGCCACGACCCATACGCGTATGACGCTGCTGGACCAAGACGAGCGGGTAGTGGAGTTAGCCGAAATGCTGGGTGGAAAATCGCTAACCGATTCCGCCATGGCGCACGCTAGGCAATTGTTGAATTAGAACTCATCTTCTTGGGCAAAGTAAACTATTCATTTTGTCGCGATACCCGAATTTGACGGTATGATAAATCGAAAACCGCGAAAACCTACGGAGAACGCTGAACTTTATAAAAAACTGCCAATTTTTTTAAATACCTTTGAATTCGAACTCGCCTAATAATTATATAACCTAAAAAGATGGGGCGAAACCACTAAAAACTAACTAAAGCCTAAAACATAATGTCGTATAATCTATTAAAAGGTAAAAAGGGAATCATTTTTGGGGCCTTGGACGAGAATTCCATTGCATGGAAAACAGCAGAGCGGGTTCATGCCGAAGGTGGAACCTTTGTGTTGACCAATGCGCCCGTGGCCATGAGAATGGGCAAAATCAACGAATTGGCGGAAAAGACCGGTTCGGAGATTATTCCGGCAGACGCCACTTTGGAGGAGGATTTGGATAATCTCATCAACAAATCGATGGAAATTTTGGGCGGGAAACTCGATTTCGTGCTTCACTCTATCGGAATGTCCGTTAACGTTCGAAAAGGACGTCATTATACTGATGAGAAATACGACTTTACGACCAAAGGCTGGGATATTTCCGCACTTTCATTTCACAAGGTCATGCAGAGCATCTACAAGTCCGATGCCATGAACGAATGGGGCAGTATTGTGGCGCTAACCTACATGGCTTCGCAACGAGTGTTTCCCGATTATAACGATATGGCCGATAACAAAGCCTATTTAGAGTCGGTTGCCCGTAGTTTTGGATATTTCTTTGGTAAAGAGAAGAAAGTACGGGTAAATACGATATCGCAATCGCCCACACCGACTACAGCCGGTACCGGTGTAAAAGGCTTTGATGGCTTTATCAGTTATGCCGAGAAAATGTCCCCATTGGGGAATGCGACCGCTCAGGATTGCGCGGACTATACCGTTACCCTATTTTCAGATTTAACACGCAAGGTAACGATGCAGAACTTATTTCACGACGGTGGGTTTAGCAATACCGGTGTGAGCCAAGAGGTAATCGAATATTTTTCAAAATAGAGTATACGAAATATTACAAAAGCCATTCGCAAAACGGATGGCTTTTATTTTTTAACATAGCGTGATCGACTTTAATTTTTCTTTTATCATTCCGGTATACAACAGACCTGACGAGATCAGGGAACTGCTAGAAAGCCTGGTACTTCAAACGTATAAAAAGCCGTTCGAAATCGTAGTCGTAGAAGATGGTTCTACCTTGGATTCAAAAGCTGTTATCGCTGAATTTGAACAGCATCTGGACATCTCCTACTTTTTCAAAACAAATTCGGGTCCTGGGGATTCCAGAAATTATGGTATGGAACGGGCCAAGGGCAACTACTTTATCATTTTGGATTCCGATTGTATTATTCCCCCGCAATACCTCGAAGTCGCGGAGCAATCGTTGAAGAAGGATTTTGTGCACTGCTATGGAGGCCCCGATGCCGCTCATGACTCCTTTAGTACGGTGCAAAAAGCCATAAATTATGCCATGACCGCCTTATTGACGACTGGCGGTATTCGCGGAAACAAAAACGCGGTAGGCACCTTTCAGCCCAGAAGTTTTAACATGGGCATCTCGAAGGAGGCCTTTGAAAACGTCGGGGGATATGGAAAGATTCATCCTGGCGAAGATCCAGACCTAACTATCAGGATATGGAACAAGGGGTATACAACTAAACTGATTCCCGAAGCTTTTGTGTACCATAAACGCCGTATCGATTGGAATAAATTTTACATACAAGTAAATAAATTCGGAATGGTTAGACCCATTTTAAATAAATGGCACCCCAAAACCGCTAAAATGACCTATTGGTTCCCAACATTTTTTTGCTTTGGATTTTTGGTCGCCTTGATTCTTGCCGCCTTTGGCATTGCATTACCTTTTTGGTTGTACGTGGCCTACTTCACGATCATTTTTATCGATTCGCTTATCAAGAACAAAAGCGTGGCGATTGCATTGCTGTCTCTGGTGGCGGTGTGCATACAGTTCGTGGGTTACGGATACGGCTTTTTAAAATCAACAATGTTGGTTAACTTTAGCAATAAGCCCCCCCAAGAAATTTTTCCCAAATTATTCTTTAAATAAAATCGGACTGTGATAGAGAAAATCAAAAACATCCTAAAAAAGCGAAAGGCGAAGTTGTTCTTTGTGTTTTTGTTTCTTTCCGGTTTGGCATGGTTTATCAGTAATCTATCCAATAGGTATCAAGGCATTTCAACTTTTGAACTTGAATTCGTGAACCCCCCGGATAGTATGATGCTCGTTAACGCATCAAGAAGTACTATGGATGTCAGACTCGATGCCGTTGGTTTTCAATTTTTAATGTTCAACCTGAGTTCCAAAAAGGTGGAGATCAATCTGTCGGATGCCATTAAAAAAGGAGGGAAATACTATTTGACACCTGACAGTGGAAGGCGCCAAATGGAGAAACAGATGACCAACGGGGTTAAGATATTGGATTTTGGGATAGATACGCTGTTCTTCGAGTTTTATGATGTAATAAGTAAGAAAGTCCCCATAAAATCGAAAGCGAAAATTTCTTTCGCACAGAACTATTTATTAGACGGCGCAATTAAAATTACTCCTGATTCTATTGTACTAAAAGGTCCGCAAAACGAAGTCGATTCGATTCAGTTTGTTGAAACCAATGCAATTGAACTATCCGAATTGAACGACGATTTTTCGATAATTGCCAAGTTAACGAAAGCACCTATGCTCGTTAAGACTGAATTTTCCGAAGAACATGCTGTTCTGAGTGGGAAGGTGTCCCGATTTTCGGAGAAGGTCGTTCGTGTGCCGGTCAGCATCATCAATTTACCTGAAAATACCGTAATACAAACGTTTCCCAACGAGGTAAATGTACTGGTCAAAGCGAGTGTCGATGATTTGAAAAAGGTGCGGGCAAGCGATCTTGAGGTAATCGGGGATTACAAATCGGTGGAGGGAAGCGATCAAAATTCTATTGAACTCCGAATTTCAAGGCAGCCGGCCGCTATTCATTCGGTCGGACTCTCCAAAAACCAGGTTGATTTTATCTTGAAACGAGAATGAAGATCGTAGCACTTACAGGAGGGATTGGCAGCGGCAAAAGTACAGTTGCTAAAATGTTCATGGCTCTGGGCGTACCTGTTTACAATTCCGACAAGGAGGCTAAAGCGCTCTTGCACCGCTCCACAAGCATAAAAAACGCCTTGATCGATCTCTTGGGAGAAAAAGCCTTTTCGGGTGAAAAGTTAAACAAAACCTATGTAGCCGACCAAATTTTTGCGGATTCGGCTTTGCTGCAAAAGATGAACAACATTATACATCCTGCCGTTAGG
This sequence comes from Aggregatimonas sangjinii, assembly GCF_005943945.1. GTDB lineage: Bacteria > Bacteroidota > Bacteroidia > Flavobacteriales > Flavobacteriaceae > Pelagihabitans > Pelagihabitans sangjinii. The sequence goes on along the minus strand of NZ_CP040710.1, from coordinate 2,213,195 downwards.
AAGCATTTTCTGAAATGGGCCGCAAAGCAGAAAACGCCTTACGTAATTCAAGAAGCAGCAATAATTTTCGAAAACGGCAACCAAGGCTTTTACGATGCCGTAATTCTTGTAATCGCCCCTCAAGATACACGTATTGAGCGAGTTACAAAAAGGGATGACGTGAGTCGCGAACAGGTTTTGGCCCGAATAGCGAATCAGTGGGATGATAAAAAGAAAATTGCCCTCTCCGATTTTATAATCAATAACATTGATATCGACGCGACCACTGAGAAAGTTTCGGAGATAAATACGGCTCTCCTTGAGAATAGCTAGGGTTCCGGAATTTTAACATTTTTGTTAAGGTTAGGTTAAACGTAGAATACCCTAAGTGTTAAATCTTTAATTTTACTCAAAAGATGAACAAGAAGTTATTTGTTCTTATGGTAGTGCTCATGAGCCTATCGTTGATCGGGATAATTTTTGTCCAAGGTTTTTGGATCAAAAAGTCGGTCGAGGACAAAGAAGAGCAGTTTTCCAACGCCATCTCCCAGGTGCTTGGTAGAATCACCGACAAAGTAGAAGAACGAGAACGTAGAGACTACTATGATAGGTATTTCCTGCAAGACAGTATCGGTGACCCGGTCGAGACCAATCTCAAGAACATCTTTTTCATAGACAGGAATTTGAACACCAATGAAATACTGTACTATTCACACGGTATTTTAGAAGAAAAATACGACATATCATCAACGTTCTTTGACAATGGCAGTGGCACGGATTCTACGACCATATCGAACTTTACCAGCACGCGCAGCAAAACGATTTTCAAACCCAATTATGGGTTGGATGGGCAGAGCCAGCGATTGGATGCAGTAGATAGGTTGGAAAAAATCAATACACTTTCAAGTATTGAGAAAGCCCAGTTCGATGATGTTTTTAGTGAAAATGCGAAACTGGTTCCCATTCACAAGCGTGTTTCCAAGCAGGAATTACAGTTATTGATCGATCGGGAGTTGAAGGATCGTGGGTTGGACGTAGAATACGAATACGGCATTTACAGCAAAGGGCTGCCGACAAAAGTGAAGTCGCGAAAGTTCAAATTCGCGAATACGGCCGTGTACAAGGCTCCTATTTTCGAGGATGAGGATGGTGACACCGATTTTTCGTTACTAATCACTTTTCCGAAGAAAAAGACATTTTTGATTCAGTCTATCTTGGGAATGGCGATTTTGTCGCTTGTGTTTACATTGATTATTGTCGCATCCTATTCCGGGGCGATTTATCAACTTATCCGCCAGAAGCAGATTTCCGAGATAAAGTCGGATTTCATAAACAATATGACGCATGAGTTCAAAACCCCGATTGCGACGATCAACTTGGCGGTAGAGGCCATTCGTAATCCGAAAACCATCGATGACAAGGATAAGGTTATTCGATACCTAGGGATGATTCGGGACGAAAATAAACGGATGCACGCGCAGGTAGAAAATGTATTGCGTATTTCAAAACTTGAGAAGAACCAACTCGATATAAGTAAGGATAGGGTTGACGTGCACGACATAATTGGGGACGCGATTACCCATGTTGAGTTGATGGTACAGGACAAGGGAGGCTATATCGAGACCCATTTCGACGCGAAGAGAACGGAAGTATTGGCAAGTGAAATGCATTTTACGAATGTTATTATCAACATTTTGGACAATGCCATAAAATACTCGCCAGAAGCTCCTAAAATTGATGTGTACACGGAGGTAGCAAAAAATTGGGTGATTATTATGATAAAAGACCAGGGTGCAGGTATGAGCAAAGCGGTCTTAAAAAAAGTTTTTGAAAAGTTTTACAGGGAGCATACTGGGAACATACATAATGTAAAAGGACATGGTTTAGGCCTTTCCTACGTTAAAAAAATTATAGATGACCACCAAGGTGAAGTCTATGCGGAAAGTGAAAAAGGAAAAGGAAGCACTTTCTATATAAAAATGCCTTTAATATAACTACTTATGGAAACAATCAACAAGAAAATTCTTTTGGTCGAAGACGATCCCAATTTTGGTATCGTTTTAAAAGACTATCTGTCAATGAACGATTTTGACGTAACCTTGGCAAAAAATGGTATGGAAGGTTTCGAGAAATTCAAAAAGGACAATTTTGATGTCTGTATTTTGGATGTAATGATGCCTTATAAAGATGGCTTCACCTTGGCCAAAGAGATTCGGGAAAAGAACGAGAACGTGCCCATTGTTTTCCTTACGGCGAAGACGATGAAAGAAGATGTATTGAAAGGTTATAAGGCAGGTGCCGACGACTATTTGAACAAACCATTCGATTCAGAAGTGCTCTTGATGAAGCTTAAAGCTATTATTCAAAGAAAATCCTCTAATAGCTTGGCCGATAGCAAGAAGTTTGAATTTCAGATAGGTGGATTTCATCTGAATTCTAAGCTTCGGTTTTTAAAGTACAAGGATGAGGAGGCCATAAAATTGTCTCCAAAGGAAAATGAATTGTTGCGTCTTTTGGCCTTGCATGAGAATGATTTAATGCCGCGGGAGTTGGCGTTGACCAAGATATGGAGGGATGACAATTACTTTACTTCAAGGAGTATGGACGTATATATCGCCAAACTTCGAAAATACCTGAAAAGGGACCCTACAACGGAAATTTTGAACATACACGGAGAAGGCTTCCGATTGGTCGTCAAAACGGAATAACTTACTTTCCACATGTAATATGAAAGCATCCCAATACACATGGGATGCTTTTTTGGTTTTAGAGACTGTTTGGAAATATCTCGATTATTTTCTTACATCCTCTTTTTGCGCCTTATTTCGTTAACCCCGAGCCTTCGGGTGTGACCGTCCGCGAAGGGCGGATGCTCAAAAATTTTGTCTCATAATACATCAAAAATAGGCTATAACTCCCGATGCTTCGGGACTAATGACATATTTCCAAACAGTCTCTTAGGTTTACGCGATCGAAGACAAAATCTTCGCAACAATTTCTTCGGGCTTCATTTCAATGGCGACCGTGATTGCGTCAGTAGGTATTTCGAGGGCGTCGAATTGTGATTTCAATAAGGCCGTTGGCATGAAATGCCCTTTTCTTTGCTCCAATCTTGCTTGTATTTCGGAAAACGAGCCCTTCAAGTATACAAAAGTAGACTGTTCCTTCAAATCGTACCGCAGAAGATCTCTGTATGACCTTTTCAAGGCGGAACAAGCGATTACAGCACCGGAGTCAACATACTGCTGGGCCAAATGGTTCAAAGTCTTCAACCAGCCCATTCTGTCCTTGTCGGTAAGGGCTTTGCCGGAAGCCATTTTTTCTAGGTTCTCCGCTGGATGGTAATCATCCCCGTCAAAGAAAGGGAAATTCAATTCTTCCGCTAGAAGTTTACCAACGGTTGATTTACCGCAACCCGAGACGCCCATGATGTAGAAAATATTCTTTTGCATTAGGTGGTCTTTAGCTTCTTTTCAATCAATGCAATGACTTCATTTTTATCAATGTCGTAATCAAGCCACAGGATGTCTTCTTGTTTACGGTACCAGGTCAATTGGCGTTTGGCAAAACGCCTCGTATTTTTTTTGATTTCGGAAATGGCGAAATCCAAATCACAATCACCATCAAAATAGGCGAATAGTTCCCGATAGCCGACAGTTTGCAGAGCGTTTAGATTCGCGTGACGGTGTAAGCTTTTCGCCTCTTCCAACAGACCTTGTTTCATCATCAGATCTACCCTTTGGTTAATACGTTCATAAATGACCGCTCTGTCTGCGGCAATCCCCACGGTAATGGTGTTAAAACGTCTAGGGGTGGTCTTTTTTGATAAAAAAGAGGAGTAGGGTTGCCCACTGCCGATACACACTTCCAATGCACGTAGGACCCGATGGGGATTCTTCAAGTCTACCTTTTCGTAGTAATGAGGGTCTAATTGCTTTAGCTGTTTTTTTAGGCTTTCCAATCCGGTTGTGGCAAGTTGTTGATTTAGTCGTTCACGTATTTCAGGATCGACTTCAGGAAAGTCGTCAAGTCCGTAAACCACGGCATCGGTATAGAGTGGGCTGCCACCTACAAGAATGGCTATATCATTTTGAATGTAAAGCTTTTCCAAAAGTTTTAGGGTTTCCCGCTCGAAGTCCCCAACGGTATGGTGCTCAAAGATACTCTTGTGTTGAATAAAATGATGTGGTACGGCATTTAATTCTTCTTTAGACGGCACTGCGGTGCCAATGCGCATTTCTTGGTAGCATTGCCGGGAATCCGCTGAAATGATTTCGGTGTTAAAGTGTCGTGCTAATGCAATGGCCATGCTGGTTTTGCCAATAGCGGTAGGGCCAACGATTGAAATCAATATATTATCCATGCAATTTGCTTCCACAATTATAGCAATGGGTGGCGTCGTCTCTATGCCCCTCTTTGGAACAACTCGTGCACGCTTGGGTATTTAGATGGATTTTAGGTTTTGCACCAGCACCCTGTTTGGTGAATTCCGAGGTAACAATACCTGTAGGCACTGCGATAATCCCATATCCTAATATCATTACGATGGTTGCGATAAGCTGTCCGATAGGGGTCTGTGGTGCAATATCCCCGTAGCCGACGGTGGTAAGGGTAACGATGGCCCAGTAAATAGCTCTTGGGATACTGGTGAAGCCAGAGGCGTCGCTTTCAATCCAATACATAAGGGTGCCCATAATTACCGATAAGATAAGGACAGTGTAAATGAATACGGCTATTTTATTGCGGCTTGCTTTGAGGGCGTTCTTTAATTGCGATGCCTCTCCTAAAAACTGAACCAGTTTTAAAATCCGGAAAATCCTTAGCAAACGTAAGGCCCTGACCGCAAGTAATACTTGAGATCCCACAAAGAAATAAGAGATATAAAGCGGTATGGTCGAGATGAAATCGATAATACCATAAAAGCTTAGGGCATACTTCAGGGGCTTTTTAATGGAAATCAACCGGGCAATATATTCTATGGTAAAAAAAATGGTAACGACCCACTCGCAGGCAAGAAGCGTGTTGTGGTATTTTGCGTCGATTTCCTGTACGCTCTCGAGCATCACTAAGATGACGCTGATAATGATCAAAGCAAATAGCACAATATCGAACCATTTTCCAATAGGCGTATCGGCCTCATAGATAATTTCGTGGAGTTTGTTTCTCCAATTGGTACTTGGTTTTAATTCTCTCACAACTTAGTTGTTGATTTCCAGCGTTTTGATAATCCGTTTCTTGCGTAGGTAGGATGTGATGATGTGATGGGTATTTGCATCGGCCTGCATTGGCGTGATTATCGATTCTAAGATATGCAAATTATTTAGTTGATGGTTGAGCTCGTAGAACCCGTAGCCTTGATACCGTCCATTTTTGATTAAAATCGCGCTGTATTCGCCCATTTCTCGCCCTTTATCGACCAGTACCACATTTTTATTGGTCAAAGTGTATTTGTCTAGGGCTTTTTGTACTTTTAGGTTGTATGCCTCAGCTGATTCTTCCTGCACGCAGGCCCCTTCACATTTGCCTTCAGCTACTTTGGAGCAGGCTTTTTTGGCCTGGGACAGGCCTATAAGTTTAAGACAAAGGCCGAACTCCTTTTCAATTCGACGCACGAAGTTTTCGGCAGATTGAAACCCGTTGAAGGTCAATATCGGATTCTTGCTAAAATCAGCTTTATGGATGGTCAAGGTGATGTATCCGTTTTTATCCTCACTACTATAAAGTGCATGTGAGATGGCTACCGAGCCGTCGGAAGCATTGAACAAAGGTTTGTTTCTTCGCAACTCTGCATATTCCTTCAACGCAGAGACCAACTCGCTGCCCGTACGCTCAAAACGGACTTTCTTGGTCTCTTTTTGAAGTTTTCTTTGTCGGCTGCCTTCTTTTGTAAAATGCTGGTTGACCCGCTTTTTGATGTTACTGCTCTTTCCGATAAAAATAATCTCACCATCCTTATTCAGCATGTAGTACACCCCGGTTTCGGAAGGGAGTGTATCGACAATATTCAATTGTCGCTGCGAAAGTTCTCCTGTAGACTCCTCACGTATAGTGCTCTTTATAATTGATTTATCAATATCTTTCGCAAGTAAAAGTTTAAATAATTTGAGTGTAGCGATAGCATCTCCGTTTGCACGATGGCGATCACTCACCGCGATGCCCAAAGAGCGCACCAACTTGCCTAAGCTATGCGATTCTGCGTCAGGAAGGAGTGTTTTCGATAGGTCAACGGTACACAGCGATTTTCGTTCAAAATCGTAGCCCAATCGTCGGAACTCCGTTCGTAGTATGCGATAATCGAATTGTGCATTGTGTGCCACAAGAACGGTACCTTCGGTAATCTCAACGATTCGTTTGGCCACCTCATGAAACTTAGGGGCCGTGCGAAGCATATTATTGTTGATTCCGGTCAATTTCACGACAAAGGGCTGTATATCTTTTTCAGGATTGACAAGGCTTATAAATTTATCGACCACCTTATCCCCGTCGAATTTATGGATAGCGATTTCCGTAATGCCTTCCTCATTGTATTTTCCTCCTGTAGTCTCAATGTCAAGTATGGCGTACATCTAAAATCTTCCCGTTGTTTTAGCGATTGTTCCGAAATCTATCATCGTATTTCAAAATAACCACTATGTTAATGACCGTTTCGCGCTCCAAAGATACTACTTCCGATGCGTACCATATTGGCACCCTCTTCTATGGCGATTTGGTAATCTCCACTCATGCCCATAGAGAGAATATCGATTTCCGGTAAGGTCTCCTTTGTCTTATCGAAAATTTTTTTAAGGGTTTTGAATTCTCTTCGAATCTGCACTTGGTCATCCGTAAAGGTAGCCATTCCCATAAGGCCGGATATACGCACATTCTTTAGTTGTTGAAATTCGTCGGATGCCAGGATTTGCTTCAGCTCGTCGGCATCCAAGCCGAATTTAGAATCTTCCTCGGCAATATGCATCTGTAGAAGACAATCGACGACCCTGTTGTGTTTTAAGGCTTGTTTGTTGATTTCCTTGAGCAATCTAAAACTATCCACGCCATGCACCAAGGCGACATATTCGGCCATATATTTGACCTTGTTCCGTTGTACATGCCCGATCATATGCCATTGGATATCCTTGGGCATTGACTCCCATTTCCGGGTCATTTCCTGTACCTTGTTTTCCCCGAAGATACGTTGACCCGCATTGTAGGCCTCCATAAGGTCGGCCTCAGGCTTCGTTTTGGACACCGCCACGAGTGTAACCCCAGATGGAAGTGACCGTTTGATTTTGTTTAGATTTTGGGTTATTGACATGGTATATTTTTAAATTTATAGCTACTAGTGCTTTTTTCTACAATTCGTAAATGGTTAACCCGCTTCGCAGTTTTGGTTCAATATAGGTGCTTTTTGGCGGCATCACCAATCCTGCATCGGCAATCGCCTTTATTTCAGAAATGTTCGTTGGAACCAGGCCAAAACCAACGGTGAACGTTCCTTTATCTATTTCATCCTTCATCTTAATGACGTTGTGCTTTCCATGGCCATAGCGTATGCGTTTGTCCTTTCGCAGATCATGAATGCCCAAAATCGGTTCCAGTACTGTCTTATACAAAATTTGAGTGTCGAGCGCGCTGAGTGCATCTGTAAAATCAAAGACTTTTTTTCGCAGGTATAACGAATAAAATTCACCATCTAAGTACATGCTGAAATGATGCTTTTTTGTTGGTTTGTAGAGTGTAGCGCCTCGATTGGTAATTCTGAATACCGCATCGAGCCTTACAAGAAAGGCCTGTTTGGTGAGTCCGTTCAAGTCTTTGATCATGCGATTGAACTCGAAAATGTGTATTTCCGATTCAGGAATCAAATAACTCATAAAAAAATTATAGGGTTCCTTTCCCGTATGGCTTTGATTGGCTTCTTGTAATTTTTTAGCCAATAAATTCGAAGACGCACTGCGATGATGCCCATCCGCGATGTAGAGTGCGGCTATTGCCTTAAAAGCTGTTTGCAAGCTGTGTATGGTATTGGTATCTGAAATCACCCAGAGCGTATGGCAAACGCTATCCGTTGTCGTAAATCGATATTCGGGTTCACTTTCTTTTTCAGTTGCGATGATTTCGCCAATGTTGTTATCGTCCGCGTAGGTCATCAATACGGGTTCTGCGTTGAATTTTACAGTATTTAAATAGTCGGCAAACAATTTTTCTCGCCGCTGTATGGTATCCTCGTGCTTTTTAATGGTATTATTTTGGTATTCTGCGACACTCGTACCGCAAAAAAGACCACAACAACTGAAATGTTCGTTTTCGACCTGATAGAGGTATAAGCATGGGTTCCCATCCTTCAAGAAAATATCTTCCTCTAAAAATTCGAGATACCGGTTGTGTACCAATTGAAAGCGTTCTTGGCCAGAAACGCTTTTGGAATATTTATATCCAGGATTTATAATATGCAAAAACGAAAAGGGATTGTAGGAGAGCTGGCAATTCAATTCCCTACGAGAATAGGATTGATATGATTTGGATGCGACAAAGGAAACTTTATCCTTAGCGGGTCGAATTGCTTTAAAAGGTTTTATAATCGCCATTATGCTGCGGGCATTGTGTTTAGCTAAACTGTGGCGACACTTTTTCGGCCTTTCGGGATTCGGAATAATCATAAAATCCCTCACCGGATTTTACGCCTAATTTACCTGCCATAACCATATTCACCAGCAAGGGGCAAGGTGCGTACTTCGGGTTTTTAAAACCGCCGTACATGACGTTCAAAATGGAAAGGCAAACATCCAACCCGATAAAATCGGCCAATTGAAGCGGCCCCATGGGGTGTGCCATGCCCAATTTCATGACCGTATCGATTTCGACTACCCCCGCGACACCATTGTAAAGTGTTTCAATACTTTCGTTCAGCATGGGCATTAGAATGCGGTTTGCCACGAATCCCGGATAATCGTTCACCTCGGTAGGGGTTTTGCCCAAGACCGCTGAAAGTTCCATAACGGCTTTGGTGGTGGCGTCGGATGTACTGTACCCTCTAATGATCTCTATCAATTTCATGATCGGCACCGGATTCATGAAATGCATGCCAATAACCTTGTCGGGCCGTTTGGTGGCCGCCGCGATACGGGTTATCGATATAGAGGAGGTATTGGTCGCCAAGATGGTGTTCTCGTCGCAGGCAGCATCGAGCTGTTGAAATAGCTTTAATTTCAAATCGGTATTTTCGGTAGCCGCTTCGACCACCAAATCCACGTTCAAGACGCCATTCTTCAGTTCTGTGCTGGTTTTTATGTTGTTGAGGGTTTGCATTTTATCGTTCTCCGATATATGCTCTTTCTGGATCATTCGATCCAGGTTCTTGGCTATGGTCGCCAAACCCTTGTCTAAGGAAGATTGCGAAATATCGATGAGATTTACTTGAAATCCGTTTTGGGCAAAAACATGGGCAATTCCGTTTCCCATTGTTCCTGCGCCCAGTACTGCTATATTTTTCATTGCTAAACCGTTTTATTCAAGAATCGAGATTTGAAACATACTTGCCAACAGGCGGGCTCGTCCCGGGGTCATTTACGCATTTTCGAAGTTGCCAATAATCTGCAGGGCAACTCTTAGCGCGTTGGTTCCCTGTTTGAGGGTAACTATGGGAACGGTATCATTGTTGATGGCCTCGGCAAAGGATTCGAGTTCGTCGAGTATGGCGTTATTGGATAGAACTTCGGGATTTTCAAAGTAAATCTGTTTTTTCACCCCTTCGGCGTTCTGTAATACCATATCGAAATCCCCAATGGTTTCGGGGGCATCCTTCATTTTAACGACTTCCACCTTTTTTTCCAGAAAATCGACCGAGATATAGGCGTCCTTTTGAAAAAATCGGCTTTTACGCATATTTTTCATCGATATCCTGCTAGCCGTAAGATTGGCGACACATCCATTTTGAAATTCTATGCGGGCATTTGCAATATCCGGAGAATTGCTAATGACCGATACGCCGCTCGCATTAATCTGTTTTACCTCGGAATCTACCACACTCAAGATGGCATCGATATCGTGAATCATCAAATCCAAGACTACGGGCACATCGGTGCCGCGAGGATTGAACTCCGCTAGACGGTGGGTCTCGATAAACATAGGATTGTGAATGGCATCCTTAACCGATGTAAACGCAGGGTTGAAGCGCTCCACATGGCCTACCTGCCCCTTAACCTTGTATTTACCGGTAAGGGTGAGCAATTCTTCAGCTTCTTGCAGGGTATTGGTTACGGGTTTTTCGATAAAAATATGTTTGCCTTTTTCGATGGATTTTTTAGCGCAAGAATAGTGTGACAAAGTGGGTGTAACAATATCTACCACATCGACCGAATCGATTAAGGTATTGATGTTTTCAAAATAGTGGTACCCGAATTCGGCCTCGACTTTCTCGGCATTGATGGCATCCGGGTCGTGAAATCCTATGAGTTCGTATTTTTCGGATTCATTGAGTAGGCGTAGGTGGATTTTCCCCAAATGTCCTGCTCCCAAAACTCCAACTTTGAGCATATGTTTTCTTTTCATCAAAAATAGGGAGATTTGTTTAATTACCTTGCGCTTCAAGCGGAATAAGCCGTTTGTATTAGTTTTGTTTTTCCTAAAAGATGATAATACCTTAAATCCACAGATATGCATATAATTTATCTCTTTATCGGGTTATGTTCGATGACAATGATACGAGCCCAAGACCCTATAACGCTTCAAAAGGACATTGACCAAAATGTTTGGAAACCGTTTCAGTTGGCCTTTGAAAATAACGACGGCCCGGGGCTAAATTCGTTGTATGCAGAGGAGGTCTTACGAGTAACCCCTGCCGGAATCGATACCGAGAATGAATTCAAAGCTGCCAATCTAAAGCGATTTGAAGAAAATAGAGCCAAGAAAACCAGTGTACAATTGGATTTTTGGTTCGACAGCAGAAAAACCAATGCGACGACTTCTTATGAAGTAGGTTTTTACAGAATTCTGATGAGCAATACCGATGGTGTAAATACGATTTACGGGCAATTTCATATCGTGCTTAAAAAAATCGATGGAGTATGGAAAATTGTCCAGGACTGGGATACGGCGACCATTGGAGGTATACCCATAAAGGCCACGGATTTTGAGAGGCAGCAGCCGATACGGTTTGAGTAGCAATGGTCCTAAGTGCTATTTGGGCGTTTAGAGCAAACCCATAGATGGTATAAATTACGGAGTCTACTCAAAAGGGGATTGAGACTCTATTTGGATTTTTTGTATTTGAATTTGCCCTCGAACTTCCTACCTTCGTACCACCAAAACCAAACCTTTGAGAGACACATTAAAACATCGGGGCATGCGCAACAAACTGGCGGAAATTCTTGCCGGAAAGGGCATTACCGACGAAAAAGTATTGAATGCCATTAAGAGCGTTCCCCGACATTTGTTCATGGATAGCAGTTTCGAGGGCCACGCCTATCAGGATAAGGCCTTTCCGATTGCGGCCGACCAAACAATCTCACAACCTTATACCGTGGCATTTCAAACGGAACTACTTCAAATCAGCCCCAATCATAAAATTCTGGAAATAGGAACGGGAAGCGGGTATCAAACGGCCGTCCTGTTGCATTTAAAAGCAAAAGTATTTACCATAGAGCGACAATTGGAACTGTTTAAAAAAACAAGTTTGTTCTTTAAAAAAATGGGATACAGGCCTAAGAAGGCCATTTTCGGCGATGGCTACAAGGGAATACCCGAAGAGGCGCCGTTTGATGGTATTGTAGTGACGGCCGGTGCTCCCGAAGTGCCAAAAGCACTAATGGCGCAACTGAAAATAGGAGGGCGTTTGATTATCCCTGTTGGCAACGAGACCCAGGTCATGACCTTGTTCACCCGTAAATCGGAAAAGGAATTCGAAAAGGAGGAATTGGGTAATTTTCGTTTCGTACCCTTGTTGGCCGATAAGAATTAAATGGTATTTAAAAGTTCTAAGGGCACAATATTTCCATAAGGTAAGCAGCCGAACTTCTTGGATCAATTATTGAAACTCTTTTTAATGCGATCCAAATCTCTCTTATTGTCGCGGTCTTTAATGGTCTCCCTTTTATCGTAGAGTTTTTTTCCTTTAGCAAGGGCAATGTTCAGTTTGGCCAGTCCTCTTTCCGTCAGAAAAACGTTCAGCGGTACGATTGTTAGGCCGGAGTTTTTCACTTCTTTCTCCAGTTTTCGCAACTCCCTTTTGTTCAGCAGTAATTTTCGTTCCGCTTTAGGCTTGTGGTTGTAGTGCGAGCCATGGGAGTATTCATCGATTTGCATGTTGATGACGAACAACTCCCCTCGGTCGTTAAATTCACAGAAACTCTCTGTAATAGAAGCTTTTCCGAGTCGAAGTGATTTAATTTCGGTGCCGGAAAGCACGATGCCGGCCGTATACTTATCCAGCAACTCGTATTCGAAACGAGCCTTCTTATTCTTAATGTTGATTTTTGCCTGCATATGGCACAAAAATAACAACTATTTCGTTGTTATCTCTTTTTACTCGATAATGGAGATTTGAATACGCCTAGGCTTGCCTCGAAATGCTAAGGCTTTTCCACTTAAAATACCCTGGGGGCCTATCAGCAGGCAGGCTTACCTCGGAATAATTTACCTTTGAAAAAGAGCAGATTAGTCGCGACTCGGGCAGCTGCAATTGATTTCCAGTCGCTGGGAGGTGGCCATACCATTGATGATGGTAACGATGAATAAACTGCCGTTGTCGGTATCATCCATTTGCCCGTATACTTCGTCATCCAGCAACCTATTTGCAAAATCGGGAGTGGTATTGCTATGGCCCACAACTAGAACATTTTTGTTTAGGTTATCTGCCTTAAATTGTTCTATATCAATATTTTGAGGGTCATAGTATTGAACATCAATGTCTTTTTTGACCGAGATGGGTGATGCGGTCATGGCAGTTCGCTGGTAATCGGTACTGTACACGACATCCAGCGCAACATCGTTCAGGATTTCGGCCCAATGCATCGCTCTTCCCAATCCGGCTTGGTTCAATTCCGGATCTGAATTCTGTGGGTCGCTTCTATCTTTTTCCGCATGCCGGATAAGGTAGAAGGTAGAAACGGCTTCGGCGACGTTGGAAACGGGAATCTCATTGTTTTTGTCGTCTTTGCAGCTAGCAAACCCTAAAACGAAGAGGCTAAGTATAACTATTTGTAAGGTTTTCATTATTAATTGATAAACTGTTCATTACTTCCTGATCCTCACCCGTGCGTTTGTCGATGACTCCTTTAAAATAGAGATACAGACCAATTTTAACACTATGCTATGTAATTAACTAAAAATAGCACAAAATAGTATGTGAACGAGTTTGTTTTTCGTTTTTTTGTAAATGTTCAAAAAAGTCCCTAAATCTTTTTTTTTACTATGGGTATTGTGTAGCTATTCCCAAAACAACGCCATTCCGGTTGACCTTCGACAGCACAACCTAACGGAGTACAACTCCAGTTTTTTCAATCCGGTTCTATCTTCATACGGAACGGAAAAACAGTCCGTAGCATTATGGACGCGCTGGCAATGGCAAGAAGTAGATACAGACCCAACAACCTTATTCTTAAATTACAAACGTCAAATAAATCCTGAATCATCGGCTGGTTTGGGTTTTTTTCAGCACAATACCGGTGTGTATTTAAATACCGGTGGTGTGCTGAACTATGCCTATAGTTATACTGTAAACCCCAACGTTAAATTCGGTATTGGACTAAATTTGCTCGGATTTAAGCAAGTTACCGCCGGCGTTGGATTTCTTGGCGGTTCACAAACACCATCATCCGAGCTGAGTGAAGCAAATGATTTTGTTCTCCAAATGGCACCTGGACTCTATCTAAAATGGAAAAACCTGGGAATTGGATTTACATCCGAGAATCTTCTAGATTATAATTTCACGCAAAAAGCAAGGAATTCAGGAGCCAAAGAGCGTATTTATGCATTTTCTACAACCTATGATTTTTATCTTTTCTCAAATTCAATTTCAGTACGACCTACGGCATATTGGAAATCCATTCCGTTTCAGGATGACCAAATCGGTTTGAATATGTACTTTTCTGCGGCTAAATACTGGGCACAGGCAGGCTATAATAGTTTTTATGGTGCGTCAGTCGGTATTGGAGGGAGATTTTTTAAGAAGGCATCCGTTGGTGTCTTGGTAGAGTGGGCTACCGATGCTGCCTTGGATGGAAAAAAGCCGACTTATGAAGTGATTGCCGCGTACAACCTAGGTAAATCAACGAGAAGCATTAAAAAGGTATCCATTTACGATGTTACGAAAGAGAGTGCTTCCAAAAGAAAAAGAAAGAAAAAGAGAAACCAACGAAAGGTCGAAAGCGCCGCAGAACAATGGAAAAAGGCAGATTCCATCAATAGCATTAGGAAAGCGGAGGCTGAGAAAGTAGCAATTGAAAAGTCTGCAGATTCGCTCAAAATCATGGCTCTGGAGGAAGCACAGGAATTAGCTAGGCAACGGACGCAGGAAGAGGAAGCCTTAAGAAATCAGAGAAAAATCGATTCCATTGCGCTTAAGACAAGCGAACAACCTAGTAATAAGGTAGTTTCAAATGAAAAAGATGAAATCCTTGAAAGATATGAAGAAGTAGCTTCAGAAGATGGTTTGAAATCAGGATACTATCTTATTGCGAACGTTTTTAGATCGGAGCAAAACTATAAATCGTTCGTTCAGAGTCTTATCGAGAAAGAACTACAGCCAAAATTCTTTTTGAGGAGTTCTAACCAATTTTATTATGTGTATCTGAAGCGCTATGAGACGATTAACGAAGCGGTAAAAGCAAGGAACAGTAAGTTTTTTGGAAAGTATTTAGATGAAATCTGGATTTTCAGGGTTGTGGGGGAGTAGTTAGACCTGAAGAAAAATCACTTTTTAAGTTCTCGTTTGACGAGTTGGTCGAGATAGGCGATAGTATTCACCAGGTACTTATGGTCTCCGGTCATTGTAGCCATGGCAACAGCACCTTGCAGCATGGTGTACAGTTGCTTTGCAAATTGTAATGGGGTAACCGGTAATTTGAATTCTTTATTATTGGCACCATTCTCCAGCACCAGCGCTATTTTGCCCTCGATAATACCAATGGTTTCCCGTGCAGCGGCATTTAGCAGGCGATTATTGTGCTTGCTGTCAACACCGACATTCAGTATGGGGCATCCGCCCATGGGTTCATTATATTCGCTATAGTTGCGATAAAAATTCAATAATGAGCCAATACGTTCCAAAGCACTATCACCTCCTGCCAATTGCTCATCGAGGGTCGTCAATAACATCTTGCTATTGTATTCAAAAGCGGCCAAAGCCAGGGCTTCCTTATTTTCAAAATTACCGTAAAGCGCCCCTTTAGTGAGGCCTGTAGCTTCCGTAAGATCACTCATACTAGTGCCGATATAGCCATGTTTATTGAAGACTGGCGCAACGGTTTCTATTATGAATGCTGTGGTTCTCTCAGCTTTGGTGGTCATAGAGCGAATATTGGTCTCACAAATATAAAAAAATTATATACTGTATGGTATCTTAATAATACAAAAAAAGGATGCCATTTCTGACATCCTTTTTAATTTATTAAATCGGTGCTAATTCACCATTTCATTCTGATTTCGAAATACCAATTGATCATCGAAAGAATCGATTAAAACGATACTATCGGCACTTATCTTTCCGCTTAGAAGCTCTTTTGAAAGCTCGTTCAAAACAAGTTTCTGAATGACTCTTTTGATTGGTCGTGCTCCATACTGCGGTTCGTACCCTTTCCGCGCTATTTGCGCTATAGCTTCATCGGTGGCATCGATAGTGATATGTTGCTTGGCCAACATTTTCTTCAATTGCCCTAGTTGCAAGTCTACGATCTTAGTAATATCCACTTCGCTAAGCGGAGTGAACATAATGATATCATCGATGCGGTTCAGAAATTCCGGCCGTATGGTTTGGCGTAGTAAGCCAAGCACCTCTACACGAGCGGCTTCCGCTGCACTGTCGATATCCTTGGTGTTCTCGAATCTTTCCTGAATGATATGACTTCCCATATTACTGGTCATAATAATGATACTGTTCTTAAAATCGGCAACCCGACCTTTATTATCGGTGAGCCTGCCTTCGTCCAAAACCTGCAATAGAATATTGAAGGTATCCGGATGCGCTTTTTCGATTTCGTCCAACAGCACCACGGAGTAGGGTCGCCGGCGAACCGCTTCCGTCAATTGTCCCCCTTCATCATAGCCCACATATCCCGGAGGAGCACCTACCAAACGACTTACCGAATGCCGTTCTTGGTATTCGCTCATGTCAATCCGAGTCATTGCGTTTTCATCATCGAACAGATAAGCGGCCAAGGTCTTGGTAAGTTCCGTTTTTCCCACTCCTGTGGTTCCTAGGAAAAGAAATGACCCTATAGGCTTTTTAGTGTCCTGAAGACCCGCCCTGCTTCTACGAATGGCATCGGAAACGGCCTGTATGGCTTCCTCTTGGCCCACTACGCGCTTGTGCAGTACCTCTTCTAGTTTCAAAAGCTTTTCCCTTTCACTTTGTAGCATTTTCGCTACCGGGATACCGGTCCATTTCGCAACTACCTCGGCAATATCCTCATTGGTAACCTCTTCCTTTATTAAAGTGCCCGCATGCTGTTGTTCGGCCAGTGCGTCTTGCAGCTCCCGCAGTTTCTCGTTGGCCTCCTTGATTTTTCCGTATCGCAGCTCCGCTACTTTGCCGTAATCGCCATTGCGTTCCGCCCGTTCGGCCTCGACCTTAAAATTCTCAATATCCTGTTTTGTTTTCTGAATATTGTCTACGACCATCTTTTCGCTTTCCCATTTCGCGAATAATTCGTTTCTTTCCTCTTTCAAATTGGCCAGGTCAACATTCAAAACCTTGAGTTTTGCTTTGTCATCTTCCCGTTTAATAGCCTCGATTTCGATTTCCAACTGCATGATTTTTCGATCCAAAACATCAAGTTCTTCTGGTTTTGAATTGATTTCCATGCGCAGTTTAGATGCTGCCTCATCCATCAAATCTATCGCCTTGTCGGGTAGAAAGCGATTGGTAATGTAACGCTGTGAAAGTTCCACCGCAGCTATAACGGCTTCATCCTTGATACGGACTTTATGGTGGGTCTCATATTTTTCTTTTATTCCGCGGAGAATGGAGATAGCGCTCTCGGTGTCCGGCTCGTTTACGACCACCTTTTGAAAACGACGCTCCAAGGCCTTGTCTTTTTCAAAGTATTTTTGATATTCGTCTAAAGTGGTAGCGCCAATAGCTCTAAGCTCTCCTCTGGCCAAGGCTGGTTTTAGAATATTCGCTGCGTCCATAGCTCCTTGACCTCCACCTGCCCCGACAAGGGTGTGTATCTCATCGATAAAAAGTACGATGTCCCCATCGGAGGATACGACCTCCTTAATAACGGCTTTTAACCGTTCTTCGAATTCGCCTTTGTATTTCGCCCCGGCGATTAATGCCCCCATATCCAAAGAATAGATGACCTTATCTTTTAGATTTTCGGGAATATCGCCTTGAACGATGCGATGGGCCAAGCCTTCGGCGATGGCTGTTTTACCTACGCCCGGTTCACCTACGAGCATTGGGTTGTTTTTGGTACGCCGTGATAATATTTGCAATATGCGCCGTATTTCCTCATCACGACCGATTACAGGGTCGAGCTTGCCGTTATCGGCCATTTGATTCAGGTTTTTAGCGTATTTTTCTAAAGAGTTGTACGTTTCTTCGGCGCTCTGCGAGGTTACCCTTCCTCCTTTGCGCAATTCGTTGATTGCCGCTACAAGGTCTTTCTCCGTAGCACCCTGATCTTTTAAAATTTGGGCGATTTTACTTTTCGATTTGAAAATGGCCAGTAACAAATGCTCAATGGAAACAAACTCATCGTCCATTTTCTTGGCAATACTACTTGCCTCGTTCAAGGATTTTCCGGCATTGCGTCCCATCATCATATCACCACCCGATACCTTGGGGAAACTTTCCAATTCCTTGTCCAATACCTGAGTTAATAAAGCGGTGTTTATGTTCAATTTTTTTAGGATAAACGGAATCACATTTTCTTCAACGACCATGAGCGCTTTGAACAAGTGTTCGTTCTCTATCTGCTGATGTCCCATCTCTTGGGCAAGTTGCTGGGCATATTGTACAGCCTCCTGCGATTTTATAGTGTAATTATTAAAGTTCATATGGCTTATATCTTTTTTGTTATTGCTTATTTTTGATGTCTATAAGTCAACAACCCTACCAAGCGACGAAGACAGACAAAATGTCAGTCAAAGTCAATAAAAAAGGGACATTTCGACAGTTTGTAAGTTTAGGGAACAAGTTCGACTTAGATTAAAATTAATAGAAACACATGGGATTTTTAAAAGGATTGTTCGGTAATAGTAACGGAAGTGACGAGGCTGCTGCAGGGCGCGCGGAAAAAGATACCAAAAAGGTACCTTGGTTGGCTTTGACCACGGTTGCGCAATTAAATGAAATCGTTGAAAGGTCGAAAACGAAAACCCAGGTTGTTTTTAAGCACTCCACCACCTGCGGTATTAGCAGAATGGTAATGAACATGTTCAACAGTAATTATGACCTTGAGGAAGGCCAAATGGATTTTTACTACTTGGATTTGCATGCTTACCGAGAGGTTTCGAACGAGACGGGCTATCTTTTTCAAGTAATGCACCAATCGCCCCAACTGTTGATTGTTCGAAATGGTACTGCGGTCGCACATGCATCGCACGGAGCTATAACCGAGCTGGATTTACATAAATACGTGTAAAAAAGCCTCGATTTTGGGGCTTTTATGATGCTGGATAGTAGCTTTTTCTTCAAAATCTCTCTATTGCATAGTCTTTAATTGAATCGCTGTCTTTTCAAAATTTCCTTTATACGCATCTTAAGGTCTTTGCCGGCATCATAGACCATCTGTTCATTGGTCGGGAAAGGTATTTCCGCAAGATTGAGCAATGATACCAAATCGTTATCCAACGCCCGTTTATCCCCATCATAGTTGGCATAGACATGTTCAAATACGAATTCGCTTGAGATAGGGTAGGAATTTATTTCCTGCTTGGTTTGCAAATCAACGAAATGCACCGCTCCATCAACCTTGGCCGTTTTGAATTGCGTGAACTGATAAAAGTTGCACTGCACGGTCTTAAACCTGTCGACCTTGATTTTATTCCCTAGACTATCTTTCACAATAGCCCCATCGGTATCGGTAGCATAGCGATAACCATCCTTTATCCGCCTTTCCTTTACGATTTGTTTTTCATTCACGCGCTCCGGGGAAACACTGATACTTCGGAAAGCGATATTCATATCGTAATCGTACATAATATCATCTTGTGGGTTCGTATGATATCTCGTCCAAAGTTCGTCCAGCCCGTAGGTGTTAAAGTTCAATAAATCTTGCTCCAGTCGTGCGGGGATTATTTGTTGGGTTTGGTTCACAACAGCTACTTTTACGTAGTGAAGACCCTTTTCGTATGCTATTTGCATGAGTTGCTCTGAGTCTTCAAAACCAGGATTGATTTCGTTGAGGTATTTGAAATCGTCATAGGCTTTTCTAAAATCGAATTTACTGACGGCATTGTTCATCAACTCCTCGGCATTATCGTAAAGATATTCCGAAAGCTGTTCTTTGGCATCGAGCAAATCATCACTATAGTCCCTGAATTTGAACTTTGCATTTCTGTTTTCTTCCAATATGGTTAGCGGAAGAAGTGGTTTAATGCGTTGCTGAAAGCTTCTGAGGTCGTTGTAACCGTTGTATATAGCCTCATAGTTACTCGGATTATCGTCTTTCTCCAGAAAAGCGATGTTTTTCAGCTCCCGTTCCGTATTTTTTCGATATGCTTCCTCCAGCAATACGATATAGGGTTGATTTCCTTTTTTCGTTTTGTTCTGTGCCAAATTTTTAATGGATTTATCAATTGCACTTCCATAATCACCTAAGTTTATAGCCTCTTGGGTCTTTTTGACTCCCCCACATGCCACTAAAAAAGTTGCTATTCCGATGAGTAGTAGTTTTTTCATAATGATAGATTTATCCGTTGTGAAGTAACAATTCCAACAGCCATGCCAAGATTGGTTTTTCTGCTAACGTTAATCGACGGCTTGTAGTATTTATTCGATGAGTTATCGTATTCCAGTGTTCTACGTGCACCCTGCATTCGTGTCTACCTTCACTACATTAAGAATTCGGATTATATTATTCTTCGATGCTATTTATTTTCTGGAATGGATAAGCATCTATCCTCTCATTTACTAGTCGCTTCAATACTTTCAATTATTGGTGGTGCGCCCTGAAAGACATTGTTAATTTCCATTTGATAAGTTCCGAATAAATCCAATTTTTTGAATGAATAAACAGTGATCAATTCGTATTTTTGCAACCTATTTCATCTAAATTCACACTATGCAACGCGACACTCGTATTTTTGAACTTATAGCAGAAGAAAAAGAACGCCAGATCAATGGTATAGAACTTATTGCTTCGGAGAATTTTACTAGTCCGCAGGTTATGGAAGCCGCTGGTTCGGTCCTGACCAATAAATATGCCGAGGGATATCCTGGAAAACGGTATTACGGAGGTTGTGAGGTGGTTGATGTCGTAGAACAGCTGGCCATCGATAGGGCCAAAGAACTTTTTGGTGCCGCTTACGCCAATGTGCAGCCGCATTCCGGATCTCAAGCAAATGCGGCGGTATACCATGCATGCCTGCAACCTGGAGACACGATATTGGGTTTTGACCTGTCCCATGGCGGACATTTAACACACGGGTCTCCCGTAAACTTTTCAGGTCGCCTGTACAATCCGGTTTTTTATGGGGTAGAGGAGGAGACCGGTCTGCTCAACTATGATGCTATTCAGGAAATCGCGACCAAGGAAAAGCCAAAAATGATCATTGCTGGTGCATCTGCCTATTCAAGGGATATGGACTTCGAGCGCTTTCGCAAGATAGCCGATAGCGTTGGTGCACTTTTATTGGCTGATATTGCCCATCCAGCCGGATTGATAGCAAAAGGAATTTTGAGCGACCCTATTCCCCATTGCCATATTGTGACGACTACCACACATAAAACGTTAAGAGGCCCTAGAGGGGGACTCATATTGATGGGCGAGGATTTTGATAACCCGTTCGGTATTACCCTGAAGAATGGAAAACTACGCAAGATGTCGGCGTTATTAGACCTTGCTGTGTTCCCGGGTAACCAAGGTGGTCCTTTAGAGCATATCATCGCGGCAAAGGCCATCGCTTTTGGAGAAGCATTGACCGACGATTTTCTACATTATATGTTGCAAGTAAAAAAGAACGCGGCTGCAATGGCTGCTGCTTTTGTGGCAAAGGATTATAAAATTATTTCTGGTGGTACGGACAATCATATGATGCTTATCGATCTCCGAAATAAAGATATTACCGGTAAGGATGCAGAACGTATTTTGGTAAATGCGGATATTACCGCGAACAAGAACATGGTTCCATTCGATGACAAATCACCGTTTGTAACATCGGGTATACGATTTGGTACTGCCGCCATTACTACCCGCGGACTTAAAGAAGGTGATATGGCCACTATCGTAGACTTGGTGGACGAAGTTTTGACCCATCCCGACACGGAGGAGGTGCAAGCAAGTGTAAAAGTTAAAGTGAATGCGATGATGAAAGGCCGGGCACTTTTTAACGGGTAGGCTTTTGTTATTTTGAAATAACTCTAATCAATCAACATATTCAACTCCCCGCTTGTAATGCCCTTTTCGTTGAAATCATAGATTGTGGCATCATTATCCGAATTGAAATAAAGGCCCCAATAATTGAAATAATCGATGTTCCTATTGGTATCATTGAGTACGTTGGGTAGCAATGTTTCGGAAAAAACATCAGTATTCGTTTGTTCCTCGAACACCGGAATAAAAATCTCGTAGGGAACTTCTTGTAATTCCTTTGTAAGCCCAGAGTAGTGGTTGGCCAGTTCGGTTAGAATAGAATCTAACTGTTCGGGAATACTGCAATCGTAAATTTGGTTGATAATAACATTGCAATTCTCAAAAATAATCGAGACTTCCTCTACCTCGATCGGAAAATCGTTTTGGTCTTGTAATTGAGTGACCAGATTGTAAAATTCGGATGTGTTAACGGGCCTGTCCGATGTTCTGCTAAACTGCGCCCAAATGCCGGATTTCAGATGCGACATACCCTGCCATAAATTAAAATTACAGGAGACCTCGATTATCAGTTTGGCTATTTGGGTCTCACAACTACTATTGCGAATGATTACATCCGAAAAGAAAAGTTGTTCCAGTCTCTTTTTAAAAAGCGAAAGGCCACAAATATCTTCGTCTTTAATGACAACAATTGGCGGCTGGTTTTTGAAATTTTCTAGGTTGAATGGCATGAGCGGTATGTTGTGGTGGTTTGACATTAACAAAACTAACTGTTAATGCAATTGACCACTTACATAAAAACCTTATAAAAATTAGGTTTTTCTCTCGAAATGCCTTTTTTTTTGCCTTTTTCTAAATGAAACCACGGTTTCTCGCCTCTTCTATCAATGCCAGGTCGTTTTTTTCCTTTACACCGAAGAGTATCTTCAGAGCCCTTTTGCGATTGTCGATGGTAGCCATAGAGACTGGGATTCTAGCACGCATATCTTTGGTCTTGGTGCCTATTGATAATTCGTAGAGAAGCGTTCTATCGAGTTTGTCAATTTTATAATCTTGCGCGATATTTTTTCTTGCCGCTACCAATGCCAAATGTGTGTAGTAAGGTGGGGCGGTAGTTACGGTCTTTACCATTTCGATAAGGGAAAGTTCATCGATTTCGGACTTGACCATATAGCCTTCCGGATCGACGGCCTGACAAATGCTATTGATTCGAAAACTGTCGCTAAAGGAGGACATGAATACGATGCTGCTCTCCGGAACCAGTTGGCGGGCCAGTTTACCCAAATCCTCCCCTGTACGGGGGTCTTTTGCCTCTGGTGGAAAAAGCGAAATATCCAAGAGAATAATGTCGTATCGCACCGAACGGGCCGAGAATTCAATTTTCTTTTGACCTTCCTCATATCCCGTGGCCACATCTACACGTACATCAAAGTCATCGAATTCCGCATCTTCGAGAATATACTTATACCCCAATGCGGTCATCTGATGGTCGTCTACCGATAATATTTTAATTGTTCTACCCATAAATTTATGACGCTGCCACTATAGTTTCCGCAGCTTTATGAAATTGTTCATGATTTTTAATAGGAATATACAAAATTACCGTGGTACCTTCCCCGATTGTGCTGTTAATTTCCCACGAGCCTTTTAATTTTTCCACCCGTGAATTGATATTCCGCATACCGATACCTTTTTTACGGTTCTTTACCTTAAAGCCCTTCCCGTCATCCTTCAAAACTACTTTGAATACCTTATCTTCTTGGATGCTAAAAGTCAATTCTACATTTTTTGCATGGGCATGTTTGACACAATTTTGGATGCTCTCCTGAATGATTCGGTACACGTTGATTTTTACGTCGCCATCGAAGCCATCCCAGTCGACTTCTTCATTGAACAGGAATAAACTTTGAAGTCCCGCACTTTCCTTAACATCGTTCAACAAATCCTGTATGGTGGTAATAAAACCATAAATTTTTTGGTAGGCCGAATGGCTAAGCTCATGCGAAATAGCCCTTACTTCTTCTTGTACGTCCTGTAGCTCGGAAATAGCAAGGCCTCGTTGTTCGATTGCTTCAGGTGTATTGCGCTTATTCAAACCCAATAAAAGCATTCGAATACCTTGAATGCGACCTTGTACGGCGTCATGCAATTCTTCGGAAATACGTTTTTGGGCGAGTTTCTTACCTTCTTCAATATTCGATTTCTCATTAAGTAGCATATTGAAGATTTTTTGATTGCTCGCCTGCTGTTCTTCTTGAAAACGCAACTTCTCGTTTTTTCGCCGCTGATCTATGATGATAAAAGACGAAATGGCCAGCAGCAATAATGTTGCGGCAATACCGGTCCATAATTGCTTTTGTCTGGCGAGGAGTTCGTTTTCGGCGAGGGTCTCGTTGGTTTCAAAACGGATACGTTCAAATTTGTTACGGGCCCGGCGTTCGGCAATTTGTAGGCTGTCGTTAAGGGTAATGTATTCAGAGGTGTAAGCGGTAGCGTTTTTAGGGTCTATTTTCGTCAAAAGGCCTAAGGTTTCCAGCACCCTAAGGTTGTTGTCGCTTGCTTGTGATGTTTTTTTTGCTTTTTTTGCAAAGTTAAGTGCAGTAGAAGAGTCTTTCTTGGATAACAAGAACTCCGCCATAGTGTAATATGAGCGGGAAAGGGCTTTGGTGTCTCTAATGCTATCTTTGATGACGATGGCCTTTTCAAATAAATCCCGGACTTCAGTGGTGTCTTTTAACTTAAATCGACTGTAGGCGGCATTGCTCAACGCTTTGGCATATAACTTAGTATTTTTGAAGAAAAGACTATCGGATTTAAGCACTTCCAGAAATTCCTTTAAAGCGAGTTCATATCTGTCCTGTGCAAGATAAACAGACCCAATGTTATTTTTAGACCTCGCTTCATCAACACTATTATAATCGGCTTTCTTGAGAAATTCGAGGGCCTTTTGATGATATTCCAAAGCCTTTTGATACTCTTTTAAATTATTCGATACAATTCCTAGATGGTTGTAGCAACTATATAATTTGTCGTGTTTTTTCAAAGGTTTAAAAATTTTTATGGCTTCTATAGCATAAGTTTCTGCGGTTGTATAGTCCTTAATTGTTGTCAGGGCCAAAGACATGTTGTATAACATACGACCCGAGTTGTAGTCTTTGTTTAGTTCTTTATAAATTTTATGCGCCGCATTGTAGTGGAAATAAGCGCTATCGGCAACATTGTAGTCTCTAAAAAAATCGCCTGCATCCCAGTGGGCCGCCGCAATTTTAGAGGAGTCTTTAATTTTTTGAGCAGAGAAAAGAGCAAGTTTATTGGCTTTTTTAAAATTTATCGAATCTTTTTTCATCAGAAACTTCAAAGAAAGATCAGATGCATAATTTGCTTTAAGTGAATCGTTTTTTTCTTCCTGTACCGCAGAAAGTGCCTTTCTCAAATTTTCTTCATAAATAGTATTATTCTGGGCGTTGTCCTTTAAAATCCAGTATCCCACACTATCCTGAGAGACGACTCTTTGAACTGAAGTATTTAGGTTATCATTTCCACAAGAAAGTGAAAATAAAATTGCAATGGAACTTATTAAAAATTGTGGATTCAATTTTAACTGCATGTAAGCAAGTTAAAAAAAAGCCCCAACAATTGAGTGTTGAAGCTATGGTTATTTTGTAAGAAATTTAAACGTTTATGCGTCGCCCCTGTTGTCCGTTTTGGAATCCTCCCCGTCGGTAAATGCGATTGCGTCGCCCCTGTTGTCCGTTTTGGAATCCTCCCCGTCGGTAAATGCGATTGCGTCGCCCCTGTTGTCCGTTTTGGAATCCTCCCCGTCGGTAAATGCGATTGCGTCGCCCCTGTTGTCCGTTTTGGAATCCTCCCCGTCGGTAAATGCGATTGCGTCGCCCCTGTTGTCCGTTTTGGAATCCTCCCCGTCGGTAAATGCGATTGCGTCGCCCCTGTTGTCCGTTTTGGAATCCTCCCCGTCGGTAAATGCGATTGCGTCGCCCCTGTTGTCCGTTTTGGAATCCTCCCCGTCGGTAAATGCGATTGCGTCGCCCCTGTTGTCCGTTTTGGAATCCTCCCCGTCGGTAAATGCGATTGCGTCGCCCCTGTTGTCCGTTTTGGAATCCTCCCCGTCGGTAAATGCGATTGCGTCGCCCCTGTTGTCCGTTTTGGAATCCTCCCCGTCGGTAAATGCGATTGCGTCGCCCCTGTTGTCCGTTTTGGAATCCTCCCCGTCGGTAAATGCGATTGCGTCGCCCTGTTGTCCGTTTGGAATCCTCCCCGTCGGTAAATGCGATTGCGTCGCCCCTGTTGCCCGTTTTGGAATCCTCCCCGTCGGTAAATGCGATTGCGTCGCCCCTGTTGTCCGTTTTGGAATCCTCCCCGTCGGTAAATGCGATTGCGTCGCCCCTGTTGTCCGTTTTGGAATCCTCACCGTCTGTGGCTAAAAGATTTTCTAGATTTTTTGTTTGGTCGTTGTTTAAGGTATTATCAAGAGTGTGAAAACCAACACTCAATAGCGTTACCGCTGCAATTAACATTACTTTTTTCATAATATATAGGGTTTAAAGGTTAATAATCAAATTAAAAATAGATAGACAGCTTATCGTAGGGAGTCGAAATACGTAAAATTGTGTAGATGCACTATATTACAGGGTATTCTTATGTATTTTGTAAGAATTATCTTAATTTAAAGATACTATTGAATTTTTTGAGAGTCTCGATTTGAGGCAATCGATATTCTCTTTATACGTCTTGGAAAAAGGCAACTGAAGATTTTGCCCTGTAAGACTACAAATGGCCTTTCCGTAATTGATACGGGCCACATGCTTTGTATTCAATATATAGCTCTGATGAACCCTAACGAAATTATCGGGCAATTGTTGCTCGAATTTTTTAAGGCTTTTATAGGCATTTATTTTGGTACCATCGGCCATAAAAACATCTGTAGCGTTATTATCTGCCTTTAAATAGAGGATGTCCTCGGTGTTGACATAATGGTAATCGCGGTATGATTTTAAACAGAGTTTTAACGGCTCTTCATTTCTCGAATTTCTACGCTTCAGTTTCAAAAGCGACTTTCGAACTTCCAATTCGGTGGAGGGCATCAACCAATAATCAAAGAAATTGTTTTTAATCGCCATATACGCTTGTTCTTGCGTTTGGGAGATGCCTATCAAAATCGGCAAAGTCTGAATGTAGCGATGCAATTCAGTGACCATCCCGAAATGTTCCTTGGCATTTTTATCTAAATTGATAAAAACGATGTCGGGTTCGTGTTTCAAAATGCCATTAATGCCTTCTTTTTCGTCCAAGCAATGCCCTTTGGCTACAAACTCTGGATATTCTTCCAAATAGTCTTGTAGCTCCAAACACGACGTGGTTTCGGAATCGATGATAAGGTACGTATACTGCACTATGGGGGAAATTAGTGAATTGCAAAGTAGCGATAGTATTTTAAACCCGATTACTGATTTTCCTTAGAATAATTAGGTTTTTTTACCTCAAAAGTTAAACTTTTGGCTTGATGAAAGGTGTTTCTGATATATGGAAAGTATAACCTGATTTGTACATAAAGTTATTTACGACAGGTTTTGAAAGATAATATAACAACGCTTTCAGAATGTTAAAAGGAATTAATTTTCAATTTGGGATTGAAAAGCGCCAATATCCGGCCGCATTGTTCGGTCGTTACCGAGAAGGTCAAAAGGTACTTCTAATGCGGCCTCAAGATTACCCTTGCCAATTGCCTCTGATTCGGAGTCGATTCTAAAATCATTTGCAACGGCATTCTTAAAATCTGTAGCGGCGCTCAAAAAAACCGCCGTGTAGAACTCGGTATTGGTAAAGTCATACACGGGGTCTTCGTTTGTTCCTTCGAATTGCAATGTACAGTTGGTAAACGAGAAGTTGAAGATGTTCGTACCATTATCACTTAACGCCAATTCCGTAAAACTATTTCCATCGATGATGGTATTCGTAAACGATGCATTTATCAAATCGCCCTGCAAGGTCTCACCTGAAAGTAAATTTACTTCATTATCGATACGCAAAGCTTCTCCGGCACGGAATCCGTTTACCCAATAATTGGCGATGGTGGTATGCGTAAACGAATAATCCCCTCCTAGGTTGCAGTATAAGGATATTGCTCCGGCTCCCCCAAGAATAACATTTTCACCAACTATAGAAGCCGTTTTTGCCCAAAGATTTACACTTGCTGAATTTTGAATTCTTGAATTCTTAAGGGTTAGGGTAGGAGTGGGTTGTTCCTGAACTCCCTCAACCATCAGTCCGATAGTTGCGTTTTTTAATGTCAGATGGTCAATGTCGTTGTCCGTGCTTCCCTTCGAAATCCATACCCCGCCCCATTGACCGGGAACATCGCTGAATTCCGGTTCTAAGCGATCGCCTTCCAAGATTACTTCGTTTTCCAACAACAACGTATCCGTACTCAACGCGCCGACAACGCTGATCGATGCATTAGGCCTTACCCAAATACCAGAGTTGTTGTGAAAGTGCACACGGACTCCGGGAGCCATCGAAAGGGTTTCGTTCTCGGGAACGGCTGCGTAGCCATATATAACATAAGGCCTTTCGTTCGTGAAATCGAGTTGCTCCTTGGCTAGCGTTATGCCTTCGACCCGTATTTCGTTACCCGCCGCATCAACGCCAAGTACGAAAGTTTCCTTACTGCCATCGGCATTCGTAGGAGGGAAAATAAAAACGGCGTCCTTTACCAAAGTAACCAGCTGTACTTCTTGCAGATTGCTGCCCGAATCAAACTGTAGCGCATCGGTATATAAAAAGGAGGCGATATTCTCGGAAATATCCACAGTGGTCTCAATAAAAATAAATAAACTGTCTTTGGCCAGTAGAGGAATATTCCGAAATGCCTTTCCAGCGCTTCCATCTACATTGAGTCGGTATGCACTGTTCTCGCCCTGTGCCAGTCCTATGGAAGGAATTTCGATATTCTCGCTCGAACGATTATAGACTTTCAAGGAATAGGTACTACTGCCGATATTTGAGAATATGGTATCTAAATATACCGTATCCCTAGAAAATTCAAGGCTTCCCGTGCTCGGAGCGTAATCAAAATCTTTTCGACAGGAACTCCATAATATAACTAGGAGCAACAACAGACCCGAATAGCAAAAATGGGGTAGTCTCAAATACTTCATTCCTAGAGTAGTTTTTGCGTTTCAGTTCCTTTAATCCGTGCTAAAAATCGCGATAATGTTCTCGGGAATGCGTATAGGCTTATTTGTAATACTGCTCAGCAAACACCATTTCGTTCGTGAGCGAACGACTAGTTGATCTGTTTTGGTATTTACCATTTCCACAACCCGTACCGAAGTTGCTCCCCGACTACTATTTATATGGGTCTTAATGCGTAATTCGTCCCCGATGACAGCTGCATTCTTATAGTCTATTTCGTGACGCATTACTACCCAAATCATCGCTTTTTGATCTTCCGCAGCTACTAGAATTTGCCAGTGCTCTTTCGAAATATCCTGTATCCATTGTAAGTACCGCACATTATTCACGTGCTGTAATTCATCTAAATCGGCCTCCGATACGATAATCGTTTTTTCGTGATGGGGCATTGCTTATTTTTTCAGTATGTGCACCTCGAACATTTTGTCCCAGTCCTTTCCGGTCACGAAAAAGGTTTTTCGGTCCGGATGATACGCAATGCCATTAAAAACCTGATCTTTATCGTTCCAATCCGGTGTTTTCGTGATTTTCTTCGATAAGCCGCTAAAGTTGACCACTCCCTCGATAGCGCCGCTCGTTGCATCGATAATCATTATACTAGGCTTTTGGTACACGTTGGCGTAGATTTTACCAGCTACATACTCCAGCTCATTGGCACTATTGACAATTTTATTGTGGGTTACGGTTTGAATGTAGCCTTCCTCGATCAGGGTTTCCGGATTGAGGAACCATATTTTTTCGGTACCGTCACTTTTGATCAATTTCGTACCGTTATTGGTCAACCCCCAACCTTCCTTACTTTCGCCGTATTGAAAATTGTTTATTTTGCTCAGGTCGGAAAGCTTGTAGATATAGCCTGTCTTTTTTTTCCAACTGAGCATATATATTTTCTCATCGAAAATGGTAATTCCCTCACCAAAAATCGTTTTGTCCATATCTACCTGCTGTAGTACTTTCCCGGTTTCAAAATCTACTTTTCGCAAAGACGACCTACCTGGTTTACCGGTGCTTTCGTAGAGGACCCCGTCGTGAAATTCCAATCCTTGGGTATAGGCCCTGTTGTCATGCGGGTACTCCTTAATGATTTCATAGGTATACACCTCAGGAGCGGAAGGTGCAAAAATGCGTATGTCTTTGGTAACTTCCTCTACACCCTCGTCGTATGCTACTTTAGCTTTTAAAACTTTATTTCCCAACTGCCCGATGTCGAGAAGTAATTTTCCGTCAGTGAGTTCCAGTGTTTTTCCATCAATGGAATAGCTCACGTTTTCTACGGTTTTCCCGTCCTTGTTCTTAATAGAAACTGCTACGGACTCATTTTGCTTGAATTCCTTTCCGTCTAGTTGGATAGCAAAAAGCGCTGCCTTTTTCCTATCCATATCACCACAACCAAGAACGAGTAAGGAGAAAAGATTCAGGCTTATAAATTTAAAGATGTTCATTTGTACCGACTATTTTAACTACGAATTGACGATTTATCTTAAATATGGGGAATCGACTCCCTCTTTTTGAATTCGAAGGCAAGTTAATCCAATAACTTTAAAAGATAAAACGATTGTATTCAAGATATGGTTACTGGGAGGAGTGGGGAGTGTTTTTTTTTCGTTTGTCAAATTCGAGAAGTATACGTAACAAATCAAACGTGTTAAAGGTCGATTACTACGACAGCCCCTTAGTCGGGCAACATTAATTCTGATTCCAACAATTCGACCAATTCATCGTTTTTATAATGAAGATTTGTGCCAAGGCTAAAAACAACACCATCATAGTCGGTATAAATCATGCGAAAGTAAAGTGATTTATTTTCTTTAAAAAGAACTTCCAAAAATCCCCGGTTATATCTTACATCGACATCAGTAAGTCTTTTACGCTTGTCGAATAATACAGAACATATCTTTTTAAGGAATACAGTATCTCTTATGACTGTATTCTTAGCCGCTGTTTTTTTGTAAGCTGATCTATTGATAAAAAATGAGGGCTTTTGTATCGATAGTATCGCAGTTTTGTACTGGTTCGTGGCAACCAGCTACGGAAAAGAAAATCAAGATAAGTACGGGAAACGGGAATATTCTCACGAAGAAGTCGGCATTAATTAGTCGGGTAACATCACTTTAGACTCCAAAAGATTGACCAAACTATCGTTTTGGTAGTATGTGTTAGTACTCATTCTAAAAACCGTACCGTCATTTTCAGTATAAATCATGAGAAAATAATAATCCTTGTTCTCTTCGAAGATAACTTCTAAAAATCCTTGACTATTCCTAATCTTTACATCAGACAGTCTTTTACGATATTTAAAAAGAACAGTGCACATATTGTTCAAAAATACTTGGTCATCTATCTTTGCCGTTCTTGCGGTGGTCTTTTTATGTGGCGTTTTGTTTAAAACCAATATGTTTCTGTTCGTGGTCTGTTCGCAGTTCTTTATTTCCTCCATACAGCTTGTAAGCGATAGCAAAATCAGGGTGAGGATAATATAGGGGTTCGTTTTCATAAGAATAGAGTTTGGTCTAATCCGGCAACATTAATTCTGATTCCAACAGTTCTACCAATTCATCGTTTTTATAGTATAAGTTCGTACTCAATCTAAAGACAGTACCGTCATAATCAGTGTAGAACATGTCAAAATAAAACGATTTGTTTTCTTTAAATAAAACTTCAAAGTAACCCTTGTTGTTTCTGATATTAACATCAGTCAGTCTTTTACTTTTGTTGAGTAGTAATGCACAAATTTTTTTAAGAAATATAGTGTCCATAATTACTGTACTCTTGACTGCTGTTTTTTTATTCGCCGTTTTGTTGATGAATAGAATGGCATTTGTATCTATAGTTTCACATTTTTGTACAGGCTCGTGACAATTCAAAAGTAGCAGTAGGAGTATAGGGAATATGAAAAATCTTTGGTTCATTTTTATTTTTATTCCGGCCGTTTATTTAAATCCTCTTGTAGTAGATAGGAATCAGGAGCCCACAGTGTTCCATTTACATCAAACGGAGTGCCCCAAGACCTACCAAGAGTGAATCCTTGATAAAGGGGGAAGAAGTCCAAACTCAGGTATCCCGACAAAGACCGAAGCCCCCAGGGGGCCATAGGAACCCGATAGGGAAGCCTCTTTTCCTTCAAAAATACCTTTGTTAAAATCATCCAAAGAGCCATTATCAAACACCAGACCCGCCTCAACCGAAAAACTAGCGCCGAAGCCTGAAGTAAATGAAATAGGGCCACCACCACCTACCGGAGCATAGGCGAAAATTTTGCCGGTATCTTCACCTTTCATGAAACCGACAATATCGAACGAACTGGCGATACCGATTGCAAAATTGGCATCTGCGTTAAAGCTAAGTTTTATAGCATCGGGAACACCCAAAACAGCGATCAGTTCATCAAAGCCTACTATCTCTTTGGGTTCCAATAGCGACTTTGAACCGGTTACCACGTCTACCATGTCTAAGGGAACGTTTAAATCAAAAGCTTGCCGCACCACTTTACTCTTGATTATCAAAACGGTCTCATGTTCTTTTGTTACGGGGTTATACTTTCGGATAATAATTTTACTTCAAAATTAGTGAAGGCTTCCCTGTTTTTGAAGGCTACCAAAGGGTAAATATTCACTTTGAAAAATCCAATTTCAAAGATGGGATATTAAAGGTCACAATCTTCATCCTTCGCCACATTAAAATTCGTTAATTCATTTCGTTAACAGGGAAGCCTTCACTTAGGGGAAGTATACAGAA
This sequence comes from Aggregatimonas sangjinii, assembly GCF_005943945.1. Taxonomy (GTDB): domain Bacteria; phylum Bacteroidota; class Bacteroidia; order Flavobacteriales; family Flavobacteriaceae; genus Pelagihabitans; species Pelagihabitans sangjinii. The sequence goes on along the minus strand of NZ_CP040710.1, from coordinate 2,180,595 downwards.
TAACGCTTTCACCTCTCATAATATAATTTTATTCTTAAAAAGAGAAATCTAAATACGAACAAAATAAGTAACAACTGTGCCATATTTAAAACAATTGTTCGATAGGTAATTTTGGAATAACTGTCGTAATAGTTAAAAATAAATGATGGACTATTGCTCATAAATATTCCTATCAGAAAGAGTATAATAATTAAGGAGAAAAATATCTTATTTATCATAATTTAAACAAATCTTGTATTATATGAATTCAGAAAAAATGCATTTAAGTAAGTGAATTCCCCTATTTTGATGTCTTGAAAGCTTAAGTCCATAATTTTAGTACTCAAAATATGCATTGGAAAACGGCTTATTGTTAACAATGAGCTAATAATATCTTCAATTTCTGAGATAACTTGTTTGTAAACTTTCGTTTCAAGTAATTCGTTTCTCCTCGGGGAATACTTTAGTCTTCCTATTTTTTCATCAAATTCAACTTCTAAAATATAAACTAGATAAGCAGGTATTATCTTGCTAATATTTAAACACATTACTATTTTCCTTGGAGTATCTGCGTTTTCATTTAATAAAAATTGCCAATTATGACATCTATCTAACCAAGACGATAGAGTATAGTTTTCAATTTTTACATTAAACGTTGTTTCAACGGTACTAAAAACTGATTTTAATTTATTTAAGTCATAGATACTATTCTTTTCATCCAAAGATTTAATCAAAAAGTTATATTCAATACTTTCATGATATTTATGCCTTTCCTCAATGGAGGATACGTTTTTTGGGTAAAACTCGTAGGCTAAAGAATCTATTTCTTTTAAATCAATCATTTTTTTCGCATCCATCAAAACCACCATCTGTTGTTGCTCTATAAGTTGTTGGATTCAAATTCCCCATATAATTGGTATTTACCCTTCCACCGACAATGTATTTGTTATACTCATCTCGTAATTCATCCTTAAAATAGGCTTCTACTACGCTCGGATTTACTCTTGTTCTATCATATTTATCAACTGTTTTTTTCATCATTTCGTTTAAAAAATGAGCGGATGCCGATGCCAATTTTCCAGAAGGTAATTCGCCATGCCTTCCTTCCATAGGAGCTCCAAATAACACAGGCTCATTTAGTCTGACTGTGTAACTATACTCAAGATACGGAGGGGTTGTATATGTCAAATATACTTTAAAATAAATACCTTTTACAGCTGATTCTTGCCAATTTAAGCCATCTACGTCTTGTTTGAAATCAAAACTTTTACAACTCGGAGGTAATATATCTTCTTCATTGTCAACAAGGTTGCCACCATCCCAATTACCGCCGCCTCCGCCGCCTCCGCCATCACATTCTTGATAAGTACCTATAATATAGGAATCTGAAGAGCCATCACTGTAGCCATCAGTAATTACGATATACATCGTTTGACACTTAGCGGATAAATTTAAATTGGCTTTTGTATTTATAGTGGTCGTAATACCAATACCTATACCATTCTCATTTAAGTCATATTTAATCAATTCGTTTTTTGAATTATAGTGCAAATAAGAAAGACTAAATACATAGCTCTCATCTTTGAAACTATAGTTCTCTGGGCTTATAAAAACTTTCAAAGATTCTTCAAAAACAACCACGTCAGCAGGAACATCGCTTTGTACCATAACAGAAATGGAAGGTTCGAGCCCTGCATCACCGTCCTGCTGCGCAGTGAGGTACGGCTGCGGTATTTCTTGTACTCGTAGCACCACCTGCTCCTTATCCAGAAGTGCCCGGTATGGCACTTGCTTGTAAAACCGGTTCTGTAGCGCTATTCCTTGAAATGTGGGCGGCAGGCCTTCTCGCTGTCGAAGTGGGCCGCAAAGGTAAATAGATTCATATCTTTGCGTTTTCCCCAAAAGATAGACATCCCAGACAAATTATGAGCGATTACGGATATTTAAACAAAGTTTTATCACTTCACAATTATCCCGACATTTAGGATAGACTTGCCGATCAAAAATATGGGATGAACCGTAAAAAATGAATTAAAAAGATAGTATATTTGCAATTGGCAAGTCCTACACGACCAGCTCCTGTAGAATCCCCCAGGGTGGGAACGCAGCAAGGGTATATGGTTGTAGCGGTGCGATGTAGGTAGCTTGCCTTTTTTTGTACCCTGAATTTACTGGCGGGTACCAAAAAAAGAACGAGGATGCTTTTAAAATTAACCGTTCTTCACTTTGATTATTTCACTAATTTGCAGCGCTATGCAAAGTAAGGTGGTTCTCATAACGGGTGGCTCTTCCGGAATCGGAAAATCAATAGGCACCTATCTAAAATCAAAAGGACATATCGTTTATGGTACGACCCGAAGTAAGGCCAAGTATCCGGATTTCGACGACTTTGCTCTGCTCGAGCTAGATGTTCGAAATGCGGAAACCATAGCTGCAGCGGTTGCTGAGTTGATTGCCTTGGAGGGTAGGGTAGACGTACTTGTAAATAATGCAGGTGTCGGGATAACGGGACCTATAGAGGAAACGCCCCATGAAGAGATTGCAAACGCCTTTGCCATTAATTTTCACGGTCCGTTGTTGGTAGCGAAGTCGGTTTTGCCCCAAATGCGGAAACAGCGGAGCGGACTCATTATAAATATCACTTCAATAGCAGGTTTTATGGGGTTGCCGTATCGCGGTATTTATTCTGCTTCAAAGAGCGCCTTGGAAATCGTTACGGAGGCCATGCGAATGGAAGTCAAGGACTTTGGCGTAAAAATCACCAATCTCGCTCCTGGTGATTTTGCCACGAATATTGCCGCAGGACGATTTCATGTAACAGCCGATAAGGAATCACCGTATTACGAAAAGTACAATAGCACCTTAGAAAATATTAACGAGAGTGTTGCTCATGGCGAAAATCCTGTTCAAGTTGCCTTGGCCGTTGAAAAAATCATCTCTTCGAAAAGCCCGAAAGTAAGCTACAAGGTAGGCGCTACCTCGCAAAGACTCTCGATTTTGCTCAAGAAGATGCTCCCTCAGAAAGTATTTGAGAAACTTCTATTAAAGCATTATAAATTGTAGCTTTACTCGGTAATCGAGAGTTGCATCTGTCGGCAGTCCTGACTGCTGGAAGGCGGTTTGCCTTGAGGACATAAGGTCTTTTCTTTTCGAATGCCTCTTGGGCAAGCCCTCGAGTTGATTACAATAATAGTTTAAGACGTATTTTCATTAAATAACTAAAAGAGTATGAAATTTTTTATTGACACAGCCAATTTAGACCAGATTCGTGAAGCCCAGGCCTTGGGAGTTCTAGACGGGGTTACGACGAATCCGTCGTTAATGGCGAAAGAAGGTATTTCCGGCCGTAATAGTATTTTAAAGCACTATGTGGACATCTGTACTATCGTTGAAGGCGATGTTTCCGCAGAAGTAATAGCCACGGAATTTGACGCCATGGTGAAGGAAGGTGAAGAACTTGCCGAGCTTCATGACCAAATCGTAGTAAAAGTACCTATGATCAAAGAAGGTGTAAAGGCGTTAAAATATTTTTCCGATAAGGGAATACGAACGAACTGTACGCTAGTGTTCTCTCCCGGGCAGGCCTTATTGGCGGCCAAAGCGGGAGCCACTTATGTATCGCCTTTTATCGGGCGATTGGATGACATTTCAACCGATGGCTTAAATCTTATTGCCGAAATACGCCATATCTACGATAACTACGCTTTCGAAACACAAATTCTCGCAGCTTCCGTACGACATACCATGCACGTAATCGATTGTGCCAAGCTTGGCGCCGATGTCATGACAGGACCACTTTCCGCAATCGAAGGGTTGTTAAAGCATCCGCTTACCGACAGTGGTTTGGCCAAATTCTTGGCAGACTATCAGAAAGGAAATTAAAAGGTATTCATGAAAGTATAAAGGCCTGGGCAACCAGGCTTTTTTTATTGTCCTGCAGGTCTATTCGGTGCTATCGAAATGCGGAATAAATATTTGAAAAAGCATCGACGATGACCGCATCATTGGTAATAACGCATTTGTTCTCCGGATAGATAATAAGTGATTTGGTCAACTTCGAGAAGTCGTGGGCCCGATATTGTTGGTCTTTGTTCAATCTTGAATCTTCGACCATTCCCTTCCAAGTGTCCTTACTTGTTTTCATATTAATGCCGACGTATTTGTACTCCGGATTTTTAACCGTTAGCTCCGCCACCCGCTTTTTAATGCTATTGAAGTGTTTTTTATCAACTGCCGACCAAAAATAAAAAACCGTTTTCCCCTCTTTTCCTATTTCCCTTAACGATAAACTATCCCCGGCAAAATTGGTGACATAGACGTCCGGGATGGATTTTTGTGGTTGCAGGTTTTCAATACCCTCGTACAATTCGTCTATTTCGTCAAGGTGTCTGTTGTTATTTGACAATTCGTGAAATTTCGTAATAAATCGTTTGTTGTTCTCCGGATAATCGTGAACCTTTAAAAGATAGTTGAAAGCTACATGACGATACAGATTGTCTTTCAATTCCTTTTCAGAAACCAGGCTATCGATCAGATGGAGTTTGTGTTCGTTAAAATGAAGCTGCTTTTGAACCACGCCTTCTTTCATCTGACATTCTTTGGTGCAACTCATAAAAGATAGATTCTGAATATGGTTGACCATAAACTCATAATAGGGTCTCAAATAGGTCAGCTGCTCATTCCCATAGTCGACACTTTTGCGATACTGGTAAAAATTATCCGGTAGTTTCTCTAAAACACCATGGTCGGAATACCGTCGATGTCTAAAGGGGTACTGTTCTTTATAGGTGTTGTAGTTATAGACGATACTGGCCTTGGCTAGATTACGCTGATTCTGGGAAAGATTCCCATCTTTGATGAGTTCTCCCAGTGTTTCGAATTTCTCTTTTTGAAGTTCGTCTATTTTTCCCAAAAATTCACTTGCTTCCAATTCATACCAAGCCGATATTTTAGAATCTTCTTCCTCGTTGGCAAGAAAAAGCTCCAATAGAAAATTATTGATTTCCGAACCTGTTCCGGAAAAAATCAATGATTCGTCAAAATCCATCGTATTTAAACGAATGACCAGACTATCCCCTTGCGCCAAATAAACGTATTGTAGCTCGGGCGCATGATCAAAATGGTATAAGCCTTCAGCGATAGAGTCAAATTGAAAAGAAAATCTGTTGTTTTTATCCAAGCTGGAAGAGTCGACGACTTTGTCACCTTTATACAGCACTATTTTGTCCCCGGTAGGATTTACAATCTCGCCCGCAAAAAAAACGCCGGGGGATTTTTTTTCCTGAGAAGTGCAACCAAATAATAAAATAAGAAGTAGATAAAGTAAAACTCTTATCATATAGGACTTGCGTATTGAATGAATCAAAATTAAGTAAGCAACAGGCTGTCAGCTGTTAATAGTGCGTTAAAAGTTAACTGATTGCGTTAATCTTTCGACAAGAGGTGACGAATGTAAGTTTATTGGTCAAGGATTTAAATTTCCTTATTTTTGCACGAATTTTAAAAAGCAAAAGGTATGTTGTCGGTTTCAAATCTATCGGTACAATTCGGGAAAAGAGTCTTGTTCGACGAGGTCAACGTTTCGTTTACTCAAGGAAATTGTTATGGTGTGATCGGAGCAAACGGTGCTGGAAAATCCACATTTTTAAAAATCCTATCCGGACAACAGGACCCCACTTCAGGTCATGTACATCTAGAGCCGGGCAAGCGTATGTCTATTCTGGAGCAGAACCATAATGCCTACGACGAATCAACGGTGTTGGAAACGGTAGTCATGGGAAATAAGGACCTTTTCGCTATCAAAAAAGAAATAGATGCCCTTTATGCCGATTACAGCGATGAAAATGCCGATAGAATAGGGGAGTTGCAGGTTAAATTTGAGGAGATGAACGGCTGGAACGCAGATAGTGACGCCGCTGCATTATTATCGAACTTAGGTATAGCAGAGGAGCTGCATTATACCCTTATGAAAGATGTAGACTCTAAATTGAAAGTGCGGGTACTATTGGCACAGGCACTTTTTGGCTCTCCCGATGTACTTATTATGGATGAACCTACGAACGATCTGGATTATGATACCATAAGCTGGTTAGAGCGCTTTCTGGCCGATTATGAAAATACCGTGATTGTGGTATCGCACGATCGTCATTTTCTAGATTCGGTTTGTACGCACATAGGGGATATCGATTTTGGAAAGATGAACCTGTATAGCGGTAATTACACTTTCTGGTACGAAAGTAGTCAGCTCGCGGCACGCCAAAGAGCGCAACAGAATAAGAAATCGGAGGAAAAGGCGAAAGAACTGCAGGAATTCATCATGCGATTCAGTGCCAATGTGGCCAAAAGCAAGCAAGCCACCAGCCGAAAGAAAATGTTATCTAAGTTAAAGGTAGAAGACATTAAGCCATCGAGTCGGCGTTATCCTGCTATTATATTTGATAGGGAGCGGGAAGCGGGCGATCAGATTTTGGGTGTAGAAGGCCTTTCCGCTATTTCCGAAGATGGGGATCAGTTGTTTCAAAATGTGAACATTAACCTGGCAAAAGGCGATAAAGTGGCCATCATTTCAAAAGATTCCCGTGCCACGACCGCTTTTTATGAGATTATCAATGGAAACAGAAAGGCCAATGCAGGTGATTTCAAATGGGGAATAACTACCTCTCAGTCCTATTTGCCAGCCGATAACTCCGATTTTTTTACGCAGCATATAAATCTCGTCGATTGGCTGCGACAATGGGCAAAGACAGAAGAAGAACGGGAAGAGGTCTACATTCGCGGTTTTTTAGGGAAGATGTTGTTTAGTGGGGAGGAAGCCCTTAAGAAATGTACGGTGCTATCCGGAGGGGAAAAAGTAAGGTGTATGCTCAGCAGAATGATGATGCTTCGGGCTAATGTTCTGATGCTCGATGAGCCTACGAACCATCTGGATTTAGAAAGTATCACGGCCTTCAACAACTCCTTGAAAAACTTCAAGGGAACGGTACTGTTTACCACCCATGACCACGAGTTTGCGGAAACGGTTGCCGATCGTATTATAGAATTGACGCCTAAAGGCAACATTGATAGACATTTGACGTTTGATGAATACATGTCTGACAAGACAATTAAGGAGCTGCGAAGCAAAATGTACGCGGTTCCCGTGTAATTTGTGAAACTCAAATCCTTACATCATGAAAACCTACCCCCTTTTTTACCTGTTCTTGGTTTGCGCTATTGTTTTTTCCTGTGAAAAATCAGAGGAAATCGACAACGAAACTAGCAACCCCGGGGCGGATGCTAGCTATACGCTTTTGGTAAATTCGGCTAGTGGTCTTGATGGTATACCCCTAGATGCCACCGCCGAAACGATTACTTTAGGTACGACCGATAGTCAATTCAGCGAAGCGACCTCACCTTCCCTTAGTTATAAAGATGGAACTGTTTTCTCATTCTATCGGCAAACGGGAAACTGTAATGCCACCTTTTTAAGGTTCGATTTTAGTGATGAGACTTCCAAAACTATCGAACTTTTCTCAGACCTAGGTTCTTGCAACCTGACGGCCTACGCGGTTGCCCATACGGCCACTAAAGGGTACGTTGCCTACGGTGTTGAAATAGATGCCTCGACCACCGAATATTTTGTAAGAGCTTTTGATTTAAACGGAACGGCCACGGCGGATGTTGATATTCCCTTGAACAAGAAGCCGGTACACCTAAGCTTTACCAACGAAAGATTATTTGTGCTGACAATAGATGACCAAGTGACCGATGAAAATTTTTTAACGGTCCTAGATAGTCAGACCAACAGTATATTGATCGAGATGGGCCTAGGCTACGATGCCCAAAAATTATTACGTAATGTGGATGATAATGTGATCATTTGCTACGACGAGCTACACACACTTTTGGATAGTGAAACGCTAACGACCCAGTTTATTCAGTACCAGTCTGGAAAAGAACCGCAATTTGTGACTTCAGAAGTGAACAATTTCGATGAAGAAGGAAAAATGTATTATGAACGAGCTGCCGAACAGTTCAGTGTATATCCTCTTATTCCAGCGGTTTATGATTTTTCGAATAATTTGAATACACTGTATCCCTATGAGAATTTTTTAACAGAGGCAGAGCGCGAGTTCGAATATGAGATAGAGACCACCACGATGGTCGGCTACGATGAAAAGAACGACTATTTGCTTATCGGGTACAAGAAAACCGGAGCGACGAATAAAGGAGGTCTTCTAAGGGTGCGTACGGGAACAATGCCAGCGGTAATCGACAATATCAATGTAGACGGAATACCATTTAACATTATAGTGAAATAGAAAAGTTCTTGTAATTTATCAGATAAAAAAAGCATCCCGACTAGAGCGGGATGCTTTTTTTTATTCACATTCACTAATAGCGAAAATCGATGTCGATTATGCATTAAAATATTTGCTGTTCCAAATGGCGGGATTAAAATTCTTGCCCAAGGCGAAACCATAGAATATGACTACGGAAGCGATACACTTGAACATAAAAAAGAAAATAACCATCTTTTCCGATCCGGAACCTGATTTTGAAAAGAGCCCGTCCGGTACCAACGCGGTACAAAGACAGCTGATCAAAAACACCAACACGGCAAGGTTTACGATATTCTTAAAAGGCAATACCAGTAATTTTCGCAAGGGATGAAGGTCGTTGCCCCACTTGTGAATTAAATAGTAGTAATCGTTACCGATAGGAGCGAACAACAAGGGGTCATCTTTATCGGCCAATTTGAAAAGCTTCGACGGCGCCACGATTTTAAAGCCTTTTACTTCAATTTCATGTTCCTTTTCTATCTGCTTTATTTTGGAAAAGGCCTCTTGTGGAATTTCACCTTTAAAGTACTTGGAGCTTAAAAACCGCAATCGATAATCGATACAGATTTTTTTAATTTGGCTGATGTGGTAGATTTTGTCCGTCTCCAACAAATCAAAATCAAAAGCATTCCCGACAACAGGTGTGTTTCCCTGCAAGTTCTTTTGGATATTCGTCTGCTTTTGCGCGTCTTTCTCTAAAATTTCGCGAACGGCGTCTAGAATTTTGTCGCCTTCATTTTCATTTGCCCGAAGTCTTTCGAGCTTCTCCTCGATGTTAGTCATTTTTATTCTCATTTTCTTTTCTTTAGCGTTTCAAAGTTAACGAATTCCACTTGAAAAAAATAGGGCTCAGAATTGTTAATGTTAATAATTTGTTAATTTCGATGTAAGGTCTTCGTTCTTTTCAACAAAAATCTCAAATAGTTGTAATTTGTCGATTAAATTAACCGTTCATCGATAATATCCCCCAAATTGTACCTAAAACGACTTTGAAATTCATGAAATACTTGACGCAGCCCCTCACCATCCTCTTAGTGCTTTTCGCTAACCTAATTTTTGCCCAGGAGAACAGCCGGGAACTACAAAGAATGAACCCAAAGGAGAGTATTGCGACCAATACGGCGAATTCACAAAATCATACGACCCTTCTAGCGGTAATCGAAGCAGCCGAATTGGAAGAAATTCTAAACGAGGAGGGACCATTTACCGTATTTGCACCATCTGACATTGCCTTCGAAAAATTGACCAGCGGGAAAATAGATGAGTTACTACTTCCTCAAAATAAAAAGAATCTCAAAACACTCATTACGTACCATATCGTGGCCGGTAATTTTTCGGCGTCTAAAATCTTAAAGGAAATGTGTAGAGGCGCTGGTCGGGCTTCCTTTACAACCGTTCAGGGTGATGAATTGATTGCCACGATGAGCGGTATCGATATCGTACTCACCGATAGTAATGGTAATACCGCAAGAATCACTACTGCCGATTCCGAGCAGAGCAACGGAGTTATTCATGAAATAGATAGTGTGTTCCTTCCCGCAAAACTATAGGTTCCCTACAGATGTACGGGCTATCCGTTATGGTAATTACTTCTCGAAATTCAATACCACCACCAAGTTGGTGAAAAGGGGCGAATGATATATGAAGCAGTCCTAAATTAGCGCAATTGCGCATTCAGTTCTTTTTCGTAGCGCAATTGTAGTTTCGCCATAATTTTATCGATTTGCTTTTCGGTAAGTGTGCCTTCCTCGTTCTGTAGCGTAAAGCTTACGGCATATGACTTTTTACCATCGGGCAGTTTGCTTCCGGTATATACGTCGAAAAGATTCACTGCTTTCAGGTATTTCCGCTCTGTCTGGGTAGCGATTTCGTATACCTCCCTAAATGGTGTATTTTCATTCAATAGCAAGGCCAAATCCCGTTTTACCTCTGGATATTTTGGAATATCCTTAAAAACTATAGGGATTTTACCGGCCAATTCAGCTAGGGCATCCCAGTTGAAATCGGCATAAAGAACATCTTGCTTTACATCGAATTTCTTTAAGACGGATTTTCGTACCATTCCGAATTCGACCAAGGTTCGCTTTTTCTCTCCGAGGCCAATTCCTTCTGAAAATATACGGTTTTCCGTTGGATGGGTATGGGATACTCCAACACCCAGTCTATCGAAAATATTTTGAATAACGGATTTCAGATAAAAGAAATCGACCGCTTGTCTGTCGTTCGCCCAACCCTCTTCCGTGCGGTTTCCGGTCAGTAATAATGCAAGGTGCTTGTTTTCCTCTCGTTTATCACCGTATTGATGGTAGGTCTTTCCGAATTCGAAAAATTTAAGATGTTGCTTCTTACGGTTGATATTATAAGACAAAGCTTCCAGACCATTGAACAACATCGATTGTCGCATGGCGGCGAGGTCATTGCTCAATGGATTCAGCATATGAACTGATTGTTCGGTATTCAAATCTTCCAAGTAAGCCACATACTCGGGAGAAGTGAGGCTATTCGTCAGAATTTCAAAAAAACCCGATGCCGCCAATTGATTTCCTATAATGGTCTGCAACTTATGGTCTTCCAATCTGGAAATAGGGGCAATAGAAGCGTTTAATTTCTTTTTGAAATCAATATTGTTGTAACCATAAACGCGCAGAACCTCCTCGATAACATCCACTTCCCGAACTACATCTACACGGTACGACGGTATGGTAAGGCCAAGGCCCGTCTCGGTCATGTTGTTGACCTTTATTTCCAGCGAGGCCAAAATAGATTTGATCATGTCGCGGGGTATCTCCTGACCAATCAATCTGTTCGTTTTTTCGAAAGAGAGGAATACTTGGTGGTCCTTTTTCTTTTTTGGATAGAAATCTATAAGGTCAGAGGTGATATTCCCCCCTGCCAATTCCTTAATGAGTAAGGCCGCACGCTTTAAGGCGTATTCTACATTCTCGATGTCGATGCCCCGTTCAAAACGAAAGGAAGCATCCGTGTTCAAGCCATGTCGTTTCGCCGTCTTTCGAATCGATACAGGATCAAAATAAGCGCTTTCCAAAAATATAGCTTTGGTATTTTCAGTGACGCCGGTATTGATTCCGCCGAAAACCCCTGCGATACACATCGGTTTTTCAGCATCACAAATCATAAGGTCATCTTCATGCAGTTCACGCTCTTCCCCATCAAGTGTCATGAATTTCGTGCCCGAAGGCATTTTCTTTACGACTATTTTATTGCCGAATATCCGGTCGGCATCGAAAGCGTGCATCGGCTGCCCTAATTCGTGGAGTACATAGTTGGTAGCGTCTACCAAATTATTTTTAGGGGTTAGACCAATAGCCTTCAATCTGTTTTTCAACCAGTCAGGAGATGGTTGAACGATTAAATTGCTGAGAGTAATACCACAGTAGCGCGGAGCGAGTTCGCTGTTCTCGACAACGACCTCCATTTTTAAGGAACGATTATCGACGTGAAATTTACTGACCGAAGGAGTAATCAGCTCAAGCTTTGTTTTTCTTTGCAAAAGCCCGGCTTTAAGGTCACGTGCGACGCCAAAATGGCTCATCGCATCGGCTCGGTTGGGGGTAAGCCCGATTTCAAAAACTTCATCTACCTCTACTTCTAAAATCTCGCTGCATGGCGTTCCTGCCTTGAGAGAATCGTCCAGAATCATGATGCCATCATGGCTTGCGCCAAGCCCTAATTCATCCTCGGCACAAATCATTCCGTGACTTTCCTCTCCTCTGATCTTCCCCTTTTTTATGGTCCAAGGTTCACCATCTTTGGTATAAAGCGTCGTTCCGATAGTCGCTACGGGCACCTTTTGTCCCTTTGCTACGTTAGGCGCACCACAGACAATTTGAACCGCACCCTCCGTACCGATGTCCACAATGGTTAGTTTGAGTTTGTCGGCATTCGGATGTTTTTCACAACTGAGTACATGGCCGACCACAACACCCTGAAGGCTTCCCTTTATCGATTCATATGTAGCAACACCCTCTACTTCTAAGCCGAGATCTGTAAGAAGTTCCGCAGTTTCACTGGCTTCCCAATCAAGTTTGAGAAACTGTTTTAGCCAGTTGTAAGATATGTGCATCGGGTCGGTTTTTAAAGCCGATAAAGATAAAACAATGCAACTAGTCCGTCAAACGCTTTGTTATAGAATTGCTTTTAATTTTTTAGTGTAAGTATTTAATCGTTATTTCGATTTTCAAAAAATAATTCCACATGAAAAATATCGTATTACTCCTCATCATGTTCGCTCTGAGTAGTGCTTGTAAAGATACCGAACCAGTTGAACCATCTTTGGGGATGTGGCGTGCCGAGTTGGCCGTTATGGATGGTCAAGTGCTGCCTTTTAATTTTAAATTGTTTCGGGCCGAATCTGGAGCGTACGAAATGGAGGTGTATAATGCGGAGGAGGTTATTTTAGTCGATGAGATTCAAATTGACAATGATTCCATTATCATTAGAACTCCTGTTTTCGAAGGGTATCTAGCGGCTACATTTACGACAGATAAAATGAAAGGTGAATTTATCAAGGAAAGCTTGGACCGTATCGTGCCTTTTGAAGCCACTTTTGATCAACAGTCGCGGTTTGATGCCCGAGGGGCGTCGCATGAAAATGTGACCGGTATTTGGGAGACCAATTTTAATCCCGGCACAGGAGATGAATACATCGCAAAAGGAATCTTCAAACAAAACGGGGATACCGTTACCGGAACTTTTGAAACTACAACAGGTGATTATCGTTTTCTCGACGGTATCGTGGATGGCGATTCGTTAAAGGTGTCGGCCTTCGACGGTGCGCATGCTTTTCTGTTTACCGCGAAGGTTTCCGATAGTACGCTAAACGGAGCGTTCTATTCCGGAAACCATTCCAAGGAAACCTTTAGTGCAAAACGCAACGAATCCTATAATCTTCCCAGCACTGATTCGCTTACTTACTTAAACGATGGTTACGAAAAGTTGGCCTTTGAATTTCCGGACGCAGAGGGGAAGATGGTTTCGCTAACGGACCAGCGGTTTCAGGACAAAGTAGTGTTGGTTCAGATTATGGGATCTTGGTGTCCTAATTGCCTAGATGAAACAAAATACTACACGCAATACCTTAAAGAAAATCAAAACCAGGATTTAGAAATAGTCGCCCTGGCATTCGAATATGCCAAGACCAAAGAAAAAGCGTTTGCAAGTATCAAGAGATTTACTGACAGAATTGGGGTGGAATATCCTGTTCTCTTGGCACAATACGGCACCTCCGACAAGGAAGAAGCGCAGAAAAAACTGCCTATGCTGAACCATGTACTTTCCTATCCTACTACTATCTACATTGATAAAAGTGGTGAAGTCCAAAAAATACATACTGGTTTCAATGGTCCTGCAACGGGTGAAAAATACGAGCTGTTTAAGAAAGAATTCGATGTTTTCGTAAAGGCACTTCTGGCGGAGTAGGCTATTTCCATTTTTAAAATGACGCTTGCCTTCGCTGCGCCCGGTTTCCCAAAACATAACTACCTACTATGATATATCGATTTGAAATTGCCTGCCTTCCGCGCAGGTGATGTTTCACTAAACCTATCTTTTTTCGTAGATATTTCAATTGGATGGGCAACCGCGAGATATGAAAGAAACTGGAGGAGTTTGTATTTTTGCCTTTTAAATAATAGTCGATTTTCCCAAGCCTATATTCTCATCGTTGATGTTCAGATTGGAATCGGAATCGGTAATGTTGTCCGCAATAAAATCACCTACGTAGTCCGTACCGTATTTACGGCTTCCCAATACATCGGGAACGACTACTTTTTTCTTAAAAGCCTTTCGGACTGAAGCGAATACGGCGTTAGCCTCTTCTTTCAGGCCGAATTTCTCCAAAAGCATAATAACACAAAAAATCGAAGCTATCGGGTTGATGGAGTTCTTCCCTTTTTCTTTTGAAAACGCCCCATGGGTTGGTTTGAACATACAGTGGTACTCACCAAGTGATGCCGAAGGTAACAGCCCTTGTGCACCCAAAAGGATACTACCCTGACCCGAAATAACATCGCCGAACATGGCATCGGCCAGAATAATATCGAAATTAGAAGGGTCTAATGTCAATTTTACAACGGCATTGTCTATCTCCAAACATTCTAAATTAACTTCGGGATAGCTACCGGCAATCTCGGTCACGACAGTTCGCCAGAGTTTAGAGGTATCTAAAATATTGGCTTTGTCTACCAGAGTTACTTTTTTTCGGCGTCTTTTGGCGGCTTTGAAAGCCAGATGGGCAATACGACTGATTTCTTTTTCGGTATAGGTACAACTATCCGTAGCACTGCCGGATTCTTTCAAATGACCCTCGCCATTATAAAGTCCCCCCAATTGCTCTCTGTAGATATGAAAATCTACCTTGTCAGCAAGATTTTTGGAAAAAGGAGAGTTCGCGGTAATCCCCGGAAATAGTTTTACCGGCCGTATGTTGGCGAACAGTCCGAGCTCTTTTCGCAAACGTCCTAAACTTTCTTGAGGTTGCGCATCATTATCGTCTCTTGAATCCTCGGCTGTTTTCTCAAGCGCACCGAGCAGAATAGCATCTGAATTTGCACAGACTTCCAAGGTTTTTAAAGGGAGGGAATTCCCGGTTTCCCGTATGGCCGTATTACCAATTAGGGCATTTGTAAAACGGAAATCATGGTTGAAGGTTTCACCTATGGCTTTTAAACATTTGACCGCTTGGGCCATTACTTCGGGGCCTACACCGTCACCTCCTAAAATAGCGATTCGCAATTTCATTAGGGAACACTTTGGATGTTTATGGCAGAAGAATCTATAATCTCATGAATGTCCTCATCGAAAACCTCTTTTTTATTGTCGGCATACTTGAGAAACTCCTGGTACACTTCATCCAGTTGCAGCTTCGTCAATTCGTATCCGACTAGTTTGGCGCGGTACGCCAGTGCGGCACGGCCACTCCTAGCCGTAAGGACAATGGAAGAGGCATTTACCCCGACATCGGCCGGGTCTATGATTTCGTACGTCTCCCTATTTTTTATTACCCCATCTTGATGAATGCCTGAGCTATGTGCAAAGGCATTGGCACCGACTATTGCTTTGTTGGGTTGTACCATCATACCCATTTCTTGGGAAACCATTTGACTTGTATTGTACAACAACTTACTGTTGATGTTGGTGTCAAGGTTCAGGGTCGGATGCTGTCGTAATACCATAACCACCTCCTCAAGCGACGTATTTCCTGCGCGCTCGCCGATACCATTGATGGTACATTCAATTTGCCGTGCCCCGTTGATGGCTCCGGCAATCGAATTTGCGGTGGCAAGCCCAAGGTCATTGTGGCAATGGCACGAAAGGGTGGCTTTGTGAATATCCTTTACATTTTCTTTCAGGTACTTGATTTTGGCCCCGTATTCTTCCGGAAGACAATATCCCGTGGTATCGGGAATATTCAAAACAGTGGCGCCCGCTTTCACAACAGCCGAGCAAACTCGGGCTAAAAATTCGTTATCGGTTCGACCGGCGTCTTCGGCATAAAATTCAACATCTTCCACAAAAGTCTTTGCATAAGCAACCGCTTCGACCGCACGCTCTATGATGGCTTCCCTATTTGAATTAAATTTGTGTTTGATATGGGAGTCCGAAGTACCTATTCCCGTATGTATTCTTGGTCTTTTGGCGTATTTTAGGGCTTCGGCAGCTACTTCGATATCTTTTTTTACAGCTCGGGTAAGACCGCAAACAGCTGCATTTTTCACCAATTTCCCAATTTCTGAAACCGACTTGAAATCCCCTGGGCTAGATACTGGAAAACCAGCTTCGATAATATCAACCCCCAAATTGTCCAATCGCTCCGCAATCGTCAATTTTTGCTTTGTTTCCAATTTGCAACCAGGTACTTGCTCACCATCTCTCAGCGTAGTATCAAAAATATCTACCTTATCTTTGCTCATTATTTTTATGTAGTTTTAGTTGCCCATAGCTAAGATAACAGCAATGGATACAGCTTTCGAATTTACAAAAAAACAATTACAACGCTTAATAGCAACAGGGGTATTTCAATTAACTTATCTACAGCACTTTAAGCACTATTTATTACGATGACAACGACCCATAGAGACTCTCTTTTTGTATTGGTGAAATCGCTTTCCAAATCTGAAAAGCGCCAGTTCAAACTTTATGTGGGTCGCTTGGGCGTGAACACCGATGCCAAATTCCTTGCGCTTTTTAATTTGCTGGACAAGGTTAAGAAGTATGACGAGAAGGTAATTCTCGATACGGGAATCGTAAAAAAGGCACAGCTTTCCAATCTAAAGGCACATCTCTACAAGCAAATCTTAGTAAGCTTGAGATTAAATCCGGTAAATCAGAATTTGCGTGTACAGATTCGCGAGCAACTGGATTTTGCTACGATTCTTTATCAAAAAGGCTTATATAAACAGAGTTTGAAGATTTTGGATAAGGCCAAAGCGATTGCCATCGAAAATCAAGAGAAGAACATTGCCTATGAAATCGTGGAACTTGAAAAGATAATCGAGACTCAGTATATTACCAGAAGTATACCGCACCGGGCCGATGAACTGGCCATTCAAGCGAAAGAACTTTCTGCACTTAACGTTATGACCAGTAAGCTCTCCAACCTTTCCCTGCAGCTATATGGTATCATGCTCAAAGTAGGCTATGTTCAGGATGATGCTGATTCGCAACGCGTAAAGGAATACTTTGAGAGTCATCTGCCAAAATATAATCTAAAGGATTTAGGATTTCGGGAAAAATTATGGCTCTATAAAGCCCACTTATGGTATAGTTTTTTAGTGCAGGATTTCCTTTCTTCCTATAAATACGCTACTAAATGGGTAGCACTTTTCTATGACCAAGAGGAGCAAATACAGCAGAATCCGGTTTTCTTTCTAAAAGGAAATCACTATCTGTTGGAATCGTTGTTTCTACTTCAGTACAGTTCTCAGTTTCGACAAACTTTAGAACGTCTTGAGACCATAGTGGCTACCAAAGCCTTCCCGAAGAACGATAACATCAACTCACTTGTTTTTCTTTATTTGAATGCCAATAAGTTAAATCTGCACTTTATGGAAGGAACTTTTCATAAAGGACTTTATTTGGTCAAGATTGTAGAATACGGCATCAACAAGCACAAAGACCGTATTGATGCGCACCACATCATGGTACTTTACTATAAGATCGCTTGCCTTTACTTCGGTAACGGTGACAACAAAAACTGCATTCTATACTTGAAAAAAATCATTTCCAATAAGAATCTGAAAATGCGGGAAGACCTGATGTGTTTTGCCCGGGTCTTAAGCTTGGTTGCCCACTATGAGGCCGGTATGGACTATCATTTAGAAGTGCAATTGAAGAGTACTTACAAATTTCTTTTAAAAATGAACGACTTGCACGCCGTGCAGAAAGAAATGATCAAATTCCTGCGAAACCTCGGTAATATCTACCCCGATCAGTTGCGTAGCGAGTTTCAAAAACTGCATACCGAACTCAAGAAGTACGAAGACCACCCGTACGAAAAACGGGCATTTTTATATTTGGATATCCTGTCGTGGCTCGAAAGCCATCTGCAAAATAAGCCGGTTGGACAAATCATACGGGAAAAGGCAATGGCCAACGCACGGTAAATATTTTCTTAGTCGCCATCAGGGCTTTTGGGTTCTTCTTTTGGAGTACCAATATCGTACTGATTTATGAGTCCGTCCCCCAATTCCCGAAACTCCTCATTATTGGCCATTTCACGTACTTTAACCGGATCAAAATTACCCTTGAAGTAGAGAAAAGAACCTCGAGCGGTGTTATTGTTGTAAATGAGTATTTCTTTGACAACATCCCTCTTTTCACGAATAGACACGACATTGCGATTTAAATTGTCATTTTTGCGATATACTTCGAGAAAGGAGCTGCCGGTTATGCCGTTCATTTGTTGGTTCAAATATCGCGTGCGCTCCGGAGTGGCACTTGGGAATTGCATGTAACGCAAGTCTTTGGTGTTCCCAATAAGGGATTTCATTTCCGGTGAAATATTCCCCAAAAGCGAGAGCATAAAACGGGGTACGCGTACTGCCGTGACTTGGTCGTCATTTTTATGCGCATTGTAAAAACTGTCAATGGAATTGTAGCTGCTACAAGAGCTGACTATGGCGATCGCTAGAAGGAAAAGTATTTTTTTCATAATGTTCTTAGGCTTAAAAAATTGACTCAAAAGAGGTTCAATGTACTAAAATTAGCAACAAGCGTTCCAAACTGGGTCTTTTGGAAGTTCTGCGATGAACTGCAACGGTTCTTTTTTTACCGGATGTATAAAAGATAGGCTACGTGCGTGCAAATGAATACTTCCATCTTTGTTACTGCGGTCAAACCCATATTTCAAATCGCCTTTGATCGGGGAGCCAATTGCGGACAGTTGTGCCCGTATTTGGTGATGCCTACCCGTTATTAGACCTACTTCCAACAGAAAATACGAATCGAGCTTTTTGATTATTTCATAGTTTAAAATAGCTTTTTTACTGTCCGTCACTTCCTTGCTATGGGCATATGATTTGTTCTGTTTGGGATTCCGTTTTAACCAATGCACCAGATTTGCACTTTGTTCCGGTGGCGGATTTTTTACGATGGCC
Organism: Aggregatimonas sangjinii; assembly: GCF_005943945.1. Classification (GTDB taxonomy): domain Bacteria; phylum Bacteroidota; class Bacteroidia; order Flavobacteriales; family Flavobacteriaceae; genus Pelagihabitans; species Pelagihabitans sangjinii. The sequence goes on along the minus strand of NZ_CP040710.1, from coordinate 2,161,679 downwards.
CAATAGGTTTTTTCCGCTTTTTTTTCCGCAAAAAGTTTGTTGAGACGAGGCAGTGCCTTTGAAGTCTTGGCGAAGACTACAATGCCCGTGGTAGGCCTATCCAACCGGTGGGCAACACCCACGTACACCTTACCGGGTTTGTTGTATTTCCGCTTAATGTACTCCTTCACGACCTCGCTTAAGGGCATGTCACCGGTTTTATCGCCCTGTACGATATCGCCTGCCCGCTTATTGACGACGATCAAATGATTGTCCTCATGAATGACCAGAAGGTTATCCGGGGTTGAATATTTTGTTTTTGACTGATTTTTTGTTTGGATAGTACGTGTTTTAAGGGAATCGAGAATTAGGTAAAATCAGAATTCGAGCTTTTTATACCGGAGTGAAAGAAATAGAATCAATAGTGCGCCCAAAGTTACCGATACATCGGCCATATTAAAGATGCCGGTTTTAAAGAATCCGAGCTTTATTTGAAAGAAGTCGGTAACCGACCCGTAGGCGATACGGTCGATAAGATTACCTACACCACCGCCGATAACAAAAGCAAAGGCGGTAATCAACCAAATATTCATTTGTTTTTTTTGCAATATCCTGAACAGCAAAATGAAGAGCACGAGAACCGGGAGTGCCTTTAGAAAAACATTTTTGATAATAGGGGGGAAGTTATCCCCGAAACCCAGCATGGCACCGGTATTCTCTACATTGGTCATAATAAAATTATCGCCTATAACCTGTATGTATTCGCTGCTATCTACATTTTTGCGCACCAGTTCTTTTGAGATTTGATCACAACCGATGTTGAGCAACACTAAAAATACTATAGTAATTCGTTTTAGCAATTCGATAGTTTTAAATTTCTCGTATAGTGGCTAAAGGTTATAGACCTTTTAATCATGTCGAAAACGGCGATTTAATATTGTTCGTCGTCACTTGGGAAATCTTTCTTCTTTACATCGCTTACATAGTCAGAAATCGCCTTTCCCATATCTTCGTACAAATTCATATAACGACGTAAAAAACGGGGATTGAATTCATGCGTCATTCCCAATAAATCATGAATGACCAGCACCTGGCCGTCAGCATATTTGCCACCACCAATACCAATGGTCGGGATGGAGATACTTTCCGAAACTTTCTTGGTCAGATCTGCTGGTATCTTTTCGAGTACTATCCCGAAACACCCCAATTTTTCCAATAACTTGGCATCTTCCATAAGTTTTTCGGCCTCTTCCTCTTCTTTTGCACGAACCGTGTACGTGCCGAATTTATAGATGCTTTGTGGGGTAAGGCCTAAATGCCCCATGACCGGAATACCGGCGTTTAAAATTCTTTTTACAGACTCCTTTATCTCAACGCCCCCTTCGAGTTTTACGGCATGGGCCCCACTTTCTTTCATAATCCGGATTGCGGAGCGTAAGGCCTCCTTAGGGTCGCTTTGGTAACTTCCGAAAGGAATATCGACAACGACCAAAGCACGATCTACGGCTCGGATGACCGAGGCGGCATGATAGATCATCTGATCTAGGGTAATGGGAAGGGTCGTTTCATGGCCCGCCATTACGTTACTGGCGGAGTCCCCAACGAGAATGACATCTACGTTTGCAGAGTCGACAATTTTCGCCATGGAGTAATCGTAGGCGGTAAGCATGGAGATCTTCTCTCCATTCTTCTTCATATCGACCAGCGATTTTACGGTAACCCTTTTGTATTCTTTCTTGGCAGTTGACATGTATGTTTATTTTGGTGCGTTAAAAGTAAGGAAAATGTTCTGTTTCAGAGTTCGAAGTTCAAAGTCTTCATATTTTCAATACATTTGAAAAAACAGCGATATGAAGCGTATATCCTTGATTATGATATTGGTGTGGTCTACTATTGCGGTCGCGCAGGATGCTGAAGAGGCAGCCGTTCAACGCACAATAGAATCTTTTTTTGAACATTTTCACCAACAAGACACTCTTGGCCTAAGGACAACTGCGGCCGATATGATTACCATGCAAACCATTTCGCAAGACTCGATAGGAAACACGGTGGTACAGACTATGCCGTATGCCGACTTTCTTGTCAGAATTGCAAGCATTCCCAAAACCACAAAGTTTGAAGAGAAATTAAAATCCTTTTCAATCCAGGTCGATGGCGAAATGGCAAATGCGTGGACCCCTTATGAATTCTGGATTGGTGATGCCTTTCACCATTGTGGGGTAAATTCTTTTCAGTTGGTGAAATTCGGAAAGGATTGGAAAATCGTTTACCTCATCGACACCAGGAGAACCGAGAATTGTGATTGACGTTTAATAGGATGTTGCCATCTATCAAGGGCAACACCAAATTGTGTCGAACAATTTTAGGAAATCAATCAAAAGGCTACACTTCCCAACCTTCGCGGTATGTTCTTCCTACGAATTGGTTGGCTTCTTCCAAATTGGTAATTCGCATATTTTCACCGTCCCATAGCAATTTTTTACGCCCGAAAAACTGCATTTTACCTTCGTCGTCTTCTTTTCTAAGGAGATAACTGCGTATGGCGAGGTTGCCCATTAGCACCGTTTCGGTCATGGGGCCAGCATAATCAAAGGAGGAGGTCAATCCTAGGTGTTCCTCACTTCCAAAACCAGCCTTGCAGGCGTCTACCCATTTGCGCTGATGACCGTATTCAGGTTCATCGTTCGGTTCGGTTTCAGGTCCAAACTCCGTCGTGCCATCGTATAAATATAGTTTCGGAGTCAGGGGACTACTGTCGTTGATATTTGTAGATATAATTCCTTTCTCACCGATGATCATCACCCCATTATAACTTCCCGGCCCACCAATATCATTGTCCGCTGGAATGATGTCCGGATGGGATGGTCTTATGCCGCCATCGCTCCACGTCATTTCAATCGGGGATTTCGATTTTTCCGTAGCATCGAAATGGAGTGTGATGAACGATGAGGCAGGACAGCCTTCGGGATGGTAATCGGCATTCCACATTTGGGAATAGACCGATCCTACGCTGCATTCCGCATCAGTAGGGTATTTTAAACCTAGGGTTCTAAAGGGAATATCGATTAAATGGCATCCGACATCGCCTAAAGCACCGGTGCCATAATCCCACCAACCCCTCCAGTTGAACGGATGCATGTTGGGGATATATGGTTTTTCCTCGGCGGGCCCCAACCAAAGATTCCAATCGAGCGATTCCGGCTTTAAGCTTGGGTCGGGTTGCTGCATGGCATTCCCTTGAGGCCATACGGGCCGGTTTGTCCACACCTGCACCTTCGATACCGCTCCGATGGTGTCGTCATCTACCCATTTTTGAACCATGTTCAGCAAGGGGTTGGAACCGCCTTGATTCCCCATTTGAGTGACGATTTTTTTCTCTCTGGCCATTTGGGTAAGCAATCTGGCTTCACGGATATTATGGGTCATCGGTTTTTGAACATAAACGTGTATCCCGCGTTCCATGGCATAGGCGGCAGCGGGACCGTGCACATGGTCGGGCGTTGAAATCGTCACGGCATCAATGCCTTTTTCTGCATCCAACATTCTTCGAAAATCAGCGTACAATTTTGCTTTCGGAAAATTTTCGACGGACTTCTTGGCAGAACCGCCGAAATCGACATCACACAGGGCGGCCACTTTTTCACGTCCGTTAACGGAAGCGTTAAAAATGTCGCTACTCCCTTTTCCACCGGCACCAATGGCGGCCAGGTTGAGCCGATCACTAGGGGCAATATAGCCTACGCCCCCAAGCACATGTCTTGGTACAATGAATATAGAGGAGGCAAGGGCTCCTTTTTTAAGGAATGATCGACGGGAAGCATTCGCCGTAGTAACTTTTTTATTTTCCATGTTGTACGGTTTGTTTTCTCTTTTCGCAGGGGTACGGAAACCTCTTAAGTTCCTAAAATTAACAAAAATTGCGGTTTCAATTGGTTTTAGACCTGATTAACCCCGTGTTATGCAGAAATTGTCATAGTATTTTAGAGATTAGCTATATTTAGCCTTAGTTTAATTCTTGAATCTATCGCTATATGAACATCAAATCAAAATTGTCGGGCGTAGTGCTTTTACTTTTTGTAACCGTTTTTTCGACCATTGCCGCACAAGACACCAAAAGCTTGGAAGGCACTTGGGATATGGTCATTTTTCAGGAAGGCAAAGAATTGCCATCTTGGTTAGAAATCAAACATTCAGGCGTAAATACTTTGGTCGGCAGGTTCGTATATGCCTTCGGAAGTGCGAGACCTATTTCGGAAGTGAAGTTGAATGATGAAACGTTTCGTTTTTCCATCCCGCGCCAATGGGAACCGCAAGGTCAGGATATGGAATTTGAGGGAATGCGCGATGGTGACGGTTTAAAAGGAACAATGGTCTACACCGATGGAAAAAAATACGATTGGACGGCTACCCGAGCGCCTAAATTAATCTATGTTGAAGACCCCAAGTGGGGCGAACCTATCGCACTGTTTAATGGAAGCGATTTAACCGGATGGAAAGCCCTTGGAGAAAATCAATGGATTGTCGAAGATGGTGTTTTAAAGAGTCCTAAATCTGGTGCTAATCTCGTGTCGGAAAAAGAGTTTAAAGATTTTAAGGTACATGTAGAGTTCCAGGTCCCGGAAGGTAGTAATAGTGGATTTTATCTGCGGGGACGGTACGAAGTGCAGATTACCGATGATTTCGGCAAAGATCCCTCCAGCGTGTTGTTCGGGGGCGTCTATGGTTTTTTGATACCAAATGAAATGGCGGCAAAACCAGCAGGCGAATGGCAGTTTTACGACATTACCCTAATCGGAAGGCGGGTTACCGTCGTCGCCAATGGCCAGACCATCATAAATGAACAGAATATACCCGGTATAACTGGTGGGGCATTGGATAGTAAAGAGGGTGAACCTGGACCTTTTTTAATTCAGGGCGATCATGGTCCTGTGTCATTCCGAGCGATTACGGTTATCCCGCGGGTTGATTAGTATACTTGGGCTACAACTAATAGTCGTATTCGACTACTGCCTCCGGAATTATATATTTCGGATTATCTAGAACCACCTAAAGGTTCCTCAGATCTTAAATACGGCGATTGAGGTATCGATACGATTCCTTAAGTAGTAGACCAAACGCCTTTGAATGACACATAATCCTTTACGATGTTAATTTTATGGAATAAATCCAATTATTTGGATTAATTCCATAATTTTGTCTAATGAAAATAGATTTAAAAGGAAGATTAACCCATAAAAGTGAGCGTCATTCCGCCGGAGTATCACAACAAAGTGGCTTCCCTAGTCCCGCCACTCACTACCGGGAGCCCAGCATTAATCTTCACCAGGAATTGATAGGAAACAGCGATGCCACTTTTTTCATTCGTGTATGCGGCCATTCACTTTCCGAATTCAACATTATGGACAATGATGTTCTTATCGTTGATCGATCCGTACCCCCGACCTCTAATCTTTTGGCGGTAGTAATAAGGGACGGCAATTTCGAAATCATTCGAATACCAAAGGAAGGCATGACCGAATCGATGATTTTTTGGGGTGCTATAATTTATACGATACACCGAGCGAGATGATTGCATTGGTAGATTGTAATAGTTTTTATGCGTCCTGCGAGCAGGTTTTTCGTCCCGACCTTATCGGCAGGCCCGTTGTGGTACTCAGCAATAATGATGGCTGTATCATTGCTGCCAATAAGGAGGCAAAAGCGCTGGCACATATACCAATGTACGAGCCAATCTTTAAAATCAAGCAACAGCTTGTTGATAATGACGTTACCTTTTTCTCCTCAAATTATACGTTGTATGCCGAAATGTCGCAGCGTGTTGTGAATATTCTTCATCGCTTTTCGCCGACCGTGGAAGTGTACAGTATCGACGAGTCATTTTTGGATTTGGGAGCGAGTAGGGTACAGACCTATCAAGCTTGTGGCCAAGACCTAAAGCAGACTATTTTCCGCGATACCGGTCTCCCCGTCGGTGTAGGAATAGCACCTACAAGGGTTCTCGCCAAATTAGCGAATAAAATGTCTAAGAAGCTTCCCGAGTTCGATCATGTGTGTGTGCTACAGACAGAAAAAGACAGATTGAGGGCGTTGCGTTGGTGTAGCATCAATGATGTTTGGGGAATCGGTAAAAGGCACGCTGATCGTTTGCGGCGTATTGGGGTTCATACGGCCTTAGACTTTACGCGTTTGCCTTTAGCTTGGGTACGAAAGGAAATGACCGTTGTAGGGGAGCGCATCTGGCGAGAACTGCAAGGGGAGCGCGCTACGGAACTCATTATCGATCCGCGTATAAAAAAGGGTATCGGAACAGCGAAATCTTTCGGAAAAAAGCTGAAGGATATTGGCTTGATTGAAGAGGCTTGTGCGTATTACGTTTCAGAGGTCGCCGAAGTATTGCGTAGTCAGCATTCCTGCGCATCGACACTCCAAATATCCTTAACGACCAACTACCACAGCAATAAAGATGCACAATATTCAAACTCGATTACGATAACCCTAAAAATACCCACTGATGATACTTTTGTTTTGATTTCCGAGGCGACAAAGGCGCTTCGAGCAATATTCAAACCAGGCTATCGGTACAAGAAAGTTGGTGTCAATTTGTTGGGAATCATTCCGAACGATCATTTGCAAGGTAACTTGTTCGAAGACTTCTCCATGAACAGCGGTTCGCTCTCGAAAACCTTGGATCAGTTGAACGTCAAGTATGGTAAGGCCACGGTCGGTTCTGGTACTTTGGGACGGCGGAAGAAAGAATGGGAATTGATTAAGGAGGACCGGAGCCCCAGATATACTACACAGTGGAAGGAATTATTGACTATAAAGGTATAAAATTAGGTTTGCTCGTTAGGAATAAATAAAGCATATCGGTCTAGCAATCGCTCAGAAACACACCGACCGCCAAACCGCCTTCAGAGGTCTCTTTGTACTTTGAACTCATGTCTTTTGCGGTTTCCCACATAGTTTGCACGACCTTGTCCAAAGGTACTTTGGCTTCTTCCGGATTACTGCCCAATGCCAGTTCGGCAGCGTTGATTGCCTTGATGGCCCCCATAGAATTTCGTTCGATACAGGGAATTTGTACAAGTCCGCCAATGGGGTCGCAAGTAAGTCCTAAATGATGTTCCATTGCGATTTCCGCTGCCATTAACACCTGAGCCGGAGTCCCGCCCAAAAGTTCGGTCAAAGCGCCTGCTGCCATAGCCGATGATACGCCTATTTCTGCCTGACACCCGCCCATAGCGGCCGATATGGTCGCGCCCTTCTTGAAAATGCTCCCGATCTCGCCAGCGACCAATAAAAAACGCTTGATTTCTTGAAAATCCGCTTTGTGGTTCTCAATAGCCAAGTAGTACATCAAAACAGCGGGAATCACTCCTGCACTGCCATTTGTGGGTGCGGTGACTACCCGACCCAAGGAGGCATTAACCTCGTTTACCGCAAGTGCGAAGCAACTGACCCATTGCAGAATCTGCCGGAACTTGACTTCGGTGTTGCGTATGGATGTTAGCCATTGACGAGGGTTTTCATGGGGAATCTCTCCTTTTAATTTTTGATGCATGTCAAATGCCCTGCGGCGTACATTAAGACCACCAGGTAAATTGCCTTCTGTACGACAGCCGATGAACATACATTCCAGCATGGTATCCCAAATTCGCAGTAATTGTTTATCTAGTTCCGTATCACTACGCAAAGACCTTTCATTTTCAAGAACGATTTCTGAAATCGACTTTCGTTCCCTGGTACAGTATTCCAAAAGCTGGGTACCCTTTTCTATAGGGTAGGGGAACGTTTTGAAGTCCGCGATCTTTCGCTTGGCGTTTTTACGTTCTTCGGTTACGACAAAACCTCCGCCTATGGAGTAGTAGGTTTTCGATTTTTTTTTACCATCTCCCAACGTGCACTCGAACTTGAGTCCATTTGCATGAAAGGGGAGGAATTTCCTATGAAAAAGTATATCTACGGCAGGTTTAAAAGGGATGGTTCTGATATTTCCAAAAACCAATGTTCCGGATTCCTTTACCTTTCGAACAATTTGATGAATATCGGTAACCGGAATAAATTCTGGATCGGCACCGGTTAGTCCCAATACAATGGCATAATCGGTCGCATGGCCCTTACCGGTCAAGGAAAGGGAGCCGTAAACATGAACCTGTACTTTTATGACCTTTTCAAATAATTGGGTCGCTTTAAGCTCCGCAATCCATCGTTCGGCGGCCCGCCATGGTCCTAGAGTGTGCGAGCTGGAAGGGCCTATCCCGATTTTGAGCATATCAAAAATGCTGATGCATTCCATTGTTTTTACTGGTTTTGGTACGGCTAAAGATAGGCGAATATTCCAATCCGCCATTGACGTAATTCGGGATTTATAATTTATCTAAGAGACTGTTGGGAAATATCTCGCTTATTTTCTTAGGGCCTCTTTTTGCGCCTTATTTCGTTAAAATTTTTGACCGTAGCGCTGCTATGCTCAAAAATTTCGCCTCATAATGCATCAAAAATGGACCACAACAATTCTAACGACATATTTCCAAACAGTCTCTAAATCTCTAACATTTTCCCGATAATTTCCTTCATCATTTTTGCCGCTAGGAAGGCGGTCATATTTTGGAAGTCGCGCTTCGGATTGTATTCTACGATATCGGCGCCGATTACTTGCGCATCGATATTTTGAATAAGGTCGATCACTTGTCTTGAGGAAAGTCCCCCAGGTTCATGGTGCGATACGCCGGGTGCAAAGGCAGGGTCGAATCCATCCATGTCCAAAGAAATATAGAGCGGATTTTTGAAGGTTTTGATGCTATGTAAATCCAATTTTCTCATTGGATGTATTTCTACATTGAATTTTTCGGCTTGTTCGGCCTGATGGGTATTTAAAGTTCGGATACCCACTTGAACTAGTCGAACGGCAAGACCATTTTCCATAATTCTGGCAAAGGGGCAGGCGTGGGAATAGGGGTCACCTTCGTAATTGTCATATAGGTCTGCATGTGCATCAATGTGCAGAATATCCAACTTTGGGTAATGTTCGTGGAGCGCTTTGATAATAGGGAAGGTGATGGAATGGTCTCCACCCAGGGTAAATAGCTTATCGCCGTTTTGAAGGTTTCTTTTGATGATTTTTTCAATATCGAGGTACTCGGCTATGGCAAAATCGCCATGGTCTACCACCATTTCATTTTCTATGGAAATTCCATTTTCGGAAAAAAGGTTCATCGAACCGGAGTGCAACGCTTCCCGAATTCGGGGTGGCGCTAATTCGGGACCCCGTTGATAGGATGATTTGGCATCGTATGGTATACCTTGAATATATATTTTTTTCATGGGATTGTTGCGATTTCGTGATAGTTCGACAGGTATTGACATGACGGTACGAGGATTCACTCAATGTCGGTTGTCGCAGCGTATGTAAATAGGTGCCTCGGATGAATCTAAAAAATAAATAAGGGGGCAACCAAAGGAATGGCTGATAAGATCGGTAATAATGGGAGGTCTATTCTTAAAGAGCTTACCGGTCCAAATGGCTATTCGATTGTTTTTTTTCTTATTACGCACGGTATTCAAAGTCAATAAGGCGGCACCCTCCCCAGGGTCATAGATTTTATCGAATAAGACGGAGTCATTTTCGGTAGACAAGACTTTAAGATGTCTGGCATATAATCTGTCGTTCTTTTTAAGATTCTGGAGCAAATACCGTGATGCCTTCGTCGTGAATTCAAAAGTATCGTTTGGCGGTTTTATTTCGGCGGTTATCGAGTCTTGCGTTACCACCTTCGATGCAGGGAAACGACTGGCGGCTACTTTTTCCCAAAGCACGGGTCTCAACTGCCCTTTCGCGAAGGGGTTCTCTTCACCGATATAGACCGAAGTGGTCGAAAAATAATCTTTAACGTCTTCCAAACGCATTTGGGCTTCCCCGATTTCGAATCCGACCAGATAGTCATTCGGTTGTATTGGAGTTTGAGCACCGTACGGGTTGATTTTCGCCACCACAGGTATCGCTGCGACCTTAGCTGCAAATACGCCATTCGATAAGAAGTGATAAATGAACAAGGAATCCGTTTCCGAGATACTTAAACTGTTCAAAAACCTGGTTCGATACGGCTCTTCCAAAACATGATAGTTGTCACCTTTGAATTCCTGTTCACCCAAATGTTCGTTGGCAATAACCATAGAATTGCCATTATCTCGGAAGTTGTACGCATCGGTAAGGGAAACAAAACCGACTTTCCCATTTGCAGTTTGCTCCGTACTGGAAAGTTTGTATAATGCAAATTCTTTTCGGCCAGCTACTGTCGTGCTAGTCCTCTTTAAATCCATCAACTCCAGATAACCGTCGAACACAAAACCGGTTGACTCTTCAGCGATGATTTTTGGGATATGTTCGAACGAGACTTTGACCCAATTGCCTCGAATTTGTGTTCCATTGTCGGATACCGTTAGCGTAAAATCGGTTTTTTCCAGAATGTTCACAACCATTCCGTATTCCAGTTTCCCTATTTTTTGACCATTGGCATTCGGTTCTTTACGTATGGTCAATCCGCTTTTTGCCGTCACTTTGTAGGATTCTTGGGCTACAGTAAATTCTATTCCAGTAAACAGCAGTAAAAGGAGGAGGAATTTGGATGTTTTCATACGGAGGAAACAAAACAGTTGCTAAAAGGGCAATCGATTGAGGGCGACAAGATATAAAAAAACAGGAAGCATTGCGGTCCGGTATTCGCTTACCTAAGGAGGACTATGTCTTATACTTTGCCAATAATCGCGGCTTTCATCCCAAAGGGGTAGGTAAAAAATGACATCCTGTCAGTTCTATGCCCTTGGCATATTGTTTGACATTCTCAAAGCGCAATTAAAACGTAAAAGCACTAATATTAAAACATATAGCATGAGTAAAATTATTGGAATAGATTTAGGAACAACGAACTCTTGCGTTTCTGTGATGGAAGGTAACGAGCCCGTTGTTATACCGAATGCAGAGGGGAAGAGAACGACGCCATCTGTAATCGCCTTTGTTGAAGGCGGTGAAATTAAAGTAGGAGACCCTGCGAAAAGACAGGCGGTAACCAATCCGCATAATACCATATACTCCATCAAACGTTTTATGGGGAACAAATACTCCGAATCCAAAAAAGAAGCGGAACGCGTACCTTATAAAGTTGTAAAAGGAGACAACGATACACCACGTGTAGATATCGATGGCCGTTTATACACACCTCAGGAATTGTCGGCCATGATTCTTCAAAAAATGAAGAAAACGGCCGAGGACTATCTTGGCCAAACTGTAACACGTGCCGTGGTTACCGTACCGGCTTATTTTAACGACGCACAAAGGCAAGCTACGAAGGAAGCTGGCGAAATCGCTGGTCTTACTGTAGAGCGTATCATTAATGAGCCGACTGCTGCTTCTTTGGCCTACGGAATGGATAAAAAGGATACCGATCAGAAAATCGTAGTTTTCGATTTTGGTGGAGGTACACACGACGTTTCGATTTTGGAATTGGGCGACGGTGTTTTTGAAGTACTTTCTACCGATGGTGATACCCATTTGGGTGGTGATGATGTAGATCAAAAAATCATCGATTGGTTGGCAGATGAGTTCAAGAAAGACGAAAGTATCGATCTCCGTGACGATGCAATGGCCTTGCAACGTTTACGCGAAGCTGCAGAAAAAGCGAAGATCGAATTATCATCTTCTGCACAGACCGAAATCAACCTACCATACGTTACGGCTACAGCTTCTGGGCCAAAGCACCTGGTAAGAACATTGACAAGAGCGAAATTCGAACAGTTGATCGCCGACTTGGTAAAAAGAACGATCGAACCTTGCCAGACGGCATTGAAAGCAGCCGGTCTATCAAAAAGTGATATCGATGAGATTATTTTGGTAGGTGGTTCGACCCGTATTCCCGCCGTTCAGGAAGCAGTGGAGAAGTTTTTTGGAAAAGCACCCTCAAAAGGTGTGAATCCTGATGAAGTGGTCGCCATTGGTGCCGCCATTCAAGGTGGTGTATTGACAGGTGATGTAAAGGATGTATTGTTATTGGATGTTACACCATTGTCGTTGGGTATCGAAACCATGGGGAATGTTTTCACCAAACTGATCGAAGCGAACACCACCATACCAACTAAAAAATCACAAGTGTTTTCTACCGCAGCGGACAATCAGCCTTCGGTCGAGATACATGTGTTGCAAGGTGAGCGTGGTATGGCTGCTGACAACAAGACTATCGGACGTTTTCATTTAGATGGCATTCCACCGGCACAGCGTGGAACACCACAGATAGAAGTTACTTTCGATATCGACGCGAACGGAATCATCAAAGTCTCCGCTACGGATAAAGCAACGAACAAATCGCAGGACATTCGAATCGAAGCGTCATCGGGATTAACCGAGGAGGAAATCAAAAAGATGAAAGCCGATGCGGAAGCGAATGCCGACGCCGACAAAGCCGCAAGAGAAAAGGCGGATAAGTTGAACGAAGCCGATAGCATGATTTTCCAAACGGAAAAACAATTGACCGAGTTTGGCGATAAGCTATCCGATGACAAGAAGAAGCCTATCGAGGAAGCTTTGGAAGAATTGAAGAAGGCTTATGAAAGTAAGGATATAGCAGTGGTTACGCCTGCCTTGGACAAGATCAATGAAGCTTGGAAGGTAGCCTCGGAAGAAATGTACAAGGCTCAAGCCGAAGCACAGCAAAATGGTGCCGCGCCAGAAGGTGAGGCAACAGCAGATGCAGGAGGAAGTCCGGAAGGTGACAATGTCGAAGACGTAGACTTCGAAGAAGTCAAGTAACCTGTCCCGAGCGCAGTCGAAGGATAGACTTCGAAGAAGTCAAGTAGCCTGTCCCGAGCGCAGTCGAAGGATAGACTTCGAAGAACTCAACACTGTATTTCAAATAGAAACAAACCCGCAAAGTGAAGCTTTGCGGGTTTGTTGTTTAAAGGGCTTACTATTTAAGAGCGGGTTTTTCTCCATTTGCGGGGAGGAGCTAAGTGTATCGTCTTTAAAAAGCCTTTCACCGATTTGAGGTTCCATTTGTTTTGTGATCACATAATATCAAGTAATTTTGTGCCATGTTAAAGATTCAAGTCATTTTTTTGCTCTCTTTTGTCCTGCTCCTTCCTTTTGGTGGGGCATCACAAGAAACTACCATTTTTAAAGTATCCGATTTTGATTTGAGTGGGAAGGTCAAATCCTGCTTGGTAAGCACAGACTATGGGAAAGAAGAATACCGTTTTAATGAAGATGGCCTGCTTACCGAGGCGATTACCAGGTATAGCGATGCCGATTATGACGTAACACTTTATAAATATCGAAAAGGGGAGTTACTAGAAAAAAGAGTAGAGCAATATAGGGATAAGAGATTGGAGCGGGCCACTAGTATCGCCAATATTTTTACCATGGACACCACTGCAGGGAACCGCAAAGTCACCGAAAAAATAATAACGTACAATAAGGAGCTTTTAGAGCAGAACGAATATTTCTACACAGATAAAAAGCACCTTTCGAAAATTATACAGACGACCAACGACGGCATTGATGAGACTTCGATAATCTATCACGAAGATGAAAATACCCGAACGGCTGAGTATTTTTTAAATGGCGAGCTTCAGCAATCGATTCGGACAAAGACCACCATGCAATCGGACACAGTACCTATCAAGACGATTTCCACTAAGAATTTTTTTGATGGCAAACCCAGCAGCGCTATCGAAAAAACCTATATCGGCGATGGCAAGATAAGCTCGGAATCCACGCTATCGTACGATTTGAATCTTGAAAAATTCGTGAATTTGTCCACAGTAACGCATACCTATGGTCCTTTAGGAGTAGTGGAAAAAACCATATTGAAAGAGGGAGCCAATTCCGAAACCAAGGAGTACCTCTATCAGTTTGACCCTTTTGGAAATTGGGTCAAACAAATTGTCACACCCACAAATACATACAAAACCCGAAAAATAGAATACTTCGAAACTCAAAAAATACTTAAAGAGGAAGAGTAAATTCTTTTCTTGTCGCTGCCCATTCCTCCTTTAAGATTCCATAGCAACAGGTATCGCGTTTGAATCCGTCCTCAAGAAAAACGTTCTTTCGTAGTGTGCCTTCCAAAATGGCACCTAATTTCTCTACTGCTTTTCTCGATTTTATGTTGCGCTCATCAATACGAAATTCTACTTTTTCGAAACCCATTTCGTCGAAGGCGTGGTTTAGCATCAAGAATTTCATATGGTCATTTAGGCCACTGCCGTGAAATTCCTTTCCTATCCAAGTAGCACCGATATGTAAAACGTTGTTCTTTTTATCGATATGCATATAGCGCGTAGTTCCCGCATACGCTTGTTGAACCTTGTCATAGATAATAAAAGGGATGCTGCTTTGTTGCTGCTGCTGCTTTAGAGCCGCGGCCACGTATGCTTTAAGGCCCTCTGGCGATGCCACATTACCAGGGGAATATTGTACCAATTTTTCCTGTCTAGCTATGGGCCACAACGCTTCGTAACTATCCGATTGCAGCGGGCTCAGTCGTACTCTCTCATCTTCTAAGGTAAATACCGTTTTCACATGTCAATTATTATGATTCGAAATCTTTTTTCAGTAATCCGTAATGAATAAGGGTTACATACTCACCATTTTTAATATCATGGTCTTTAAATTCGCCTTCTTTTACCATTCCGTTCTTGACCATAATTTTTCCGGAAGCGACATTTGTGCTAATGTAGGCGGCAACTATCTTGTTCAATTGCAATTCCTGAAAACCAAACTTCAACATTGCCGTAACAGCTTCGGAAGTATAACCCATATTCCAAAATTGTTCTGCGATCCAATATCCGATTTCGGCGCGATTGTGTGCTGTCTCTAGGGTTAGCCCGATACCGCCCATAAAGGAATTATTCGCCTTGTCCCGTATGGCAAAAATATAATTGTCTTTATTTCTAAAACCTTGGTTGGCCATGTTGATCCAAGAAATGGCATCCTCGGCGAAGTAGGGGTGAGGCATGGTGCGCGTATTATCGGTAATTTTTTTATTGCCGGCATAGGCTACTATATCCGGGATATCGGCAGTTATGATTTGATCTAATACAAGCCGATGCGTCTCAAGACGTGGAAATTTCTCCATAGCTATGCAAATTGATGTAACAGTTCTTTCTTCACTTCATGCCCTCCTTCGAATATCGTTTGTACGGCACGGCCCTTGAATAGCGCATCTATTCTAACGGACTCCTTTTGCAATACAGCCGGGGTCAGGTATTCATCTTTGTTGCCCACTAATACGGAAACTTTCGTTTTGTGCTGATCCAGAAAGTCGAAATCCTCAGGAACAAGCTCCTTCGGTATTCCACCGGCATACAGTATCAGATGATTAAAGGGCAACTTTCGACTGGCCATCCACCGTGTCGCTATGGAAACTCCCTGGGAAAACCCCAGAATAATGAGCTTACGATCCGCTGGTAAATCCTCTTGCGCCATAACACCATCCAAATAGGCCAAAACGTTTTCTATCTCCTGTTGCGTGTTCTCTTTTGTTAACCAACTCGCCCCTACATGGCGATATTCATTTTTCAAATAATATTTCGAAGGGGCCTGTGGTGCGATAATATAGTTATGAGCGGCATCCAGTTCGTCAAAATACCTTAAAAAATAGCGGCTCAGGTAACCTATGCCATGCAGCACGATCCAAATATTCATTGTCTGTGCGGTGAGTTTGTTCAAGGTGGCGTAGGAGTTCGTGCTGGTGTATGTGGTTTGTTTTTCGAGTAGGGCCATGAAGTAAATCTCTTTAAAAAGGTTGTTTTATTATATGTATTTTTATCAAAAGATTTAAATGGAAGACGCTAAAGAAAAAATACTCCGGATTTGTAACGAATCTACAAAAAATACGATGATGGAGACTTTGCAAATCGAATATACAGACGTAGGTGAGAACTTTCTCGTGGGTAAAATGCCGGTGAACCCAAAAGTGCATCAGCCCGATGGCGTATTGCATGGCGGGGCCATGGTCGCACTTGCCGAAAGTGTTGGTAGCACCGCTTCCTACGTATTTTTGGATGGACAGAACTTTTTCGTTCGCGGAATCGAGATTTCCGCAAATCACGTCAAAAGCATACGGGAAGGGGAAGTCTTTGCGAAGGCCATTATTGTTCATAAAGGCCGCACGACCCAATTATGGGACATCAAGATTACCGATGCCGAGGAGAACCTCATCTCAGTTTGTAAATTGACCACAATCGCCTTGCCCAGAAAGTGAATACTGTAATGTTTCCAGCACTCAAGGCACGAATCAACGAACAGTTGGCAAATGGATTGCCCTTTGTTGCATATCGCAAACCGAATTCCGATGCTGTGATTGGAATTTTTCAAAGTTCAACGACGGTCCATAAAATTTCTGACTACAGCAGCGAAGGCTTTATTTTTGCTCCTTTTGATGATATTGGCCACGCCGTTCTGATTCCTCTTCACGAAAAGATCGTTGCGACCGATTACAGACCAAAAGTAGTACCACCAAGCCCGAAATTTCAGGTAGATTCAACACAGCGTGATTTTCATATACAACTTGTTCAAAAAGGTATTTCGGAAATCAAAAAGGGGCATTTTAAGAAAGTGGTGCTTTCGAGACGTTTTCAGGTTGAAGCGAAAGATAGTCCGATTGAACTGCTGGAAAACTTGCTATCTTCCTATACATCGGCCTTCTGTTATTTATGGTATCATCCTGGAGTGGGGACGTGGTTGGGGGCTACTCCCGAGATTCTCCTGCGTACTGTAAATAAGGAGTTTGCTACCATGTCTTTGGCCGGCACCAAGGCGCTTCAAGCTGATAATGCTTCGGAATGGGGTGCAAAGGAATTGGAAGAGCAGGCTTTAGTAACCGATTACATTGAAAAAGCCCTGAATGGTAAAGTAGCGAATCTTAGTGCTTCGGGAGTGGAAACGCTACGTGCCGGTATCCTTTTGCACCTTCGCACCAAAATCACAGGGCAATCGCTTGTCGGTCTCCAGGAAATAATAGAGGCGTTGCACCCTACACCTGCCGTTTGCGGCCTGCCTTTGATGGCCGCAAAAGAATTTATTCTACAGCAGGAAAATTACGATCGGCAGTTCTACACCGGCTTTCTGGGTGAGCTTAATTTCAAAAGAACGGAGCAAAGATCATCCAATCGAAAAAATCAGGAAAACCAAGCGTACAAATCGGTAAAGCGCTGCTCTGAGCTATTTGTAAATTTAAGGTGTATGCAATTGTTGGAAGATAAGGCACTCATTTACGTTGGCGGCGGTATTACGGTAGATTCCGTTCCTGAAAAGGAATGGCAAGAGACCGTGAACAAAAGCAGTACGATGCTCAAGGTGCTGCAAAACGTTCGATAAAATCGATTTGTAGAACCCCTTCATAGCGATTGGTTTTACCATCTTTGGGTTGTATTTTTGTGGTGATGATATACTCCAGCATCCCGGTTGCCCAATCTATAGCGCAGCATTTTAAGGCTAAAAAAATCAAGAACATCGTAATTTCACCGGGTTCACGCAATGCGCCGTTGACTATTAGCTTCACCGAAGATCCGTTTTTTAAATGCTTTAGTATCGTAGATGAGCGCTGTGCCGCTTTTTTCGCTTTGGGAATCGCCCAGCAATCGTTAGAGCCAGTGGTAGTGATATGTACCTCGGGAAGTGCCTTGCTGAATTATTACCCAGCTATTGCCGAGGCTTTCTATAGTGATATTCCGCTGGTCGTATTGTCTGCTGACAGACCGGTTTATAAAATAGACGTGGGTGATGGCCAAACGATTCGACAGGACAATGTTTTTCACAGGCATATAGGCTATTCCGCCGATTTACGGCAAGATATTTCCCATGCGACTGATAGAATTCGGCGATACCGCCCCGAATGGTTAGGTACAGAACCCCCCGAGGTTTTACAAAGACAGGTACAGGATTATAATGACGGGGAGCTGAACAAGGCCCTAAATCTTGCCATCACCTCAAAATTACCGATACACATCAATGTTAGGCTAGAGGAACCTTTGTACAATAAAATCGAAACCCCCTCGGTTCAGGCGAACATTGTTACTTATCAAGAACAATTGATTCCGGAAATCGACTATAAAGCCCTCGCTGCCGATTGGAACGCATCTAAGACCAAGATGGTATTGGTAGGGGTGAACTGGCCCGATACCATAGACCAGAAAGTATTGAATTTGATGGCCGACGACCCTTCGGTCATCGTATTGACCGAAACTACGTCTAACTTACATCATCCCAAATTCTTTCCTAGTATTGATAGTCTGATTGCCCCGATCGAAGGGTTGGGGAATTCACAAGAACTATTCGAAAAATTACAACCTGAAGTACTCCTGACCTTTGGGGGATTGGTTGTCTCCAAAAAAATCAAGGCATTTCTACGGGAATACCAACCAAAGCGACATTGGCATATCGACCCCATTCGTGCTTTTGACACTTTTTTCTGTCTTTCGCGACATATTAAGATGGATGCCAATGATTTTTTAAAGAAGTTTTTACCAAATACCATTCCAGCAGAAAGCAGCTATTTTGGATTTTGGAACAATAAGAAAATTGCTTACGAGGCGCGACGAAAAGATTATTTAGGTGAGATTTCGTTTTGCGATATGAAAGCTTTTAATTGTGTCATAGAAAACATACCTGAAGATACTCATTTACAATTGGCAAATAGTTCTACCGTTCGTTATGCGCAATTGTACGATCTGCCAACCTCATTAAAGGTGTTCTGCAATCGGGGAACTAGTGGCATTGACGGAAGCACATCGACCGCAATAGGAGCATCGTTGTATAGTACGGATGCAACTGTTCTGATAACCGGAGATTTGGGTTTTTTCTACGATAGCAATGCGTTATGGAACAACTATGTACGATCAGACTTCCGAATTATACTGCTGAACAATAATGGTGGAGGTATTTTTAGGATACTTCCGGGAAAGGAAGACAGTAAGAATTTTGAAACGTATTTTGAAACCGTACACGGCCTAAGCGCGAAACATTTGTGCAAAATGTACGATTTTAAGTATCAAAAGGTGTCCGCACTAAGTGACCTCAATGCGCTTTTGCCTAACTTTTTCGATAAAGGGACAAGACCTAAATTATTGGAAATCAATACACCTAGAATACAGAACAATAAAATTTTGCTCGGTTATTTTGATTTTATATCTTCGGTTTTTATTAACCGTTAACATATAGAACACTAACTATTATGAGTAAAAGAGATGATTTGATCAAAGAATACGCAGCTGACATTAAGGCTAAATTCGGTGAGTCTGCAGATATGGATTTGTTGACAAAAGTTACAGTAGGTTTAGGACCTGCTATTTACAATTTGGATGCCTCCAAAGTATCCGGGTCTGACGACAAAGAGTTGGAAACTGTAAAAAACAACTACCTGATCAAAAAATTAGGTATGAAAGATAGCCCGGAATTGATGTCCGCTATTAAAAGCGTCGTTGAGAAATATGGCACTTCCAACAGAAACAAGCATAGAGCGGTAATTTATTATCAATTGTGCAAACACTTTAACAAAGCAGCCGTCTACAAATAGACAGCATTTAAAACAAGACGGTCCCGCCTATATGGCGGGATTTTTTTTTGCATATTTTGGAAGATGTCAATTGCCATTTTAAGAGTACTTTTGTGCTATGATCGAATTAGGGAATTACAATACATTAAAAATAGTCCGGGACACTAGTCCTGGGCTTTTTCTGGAAAGTGAAACCGGTGCAGAGATTTTATTACCCAATAAATACGTTCCCAAGGTTTTTGAAATAGGCGAGGAGTTGAACGTTTTTTGTTATTTGGATTTTGATGAGCGTCCCGTAGCAACAAGCCTTACGCCGTTTATGAAACGCAACGAGTTTGGTTTCTTAAAAGTTGTGGAAGTGAATCAGATTGGGGCTTTTTTGGATTGGGGTCTAGAGAAACATTTGTTTGTGCCCTTTCGTGAGCAACGGGAAAAGATGAAAGAGGGCCAGTGGTATGTGGTGTATTGCTATTTGGATGATATTTCGTTTCGTTTGGTAGCTTCCAATAAGATAGATAAGTTCCTGAGCAACGATGAACTATCCGTGCGAACGGGGGATAAGGTTTCATTATTGGTTACCAGATTGACGGATCTAGGATGGGAAGTGATTGTGAACGACCGCCATAAGGGTCTGGTGTTTTCTAGCGAGATTTTTCAGCATATGGCCGTCGGTCAACGAATGGAGGGGTACATAAAAACGATTAGGCCCGATAACAAATTGGATATTTCCCTCCAACCACAAGGTCAAAAAGTCTTAGAGCCTACCGCAAAAAAGATTCAGAAATTATTGAAAGAAAGTGGAGGATTCTTGGCATTACATGACAAATCGGACCCGAAAGAGATTTCCAGAATATTGGGTATGAGTAAAAAAACGTTCAAAAAAGGAGTGGGTACGTTGTACAAGGCAAGACAAATCGAAATCAAACAAGATGGCATTCATCTTGTAGAAAAAAACTGATAAAATACCTAGATTTTTATTTTAAAATCGACGTTTGACATCATTTATCGGAAATTATACCACTAAAACGAGCAGTTTTACAACAATTGCCCCTGTAATTTTATGACACTTTCCGAGTTTTGGTTAACTTTATCGGGTAAATCCCCTTAAAAATCAGCTCATGCCATTTATTGAGGAAAGTGACTTGTTAGAACTCCATAAAGATATCGACAAAGCCCAGATAATCAATGAAAGGCTTTTGGATCAGATTAAATTCAAAAATAAGGAGTTAAAAAAAAATAAGGTTCAACGAAACGTACTCGCCGGTATTACGGGCCTCTTTTTAATAGGTACATTGGCCATTACTTCGTTTACGGCAGGTTTAAGCCAGACAAACTATGGTGCTCAAGATCAATATGTGCTTTCAGACCTTGATAGCCTGGAGGCCATTAAATCTCGAATGGACAATCTGAAAACACAGAACGAAGAACTTAGCTTAGTCAAGGAATACTATCTGGCAAAAGAATTCCTGGAGAAGGAGAAAATTTACTCCGTGCAGGTCAAATCGTTCGTCGACAATAATATTACCTTGGCTTCGGAAGCTTTGACCAATACCATGTTCGTAAAGACAAATCCTTTTTTCTCTTATTCATTGGGTAATTTCGGAACACTACAAGAGGCTCAGCGTTTTAGGGAGCAGCTAGTCGATATTGGCTTTCAAGATGCCTTTGTAGCATCTTACAAAGATGGCAAACGGCTACAAATAGAAGATCCTAATTAGTGCGAAAACTAAAAGCTTGGCTAAATGCTGCTAGGTTGCGTACACTTCCACTATCCGTATCCGGCGTGATTACGGGTACGGCGCTGGCGAATTTTTATAAAGCAAACGATATAACAATTCTTTTTCTGGCTTTGTTGACGACGATAGCATTTCAGGTAACCTCCAATTTCGCAAATGATTATGGCGATGGAGTAAAAGGAACGGATAATGAAGATCGTATCGGTCCGAAAAGGGCGATGCAAAGCGGTTTATTAAGCAGTACCGAACTCAAGAACGGAATCATACTTTCCGCATTCATTAGCTTGACTTTGGTAATTATCCTGATTTATAGGGCTTTTGGTACCGAAAATCTGCTGCTGGTCTTGGTCTTCCTTAGTTTAGGGATATTGAGTATTTGGGCAGCAATAAAATATACTGTTGGTGAGAGGGCTTATGGGTATAGGGGTCTTGGTGATATATTCGTTTTTTTGTTTTTTGGAATATTGGCTGTTTTAGGGACTATGTTTTTATATACGAAGACAGTTACGGCGGTAGCCGTGATGCCGGCAATCGCAATAGGTGCCCTGAGTACCGGAGTTTTAAACCTGAACAATTTGAGGGATTTTGAGTCCGACAAGAAGGTAGGAAAGAACACCTTGATTGTTAAAATGGGACTAGCCCGCGGTAAAATATACCATTACGGGCTATTGGGCGTTTCATTCTTGTGCATCATCGGTTTTTTGGTCTCCTATGCCAACCGTATGGTTCAATTCGTACCCCTACTTGCGTTTTTGCCCATATTGTTTCATCTAAGAAAAATATATACGATTAAAGAGCCCGAGTCTTTCGATCCCGAACTTAAGAAATTGGCCCTGAGCACTTTTCTTTTGGCCGTACTACTGTTTATCAGTTGCAACAATTTTTTGTAAATTTATTACTAACTAAACATAACCACCTTGGAACAACCTATTAAAATCCTAATCGTAGAAGACAATGTTATCATTGCCGACGACATGCAATCGATGCTCGAAGAAATCGGCTACGAAATCGTTGACAATGTTATTGTTTACGAACAGGCCGAAGAAGTATTAAAAACGCAGCAAGTTGATTTAGTGTTGATCGACATAATTCTCGCTTCCGACAAAACGGGTATCGATCTTGGGAAGCATATCAGGGAAAATTATGATATTCCATTCATTTTCGTTACTTCAAATTCCGATCGGGCTACCGTAGAAAATGCGAAGACTGTTAAACCCAATGGATACTTGGTAAAACCTTTCGAACAGCAAGATTTATATACCTCAATAGAAATTGCCTTATCCAATTTTATCCGTTCCGATAAGAGCGGCGGGGGTAGTTCGGCAATGCAAGAAGAGGACATTGCGGTCAGTAATTCTGTCCTAAAGGATTCCATTTTTGTTAAAAAACAACACCTGTACTACCGTATTCAATTTGGTGACATTCAATTTATCAAAGCGGATAACGTTTACCTTGAAGTAAATACGGTCGATAAAAAATTCTTGGTACGTTCACCTTTGAAAGACTATCTTGAGAAACTGCCAAAACACAAGTTTTATCGAGCCCATAAATCGTATATAGTGAATGTAGATCATATTGATGCTATCAATTCAAAGGATATTATGATCAACAATAACCTAATACCGATTTCAAAAGAATTTAAGGAGTTTATAATATCTGCAATGAACTCGTAAAAATGTTAATTTCAACAACTTAAAAGGCGCTCGATCGAGCGCCTTTTTCGTTCACCACAAAAGCCTATAGTTTCACCACGTTTTTTATCAACTTCACAACATTTTATTCTAGAGAAGTATCATAGCGCCTATATTGTGCAGGTATTCTATTAAAGGATATTCTCATAATTAAATATAAGTTTTTTCATTTTCATATAGTGTTCTCGTAAAAGAGCTTTGTCCGTTCGGATGAAGCTCTTTTTAGTTGATACCACCACAATAGTTTTGACGTTGTTCGCAAATGAATTCTGAAAGCTTTACGAAACCCGAAGGCCCAGATTTCGTGAGCCAATGAAGGAGAAAAGTATTTTTCAATATGTGAATTTTTTTAAAAACCCCAATCATTTTTCCATTAACTTTGTAGCGTCCCCTGGCCTACGGTTGCGTTTGAAGCGAGTTCGCGAAATACTTAAGCCTCTTTAAAATGACCCTAGCGCTATTTTCACGATTGTTCACCACAAATTTTAAGGGTTACACAACAATATTCGATTCCTTTATATTAATTATGATAATTTTGATATCATGCCTGCAAGCAAGACCCAAAATACCTTTTACCGATACGGTTTTGTTGTTTTGAACCAACCATGAATAAAATAGCACATAAGCATTATCTAGTCTTTTTTCTGTTCGTATTGACCGCTGGTTCGGTAATGGGACAAGTTACGCTACCTGCGGACAGCAGGGTTTTTCAAAATTTTAAGGAGGAAAGCGATTCGAGAAAACGTTTACAACTATTTTTCGGAACTCTTGATAGATATCAAAAAATCTCAAATTTCGATTGGCTGGATCAGGTCAACATTTATTTACACGAAGCGCAGCAGGAAAAAGACTCTGCCGCCATGGCGGACTATTCGCTCATACAGGTAAAAATTTATCATGACATCGGTGACTACGATCGCAGTCTGGCCATTGCCAAAGATCTCTACAAAAAAAAGGATGACCTTGATACCAAGACCAAGACCATTCTTTTTGATTTGATGGATGATAGCTACGCCCAGCTAGATTTTTATGCGGAACAAATCGACATCCGAAAAGAGAAACGCGCATTGGGACTTACCGATAAGGTTTCTTTTTATGACATCTATGGCAAACTTGGATTCTATGACAAGGCCATGGACAATTACATACTCGAGGAAAAAGAAAAGATAGATGAGCTGGACTACGTTGGCCAGGCAATTTTCAATAATAATATCGGGAACTATCTGAGGCTGGAGAATTCCGTTCCCACTGCTTTGACCAGATATACCAGGGCCCTAGGATATTTGAAGGTTTATCTGGCCAATATTACCGAAATCAAGACAGAGAGCGATACCTTGTATGCCAACTTTTTAAAGGCTATAATTGAAGGAAATATCGGGAAATGCCTTCGGATGATGGAGGATTGGGAAGAGGCCATTACGCATTTGGAAAAGAGTGTTGAAGGCATAGAAGAATTCGGAACCGGAGCCTATTCCCCCGATTTGATGGAGAATAAACTTGAACTTGCCGAATGCTATTTACGGCTAGGAAATTATGAAAAGGCAACGGATTATCTTGGCGGGAGCAGAGATCCTTTACAGATAGAGAATGTTGTTAAAAAGAACAACCTACTATCATTGTACTACGATAAGATTAACGAACCTAATAGTGCGCTGCAGTATTTGCGAAGGAATATGCGCATTAAAGATTCCATCAATGAATTAAAATCCCGTTTACGACCACAACAATTGAAAGTGGTCGTTGGTGAAGATTTGAACAACTCCCGAGCTATGATGGAGGAGCAGCGTCAGGCCTTGGAACAATCAAAGAGCGATATTCTCGCTTTGGACGAAACCAATGAAATCATATTGATTTCTTTGGTATTTGTGTTGCTACTCTTTTCCGGTTTGGTATATGCATATCTCAGGAGTATCAAGAACCAACGATTGATCGCGGCTCAAAAACATATCATCGAAAGTTCACTGGTCGAAAAGGATTCGCTTCTCAAAGAAATTCATCATCGGGTCAAGAACAACCTTCAGATGGTTTCCAGTTTGTTGAGCTTACAAACCAAGAACACGCGCAGTAAAGCTGCTATCGTTGCATTGGAAGAAGGTAAAAGTAGGGTAAAGGCCATGGCATTGATACATCAAAAGCTATATCAGAACGAGGATCTTTCGGTTATCGAGATGCAGAGCTATATCGAAAGCTTGATCAATAGTGTGCAGTCGGTCTACAAAAAAGGCGGCCACAATATTAATATCACAATCGATGCCGAAGGGGTAGAGCTCGATATTGATAGGGCGATTCCGTTTGGTCTTATTTTGAACGAACTGGTTTCGAATTCGTTCAAGTATGCATTTCCCACAAATGACGAGAATGGGAAAATATATATTCATATTAGAAAGGTAGTAGACCAGGAAGGCTTTTTTGAGTATACCGATAATGGTATCGGACTACCTGATGATTCTGATGAGCGGGCCAATTCATCTATGGGCATACGCTTGATGAACCGCTTGGCGAATCAATTGCAAACCAAGCTCAATGTAGACAAAAGTACAGATGGGGTCCGTTTTTGGTTTAATTTCAAATAGTCGATTTAATCTAAATAATTCTCCGACGGCTTTGCCTCGTAGATAGTTGGTTTCAAGAATTTTTCTACTTCATTACCTCACCGTACTTCGCATTACGACTTTGTGTAGGAGTTTCGGGAAAAATCGCTTCAAGTATATTCCCATTACTTCCTTTTTGCCGATATAGGCCTCGAATTTACCGCGTTCAACCGCTAGAATCATTCGCTCACCCAAATCGGCCACTGATAAACCTTGTTGCGTCGCATCGTCGTCTTTTTGCTGTTGACTTCCGTCTGCGGTCAAGGCATTTTTAGCAACGTTGGTCTGAACAAAACCGGGACAAATCAGCGTTACGCCTATTCCATCTTTCTCATGCTCCATGCGTAGCACATCGAAAAAACCGTGCAGGGCATGTTTCGCACCGCAATAGCCTGAGCGATAGGGTGAGCCAAATTTTCCCATAAGGCTTGTAATAGTCACGAAATAACCACTTTTTTTCGATATAAAATGAGGAAGTACGGCTTTGGTCAGGGCAACCGTTCCGAGATAATTAACGTTAATCAAACGCTTGTAAACTTCAAAATCGGTGTTGATCAACAAAGATCGTTGACTGATTCCGGCATTGTTGATTAAGATATCGATGGGTCCAAAAGCAGCGATAGCTTGTTGCGTTTTTTCGGTCATGCTATCAAATTCCAAGAGGTCTAGGGGTAAGATGAAAATAGCATCCGGATTTGCACAGGCTTTCTTCACCTTTTCCAATTCTGACGCCTTGCGGGAGGAGAGAATGAGCTTACAGTTGCGCTTGTTCAATAGATAGGCTAATCCTTCGCCAATTCCCGAGGATGCTCCTGTTATCCAAACTGTTTTGTTATCGACGCGCATATTTTCTTGAATTTAACCGCTAAAATATAGCTAAATTTGGGGCTTTGGGATGAAAGCGATATACAAAAAACGTATTCTTGATTTTAAAAGGCCCAGCGGAACTTCCCGTGGAGTGCTCACTACGAAGGAAACCTATTATATCATATTGACCGAAAAGGCGCGGCAAGGTATCGGCGAATGTGGTTTGCTGAAAGGGTTGAGTATTGACGACCTTACTGATTATGAGGACAAACTGCAATGGGTTTGTGAACATATTCACTTGGGGGAAGCCAAACTTTGGGACGCCCTGATCTCGTATCCTAGCATTCAATTCGGAATAGAACAGGCTTTTCTTTCGCTACGGGCCAAGAATCCATTTATTCTTTTTCCTACAGATTTCACTGAGAACAATGCCGTCATACCGATTAATGGCTTGATCTGGATGGGAGAAGAAGATTTTATGCACCAACAGATTCAGCAAAAATTAGCGCAAGGTTTTAATTGTATCAAAATGAAAATCGGCGCCATTGATTTCGAAAGGGAGTATCTCTTGCTACAATCCATTCGAAGAAAATACAGCCCAAAAGAAATCGAACTTCGCGTAGATGCGAACGGGGCATTTTCCCCTGAAGAGGCCATGACCAAATTGAAATTGTTGGCAGAATTGCGACTACATTCCATTGAGCAACCCATTCGTCAAGGACAATTGTCACATATGAAACGTTTGTGCGCCGCGGCACCTTTACCAATCGCTCTGGATGAAGAACTTATCGGTGTTTTTGATGCAACGGAAAAGGAAAAACTGCTACAAACCATACAACCGCAATACATTATCTTAAAACCCAGTTTGGTCGGTGGGTTCAAGGGTAGTTTAGAATGGATAGAACTTGCTGAAAGGCTCAATATCGGTTGGTGGGTAACCAGTGCATTGGAAAGCAATATCGGTTTGAATGCAATCGCACAATGGACGTTTAAACGCAATAGCAACCGCCATCAAGGTTTGGGAACCGGAAGCCTGTTCACCAATAATTTTGAAAGTCCGCTTACGGTAGAAAATGGTACATTGCGATACGACAAGGAAAGAAACTGGCAAAAACATCTAATAAAGGATTTATGTATATAGAACAAGGGTACAAAGGGAATATCGGGTTGTGGAAATACTGGATCATTCCTTTGGGATTCATGGGTTTTATGGCCCTGAATTATGTGGCCACAATTATGTCACCGGTTAGTGTGGAAGATAGTATGGCACAAATGATCGACATGTTGGGGCGTAACCTGGTTCTAATTATCGTATTGTTGCCCTTGGCGATAGGGCTTTTCGTAGTACTTGGTTGGTCAAAACTGGTGCATTCACAGACCATTACCTCATTAACGACCTCTAGAAAGAAAATAGATTGGAAACGTGTTTTTTTCGCCTTTACCATCTGGGGAGCGTGCACGGTGCTTTTAACGGGTATCGATATTTTCATGTCCCCGGATGATTATGTACTGAACTTCAAGTTGGTGCCTTTTCTGATTTTGGCGCTGATCGGTATTATTTTAATACCCTTACAGACCAGTTTTGAGGAGTACCTTTTTCGCGGCCATATGATTCAGGGAATCGGGATAATGGCCAAAAACAGATGGGCACCCCTGGTCATAACATCGGTATTATTCGGAATAATGCACATTGCGAACCCTGAAGTAGAGAAACTGGGGTACGGAATAATGGTCTACTATATCGGAACGGGATTTTTTCTTGGAATATTAACGCTTATGGATGAAGGCCTTGAGCTGGCATTAGGCTTTCATGCCGCGAACAACTTGATCGGTGCCTTACTGGTTACTGCCGACTGGACGGCTTTCCAGACCGACTCTATTTATCGCGATGTATCCCAACCCGAATTAGGCTGGGATGTTTTGGTTCCGGTACTGGTCATTTATCCGATTTTATTATTTATTTTCTCAAAAAAATACGGCTGGTCTAATTGGAAGGAGCGGTTGACCGGAAAAGTATTGACGGAGGGCGAATTTCTTTCCTCACAAGTAAAGGATAACGATAGACTGCTTGAAGTTTAATAAAGTACATTCGGATTTTCGGTTCAACGGAATTTCTTATACGAAAGAGGTTCTCAAAGAAGCGGCATATAGCTTTATCAAAGAAGGGGAGCCTTACGAAAAGGATATTGGGCAATTCTTACTCGATTGGCTCGATGATTCCCAGACTGTCGAAGTACGAACCTCGGGCTCTACCGGTACGCCGAAGCGTATTCGATTGCAGAAATATCACATGCGGAACTCTGCTTTGGCCACAGGTGAATTCTTTGGTCTTCGCCCCGGAAGTTCTGCCTTATTGTGCCTTTCGGCCGACTATATTGCCGGGAAGATGATGTTGGTAAGGGCGTTGGTTCTTGGGTTGCATTTAGATAGTATGGCACCCGTTTCAAATCCGTTGCATTTGAATAGAAAAAAATATGATTTCGGGGCGTTTGTGCCGATGCAACTGCAAAATGCTACAGAACAAATAGGAAACATACGCACTTTGCTGGTGGGTGGTGCAGCGCTACCGGCCCCTCTGAAACAAAAATCACGAAACTCCGCTACCCGTATTTTCGAAACCTATGGTATGACCGAGACCATAACGCATGTGGCCGTAAAAGAGATAGGTTCAGGATTCAATACCGAAAACGAAACGGAATCGTTCAAAGCGCTACCCGATGTCGTTTTCAGTGTAGATAAGCGAAATTGTTTGATTATAGAAGCACCAAGGGTATCGGAACAACCGGTCATCACAAACGATGTGGTACATTTGATTTCGGAAACGGAATTCGAGTGGCTGGGTAGGTATGACAATGTTGTAAATTCAGGTGGAGTCAAACTATTTCCCGAGCAAATCGAGCAAAAGCTGGAAAATATTATCGAAAAACGCTTTTTCGTAGTCGGGATACCGGACGATCAACTGGGACAGAAACTGATTTTGGTAATTGAAGGGGAGACCGATCTTGATATTTTAAAGCAAAAAATAGCGACGCTTTCTTCTTTCGGAAAATTTGAGACGCCCAGAGAAATTATAGCACTTCCACAATTTTTGGAGACAGAAACAGGAAAGGTTCAACGACAATTAACAATTGATGGGTTGTTATAGTAAGGTTCACTCATTCATATTGCACATTCACTCATTTATCATTTCCAAGGCTTATTCTGAGAAGTAGATTTATATCGTAATCAAAATACGATAAAAATGAAAATCTACCTATTTGCCACATTATGGTTTGTGTTTTGCTCTTTGGGCTTTTCACAGATTGAAGTCTTCAAGGATACCGTTCCTGCAATACAATTACACAAGCAAAACGTTCCGGTACGGATTAATTGTTATGCAACCCTGAACAGTAAAAAAGCACCCTTGTTCATAATTGATGGCGTTGCTATTTCGATTGATTCCATATCCCAAGGGCTTCTTGATCCTAAAAATATACTTTCTATCAACGTTCTAAAAGGCAGTCAGGCTATAAGCATATATGGTATTGATGGTACGAATGGGGTAATTGAAATCGTTACAAAAGCGGTTCGAGAGCAAAAAGCCACCGCTAATGAGTATCCTTTTAAGCTGTTTCATTTAGACAATGAAAATTGGACTTTACCACAAGATATCTATAACGCTATTCGGGCAAAAGTGCCCAGTGTTTCTGTAGCCACTACTGGTTTAGGGGAGCGTCCGAGTATCCGCATGCGCGGCGATGACAACACTCTTGTAATTGTAGATGGCGTTCAATACGATGCAGCCATTCTGAATACACTTAACCCTTCCGATATCGAATCGGTCACCGTGGCGCCCAATACCGCTGCAGCAAATTATTTAAGAAACAACTAAAACCACAAAAGATGAAAAACCTAGTCGTATTATTCGTATTTGCCATGATGGCCTTTCAGAGCCAAGCTCAAGTGATTAAGATTACTGGTAACGTTACCGATAGCAACGGGCCCTTGCCAGGTGTAAATGTTGTGATAAAGGGAACCACAACAGGTACCCTGACCGACTTTGACGGGAACTACGAGCTTCAGGCATCTAAGGGTGATGTATTATTGTTCAACTATATTGGGTTTAAGACGGAGCATATCAAAATTGCCGATTCTAAGGTAATCAATGTACGGATGCAGGAAGATGCGCAGGCGCTAGAAGAAATCGTAGTAGTCGGATATGGTGCGCAAAAACAAAATCATGCCACATCTTCGCACATTCTTTCCAGACAATCCATTTCCACGAAAGGTACAGAAAGGCAAAAAGATAATGCCGAAACACTGTATATCGTTGATGGTACCCCTATACCGCAAGCGAACAATTCCATTATAGAGAAAATGAATCCGCATGATATCGAGAAAAGACATATCTACAACAGGTCTAAAGCCAAGCGTACATTTGGCATTTCCGGGAAAAATGGTTGTATTGTCATCACTACCAAAAGCGGTAATTACAATGTCGAGGATGATGAAAGCTACGCCAGAATCAACGAAAATAGATTTGAACAAGTTCTCTTGAGCCCATTGTCTACCTTTTCAATAGATGTTGATAAAGCTTCTTACAGCAATGTCCGAAGAATGATAGACAACGGGCAGAAAGTTACTCCTGGAGCCGTTAAAATAGAGGAGATGATCAATTATTTCGATTATGAATATTCCCAACCAAAAGACCGGCACCCCTTTTCCATTCATACCGATGTTGCAGTGACCCCATGGAATTCGAATACGAAACTGGTACGGATCGGCCTTCAGGGTAAGGAGTACGGGACTGCTGGATTACCTGCGTCAAATCTAACCTTTTTGATAGATGTTTCGGGTTCAATGGGTTCGGAAAGTAAACTTCCGCTTTTGAAAAAGGCGTTTGCACTACTTGTAAATCAATTGCGTGAAAAAGATAAGGTTTCTATTGTCGTTTATGCCGGAGCTGCCGGGGTTGTTCTAAACCCTACCTCCGGCGCAGATAAGAAAGCGATACTCACAGCCTTGGAAAATTTGGAATCGGGAGGTTCGACAGCCGGGGGAGAAGGTATTGAATTGGCCTATGACCTTGCCCAGAAAAACTTTAAACGGCATGGTAATAATAGGGTGATTTTGGCTACTGACGGAGATTTCAACGTAGGTGCCTCTAGTGATATGGCCATGGAAGAATTGATTGAGAAAAAGCGAAAATCGGGGGTGTTCCTTTCCGTGCTCGGTTTTGGAATGGGAAACTATAAAGATTCAAAACTGGAAACCTTGGCCGACAAGGGAAATGGAAATCATTTTTATATCGATACGATGCAGGAAGCACAGAAAGTTTTCGGAAAAGAGCTTGGTGGTACCCTCCATGCCATCGCCAAGGATGTCAAAATTCAAGTCGAGTTTAATCCGACACATGTGCAAGCGTATAGACTAATAGGATATGAAAATAGGATGTTGGCCGCCGAAGATTTTGTTGACGATTCAAAGGATGCGGGAGAACTAGGTAGTGGTCATAGGGTAACTGCCCTATATGAGGTGATACCCGTTGGCGTCAAAAATGAGTATACTCCAGATCATATTCCATTGAAGTATACCGACATTCAAAAGAAAGAGGGATTCTCTGATGAACTTTTGACCGTTAAGTTTCGGTACAAAAAACCGGATGGTGATAAAAGTATTGAACTGATTTCGGGGGTAAAGAATAGCGTGACCGAATTATCGGAAGATTTCAGTTTTGCCTCCGCGGTGGCCCTGTTTGGTATGCATTTGCGTAAATCACCGTACACTAATAATTCAACCATCAATACAGTAGAAGAACTGGCAGAAAAAGGTAGAGGTGTAGATAAGTACGGATATCGGGCCGAGTTTATTCGCCTTGTAAAGGCCTACAACGGTAGCCTATGACGAGAAACTGGGGTTACACGGAGTGGCTTATCGTTCTGTAAAAGCTCAATAAGTCTTTCTCGTCCATTTTTTAAGGTTGGGATGAAAGTCAAGTTGGTGTCGCTTGGATTTGAAATAACAAGATTTCTTTTTATGTGATGGTATTGCGTTGGTATGGGAGCAGGAGAAACAAGCGCCTTTAAAATAGCCGATCAAAACGAGTTTTTCACGACACTTAAGGGAGCAGCGTTTTGCGTTGACCATTAAAAGCTGTATTTTTCTTTGAATAAATACAGTTTATGAACCGCTACTTTCTTTTTCTGATTACAGTGTTGCTTGTTATTGGAGCGAACGCCCAACAAATCTTACCTGAGGTAGAACGGGCACGTGTTGTCGATGAAATACTACAGGAACGTTTCAACACGCTATTGCCCGAACTTATGGATACGGCGGAGATCGATATGTGGATCGTAATCTCCAGGGAGTACAATGAAGACCCGGTTTTGCGAACCATGTTGCCTTCTACTTGGTTAAATGCCCGCAGACGAACGATTCTACTGTTCTGTAGAAACAAGGCAAAGAACACCATCGAAAAATTGGCCGTCGCGCGCTACAATGTGGGCGAAAATATTGAATCGGCTTGGGACAAGGAAAAGGAACCGGACCAGTGGAAACGCTTGGTGCAGTTGATTACGGAACGAAATCCGGAAAAAATCGGACTCAATTTTTCCAAGGATTTCAATATTGCCGATGGCCTCGATAAGACCGATTATGAGGAGTTTATGCAAAACCTTCCAAAAAAATTGCAGTCAAAAGTAGTTTCTGCAGAACAATTGGCCGTTCGATGGATCGAAACACGCACCGAAAGGGAAATGATCATTTACGACCAGCTGGTAGACATCACCCATGATATTATTGCCGAAGCGTTCTCGGAAAAGGTCATCACCCCAGGCATAACCACAACGACCGAGGTAGAGTGGTGGATGCGCCAAAAAGTAACCGATTTGGGCCTTGAAACCTGGTTTCACCCAACGGTGGATGTACAGCGTACGAGTGAGGAATTGGTAAGTCACCTGTATTCATTTTCTGGCCGTCCGGATGATATGGTCATTGTTCCTGGTGATTTGTTGCATTGCGATTTCGGTATCACCTACTTGCGCTTGAATACCGATTGCCAAGAATTGGCTTACGTACTGCGACCTGAGGAAGAGTCGGCTCCAGATTATTTGATCCAGGGTTTAAGGGATGGCAATCGCGTGCAGGATTTCCTTACCCAGAACATGGTAGCCGGAAGAACGGGAAACGAAATTTTAGCCAAATCATTACAGGAGGCCAAGGCTGCGGGCCTGCGTCCTTCCATTTATACGCACCCTTTGGGCTTGTACGGCCATTCCGCAGGAACGACCATTGGCATGTGGGATAGCCAAGGTGGCGTTATGAAGGATGATGGTGAGAGCTACCCATTAAATCCGAATACGGTCTATGCAATTGAATTAAATACGACCATTACGATTCCCGAGTGGAAAAGGGACATCCGTATTATGCTGGAAGAAGCTGGTTTCTTTGGTGAGGATAGTTTTCGGTACGTAAACGGACGACAAACGGAGTTGTTATTGATTCCACGAATCAAAGAACAGCAAGGGAATTAAAAATTAACTATGATTTTATGAAACTTCGAGTTTTTCTGCTTTTCACCCTTCTTATACAACTAGTTGCTGCTCAGGATAAGGTTGATGGGACGAGCACTATTTGCTGGGATACCTCCTTTTCAATGCGAGAGAGAAATCTTGATCAAGAATTCGAATTGTTGGATAAAATTTTTGAAAGGACCCCTGACCAAACCGTTCAATTGTTATTGTTCAATGTAACTGTAGAAGAAAAGGAATTTAAGATATCTGATGGGGACTGGACCGCTTTAAAGGCCGAATTGGTCGCGGCTAAGTTGGATGGCGCCACGGTCTACAGTGGGTTAGAGGATAAAATTAAATACGATAAGGTATACTTTTTTACGGATGGGAATCGGATAATAACTGAAGAAAACCTTCCCCTTAAAAAAGGAAATTTTGTCATTAATAGTGTACCTGACCGCGATGAAAAATTCTTAAAAAACGCCGCCTTGATAGGAAGGGCGAGGCTAATGGATTTTGCGGCTATGTTACCTGAAAACTTTAATTCGACTCCAGAAAAAAATATCCAGACCCTTGAACCGATTTCGGGAGTTATTTATGTGGATAATATACCAACAGCGAACGTAGAAATTCGAATAAAAGGCAAAGACAAGGTGTTTAAGCCTGATGATAATGGTAAGTTCAATCTGCCTGCGGTACCGGGCGATTCCATCCTTTTCAGCAGTAAGGAGAACAAGGCATTAAAAATGGTACCCGTAGGGTATTTCAGTGATAACCTCAATATCTTCCTTGAGGGGAACGTCACTACTTTAGACGAAGTGGTGGTAACGGAGAATCGAATAACGACCGCAAGCAACGAGGAAGTTGTTACGGGTTATGGTATTGAGAACAAAGAAAAAGTTGGTTATGCTGTTCAATCGATAGAAGATGAGGACATCAATGCGATTACCACTGACGTATCCCGTTCCGTGCAGAACAAATTCTCAAATGTCAATATCGGCGCAGACCAAGATTTGACCAAGGTAACCATGCGCACGAATACCTCATTGTTAGGTAATAATTACGGTCTTATCGTTGTTGATGGGGTACCTACCCAACAGTCCGATTCTTCACGCGACAATGGTTTTGGAGCGAGCGCAGGATTTATAGATCCCGAAAGCGTGGCCAGTATTACGGTGCTTAAGGGTTATGCCGCCACGAACCGATACGGTACCTTAGGGAACAATGGGGTCATCCTAATTACGACCAAAGTTGCGGCAAGAGGTAAAAAAGTAGATTCGGAAAATAGCGATAGGGCATTGATTCAGAATAATATCTACGATCCGAACACAAAAATGAGCGGCTCTAATTCTGCAGTATTAAATGCATTGAAAGGTACCACGAGTTTTGATGAGGCATACGAGAAATATTTGATGCTCAGAAATTTTAACGAAGAGGATACTGCTTTTTATTTGGATAGCTTCTCATATTTCAAGGATAAAGACCCGATGTTGGCAAAACGTATCATCTCCAATCTTTGCGAATTGAATCCAAAGAGCGAAACGGCTCTTAAAACGGTAGCGCTCGCGTTTCGGTACTTATCGGATTTTGATTTGGCTAGACTATTCAATCAAGAACAGCATAACCGGTCTCCATTGGCGATAGAACCCTATTACGTAGAAGCGGCCATGTCTATAGAAAAGGGTGAGTATCAGGAAGGATTGGAACAACTATCAACATTGGCCAAAGGGGGTGCGTATGGTTCGTTGAATGTTTCGAATATGACCAAGACGCTGGACAGGGATTTGAAGAACCTGCTTTTTACGAAGAAAGGAAGTCTTCAAACGAACGGAATCGACAATAGGTATTTTACCAACGAAAAAATGAATACGCGATTGGTGCTGCAATGGAACAATAGTGCATCCGAATTCAATATTCAATTTGTAAATCCACAAAATCGGTTCTTTAATTGGGAGCATACCAATGCCGCAGATGGGCAACGAATCAAGGATGAGATTCAATTGGGTTTCGCGATGGAAGAATTTGAGATTTATGATGATTTGAAGGGGAAATGGAAAATCAATGCCGAGTATTTAGGGAATCTAGACCGACAAAATAGCGACCCATTCGTGATATTATGTACACTTTATCAAAATTTTGGGTACCCCTCACAATCCAAAAGACAAATTTGGATACATTTTACAAAAAGCAATCAAAAACTACCTATCACCGAAGTTGTTGTTAATTAAAATGGAAAAAAAACACGAAAATGGTATATTTTTTGAGGGTTTAAATAAAGAACATTTAATACGTCCATTATGAAAAAATTGTACCCCTTACTAGTACTAATGTTGTCATGTGCAACGCTTTTTGCACAGGAGTCCACCCAAAAAATTAAAGGTAAGATATCGTATTTAGATACCCCTTTGGCCAATGCCGAAATTACTATTTCAGGATCAGGTGAAATTATAAAGACCAAGATGGACGGCAAGTATGAAATCAGTGCCGAACCGGGTGATGTTCTGGTTTTCTCGTACCCTAGCATGCGGGATATGGAAATCATTGTAGAAGATGTTACAAAGATTTTAAATCTTGAAATGACGCCGGAAGTCAATCAGCTCGACGAGGTCGTTGTAGAAAAGACGGTGTTGAAATCACAGAAAGAATTGCAAGCGGAGTATCGGTCGAACCCTCAGTTGATCAATACTGCTTTTGGTATTTTGGATGGGGACGTGACGAGTTTTGCAGTTCGTATAATTGAAGGCGAGGAAATACCATTGATAAATACCAATCTAGGTACAGCGATGCAATATCGATTCCCTGGTATCAAAGTAGCCCCAAACGGGGATATTTATTTGCGGGGTCAATCTATGGGACTATTTCCGGCGATTTTGGATGTTGATGGTGTGGTCATAGCGGATACGGCTAATTTCTTAAGAAGTTTTGATGTTGCGAATGTTTATCGGCTAGCCGTCATTCCTGGTCTGGGAGCGTTAACTAAATATGGTGGTAAAGCTAATGGAGGGGTAATCGTTATCAACACCAAAACCGGTAATTTTTTCAATACGGATGCTGACAACAAAACTTTTGATCAAGCCAAGCTTCGTAACAACAACTTCGAAAATGACGCACTTACTGCAACCCAAGCGGAGAAGAATGAGGCTAGCTATCTGGCCGTGCTTCGTACTGCAAAGTCAGAAGAGGAGGCTAAAACGCTATATAGAGAACAAATTGCGGCCTACGGAAACTCTATATACTATGTCCTGGATGCATATCGCCATTTTTCGGAAAGATGGGGTAATAACAACTTCGCCGATGAAATAATCGACGAGAATTTTTTCCTTTTTAGGGATAACGCTCCAGGCATGAAAGCCCTAGCCTTTCTATATCAGGCACAAGGGCGTTATGAAATGGCCCACAACATCTATAAAGAGGTGTTCATGCTACGTCCCAACTATGCCCAATCATATATGGATTTGGCCAACAGCTACCGCGAAGTGGGAGATTATCAGAAAGCGGCATCGATATATGCGCGTTACGGGTACCTTTTGGAAGAGGGCTTTCTGCGGGCCGAAGGAAAAATGTTTACCAATATCATCGACCGGGAACTCAACAATCTGGTTTCGCTAAAAGGTAAAGAGATACTTTCGAGAAAAGAACTGAAGAACTTTATACTGGACGAGGAATTCAACGGGACTCGATTGGTCTTCCAATGGAACGATAGCGAGGCCGAGTTCGAACTACAGTTCGTGAACCCGGAAAATAAATATTTCAAGTCGGAGCATTCGTTGGTGGCCGATGCCGCACGAATCAAAAATGAAAAGTTGAGCGGTTATTCCAGTGAGGAATACCTGATAGACGATACCTTGCGTGGTACATGGATGGTCAACGTGAAATATCTTGGGAATAAGAGCCTTACGCCAACTTATATCAAGGCCACCATCTATCACAACTACGGCAGTGCCAGCCAGCGAAAGGAGATAAAACTCTTTAAGATGAGCCTAAGAAATGTAAACCAGCAATGGTTTAAAGTTTCGAATGCCAGTACCATTGTTTCCAATTAAAAATCCTTTGAAAACTTTATAAAACACGTCCATGAAATACTTATACTTATTTCTATTGATACTATTATCCTACCCGTCGGGTTTCGCCCAAGAAACCGTTAAAACGGTAAAAGGAAAAGTGCAATACCTCAATACGCCCCTTGTGAATGCAGATGTCGCCGTTTCAGGTACAGAAAGTATCGTTAAAACAGACTTGGAGGGGAATTATAGTATTGATGTACAAGTCGGAGAAATATTGGTCTTTTCCTATCCGAGCATGCGTACCACAGAAATAGTAGTAGAGGATGTCACGCGTATTCTGAATGTCGCCATGAACGCAGAGGTGAATAAATTAGACGAGGTAGTAGTAACCAAAAGGGTACGGAAAACGCAAAAACAACTACGTGAGGACTACTATTTGAACAAGAACTTGATTAATACCGCTTTCGGCATTATCGATAAGGAACGCACTAATTATAGCATGAAGATAATACAGGGGAAAGAGCTTCCCGTTGGAGGTATCGACTTCGTAAGTGCGTTAATTGGTCGGTTTCCTGGTCTACGCGTTGAACGTTTAGCAAATAGCCCTTTAGAGCCAAATGTGTATCTAAGAGGAGCAGCAGGTATTGGGTTCGCTCCCGCAATTTATGATGTTGATGGCTTGGTATTTACCACAACACCGACTTTCATTCAAGTTGAAAACATTGAACGTATTGCAATAATCTCAGGCCTTGGCGCTACCAATAAATATGGGTTTCAGGGTAATGGTGGAGTAATTTTAATCAACACCAAGGGTGCGGTCTATGCCAAGAATGATTCTCAAATCCCAATGGATCTTGCACGATTGCGAAATAATTTTTACGACGCCGACGAAGTGTTGACTAAAAACGATACCGAAAATGATGTTTCCACCTATGTATTACAATTACGAAATGTCGGTAGCGAAGAACAGGCCATTGACTTATATCGAAAGCAAATAAATACGCAAGGAAACTCGTTTCATTATGTTTTGGATGCCTATGATTATTTTTCGAGCAAATGGAAAAACATAGCATTTGCCGACAGTATAATTCAAGATAATTTTGGGATATTTTGTGAAAACCCGATAGCTTTAAAGGCTTTGGCGTATTATTATGATAGTCAGGAAAGATTCTCAAAAGCACATGAAATCTATAAGGAAATTTTTATCCTAAGACCGAACTATGCCCAGTCGTATATGGATTTGGGGAACAGTTATCGTGAAGTAGCGGACTACCAAAAGGCGGCATCTATTTATGCTCGGTATGGTTATCTTTTAGAAGAAGGGTTCTTAAGGGCTGATGGAAAAGTATTCACCCATATGATCGATAGGGAACTAAACAATTTAGTATCCTTAAAAGGTAGAAAGATTCTCTCAAGAAAGGAACTTAAAAATTTCATTCTTGATGAGGATTTCACTGGCACGCGACTGGTCTTCGAATGGAACGATAGCGAAGCCGAGTTCGAACTACAGTTCGTTAATCCCGAAAACCAGTATTTTAAATCCGAGCATTCGTTGGTTGCGGATGCTGAGCGAATCAAAAATGAAAAGCTGAGTGGCTATTCCAGTGAGGAGTACTTGATTGACGATACCCTACGCGGTACGTGGATGGCCAACATAAAGTACTTAGGAAATAAGAGCCTTACGCCTACCTACATTAAGGCTACCATTTATCATAACTACGGTAGTGCCAGCCAGCGCAAGGAGACCAAATTGTTCAAAATGAGTCTAAGAATTGTGAATCAGCAATGGTTCAAAGTTTCGAATGCAAGTATCATTGCATCTAATTAAGAATAGATGAATGCAAAATCTTCAGTTTCTATAGCTTGTTTGTTTTTGTCCACCCTGTGCGGACATGCCCAGAAAGATTATAAAGGCGTTGTTATCGACGCGAAAACTAATGAAATCGTGCCTTATGTGAACATTGGTATCGTTGGCAAAGGCATCGGAACGGTCAGTGATGAAGAGGGCATCTTCCATTTAGAAATTAATCCGGAAAAGTATACTGAAAAAGATACCTTGATCCTTTCAGCATTAGGGTATAGGACAATAAAATACGCTGTTCCAGATCTAGTTTTTGCTTTTAATGAATATCCACCAGTCGCTATGCAACCGGAACTGCTTGAACTAAATGAAGTAGTTGTTACCAATACCGGAGGATTTCCTGTTGAAAAACGTATAGGTTATATGAGCAAAGGCTCAAAATTTTTTGGGTATTGGTCTGACAATGTGGCCCTTGGTGGTGAGCTAGCAACTAAGATAAAGGTAAAAAAGGGACTACGAAGGCTCGAGCAGTTCAATTTCGATGTTATGGGGAACCCTTCGGATAGTGTTTTGGTACGGATAAATATCTATGACCAAGATGGTGATCGAAACTTTCCTCTAACAAATCTCAACACCTCAAAAAAGGAAATTTTATATACAATTAAAAAAAAACGAGGTAACTGCGAAATAGACTTGGATCCTTTCGACATCTATGTAACGGATGATTTTATTATTAGCCTTGAACTTTTAAAAGTCTATGGCACCGAGAAAATCAATTTGATATTAGCCGCAAGTGATAATTCCTATACCGATTCCTACCGCAAATATGCCAGTCAGGGTGCATGGGAGCGATTGGAAGATGTGGCGATGGCGTACTCGTTAGTAACCACGTATTATTCCAAAAAGAGGCCAAAATCGAAGAAGGAAGCGCAAGAGCGAGAGACAGGAATAGCTGCACGGAATGTTTCCGGCTTTGTTTTTTTTGCAGGGCGACCACAAACCAATGTTAAAATCACAAATGTATCAACAGGGGGGGAAGTTGCTACCAATGAGAGTGGTAGATATCTTATAGAGGCCAATCCAATGGACATTCTAGTCTACGAAGCTCCTGGAATGAAAGAACTCACCATAGAATTGTTGGAAAAAACTACCGTGAACGTGAATTTGGAACGAGAATAACGCTATACCTGCAAAACGCCTAAATTAAAGTCCTTCGTAATAGGTGCATGATTCGCAGCCTCGATTCCTATCGAAATCCATTTTCTGGTATCCAGAGGGTCGATTATGGCATCGGTCCAAATGCGGGAGGCCGCATAGTACGGCGATATTTGGTTATCGTAGCGTTGTTTTATTTTTTGGAAAAGCTCGGTTTCTTTTGCTTCCGTAATTGTTTCACCTTTCTTTTTGAGTGAGGATTTTTCGATTTGAAGCAGCACTTTGGCAGCCGAATTTCCGCTCATCACGGCCAGTTCAGCACTGGGCCAAGCCACAATCAACCTAGGGTCATAGGCCTTACCGCACATGGCATAGTTGCCTGCGCCGTAACTGTTGCCGATAACCACGGTAAACTTGGGAACTACCGAATTGCTCACCGCATTAACCATTTTGGCACCATCTTTAATAATACCGCCATGCTCGCTCTTACTCCCCACCATAAATCCGGTAACATCCTGTAAGAAAACAAGGGGTATCTTCTTCTGATTACAATTGGCGATAAAGCGGGTTGCCTTGTCGGCAGAATCGGAATAAATGACGCCTCCGAACTGCATTTCGCCTTTTGCTGTTTTTACTACTTTTCTTTGGTTGGCGACAATACCTACTGCCCACCCGTCAATTCGGGCATAGCCGGTCAATATTGTTTTTCCATAACCTTCTTTGTGCTGTTCGAATTTCGATTCATCGACCATTCGCTCGATAATTTCGAGCATATCGTACTGATCAGAACGGGAGGCGGGGAGGAGACCATAAATATCTTCTTGATTTTTATTTGGCTTTGCCGCCTTTTTACGATTGTATCCGGCTTTATCAAAATCACCGATTTTATCCACGATATTCTTGATTTTATCGAGTGCATCGGCATCATCTTTCGCCTTGTAATCGGTTACCCCGCTTACTTCGCAATGCGTTGTTGCGCCACCCAACGTTTCATTATCTACGCTCTCACCAATCGCGGCTTTTACCAAATAACTCCCCGCCAGAAAAATACTAGCTGTTTTGTCTACTATTAAGGCCTCGTCGCTCATAATGGGCAGATAGGCACCTCCGGCCACGCAGCTTCCCATAACAGCAGCGATTTGGGTAATTCCCAAACTGCTCATGACAGCGTTATTTCGGAAAATACGTCCGAAGTGTTCCTTATCGGGGAAAATCTCGTCTTGCAAAGGCAAATACACGCCGGCGCTATCGACCAGATAAATGATCGGCAGTCTGTTTTCTATGGCGATTTCCTGAGCCCTTAAATTCTTTTTTCCGGTAATGGGAAACCAAGCTCCGGCTTTAACGGTGGCATCATTAGCAACAACGATACACTGTTTACCCTGAACAGAGCCAATTTTGACGACAACCCCTCCACATGGGCAACCGCCATGCTCCTCGTACATACCATCGCCGGCAAAGGCTCCGATTTCGATACTGTCTTTCTTCTCATCAAGCAAATAGTCGATACGTTCCCGTGCCGTCATTTTGCCCTGTGCCTTTTGCTTATCCAAACGCAGTTGGCCACCACCAAGTTTTACTTTCGCCAAACGTTTGCGCAGCTCGGAAAGCATCATTTTATTGTGGTCCTCGTTTTTATTGAATTTGATATCCATTTAGGGTGTTCTTCTGAATTAGAGCATAAAGATAAGCAGTAAACGACCCCGGGGCAAGCATGCGAATCCTTGGAAAAAGAAAAAAAATTGACGTGTTACGGCAAGATTCGGAGCACTTGAATCTTGATTATCGCGTAAAATACTACTTTAGCGGTCAATCGGATATCGAGGAACACTCGACACAAAATCGATGGATTATGATGGAAACAATACGTTGGGGAATTTTAGGCCCTGGGAGAATCGCTCACAGTTTCACGAAAGACCTGGCTTTAGTAAGGGACGGGCGCCTGACCGCAGTTGCCTCCAGGAACTTGGAGAGAGCTAGGGAGTTTGCCGACGAATACAATGCGGAATTCGCCTTTGGCAGCTATGAGGAATTATTGGTTTCCGACAAAGTCGATGTTATTTACATTGCGACCCCCCATACCGGACATATGGAGTGGGCGATAAAGGCGATGAAAAGCGGCAAGCATATTCTTTGTGAAAAACCAGTGGGCATCAATCTGTCCCAAGTAAAAAAAATGCTGAGGGTCGCCGCTGAAAACAAAGTTTTCCTGATGGAGGCATTATGGAGCCGCTTTAATCCATCCATCAGAAAAATCAAACAGCTGGTTGATGACGGCGTAATCGGTCAGGTCAGCTATTTGCATGCCGATTTTGCTTTCTATTCTTTGGACAGGGATGAGAAAGGAAGGCTATTAAATCCTGAACTCGCAGGAGGTTCCATTTTAGATATCGGAATATACCCGATATTCCTTGCCTATCTGATTTTAGGAAAACCTGAACGAATTTTGGCTACCTCCAATCTGTACAAAACCGGCGCCGAGGTACAGACGTCCATGATTTTTCAATACGACCGGGCACAGGCAATCCTGTACAGTGGCCTCACCTCCAAATCGGAAATGAGGGCGGAAATTTCCGGAAGTAAAGGGGAGATTTTTATCGACTCCCGGTGGCACGAAACACAAGGGTTCGTAAGTCATATCGCCGAAACAGAGAAACGCTACGACCTACCGACCCTTGGAAAAGGCTATACTCATGAAATCGATGAGGTGCATCGGTGCCTGCGAGAAGGCAAATTGCAAAGTGAATTATGGAGCCACCAGAATAGTATCGATTTAATAACACTAATGGACGAGGTGCGCCGTCAAGGAGGTATTACATTTCCCTTTGAATAATATTTGCATGTTAATCTGGATTTAACCTTTCAGTAGGCAGCCTGGTACAACCTATGGAAAGATTTTTTTACAGGTATAATCGGATTGAAACCTTCCGCTAAGGGTTCACTTGTAGCAATGGCATAAAGTTGCTCTTTTCCATCGGTAAATCCTTTGATTTTTACGATATTTGGTATCACCGAAAATCCAAACTAACCAAAAAAGACTGAACATGGGAATGAACAAAAATACCGTACTCGCCTGGGCCACTTTCATTATGATAGTCGTCGGTCTTGCCCT
This sequence comes from Aggregatimonas sangjinii, assembly GCF_005943945.1. Lineage (GTDB taxonomy): Bacteria > Bacteroidota > Bacteroidia > Flavobacteriales > Flavobacteriaceae > Pelagihabitans > Pelagihabitans sangjinii. The sequence continues at coordinate 2,117,769 of NZ_CP040710.1, read as the reverse complement.
TATTGCCCTAGGGGCTTTTAGATATGATGACGTGGCCGGATGGGGCTTTGCCTCTGTAGGTATTGGGTTCTTTGCCATTGCTTGGGTATTCAATGCGCTTAAGGGGCGGGTCTAGTTAAGGACGCTTGCCATATTGAAAATCAAGATAAATTTGGCGGAAATTCTTCCACGTTCCAATCCGCGAATCATACAACTAGTACTAATCAAAAAGCAAAAAATAAATGTCTGACGATAAAAAGGTCATTTTCTCCATGTCAGGAGTTACTAAAACCTATAAAACGGCCAATACCCCTGTTTTAAAAAATATTTACCTCAGTTTCTTCTACGGGGCAAAAATCGGTATTCTTGGGTTGAACGGCTCGGGAAAATCTACCCTATTGAAAATCATAGCAGGTGTTGATAAGAACTTCCAAGGCGATGTGGTATTCTCGCCGGGTTACAATGTAGGGTACTTGGAACAGGAACCGCAGCTCGATGAACATAAAACGGTCTTGGAAGTTGTAAAAGAAGGTGTCGCCGAAACAGTAGCGATTTTGGACGAATACAATAAAATAAACGATATGTTCGGGCTACCGGAAGTGTATGAAGATGCGGAAAAGATGCAGAAGTTGATGGATAAACAGGCGGTCCTTCAAGATAAAATCGATGCCTCGAACGCCTGGGAGTTGGATACCAAGCTTGAGATTGCAATGGATGCGTTGCGCACTCCGGATTCAGATAAAAAGATAGGAGTACTTTCCGGTGGAGAACGAAGAAGGGTGGCTTTATGCCGCTTGTTATTACAAGAACCGGAGGTTTTACTGCTCGACGAGCCCACCAACCACTTGGACGCCGAGTCGGTGCATTGGTTGGAACATCATTTGGCCGGTTACAAAGGCACCGTCATCGCAGTAACCCACGATAGGTATTTCTTGGATAACGTAGCCGGGTGGATACTTGAGTTGGATCGCGGTGAGGGTATTCCTTGGAAAGGGAACTATTCCAGCTGGCTCGACCAGAAGGCAAAGCGCTTGGCGCAGGAAAGTAAAACGGCCTCAAAGCGGCAGAAAACATTGGAGCGCGAGTTGGAATGGGTGCGGCAAGGCGCCAAGGGTAGGCAGACGAAACAGAAAGCGCGTTTAAAGAATTACGACAAGCTGTTGAGCCAAGACCAAAAGCAGCTCGATGAGAAATTGGAAATTTACATCCCGAACGGACCTCGACTGGGGACCAATGTATTGGAAGCAACGGGAATCAGTAAAGCATACGATGATAAATTGCTTTATGAAGACTTGAATTTTAAATTACCCCAAGCTGGTATCGTGGGAATCATAGGCCCCAATGGTGCGGGAAAGACAACGATTTTTAGAATGATTATGGGCGAGGAGACACCCGATAGTGGTTCGTTTACCGTTGGAGACACGGCCAAAATCGCTTATGTAGATCAAAGTCACTCAAATATCGATTTGGACAAAACCATATGGCAAAATTTTAGTGATGAACAGGAATTGGTAATGATGGGTGGTCGCCAGGTGAATTCCCGTGCCTATCTAAGCCGTTTCAATTTTTCGGGAAGCGAACAGAACAAAAAGGTGAGCATGCTTTCCGGTGGCGAGCGCAATCGCCTGCATTTGGCCATGACATTAAAAGAAGAAGGCAATGTACTACTTTTGGATGAGCCTACGAATGATTTGGATGTCAATACCTTAAGGGCGTTGGAAGAAGGTCTTGAAAATTTTGCGGGCTGCGCGGTGATCATTTCGCACGACAGATGGTTTTTAGACCGTGTCTGTACGCATATTTTGGCTTTCGAAGGTGATTCGCAGGTCTATTTCTTCGAAGGATCATTTTCGGACTATGAGGAAAATAAAAAGAAACGTCTTGGGGGAGACCTTGTTCCGAAGCGCATCAAATACAAAAAATTGATTCGATAGCCTAGCAAAGATTCGATTGAATATGCATGCTAAGTTTTTTACTTTTTTGATTCCGTAGCATGGTACTAACAAACTTGCGATTGTATCGGTGTTGTATATTCCCACCTCATGATGAAGCAAAGCATCGCACATATCGCCATAGTGGTCAAGGATTATGACGAGGCGATTGCTTTTTATACCGAAAAATTGGATTTCACCTTACTCAGGGATGAAAACCTAGGTAAAGGCAAACGCTGGGTGATAGTCGCGCCACCGGGAGCAAAAGAGTGTTCTCTGCTACTGGCCAAAGCGGTTACTAAAGAACAAAAAGCACATATTGGGAATCAGGCGGGTGGTAGGGTGTTTCTATTCTTATATACCGATGATTTATGGAGGGATTACCATCGTATGATCGCTAGAAATATCGATTTTGTTAGACCCCCGATTAAGATGGATTATGGTACGGTGGCAGTGTTCGAAGACCTTTATGGAAATAGGTGGGACCTTCTAGAACCAAACGATACGAAAAGCGGTGAATTTAGAGATGACTGAACTTAAAAGTCATCATTGGGGTACCAATCCAATTGTACGACTTCGATACCCTTATCATCGGCATTTACAAGCGATTTAAATTTGGCTACGTCACTAACATCGGGCTTGCCTCTGTAATGATATGGATACACTTGTTTGGGTTGAAATTCCAAAACGGCGTCCGCCGCACTTTCTACGGTCATGGTGTAGGGGAGATTCATACAAACAAAGGCCTTGTCGATGTTTTGTAAAGACCTCATTTCGGGAATATCCTCTGTATCTCCTGAGATGTAGATGCGTTGATTCCCCATATTGAGAACATAGCCATTACCACGGCCCTTGGTATGGAATTTCAAGGCTTCTTCCCGTAAGTTGTACATGGGAATAGCCTCAATGGTAATACCGTAACGTTCTTTGGAGTCACCATTATCCAGCACATCTATCTGCGGTACAAAGCTTTCCGGCATTTTGTCGGCAACGGCCTGGGGAAGGATAATTTTCGCTTTTTCCGTGTTCAGCGCCGCCAAGGTCTCAACACTGAAATGGTCGCCATGAATATCGGTAATCAATATCAAATCAGCCTGTTTTTGGCCTTCAAATGCTTCAGCGCCACCAACCGGGTCGATATAAATAGTCTTATCATTCCATTCTAAAATCAAGGTGGCATGTGAAATAGGTATTATTTTCATTTCGTTTGCTTCAACGGTGGAGGAGGCCTCGGCTACGGTTTCTGAAGTCGGTGCTTTTTTTGGTTCCTCTTTACACGCCTGCACCAGTATACATCCTATTAATAATAGTAGTAATCGTTTCATGGTGAAATTTGTTTTAGTTATGAATTAAAAGTTCCATTTTAATATCACTTCGGGCATAAGGCAGGTCTTTTTCCAATTCAACCACCTTAAAACCATATTTTCGATAAATATGAAGGGCGGTCGGCAATTTGGTGCTGGAATAAAGGACCAGTTTTTCCCACGATTTTTCTTTTGCGAAAGATACGGCGAATTCCATTAATTCTTGGCCGATTCGTAAGCCTTGATACTCCTTGTCGACGGCCATTTTGCCTAATTCATAACAAGATCCATCCAATTTAATAAAGGAAAAACAGCCTACGGTAGCATCCTCATAACGTGCAAAAAAGATGTATCCGCCAGTATCAATGATGGCTTCTTCGCAATTTTTTAATAAAATCTCATCCTTGGGCTCCACATAAAAGTATTCATTCAGCCAAGCAACGTTCAAATCCTTGAAAGTGCTAGCATATCGGGGTTCAAAAGGAATAATATCGATTGCCATATAGAATGAAATTAAAAAAAGCAGAATTAAAGTTATGATATTCTGGGAGTTGGAGCCACTTTTTTCTAGCTAAAAAATCTAAATATGTGACATCTCCGTATATAAAGCGATACAAACAAACACTTTTTTAAAAAGAACTTAATTATTAAGCATTATGACTGAAACAAAAAATAACAACGGATTAAAAGTTTTAGCGGGCTTGCTGGGTGTCGTGCTTTTGGGTACGATAATCTATACCGTTAGTCTTTATCAGGACAAAAAGAAAACGACCAACGCCCTTACGCAGGAAAAGCAATTGGTCGTTGAGGATTTGAATAGTCTGAAGTCTGAGTACGACAAGGCAATTTTGGAAAGCAACGCAACTAACGAAGAGTTGGTCGAGGCTAGGGACAATATCGCCAAGTATCTCGATTCTGTAAAAACAATGAAGGCCGATATTTCCTCTCTTTCCCGTTACAGAAGACAGGTTAGTGTGCTTAAAGCCGAAAGAGAGCAGTTGTTGAGACAAGTCGATTCTTTGACCACGTCGAATACCATGATCGCTATGCAACGTGATAGTACGTATGTTGAATTGGAAAAACAAACAGTTTTCAATGATTCACTCGTTGTTCAAAATACGCAGTTGGCCGATGTTGTTGAAAAAGGTTCTGCTTTGAATATCGTTTCTTTTACGCTTGATGCCGTTAAAGAGAGGGGTAGTGGTAAATTGTCTTCTACGTCTAGGGCGAAACGTACCGATAAACTGAAAGTATGTTTTACCGTAGCCAACAATGTCATTGCAGAAGCTGGAGATAGAGAGTTTTATTTAGAAGTTCTTGACCCACAAGGTAATGTCTTAGGTGAAAGCTATTCTAAGACAAACGATGCTGGTGCATCGGTAACCTACAGCAAAGGAACAAACTTCTACTACGAGAATAAAGCGTTGGATGTTTGCGACTATATTGGTAAGCCTGCAGGCGATTTCCAAAAAGGAAATTACATGGTAAATATCTATGACAACAAATTAACCTTGTTGGGTACCAATAAGTTTACCTTGAAATAGGAACACTCACTATCCATTAACTATAAAAGGGGACTTATCTTACGAGATCGTTCCCTTTTTTCATTGGCCTTATACAACGCTACGCTAGTTCAAAAATGCGTTTTTGGTGCAAGAGTTTCAGTTTTTAACCATTTGACAGTAAAAGAACAATGGATTATTGATTCATAGGCACGTTCTGTCTAAAGGACCGATTTCATAGGAGCCCAGTAATAGGGGGTGATTTTATCACTTCAGAAGGCCCGACCTCCGCCGGGGATGCCTACAAATTATAATTCATGGAAGCGATCTCGTGAACTTTCGAAGTAAGTACTACGCTATTTAAGTGACCCGACCATATTTTCAGGTTTTACCCATGCATCGTAGTCTTCGGCCGTTACATAGCCCAGATTGACCGCTTCTTCTTTTAGTGTCGTTCCATTCTTATGGGCAGTATTCGCGATTTCGGCGGCTTTGTAATAACCGATTTTAGTGTTTAATGCCGTAACCAACATTAGCGAATTATTGAGTAATTGGGTAATCACCTCTTGATTGGGTTCAATACCGTTCGCACAATGCTCCTCAAAACTTATACAGGCATCACCCAGTAATTGGGCCGACTGCAGAATATTCGCTGCCATCATGGGTTTGAACACGTTCAGTTCGTAATGTCCCTGTGTACCACCTATGGTAACGGCAACGTCATTGCCCATCACTTGGGCACACACCATGGTCAAGGCTTCGCATTGGGTAGGGTTGACTTTTCCGGGCATAATAGAGCTTCCTGGCTCGTTGGCCGGAATCGTAATTTCTCCGATTCCCGAACGTGGCCCCGAGGCCATCATGCGAATATCGTTCGCAATTTTATTCAAGGATACCGCCAACTGCTTTAGCGCACCGTGACTTTCAACAATTGCATCATGGGCTGCCAAGGCCTCAAATTTGTTGGCCGCGGTCTTAAACGGAAGCCCTGTAAATTCGGCAATGTACTTGGCGACCAAAACATCATAACCCTTTGGGGTATTCAGTCCGGTACCGACCGCCGTACCGCCCAATGCCAATTCAGACAGATGATCCATGGTATTGTTTAAGGCTTTCAGGCCATGGTCTAGTTGCGATACGTAACCTGAAAATTCCTGACCAAGGGTTAGGGGAGTGGCATCCATCAAGTGGGTACGGCCTATTTTGACAACATTTTTAAATTCTTGGGCTTTTTGATGTAGCGTATTCCTTAATTGGGTTACACCAGGCACGGTAGTCTCCATGATTTTTTTGTAGGCAGCGATATGCATTCCTGTTGGAAAAGTATCGTTCGACGATTGTGATTTGTTCACATCATCATTGGGCTGGATGGTCTTTTCCCCTTGACCTATTTTTTTTCCCGCTATTTCATGTGCCCTGTTCGCAATGACCTCGTTAACGTTCATATTGCTTTGGGTACCTGAACCCGTTTGCCAAATGACCAAAGGAAATTGATCATCCAACTTCCCGTCGAGAATTTCATCGCAAACCTGTGTTATGAGGTCCCGTTTTTCTTCCGCTAGCACACCTAGTTCACAATTGGTATAGGCAGCAGCCTTTTTTAAATAAGCAAAACCATAGACCACATCCATGGGCATTGACGCCGCTGGACCTATTTTAAAATTGTTTCGGGAACGCTCGGTTTGGGCACCCCAATATTTTTCCGAGGGCACTTTTACCTCGCCCATTGTATCTTTTTCTATTCGATATTCCATAAACCTGCAATTGATTAAGCATATAAAGTTAAGACTTTGTCAAGAATTCCTGATGGTTCAGCGAAGTTTTATAAGGTATTCTACGGAAGTGTATCGAAAATTGCCGGTAGGGCTAAAAACCACATATATATTGGAGTTATCCGATAAGCCTCGAATGAATTGTGAACATTTATGCAGTGAGTATAGGTACATCGAAAAAAATAGGAGGTTGGGCAGCCATTGCAGAACGGTTTGCATTAGGGAAAGTGCTATTGTGCTTATCCCCTAGAGCGGAATAAAATACGAACCGTGTCAATACTTTTTTACTTTTCGTCGGCTTTTGGCTGAATGCTTATCTGTGGATAAGTCATGTCAAGATGCTTCCTTGCGTCGATGTGATCATCAATTCTACCTAAATTTTACTCCGTTGCGCTATAAATTTTGTTCGATTCGTTTGCAGGTTTTCCATTTTTCAAAGTATCTTTGTAATGTAAATAGGTAAACAATGTTCGATTTCGACCAGTATTTAGGATTTTTAGCGTTTTTAACAATTCTCACCATAGGTTTTTGGCTGATGATTTTCTTGTTGACTTTCGTTATACCCTACTGGTTGTTCGGTAACCTTATAGAACAATTCAAAGAAAGACGCAAGGCAAAACAAGCCCGGCGAAACACATAACAAAAAGGAGCCAATCGGCTCCTTTTTAGTTCATAAGTGTTTTTTTTACTAGCCTTCTTCTTCGAAATCATCATCTCCACCACCTCTTTGCCGGTCTCCTCTTTCATTTTTCTTTTGATTGAACCGGTATAGGAACGACAAGTTAATCTGGCGAACTCTCCACTGAAATTCGCTATAGCTCGCGATATTCTCCGTCCTGATTTCGCTACGTCGTTTTCGACTATTGAACAAATCGCTTACATTTAAGGAAAGCGTTGCCTTATCTTTAATCACGTCTTTGCTAAAGGCGAGGTTTGTACTCAAGATACCTTTCCTATTGGTTTGGGCATCTTTTGTGGGTCCGCGATAAAACAGATTGGTCTGAAAGTCGATTTTTCCCGGTAAAGGTATTTTGGCACTTACACGGGTAAACCAGGTAAGGTTATCCGCATCGAAATTTTGAATGATTTCCTCACCTTGGGAATTCTCATAGGTATAATCCCCTCGCAATTGTTGTTGAAAGAGATTCAGGTTCCAGGTAATGCGCCAATTCCGCTTTGGGGTATAGGTGGTGGTAAACTCTAGACCGTAGCGTTTGTCGTTGGCCAAATTGATTGGCGTTCTTGCCTGTACCGGAATGTCAATGGTCTCCAAGTTATCGGGACCTATTGGTAGCGTAGCGTCAAATCCGGGATTTTCAATACGTACAAAGTCTCCCGTTTCTTGGGTTATAAATTGAAATACTCCTGTTGAATTGTTAAAATAAATAGAGGTGTTGAAAGTAATTTTATCCCATCGTTTCAAGTAACCGAAATCATAGGCGTCGGTATAGGTGGGATCTAAGTCGGGATTTCCTTGAAAAAGGTTGGTATTGCTCGACCTTGAAGGAAAAGGATTGATAAACCGAGATCTCGGGCGTCGAAGCCTTCTGCTGTAACTTAGGGTAAGCTGCTCTGTTTCGGAAAACTCATATCCCAAAAACAAAGACGGAAACCAATCGGTGTATTTTTTGTTGGTGACCTCATCGGTATCGACGAGTTCAACGCCGATATCCGAAGCTTCCATGCGCAAACCGCCCAACAGATTAAATTTTCCAAATTTACTTCCCAGTTGGGTGTACAAGGCATTTACGTATTCCTTATAATTCAATTCGTTGCTGAAATTGGGGTTGCTATCCAAAACACCATTTTCCAAAACCCCGAAATCGAAATCGGTATTGAAATTATTAAATGTTCCGCGGTATCCGAACTCGAATTGCGATGCATTTTCTTTGCCGAAGGGCAGCACATAATCCATTTGGAGCAATTGGTTTTTTTGGGTTTCGTCGTTGATGGTCTGTTCGGTATCAAAATCGATCGACTCGCCTATAATCTCCTCGTTAATAATCGAATTCTCTATTTCGGAACCTGTGGAATACTGATAGTCCATGGTAAGTTCGTGACCATTATCATCGATTTTTTTTTGGTAGTTTACCGAATATTGAATGTCTTCTTCGTCTTCAAGTTCATTGGTAAAACGCTCTCTTTCAATAGTCGGATTACCAGATGCATCAAAATTCTCAAAATCGATATCAATGGTATCATCGCCATCTGATTTGCGATAGACAAATGAATTTGTAATACTACTCGTATCATCTAGAAAGAGCTCAAAACCTATATTGGTGTTGAAACCATCGCTTTGTCTTTGGTAATCTCGGTATTCGTTCTGGAAACTGGCCGTAGTACCATCGGGATTAAAGTTTTCCTGCTCGAAAAGTGCATTTCCAGGACCACTTCTATATCTATAGGAAGTATTGGTGAAAAAATTGAATTTATCCCGTCGAAGATTTAAACTTAAGTTACCACCATAACTGGTCGGAGTACCGACGTTGACATTTACGGAACCGTTCAAACCAGTGGTCTTGCTCTGTTTCAGTATAATATTCAAAATACCGGCGGTACCTTCGGCATCATACCTGGCGGAAGGATTGGTGATGACCTCGACTTTTTCGATGGCCTCGGCAGGAAGTTGCTGCAAGGCATCGGGACTCAAACCGGATAGGGCGGAGGGCTTCCCGTTAATAAGGATGCGAACGCTCTCATTTCCACGAAGACTAATATTACCTTCCACATCAACGGTCACCGAGGGTACGTTATCCAAAACATCTGTTACGGAGCCTCCCTTAACCGTGAGATCGGAGCCGACATTATAAACTTTCTTATCTAAACGGAGTTCAACGGTAGTGCGTTCGCCAACGACCTCGACGGCCTCAAGCTGCTCGACATCCAGACTTAAACGCACTACACCTAGGTCTGTCGATTCTCGAAAAACCTGCTCCGGTAATTCATACGTCTTAAAGGAAATATACTCTACACGTACATTATAACGACCTGGCATTGTTTCCACACTGAACTTGCCGGTCGCGTCTGAAATACCCCCGGTTACCCTATCGGGATTACGAACACTTTGAAGCACCAAGGTGGCATATTCAAGAGGGGCTCCTGTCTCTTGGTCTAATACTGTTCCTGAAATGATTATCGGGTCAGGTCTTTGGCCTTCAGGCCTTTGTGCGAGTGAGATAGATGACACCAATAATAGCGCACACAGAAACAGTTTATTCATATGATTATTTTGATTTGTCCTTCTTCTTTGATTTTTTCCTTCGTTCTTTCTTTTTCTCCTTTTTCGACTTCTGAAGGCCTTTTTCCATCATTTCTACAAAGCCTTCGTATTTCTCCGGCGGAAGTCCGGCCTTGATTTCCGCATCCTGTTTTTCGGTGATTTTTTCAAACCCTTCCTTCATCTTTTCAGGACTCAACTTTAGAATTTGCATTTCTATTCGTTGCTGCACGTATTTTTTCAGTATCGAACTTAAAACCGCCGATTCAAAATCGTTGAGCTCCAATGTCTCGGCAATGGTCGGCATCTGTTCGTCTACCATTTCATCGGCTGTTTTTGGTTTTGGAGGTTCGGGGGCCGTATCGGGTTGTGCCGAAAGGCTTCGATTTCTTCCGTAACCATATCCGCCTCTTCCGTATCCGTATCCACCGCCACCATAGCCGTATTGTGCATGTAGTTCCGCTCCGAAAAGCATTATTGTAAAAAATGAAAGCCAGTAAATTTTGCTCGATTTCATGTTGTTATGGTTTAGATATTAAAATTATTTCAAGGTTTAACTGAGCTTGGTTAAAGCTTTGTTAAAACTACCTTGCAAGAAGTATTCCGTAATATTCCTCAAGGTGGTCGTTTTTATGAATTCTTTAAAAGAGTGACAATATTCTCTAATGGCCTTCCGATAACCGCTTTGTTTCCTTTCATTACAATAGGACGCTCTATCAACTTTGGATGTGCTATCATAGCATCGAGTATTTCCTCGTCTGTCAATAATTTTCCTCTATACTTTTCTTTCCAGATTTGCTCATTTTTACGCACCAGCATCTCGGGTTTGATTGCCAAACAGTTCAATACTTCCCGCAATTCCGGTTTGGTGGGCACTTGTTCAAGATACTTGACGACTTCAAAATCCTCACCCGACTTTTCAAGCGCGTCGAGCCCCTCTCGGGATTTTTTACATCTGGGGTTGTGATAGATTTTTATCATTTTGTTACAATTAAATACTGCTCGAAACAAATGGTTTTAAAAGCGAATTTTTTAAAGTCTAAAGGATTGGCATTTATTCTCATCTAACGTCTATTGCCGACTTTCCAATACCGATTCATCATTCTTCTTCTTTTTGTCCCATCATCATGAGATAGGCTTTTAAGAAGGCGTCTATCTGACCGTCCATTACCGCATCTACATTACCGGTTTCCTCTGATGTGCGTACGTCCTTTACTAGTTTATACGGATGCATGACATAGTTGCGGATTTGAGATCCCCACTCGATTTTCATCTTGGAGGATTCGATTTCCTGTCGGGCTTCCATTTTTTTGCGCAGTTCTATTTCGTACAGTTGCGATTTTAGCATTTTCATAGCTGTGGCCCGATTATCGTGTTGCGATCGGGAATCGGAACAGGAAATCTGGATGCCGGATGGTTTGTGTACCAACTGAACCTTTGTCTCCACTTTATTCACATTTTGTCCTCCCGCACCACTAGATCTGGCGGTGGTAATTTCAATATCGGCGGGGTTCACATCGATTTCTATGCTGTCGTCTACAAGGGGATATACATAAATTGACGCAAATGAAGTGTGTCTTTTGGCATTGCTGTCAAAAGGGGAAATGCGTACCAAACGGTGTACGCCATTCTCACCTTTGAGCCATCCAAAGGCATAATCGCCATCAATTTCCAAGGTAACGGTCTTGATGCCCGCGACATCGCCCTCTTGGTAGTTCAGTTCCTTTACCTTATACCCGTTCTTTTCGGCCCACATCATATACATACGCATGAGCATGGCCGCCCAATCGCAGCTTTCGGTTCCCCCGGCACCGGCGGTTATTTGGAGCACGGCAGGGAGTTCGTCCCCCTCTTCGGAGAGCATGTTCTTAAACTCCATCCTTTCAATAAGATCCAAGGCTTTTTGGTATTGCGATTCTACCTCTGCATCACTGATTTCGCCAGCAGCATGGAATTCCAAAAATACTTCAAGATCTCCGGTCAACGCAACGGCCTTATCATAATCATCTACCCATTGTTTTTTGGATTGGATGAACTTCATATGCAGTTGGGCCTCTTGGGGGTTGTCCCAAAAGTCCGGGGAGAGCGTCTTTTCTTGCTCGTTCTCTATTTCAATAAGCTTGGCATCAATGTCAAAGATACCTCCTTAACGCACCAAGGCGATCCTGTAGACCATTGTAAAGGTCTGTAGTAATTGTCATTTCAATTGCTTTTAGGCAAAAATAGGGTTCTTTTTGATATTCCTATTCTTTTATGCCATTGATATTTCTTCTTGCCATAATTTGATTCTTAACCTTAATTTGAGGAGGGCCAGTATGTGTGGAGATGGTATTTATTGCTGCTGCTGTTGCCCTAAAACCTTAACGGAATGTACGGTCTTATTTTTACCTGAGGTGTATACCACGCCTCTAAGCGGGGAGCAGTCGTTATAATCCCTGCCGTGGGCTACTTTTATATGATTCGTATTGGCGAGTAGGTTATTCGTAGGGTCGAAACCGATCCAACCCACGTTCGGAATATAGGCTTCGGCCCATGCGTGCATTTGTGAATCTCCAAAATAACCGTTTCCCTGATGCAGATACCCGGAAACATACCGCGCAGGAACCCCGTTCTGCCGTGCAAGGGCACAAAAGAGATGCGTGAAATCCTGGCATACTCCGTGCCGCTTCTCGATAATTTCATCTAAAGTTGTCTCTACGTCGGTTACATCCGTTTTAAAATAGATGTGTATAAACGTCCATTCGTTTAAGGACTGAAGATTCTCGAAAATCGATTTCTTCTCATCAAATCTGAAAATATTTCGATTTTTATCGGGCACTCTAGTAAAATGCGTTGCGCTTAGAAAAGCCTCGAAATCAACCTTAAAATTCAATTCTTGTAGCTTTTTATAGCCCTTTTCGCTTTCCTCCTCCAGTTCAAAATCAAAAGGATTTACCTCCTTTTTAACAAGCCTAAAGGTCGCCTCGAAGGATATTTCCTTGAACCGTTGTTTCGGGTGTACCCTAATGGTTTGAAAACCATAACCATTGGTGGAATATTCATTGGCCGCATTGATGGAATTTTTGAAATCTATTCCTATAAATTCTTGCGAACTGTTCTGTTGTGGAATAATCAAAAATTGCCAATGTGCTTCATGAACCCACTCCTCGTAGGTATTTTGGGCCGTATATGTAATGGAGTATTCTAATGGCATAGGAATCGAAAATTGCCTTAAAGGTAGTTCTTATATAGCCTATTAATAATTAAAAAACTCCGATTCCATTTTTTGGCTAATTTCGGAAAGATTGTCGAGGATATCTTTTATGAATGATTGAATATCCTCCTCAATCTCCTTAATATATTTGTACTCGTATTCGGCGCGTACCTTACCGACCAGGAATGCGGTCGAATTTTTGTTGTATTTTTTGCTTGGGTCCAGTACCTTGATGTGTTTGTATACTTGGTTCAAGCTGTTCATTATAGACCGCGGGCAATTTGGGTTGAGTATCAAAAATTCGAGCGTCGAGATGCTGTTGGGGGTTTTTTTGTAGAACCTACGCATCATATCATACGATTCGGCGCATTTCAATAAGGTGGTCCATTCAAAGCTATTACTAAATTTATCACCATAGCTCCCCTGCGATTTTAAGGCATCGTTGTATTTGGCATTGATCATACGGATGATTTGTGTGGCCCGTTCAATATTCACTCCCATCATGATAATCGCATAAATTTCATTGTGCAATAGGGTACCACGCATCTTACCTCGTAAAATGGCGCTCATTTCAGTAATATTCACGGTAAAATCATGTAAGCCGTTCTTCACATAAGCCTCAGCATCGTATTTCAGAACAAAATGATAGAATTTGTTAATGGCTTCGTACAATTCGGTTGAGATTAAATCCCGGGCGCTGTTCGCATTTTCCCGGGCGTACTTGACATTATTGATGATTGAGAAAGGATAATCGTTGTCCAATCCTATTTTATACAACACTTTTTCCTCATCCAAAACCTTGGTTTCATCATGCTCGGGATCGCCCACCATAAAAAGCATGGAGCGCAGTACGAATTGTCTTGACTGGGATAGCTCGTTAGGCGCGTCGAGCGACGAGAAATAATTTACATTGATATATCTGGCAATATGTTCGGAACGTTCGATATAACGGCCCATCCAAAAAAGGTTATTCGCTACTCTTGCTAGCATAGGGTTGTCTGGTTATTTAAGTGTAAAGTGAATGAAATTGTTTTAAGGTAAAAAAGTATTTTGCTACAGGTCTAGTGTAAGCGAATTCGTGACATTTTTTCGTTACAAATACATTTTGACCACATTATTTGAGTACCCAAGTATCTTTTGATCCCCCGCCTTGAGAGGAGTTTACGACCAAGTTTCCTTTCTGCAACGCTACACGCGTCAGCCCTCCTTTTAATACGAACTCCTTGTCCTTTCCTAGGACTGTAAATGTTCTTAAATCGACATGGCGTTGTTCAAAGGATTCGGAATCATCTATATAAGTGGGATGTACTGAGAGCGACATTATGGGTTGCGCAACATATTTCCTGGGGTTTTCGGACACCTGTTTTTTCACGGTCTCTATTTCCTCTTTGGTTAATCTGTTACCGATCGATATGCCATATCCGCCCGCCTCGTCTACTGGTTTGATGACGAGCTCATGTATGTGTTCCAAAACGTATTTTAATTCGTCGGGACGGCTGCAATGATAGGTGTGCACATTGTTTAAAATCGGTTCTTCGTTCAAGTAATATTTGATGATTTCGGGCATGTAGGTATAAACAGCCTTGTCATCGGCTACCCCCGTCCCAGGGGCGTTCGCCAAGGTGACATTGCCTTTTTTGTACGCAGCGAATAGCCCGGGCACGCCTAGGGACGAATCCGGCCTAAATTCCAATGGGTCGATAAAGGCATCGTCTATACGCCGGTAGATGACATCGACCTTTTTGGGACCTCGTATTGTTTTCATGTATACAAAATCATTCTCTACAAAAAGATCGCGGCCTTCTACCAATTCTACGCCCATGGTCTTGGCCAAATAGGAATGTTCGTAAAAGGCCGAATTGAACATTCCTGGAGTAATGACAACTACATTGGGAACGTCTACCCCTTTTGGCTTGACCGTTTCCAAAAGGTCTAAGAGATTTTCGGCATAATTGGTAACGGTGTGCGTCTGATAATGATTGAAAACGCCGAACAATGCCCGTTTTAATGCAGTGCGGTTGCAAATAACATAACTCACCCCGGAAGGGCAACGAATATTGTCCTCAAGAACATAATATTTACCGTCGTTGTGTTTGATAACATCAGTTCCCGAAATATGATTATAAATGCCTCCCGGAGGATCTATTCCGTTCATTTGGTGCAAATAGTTCGCCGATGAACTAATAAGCTCCATGGGTACTATCCCTTGTTTGATGATTTTCTTCCCGTGGTAAATATCCCATAAAAAAAGATTTAAAGCCTTGCTCCTTTGAATGGCGCCCCGTTCGATGATATCCCATTCCTGTGGATCGATAATACGCGGAAATAGATCAAAAGGAAAAATTTTCTCCTTGGTTTCCTCCTTATCGTACACCTGAAATGTAATGCCTTGGTTGAAGAAAGAAGCTTTCGCTTTCTCGTTCAGCTTCACATAATCCTTTTTGGAATGCTCGCCATATAGATTAAAAAGCTTGGAGTACATTTCTTTTACCTTTCCCTCCGTATCATATAATTCATCGTATAGTATCGGGTTTCGGTCGTAGGAGGAGAAGATTTGGTTGTTTATTTTGGACATAGTACATCGGTTTGGTTTAAAATACTGGTTTTCTTTCGATTTAGCGGGGAAAATTTGATAATTGTATCACAGAATATTGCCATATGCTCAAAAATCAGTTGCATTTTTTACGGAATTCCCTTTTGTTTTGTTGATTTACCTATGCGGCCGTTTTAATTGTTTTTGGCTAATTTTAGCACTGACCAATTTCTGTACTAAAAAACACTCATGAAACATCCTTCTTTATTCTGCCTGCTAAGCTTACTCTGTTCTCTGGCCCTATTCGGACAATTTGCCGAGAAGAGCAAGGACTTTCAAAAATTCAGTGGCTTCTTTAATTTTCAACATGATGACAAAACCGATAAGGTGTACTTAGAGGTGGCGGAACTTAAAAAGGAGTTCCTCTATGTGTACTCGTTGAGTAGTGGAATCGGGAGTAATGACATCGGCTTGGATAGGGGACAGCTCGGTAACGAGCAAGTAGTATTCTTTAGAAAGGCGGGAAACAAATTGATGTTGGTACAACCGAACCTTAAGTTTCGGGCTTTGACGGACAACAATTTGGAACGGAAATCCGTAGAGCAGGCATTTGCGACATCCATTTTAGGGGGATTCAAGATCGAAGAAGAAAAGGGTGGGAAATATATAATCGATATCACTGATTTTCTGATGCAGGATACCCACGGGGTCGCCGGTCGTTTAAAGCGAAACGAACAGGGAAATTACAGTGTTGACAAAGACAAGAGTGCCATGGCCTTGGAACGGACCAAGGCGTTTCCCAAAAATATCGAATTCGACGTAACGCTCACGTTTAAGGGAGAGGCCAAGGGAGACAACATTCGTTCGGTTAGTCCGAATGCTAGCTTGGTTACCGTGGCGCAACATCATTCGTTTATCGAATTACCTGATGATAATTTTGTAAAACGGGAATTCGACCCACGAAGCGGAGCGTATCCTTTTATGTATTACGATTATTCCACCCCCGTTCAAGAACCGATATTAAAACGATTTATAACAAGGCATCGGTTGGAAAAGAAAGACCCGACTGCCGCCGTGAGCGAAGCGGTCGAACCGATTGTTTATTATTTGGATAACGGCACGCCTGAACCGGTACGGTCAGCCCTGCTGGAGGGTGGTCGCTGGTGGAATCAGGCATTTGAGGCCATAGGCTACAAAGATGCTTTTCAGGTAAAAATACTACCCGACGATGCCGACCCATTGGACGTTCGCTATAATGTCATACAATGGGTACACCGTTCCACAAGGGGCTGGAGCTACGGTAGTAGTATTACCGATCCCCGCACCGGCGAAATAATGAAAGGCCACGTGAGCCTCGGTAGCCTCCGAATCAGACAGGATTTTCTGATCGCACAGGCATTGATGAACAAACCTTTTGCGGAAAGGGATGACAATTACCAACCGATGTTGAATTTGGCGATTGCTCGAATTCGGCAACTTTCGGCACATGAAATCGGCCATACTTTGGGTTTTGCGCACAACTATGCGGCTAGCACGAACGACCGCGCCTCGGTAATGGACTATCCCCATCCGCAGTTTTCGGTCAAGGGCGATGAGATCGACTTTTCAAATGCCTATGCGACCGGAATCGGGGAGTGGGACAAGGTTTCCGTAGCCTATTCTTACGAGAGTTTTCAGGACGAAGCGAATGAAAAAGAGGAGTTGGACAAAATCTTAGACCAGGCCAAAACAGACGGGTTGCGTTTTATTACCGATCAGGATGCCCGCCCACAGGGGAGTGCACATGTTCTGGCGCATTTGTGGGACAACGGCAAGAATGTAAGTGAAGAATTGGATGCGATGCTGAATGTTCGTAAAACCGCAATCGCCAATTTTTCGATGGATAATATTCGAAGTGGGGAAGCGTATTCGGTTTTAGAGGACGTGTTTGTGCCATTGTACTTTTTTCATAGGTACCAAACGGAAGGTGTTGCCAAAATTATAGGGGGATTAGAATACAATTATGCTGTAAAAGGCGACGGACAGGAAACGGTCAAAATTGTTAACAAGTCCATGCAAGAGGAGGCATTAAAAAGCATTCTGAAAACCTTGGATGCAAATGAGATTGCGATTCCCAAGGAAAAGCTGGCGCTTTTCCCGCCCAGGGCTTTTGGTTTTGGAAGAACCCGGGAGTCGATTAATGGGAAAACCGGAGTTTCTTTTGATGCACTTTCCGCCGCCGAAACCGCGGCCGACATGACATTAGGGTTTTTATTGCATCCGGAACGTGCATCCCGTCTTATTCAACAAAAGGCCATCGACCCTTCAAACCTAGGGCTGGCCGAAGTTTTGGATGAAGTTGGTCGTAATACGATTCAGCGAGAACATAAGGATGCTTATTTAAATGAAGTGCAGCAGAATATCAATTTCAGGGTGTTGTTTCACTTCATGAATTTGGCCGCTCATGATGGCGTTCATCCACAGGTAAATGCCATAGCGCATGAAAAGCTCAGGGCCATGAAGTCTATGATAACGAAAGGTGCAAAAAGCGCCAGTAGTATAGAAATGGTTCGAAGAATCAATCACTTTTATGACGAAATCGATGATTTTAAAGTAATTGCGACCCCTAAATTACCCGACGGTTCGCCCATTGGTATGGATTGTTTTCATTAATAAGCGCAAACACAAATATAAACGCAAAATACAAAACCAAATTCAAACGATTGGAATTTGGTTTTGTATTTCTATTTAGTCGAAATCTATTGGAAATAAACTTAATTAGCGATACGGTTACAAAGCCCTCTGCAGGGATGTTAAATGCCATGATGTCCGCCGAAGTCGGCGATGACGTCTTTAAGGCGGACCCAACAGTGAATGCTTTGGAAGAAAAAGCGGCCGCATTGTTCGGCACCGAGGCGGCATTATACTTTCCATCAGGTACGATGACTAACCAAACTGCGATCAAATTGCATACCCAACCCGGAGATCAGCTCATATGTGATAAATATGCGCATGTCTATAATTATGAAGGCGGTGGGGTCAGTTTTAATAGTGGCGTTTCCTGTAAATTGGTCGATGGGCATCGGGGTATGATGACGGCTGAACAGGTCGAGGCGGCAATCAATCCACCGGATTTCTACCATAGTCCGCTAACGTCTTTGGTGTGTATCGAGAATACGACTAACAAAGGGGGTGGCGCGTGCTGGGATTTTAAGGAGCTCAAGCGAATAAAAGAAGTTTGTGAACGACATGGGCTACGCTATCACTTAGACGGCGCAAGACTTTGGAATGCCTTGGTGGCCAAAAATGAATCGCCAGAACAGTACGGGGCACTTTTCGACAGCATCAGTATCTGTTTGAGTAAAGGGTTAGGCTGTCCGGTCGGGTCGGTTTTGGTAGGGAACCAGGATTTGATAGATCGGGCCATGCGGGTACGAAAGGTTTTCGGCGGTGGTATGCGACAGGCTGGATTTCTAGCAGCGGCCGGTATCTATGCCTTGGACAACCATACGGAAAGACTAGCGGAGGATCATCGAAAAGCCAAGGAAATCGGAGCGGTCTTGCAAAGCCTGCCTATAATATCAAAAGTAGAGCCGATAGAAACGAATATTGTCATCTTTGAGTTGGAAGAGGCGAAAATGCCTGCGGATGATTTCGTCAACTATCTTAAAGATCAAAACGTACATCTCATAGGAATGGGGCAGGGAAAGCTAAGAATCGTAACCCATTTAGATTATTCCGATGAGGAGCATGATGTTTTCTTGTCCATTCTGAAAAATTTATAGCGCCGTTAAATCGGCTGGAAGATCGGCAATGCGCTTTTTAAGGTGTTTGATACCATTTTCCATTCCCGCTTCCGATTCGAAAACCCCGCTTTTGCCAATAAGCTCCCGTTCGGCATTTTTTAAATGAAAAAGAAATTTGCCCTCATAATCGGTCTTTCGTTCAAAGAACAAGGATTTATAGACTGCCGGGTTCAATGCGTTTATAGTTCTTTTAATATGCTCCTTCGATGGATACGGAACACTTTGAAGCAATATTATCCCGTCTGCGCTTCTCAATTCAAACCGGAATGTATCATTCGTTTCTGCCTTAATTTCAACCATTTATTGGTTTTTTTATAAAAATATCGATACTTTCAGGCTTTATCAAATAATTCCTGTTAAGCTTTTGAAGCGGAGCAGGCAATCTGATAAACCTCAATTAACCAACCAAAAAAGGCTTTCCGCATAGGAAAGCCTTTTTAATACAATTAATGTGCGTTGTTTTGGTCAAGGTATCAAAACTTCATCATGAAACGTACTAAAAGTATAACAGCACTGCATTTGGCGATGGTGGTATCCGTTGCCCCAGGGTGCTGCTATTTAAATAGCCCATCCATACCCGGAATATTCGGTATCCCTTCCTTCGCTACTGCGGCAAGTTCGGCCTCGTTTACCGCCGTTGCCTTTTCAATCGCTTTATTCAAGGTCAAAATCAGATAATCCTCAAGCTGTTCCTTGTCCGATAACAGGCTCTCATCAACGCTGATTTCCTTAATGGTTCTATTGGCGGTAATGGTAACTTTCAGCAATCCGTCTGACGATGATTCATCGATTAATACGGAATGCATCCGTTCTTTGGTCGCTTCTACTTTAGCTTGGGTCTCTTTTAGCTTTCCCATCATGCCCATCATATCTCCGAACATAGTTTTCTATTTTTAAGATTCAATTATGTCTTGTATCAACTGTGATGTGGTAAAATTACTAAATTCGCAACTCAAATAGATATCTATGCTACGCTCCGATTATTTTAAAGCTCTTGTCCTCGTATGTATTACTTTTGCATCCTCTTGTACAAACGAACAAAAAGAAATGAACCAAGCCAACCCCCCGATTGCCAAAAAAATCCCTAAAAATCTCGATAAACACGGCGATGTTAGGATTGACAACTATTATTGGATGAATGATAGGGAAGACAAGGAAGTCATTGCGCATTTAGAAAGGGAGAATGCCTACAAAGATTCCTTGATGGCGCATACCGAAGATTTTCAAAATACCTTGTTCGAAGAAATGAAAGGTCGCATTAAAGAGGATGATTCTTCGGTCCCCTATAAAAACAATGGATACTGGTATATAACCAGCTTTAAAACAGGGCAACAATATCCGATATACTCCAGAAAGAAGGAAAGCTTGGATGCCGAGGAGCAAATCATGTTCGATGGTAACGAGATGGCAAAGGGCCACGAATATTTTAAGTTAGGTGGACTTTCGGTCAGCCCCGACAATAGTTTGGCGGTTTTCGGGATTGATACGGTTTCTCGAAGACAATATACCCTGCAGATTAAAAATTTGAATACAGGAGAAATCTATGATGATAAGATAGACAATACGACAGGCGGGGCGGTATGGGCAGATGACAACAAAACTATTTTCTATGCGAAGAACGATACGGTAACCCTGCGCTCCGATAAGATTTATAGACATGTACTGGGCACGCCTACAAGTGAGGATGTATTGGTACATCATGAGGATGATGAGACTTTTATTTCGTATGTATACAAGACGAAATCAAAAAAGTTCATCGTTATTGGTTCGTACAGCACCCTCACCTCCGAGTTCCAGATTTTAAGGGCGAACGACCCCAGCGGCGATTTTCAGGTCTTTACTCCTAGACAAAGGGGATTGGAACACAGTATCGCCCATTACGGCGATGATTTTTATGTAATGACGAATAAAGATGGCGCGACCAACTTTAAGTTGATGAAAGTAAAGGAAGGGAATACCAATGTGGAGCATTGGAAAGAATTCATTCCGCATCGAAAAGAGGTGCTCTTGGAGGATATTGAGATTTTTAAGGACTATTACGTTCTTTCGGAACGGGAAAACGGACTAAACCGTATCAAGATCGTTCGTTGGGATGGTACGAACGAGTATTATCTGCCTTTTGAGAGCGAAACGTATACTGCTGGCGTTGGCACCAACCCGGATTTTAATACGAACATCTTGCGTTATGGCTATAATTCGATGACGACACCGAGCTCTACCATTGATTTTGACATGGCCACCAAGGAAAAAGAGGTGAAGAAAGAGCAAGAGGTCTTAGGTGGCAAGTTCAATAAAGCGAATTACCTTGAAAAGAGGATATGGGCAACGGCTCGTGATGGAGTCAAAGTACCCATGTCTATCGTGTATCACAAAGACACCAAGTTGACCAAAGATACTCCCGTTCTCCAATACGCCTATGGATCCTACGGAGCGACCATGGACCCATACTTCTCAACCGTACGCTTGAGTTTGCTGGACCGTGGCTTCGTTTATGCCCTGGCGCACATTCGCGGCGGGCAGTATCTGGGAAGGCCTTGGTACGAAGAAGGAAAACTGCTTAAAAAGAAGAATACCTTTACCGATTTTATCGATTGTTCCAAGTATTTGGTAGCCGAAGGATATACCAGTCCAGAGCATTTATACGCCATGGGTGGCTCTGCAGGAGGTCTCCTCATGGGTGCCATAGTGAATATGAATCCCGAATTATACAAAGGTATAGTCGCAGCGGTACCCTTTGTAGATGTTATTACGACCATGTTAGATGACTCGATACCGTTGACGACTGGGGAATACGACGAATGGGGCAATCCCAACGAGAAAGAATACTATGAGTATATGAAATCGTATTCGCCTTATGATAATGTTCAGGCGATGGCCTATCCGAATATGTTGGTTACCACGGGATTGCATGATTCCCAAGTGCAATACTTTGAACCGGCCAAATGGGTCGCCAAGCTTAGGGAAATGAAAACGGACGATAATCTATTGCTTTTCGATATTAATATGGATGCTGGTCATGGCGGAGCCTCCGGACGTTTTGAGGCTTTAAGGGAAGTGGCCAAAGAATACGCTTTTATCCTGGATTTGGAAGGGAAAATGGATTAATTAAAAAATTCACTAATTTTGTGGCGTGAATTTTGTTAATGCAGGCATTAACGGAAAACCCCTAAATGGAGAAAAAAATAGCAGCAGTAGACAATGTATTGGCCTTAATCGGAAATACGCCTTTAGTCAGGCTCAATCGAATTACCGAATCGTTGTCCGGAAATTTCTATGCAAAAGTAGAAGCTTTCAATCCAGGGCATTCGGCGAAAGACCGTATAGCCCTTCATATAATAGAAGAGGCCGAAAGAAAAGGGATTCTTTCGCCGGGAGACACCATAATCGAGACTACTTCGGGCAATACGGGATTCAGTATCGCAATGGTAAGTATCGTTAAGGGCTACAAGTGTATTTTGGCGGTAAGTTCAAAATCGAGCCCCGATAAAATAGACATGTTGCGCTCAATGGGGGCAAACGTCTACGTTTGTCCGGCTCACGTTAGTGCCGATGACCCTCGGTCTTATTATCAGGTAGCCAAGCGACTCCACAAAGAGACAAAGGGCAGTATTTACATCAACCAGTATTTCAATGAACTGAATATAGATGCCCATTACAAATCTACCGGCCCGGAAATTTGGGAACAGACCAACGGTCGGATTACCCATTTAATAGCGTGTAGTGGCACTGGTGGCACGATTTCGGGTACAGCGCGTTACTTAAAGGAACAAAATGCCGGTATCAGGATTATCGGTGTTGATGCCTTTGGGAGTGTGTTAAAAAAGTTTCATGAAACCGGGGAATTGGATGAAAGTGAAATTTATCCGTATCGAATCGAAGGTCTTGGTAAGAACATGATTCCTTCCGCAACCGATTTCGATGTAATCGATAAGTACATAAAGGTCAGCGATGAGGAAAGTGCCCATACGGCAAGGGAACTATCGAGAACCGAAGGTATTTTCGCCGGTTATACTTGTGGGGCGGTCATGCAAGCGATAAAACAACTTGACGCAGATGGAGAGTTTAACGAGAACAGTCAAGTGGTCGCAATTTTTCCAGACCACGGATCGCGGTACATGAGTAAAATATATAGTGACGACTGGATGGAGGCCCAAGGCTTCCTAGGTAACAAAGAAGTGGAAGAGACCCCGAAAGTACAAATGGTAAAATAGCCAAAAAAAAGGTTCAAAATAATAATCGGCAATGGTTCGCAAGAGCCATTGCTTTTTTTATGGTGTCAATAAAATTGTTTAAAAAGTCAGGGCGAGCAGCTATGAAAACAGTCCAAAAAGCCATATTTTTGCACAAACTACAGCGCACATGAGAGATTTGTTCGACAGAATCATCGAGAATAAGGGACCATTGGGGAAATGGGCCTCACAGGCAGAGGGATACTTTGTTTTTCCCAAATTGGAAGGACATATCTCCAATAGAATGAAATTTCAAGGAAAGGAAGTCATTACCTGGAGCATTAATGATTACTTGGGATTGGCAAATCTGCCAGAAATCAAGAAAATAGACAGCGAGGCGGCTGCAGAGCATGGTGCAGCTTACCCCATGGGCGCGCGTATGATGAGCGGGCACACCGAATTTCACGAGCAGTTGGAACAGGAATTGGCCGATTTCGTACAGAAAGAATCCGCGTATTTACTGAATTTCGGATATCAGGGTATTCTATCTTGTGTTGACGCTTTGGTTTCCAAAGACGATATTATCGTATATGACGTAGATTGTCACGCTTGTATCATAGACGGTGTACGATTGCATATGGGCAAACGCTTCACGTTCAAACATAATGACGTTGAGAGTTTAGAGCTGAATTTGGAGCGCGCCGAGAAAATGGCGGAGCAGACAGGTGGCGGTATTCTTGTGATTTCCGAGGGAGTCTTTGGAATGCGTGGACAGCAAGGAAAATTAAAGGAAATCGTTGCGCTGAAGAAAAAATACAACTTCCGTCTTTTGGTCGACGATGCCCATGGTTTCGGAACTTTAGGTAAAACAGGTGCGGGTGCGGGTGAAGAACAGGGAGTACAGGCGGATATCGATGTTTATTTTGCCACGTTTGCAAAGTCTATGGCCAGTATCGGAGCTTTTCTGGCCGCTGATAAGGAGATTATCGACTATTTGAAATACAACCTCAGATCACAGATGTTTGCCAAATCGTTGCCCATGATTTATGTGAAAGGGGCATTGAAGCGATTGGATATGTTGCGTACCCAGCCAGAATTGAAGGCCAAATTATGGGAAAATACCGATGCCTTGCAAAACGGACTCAAGGAACGCGGATTTGACATCGGGACCACAACAAGCTGTGTAACGCCGGTCTACCTAAACGGAAGTATTCCTGAGGCAATGGCCTTGGTTAAGGACCTTCGTGAGAATTACGGAATATTCTGTTCTATAGTGGTTTATCCTGTCATACCTAAAGGATTGATTTTATTGCGAATGATTCCTACGGCAACCCACACAATGGACGACATTAACGAAACATTGGAGGCTTTCTCCGCTATTCGCGAGCGATTGGAAAACGGTACCTACAAGAGACTGTCCGCTGCGGTCGCGGCTGCAATGGGCGAGTAATTGAGACGTTACATTGAATAAAAAACCAGAAATCCGAACTTTAAGCATTAGACTTTAAGTTCGGATTTCTGGTTTTGGTTGCTTTAAATTCGCAAGCTATATAAACGTATTGTCAAAAATATTCCTTTCGTCTTAGGGGGTGATTAAAATAGTATGTTATCCCGCTGCTTCATTTAGGACAAGTTCTTGCGATACGTGCATCTGCGTTTGTAGATAACGGGACTAAAATGCTTCCACATTTGGCGAATAGCCGTGTTATCCTCCAACTCCGGTGTTCGGTAACACATATTGATATTCTTCTTTGTAAAGGTCTTGTGGTATTCATTGAAAATAATCGCTGTTACACCCTTGTTTTGATATTCTGGATGTATTCCTATTAAATAAAAATAGACGTCTTTGTTCGTTTTCTTCGCTTTTAATAAATGGAATATCCCGAATGGAAATAATTTTCCATTTGCCCTTTGCAATGCCTTGGAGAACGATGGCATTACAATGGCGAACGCAATCAGCTCGTTGTTTGCATCAACAATGAACTTAATGTATTCCGGATTGATAAAACTGATGTATTTCTTTTTAAAATAGGCTTTTTGTACATCCGAGATGGGTACAAAGGAAGATAGGTTTGCATAGGTCGTGTTGAAAAGATCGAACATTTTATCGGCCATCGGCAGCACTTCGGAAGTCCTTGTGAAATTGATTTCCCGCAGCGAATAGCGTCTTTTGATCAAATCGTTCAATCGGGTAAATAGTTTGGGGTCTGCGTTGTTCGCTGGAAACTTGTTCTCAACATAGCCTTTTTCCTTACGGAAACCCAAACGTTCATAATGATTTTTGTAGTAAGCATAGTTATACCAAGTAATCATACTCCCTATATGATCGAAACCCTCGGTCAGAACTCCGACCTTGTCCAAATTACTAAAGCCGACAGGGCCTTCCGTAAACTCAAGCTTGTTTTCCTTGCCTATGGCGATGACTTTGTTCAACAGGGCCTCTGAAACTTCCGTATCATCTATAAAATCGAACCAGCCAAAACGCATTTTGGCTACTTTTTGAAGAGTGATTTCCGTTTTATTGATGATGGCGACGATACGACCGGCGATTTCACCGTTTTTATAGGCTAAAAAGAACCAAGCATCTGCATTTTTAAAGGACGGATTTTTCGATTTGTCGAATGATTCCAACTCATCGGCAATAATAGGGGGAACCCAATAAGGGGAATCTCTGTATAAGGAAAACGGAAACTTTACGAAGGCTTTTAAATCCGCTTTGGTAACAGCTTCTTTTAGGGTGACCATTGCTCATTCTTTCAATGGTCAATATTAATCATATTTGGGTAGAGCAGGAAATAACTTGGATGATATTACGAATCCGTTTCGTGTTAAAACTCAATCTCCCCACTATTGTTTTTCTTGCCTTTGTTTTTCTTTTTTTCGGCCTTTTTAAGTTTTCGAAGCTGCTTCTTGGAAGGCCCTAGATCAATATCCTCTGCACCGGATCCATTTTTCTTTTTCTCTTTTCCGTCCTTCTTTTTCTTCTTCATGGCGTTCTTCTTAATCGGCCCGCCATTCTCCCCAGCTTGCTGCTCTTCGATCGGCTTAAGTTTGTCTCTATGAAGGTCGATACGATAAGAGGCGCCGGCCTGCACGAATATTCTAGTAGGGGTGTCCTTAAAACTGGCTCCCATATTGATATCGGTCTGCAGGTTGTCGGTTATCAAATAGGCGACGCCACCGCGTAAAAGCGCATCTGCATAACGGTCGCTATCAATACCTTGATGCTCGACAAAAACACTCCACTTGGGATTTCTGAAGGCATGTGAAAGGGAAATCAGATAGCTCAATTCCGGAAAAGGTGAGGAGATGCGGTCGTAGGCAATGTTCGTAATCAGTACGAAACGAGGCGTAAGTCTACTTTGGGTAGCCACCATAGCGCGATACGAAACCGTCGGGTCCCCAATATAGAACGGGTTATCGCCTAGGTTGAAGGTAGCCCCGCCGTAAAGGGCCACAGATGGGATAAGGTTTTTGAACTTGAACCCATAATTAGCTTTCCAGCTATACAGATCGGGTTTGTTGCGTTCCGGATTCTTGTAGCGATCATATAACAAGTATTTGAGTCCTAGCCTGTTCCTATTAAAATCGGTGAAGTTCGTTGTCGTACCCGCCTCTGTGAACATGACATCGTTATTTTGGTAGGTGCCTTCCCAATTGATTTCCAAGCGTTCAAAGAGCAGGCCATAGCGCAACGAAAAGTCACCGCCCCAGATATTGGTTTGGGTATTGAGCAACGAATGGTCACTTTGCTCATAAAAGGCTCCGGCTTCGAATTGAATTACATTTGTACCAACGGCATACGCACTAACCGATAGTCCTGGCCGGTTTGAGTTAATAACATCGGTATATTGCGAAATACCCAGAAAGGGCAGGAGTAGAAAAGTTAAAAACGCTTTGTACTTCATTGGTAATTGTATTTTTTTTGAAATTCTTATTTCGTGCTCCATACTTCGTGCTCCATACTTCGTGCTTCCCACTTTGTATTTTCCACTTCGTACTTCCCACTTCGTACTTCCCACTTCGTACCTCGCACCCTGAATTACACTTGTTTTATTATTATTTTAAGAGTTTTGCCCTAAGATTAAAACGTGAGAATTGTATTTTTGATATACGAAAGGGGTTTAAACTTTTTCTTTTACAGATAAGCGCTACGCGATTACCCGTTAAATAAGGGAATATAGGTCTACGAAATTGTAATGCTAGGCCGCATAAAACATAACACATATGGCATTTTTAAAAACAATATTAATTATTCTCCTGGTGTATTACGGTCTAAAGATTCTTCTAAGAATGTTCGCGCCTAAAATAATGGGCTACGCTGCCAAGAAAACTGAGCAACACTTCCGAGAGCGTTTCGGGGAATTCACGAACGCACACCAAGGACGACCTACAACCGAAGGTGAAGTGGTAATCGAAAAACAACCGAACAAAGGAAGGCAATCAAAGGATACCGTTGGCGAGTACATCGACTTTGAGGAAATCGATTGAACAGACGCTGCTTTAACTCGAGATGAGTTCACTATCTTAGCGTAATCAACCACTACATCCATTCATGAAAACGGGGTTTAAAGTATTTTTGATACATTTTTTTGTAGCTGTTTTTTTTATAATCGCCGCCTTAGCTTATTTCCATCCCGTTCTACAAGGGAAAGTAATCTACCAATACGATATCGCGCAATATACGGGGATGGCCAAGGAGCAGAACGACTTCCGAAAGCATACCAAAACAGAACCTTATTGGACGAACAGCGCTTTCGGTGGTATGCCTACCTATCAGTTGGGTGCGTATTACCCACATGATTACGTAAAAAAACTGGATAACTTGATTCGGTTTTTGCCTCGCCCTGCGGATTATCTTTTTCTTTATTTTATTGGATTCTATATCCTGCTATGTTGCATGAAAGTCGATTACAGATTGGCGATTGTAGGTGCACTTGCATTTGGTTTTTCTACTTATTTGATTATCATTTTTGGAGCAGGGCATAATGCCAAGGCCCATGCCATGGGGTATATGCCTGTCTTACTCGGGGGGATCATATTGGTGTTTCGAAAGAAATATTTATGGGGATTAGTATTGACTGCCGTGGCCATGGCACTGGAAATAAGGGCGAACCACTATCAAATGACGTACTACTTCATGCTTCTGGTGCTTATCTTGGGCATTGTTTATTTGGTCGATGCCATTCGAAAAAAGTATCTGAAACATTTCTTCGTATCGACAGCAATTTTATTCGGGGCCGTGTTCCTGGGTATTGCGGCCAATGCTACCGGTTTAATGGCCACAAAGGAATATGCCGATTGGAGTACTCGGGGTACCTCGGAACTTACTGTCGATGCGTTTGGCAATACAAAAGAGAACATTGAAGGACTGGACAGGGAGTATATTACACAATGGAGCTATGGGGTTGCCGAATCGATGAACTTGTTCGTGCCTCGCCTATTCGGTGGGGGTAGTTCTGACAACCTCGGTGAAGATTCAAAGGCCTTTACATTCTTGCTGGATAAGGGCCTGCCTAGGGATAGAGCATTGGGTATCGTACAGCAAGTACCATTGTATTGGGGCGACCAACCGATTACTTCGGGCCCGGCCTATATTGGCGCAGTAGTATTTTTTCTGTTTCTTTTAGGGCTGATTTTGGTGTGTAAAAAGGCAAAATGGTGGCTCTTAGGTGGAACTATTATGTCCTTGGTATTGAGCTGGGGAAAGAATTTCAGTCTGTTGACCGATTTCATGATCGATTACTTCCCGTTGTACGACAAATTCAGGGCGGTATCTTCAATTCAGGTTATTTTGGAACTCTGTGTTCCGGTGTTGGCGATTTTGGCACTTGTTGCACTTTTTGACAAGTCTATAGACAAAGCGAAAAAGTTGAAGGCTTTTTTGATTTCCGGCGGGATTTTTATTGGGATATGCATCCTCTTATTTCTCTTTAAAGGAACATTTGATTTTGAATCTGCCGCTGATGATGGTCTACGGAATAATGGCATGGCGGATCTTGCCGATATGTTCATCGCTGATAGGAAAAGTGTGTATACAAGCGATCTGCTGCGTTCTTTGATTTTTGTGCTGTTGGCGGCAACGGCTATTTACCTTTATCTGAAGGACAAATTCAAGCAAAATATCGTCATTCTTATTATAGGAGCCCTGATTGTTTTCGATTTGGTGGGGGTCAATTTACGCTATGTGAATAAAGATAACTTTGTTTCCAAGAGAAGAATGCTGCAGCCTTTTCAGCAGACTGCCGTTGATCAGCAAATCAAAAAAGACAAGAGTATCTATAGAGTCTACGACCAACAGGAAGGCTTTGGTGCCCGAACCGCTTATTTTCATCAGTCCATTGCAGGATATCACGCCGCTAAACCAGCAGGAATGCAAGATCTTTTCGATTATCATATCGCCAATGGCAATATGAACGTATTGAATATGCTTAACGTAAAGTACGTTATACAGCAAAATGAAGAAGGCGCCAGCTATCCCGCTTTAAATCCCGATGCAAACGGCAATGCCTGGTTTATCGAAAAACTAAAACCCGTAAGCAATGCCGATGAAGAAATCAAGGCATTGAAAAATCTCGATACGGCAAACGAAGCCATTGTTAATACGGATAAGGTAGAAGGTGTTACAAGAAATAATTTTAAGCGGGATTCTACTGCCCGAATAGAGTTGATAGATTACAAACCAAACCACCTAAAATACCGGACTAGAAACAACAATTCAGGTTTGGCAGTATTTTCC
Source organism: Aggregatimonas sangjinii (assembly GCF_005943945.1). Taxonomy (GTDB): domain Bacteria; phylum Bacteroidota; class Bacteroidia; order Flavobacteriales; family Flavobacteriaceae; genus Pelagihabitans; species Pelagihabitans sangjinii. Next base: position 2,087,645 of record NZ_CP040710.1, on the reverse strand, counting down.
GAGATGTACTACCCCCACGGCTGGAAAGCCTTTATCGACGGCCGACCTACGAAGCACTTTAGGGTGAATTATGTGCTCAGGGCAATGGAAGTTCCTGAAGGCAGGCATGATATCGAGTTCAAGTTTGAACCTGAAGTCGTAGAAACCGGCAGTAAAATCACTTTGGCCAGTTCGATTTTTCTTGGGCTTATCATTTTAGGTGGAGTTGGGTTTTCTTTTTGGCGCACTAGAAAAACGGAGGTAAAAACGCAGCAACGCTAGAGTCGAACGGCGATTTGATCCAATGCATCTCCCAGGTACCTAATTGCAGTATAATTGATCGAATCCGATGAAAAAAATACTTGTCATCACGTATTATTGGCCGCCAGCAGGGGGACCGGGGGTGCAACGATGGCTAAAATTCGTCACCTACCTGAGGGATTTTGGGATTGACCCTACAGTCTACATTCCGGAAAACCCGCATTACCCCATTCAAGATACGTCACTGTTAAAGGAGCTGCCTGAAGGAATCACCATTTTAAAACATCCGATTCGCGAGCCTTACGGCATTGCAGGTCTATTGTTCTCAAGGAAGACCAAACGAATTAGTTCAGGGATAATACAGACGAAGAAGCAATCATTATTGGAAAAAGCCCTTCTTTGGGTCAGGGGGAATCTTTTCATTCCCGATGCACGAAAAAATTGGGTCAAACCATCTATCGCCTATCTGTCGGAAGTAATCGAGCGGGAAAACATAGCTACTATTATTACCACAGGGCCGCCCCACAGCGTGCATCTTATAGGTCATGGTTTGAAAGAAAAATTACAATTGAATTGGCTAGCCGATTTCCGAGATCCTTGGACTTCCATCGGATATCACAAAAAGCTGAAATTGACCAAAAAATCGGAACAAAAGCATAAGGATTTAGAGAAAATGGTCTTGAATGGGGCCGATAAGCTTATCGTCACCAGTAGAACCACGAAAATAGAATTTCAGCATCTTTCCGATACCCCAATTTCTGTCATTACCAACGGCTATGAATCCGATTATCAGGGTGGGGCGGATTTGGACGAAAGTTTTACGATAGCCCATATCGGTTCGTTGCTAAGCGGCAGAAATCCCAAGAACCTCTGGAAAACGCTGTCGGATATCGCCCGGGAAAATGCTGTTTTTAGAACCGATCTTAGATTGGAGTTCATAGGGGTCGTCAGCGAGGATGTATTGGATACCATTTACCGCTATGAGTTGGCACCCTATCTCAAGTTGAAAGGATACGTTTCCCATGCCGAGGCGCTACGCAGACAGCAAAGGGCCCAAGTATTATTGCTGGTAGAGATCGATTCGGAAGAGACCAAAGGCATCATTCCGGGGAAGCTTTACGAGTATATGGCTGCTAAACGCCCTATTCTGGCGGTGGGCCCTGAAGGTTGGGACGCAAGCGAAATCGTAGAGGATACCTTGACCGGGGCCGCATTTGATTACAATTCGCGAGCCGAACTAAAAGCTATGATTCTTGCCTACTATACTGCTTATAAGAAAGGACAGTTGTACGTAACATCAAAAGATACGGAGCAGTATAGCCGTAAGGCGCTCACCAAAAAATTAGCTGAACTAGTCTAATGGGTATCGTATTCAAACAATCGTTGCAGAATACCGTAATTACCTATTTAGGGTTTGGTATCGGAGCACTCAATGTGCTGTTTTTGTACACCAATTTCATGTCCGATGCATATTACGGCCTGGTCAATGTAATTCTTTCCGCGGCGACCATACTCATGCCGATCCTGGCCTTTGGGGTGCCCAACGCCCTGGTCAAGTTCTATTCCGGTTTTACCGACGAAAAAACAACCGATGGTTTCTTGATGCTCATGCTGCTGCTGCCGTTGGCACTAATATTGCCCGTAGCATTGCTTTCCTTTCTGGCATACGATGCCATTGGAAGTTTTTTGGCGACTGAAAACCCTATGGTTAAGGGTTACGTATGGTATATCTTTTTTATCGGTATGGCTATGGCCTATTTTGAAGTGTTCTATGCCTGGGCAAGGATTCGGATGAAATCCGTTTTTGGAAATTTCTTAAAGGAAATCTTTTGTAGAATTGGTCAAACGGTCTTGCTGGTGTTGCTCTATCATACCATCATTGACATCGACATATTTTTGATGGCCTTGGTCGGACTCTTCGTGGCTCGAATGCTCATTATGAAATTTTATGCCTATCGCTTACGGATGCCAAAGCTACGTTTCACCCTACCACCGAAGACTGGAGTGATTGTGAAATACAGTGCATTGATCATACTTGGAGGCTCGGCGGCCGTCATTTTATTGGAAGTCGATAAGGTCATGATCAATCAGTTTATCGCAATCGAAAATGTAGCCTATTATTCAGTAGCAGGTTTTATGGCCGTCGCCGTCGCCGTGCCCATTCGGGCGATGCACCAAATCACGTATCCGTTAACGGCAAAATTACTAAATGAAAAAGACCAAATGGGATTACGGCAACTGTACCAAAAGAGCTCTTTGACACTGTTTATCATCTCGGGAATGTTGTTCGTGCTATTACTTTTGAACCTCGATGACATTTATAAGTTGTTACCGGAAAATTACGGTCTGGGAATGCAAATCGTATTTTGGATCGGTCTGGCGAAGGTTTTTGATGCCCTAATGGGCAATAGCAATTCTATTTTATACAATTCCGACTATTATCGAGCTATATTACTGATGGGGGTAGGGTTGGCGGTTGTCACGATTCTATTGAATTTGTGGTTGATTCCTACTTATGGCCTCAATGGTGCCGCCATTGCCAGTTTTAGCGCCTTTACCATCTACAATATCGTAAAGCTTTTGTATATTAAAACAAAGTTCGGAATGTCGCCTTTTTCATCCGAAACCCTTAAGGTGGTCTTCCTTTTAGCGGTTACCGTAGCTATCTTTTACTATGTACAGTTTCCATTTCATGCATTACTGAACATTATTTTAAAAAGCGCCTTGATGGTCGCCTTATATGTCGGGATTTTGTATCGGTTTAAGATTTCGGAGGATGTTTTTGGGCTGCTTAGGAGATTTTTAAGGAAATAGAGTTCCTATGGAGGTAGGTTCATTACTTTTATAAGATGCAATACCATTTCGCGAACTTACCGGATAGGGTAAAAGCTGCCATTATCGATTCTATAATCCTTATCGTCATGATGTACGGTGCAACCCAATTTCTAAACATGTTCTCGAACGTTACAAATACGGTCAGAATGCTGATATTCATACTGGTTTTTTTACTGTACGACCCGTTATTGATTTCACTTTTTGGGGGAACTATCGGACATTCGAAAGCCGGTATTATAGTGAAAAGGGAAGCGGACACTTCCAAAAATCTTGCGCTTCCTAGTGCCATTTTGAGATTTGTAATTAAGATTTCTTTAGGTTGGATATCGCTTTTGACCGTAACGGGAAACAAAAAAAGAAAAGCGCTGCACGACATAGCTGTAGGCTCCTTGGTTTTAAAGGATGAAGTAAAACGATACTGATGAAATCGCACATAAAAAGAAATATATCAATAAGGGGTTCCGAAGAATTTTCACAAATTCGTTTAGACGACCCAATGCAAAAGGCTGCCGGATTTTTGGGAGTAAAGGAGGCCCTACGACATGGCTTTAAGGAAATGGGAGTAGTCCGGGCAATGCAAGCCTTTTTAGAGCTAAATCAGGAGGAAGGTTACGACTGTCCTTCCTGTGCCTGGCCTAATCCCGAAAACCCTTCAAAAATCGCGGAATACTGTGAGAATGGAGCCAAAGCAGTGGCCGATGAGGCGACAACCAAGCATATTGATGGTGATTTTTTCAAGAACCATTCAGTTGAAGAACTTTCAAAACTTTCGGATTTTCAACTCAATACATTTGGCAGGATTACCGAACCTTTGGTGTTACGGCCCGAAAGTGTTCACTACGAACCCATTTCTTGGCAAGGTGCCTTCGATATAATTTCTGAAAAACTACACGGATTAAAAGACCCCAACGAAGCCATATTTTACACTTCGGGACGATCGAGCAATGAGGCGGCCTACCTATACGGTATGTTCGCAAGGGCTTTTGGAACCAATAATATGCCTGACTGTTCCAATATGTGCCATGAGTCGAGCGGGGTAGCGCTTTCGGAAACATTGGGTATTGGCAAGGGGTCGATTAAATTGGAAGACCTTTATGGGGCCGAGGTGGTTATAGTTGCGGGACAAAACCCTGGTACTAATCATCCGCGTATGCTTTCAGCCCTTGAAAAATGCAAACAGAACGGGGGCAAAGTAATCAGCATCAATCCTCTGGAAGAAACGGGACTGGTCAATTTTAAGAATCCACAGAAAATCAAGGGGATGTTAGGTGGCGGAGAGGATATGGCGGATATCCATTTGGCCGTGAACATCAATCAGGATATTCCCTTGGTCAAACTGCTATTGAAAAAGTTAGTAGCGTTGGATTCCAAAACAGGGGATGTATTCGATCACGATTTCATTCAAACTTATGTAGATGGGTATCCCGAGCTCATCTCTGACCTGGAAACATATAGCGAAAAAGAACTTTTAGCCAAATGCGGAATACCCGTAGAAAAAATAGACGAAACGGTCGCACTCTTAGCAGGGAAGTCCAAAATTGTGGTCTGCTGGGCGATGGGTCTGACCCAACATAAAAACGGGGTAGAGAATATTCGGGAGTATGTGAACCTGCTCTTGCTCAAAGGCGCTATCGGAAAGCCCCATGCCGGTACCTGTCCGGTGCGAGGTCACAGTAATGTGCAAGGGGATCGCAGTGTGGGGATCATGCATTTCGTAGACCGAAAATTAAACGAAAGAATCAAGGAGCATTTGGGTTTTACACCTCCCGATAAAGAAGGGGTAGATACTGTGGGCGCCATGAAAGCCATGCATGACGGTGATGCAAATGTTTTTATCTGTCTTGGAGGGAATTTCCTGATGGCGGCCTCCGATACGGAATACACGGCTAAAGCCTTGCAGCAATGTGAACTCACAGTGCAAATCAGTACCAAACTAAATCGTACCCATCTAGTGACTGGAAAAACCGCATTGATACTGCCCACTTTTGGCCGATCGGAAAAAGATATGAAAAATGGCGACCTGCGCTATTTGACCATGGAAGATAGTATGGGGCGGGTAAGACAATCGCGTGGACTTTTAAAGCCCGCTTCTGAACGAATTAAAAGCGAGCCAGAGTTGATAGCTGAAATGGCAAACACTTATTTTGGAGGTAAACATGCGGTAAATTGGAAGGCAATGGGAGAAGATTACGAACTCATTCGCGATAGTATCGATAAGGTGGCAAAAGGTTTTGAGAATACGGCCGACCGGTCTAAGGGAGCGGGCTATTACCTTCCCAATAACGTGCGGGAATTGGATTTTAGCATGCTTCCCAATGGCAAAGCGCAGTTGACGATAAACAAGTTGCCCGACCATCAATTGAAAAAGGACGAGTTTATGCTCATGACTATCCGCTCACACGATCAGTTCAATACGACCATCTATGGTTTGAACGACCGCTATCGGGGCGTTTACAATGAGCGAAGGGTTTTATTTATGAACCCGCGTGACATGCAGGCCATGAATTTTTCAAAACTCGACGCCGTGCATTTGCACAGTAGGTATGATGGTATCAAGCGTACGGCCAATAATTTCAAGGTCGTTCCGTATCAAATCCCGCCAGGAAACTTGGCGGCCTATTTTCCGGAGACCAATGTGCTTGTACCGTATAACCATTTTGCCGAAAGGAGTAAAACACCGATCAGTAAATCGATAAAGGTCACCCTAGAAAAGGTTCTGGCGAACCTTTAGCCAAAATTGCCCCAGTGGTCATTGAAGTCCATATTGCAACCATACAATCACTACCCGTACGTCTACAAGAATACGGAGTAGGGATTTTTGCGACAGTTACAACCAAATCGGCACTTAAAAAAGCCTTGAAAAAGGAGCTGATTTTTGTTGACGAACGGGTGGCCACAACGGCCACTTTTATTAAAGGTGGGGAACGCATTGAACTAAAAGCAATTGACAATTCTGAAAAACCCAGACTGGTATTAGATTTGGAGGTCGTTTTTGAGGACGAATATCTGGCAATAGTCAACAAACCGGCAGGGATATTAACCAGCGGCAACCGCTTTAAGACGGTAGCCAATGCATTGACCCAAAACCTGCTGCCGAGCGCTCAAAAAGATGCCGTTTCCCCGCAACCCGTTCACCGCTTGGACTACGCGACTACCGGTCTATTAGCAATCGGAAAAACCAGTTCGAGTATTTTGGCACTTGGCAAATTATTCGAAGCAAGGGCGGTTGTGAAGTCCTATATCGCAGTGACGATAGGCGCGATGGAAACAAACGGGACCATTCGCCTTCCAATCGATACAAAGGAAGCTGAATCTCATTTTGAAGTGCTACAGACGATTTCCTCGAAGCGGTTCGGTTTTTTGAATCTGGTAAAATTGTACCCGAGAACAGGAAGAAGACATCAATTGCGCAAACATTCGGCCTTTTCGGGAAATCCCATTCTCGGGGATGTCGACTATGGAAGGCCGAATTTGATTTTGAAAGGAAAGGGATTGTATCTGCATGCCCATTCCTTGGCTTTTCGTCATCCTTTTACGGGAATCGATATGCTCTGGGAACTACCACCGCCCATGAAGTTTGGAAAGCTGTTCGATATTGAATAGTACTATCAAAAAACCTCCGTAGCAGACGAATCCACTACGGAGGTAAACAACTAACCAACCTAAAAACTATCTTATTGCCTTCTGGAACTACGTCCTGTTCTTGTTCTGGCATTGCTACTTCTACTGGTTCTAGAAGAAGCTTTACTTACTGTTCTTCGCGGAGCACTACTTCTGGCAGTGGTATTTCTGCTTTTCGAAGGTGCTTTACGCGCAGTGCTCGCGGTTCTTTTTTGCGTCGTACTTCTTTTAACCGTAGTACTTCTTGGCGTACGTGTAACTGATCTTTTCGTTACGGTGCCCTGTCTCGGTGAACGAACTGTCGTTGTTCTCTTCTTCACAGTACCCTGTCTTGGTGAACGAACTGTTGTTGTTCTCTTCGATGCGGTACGCTGTCTTGGTGAACGTACAGAAGACCTTTTGCTTACGGTTCTGTTCGCGGAAGAGCGGTTAGAGACACTTCTTCGTGCAACTTTACTATTTGAGTTTCCTCTTACAGCTCCGTTAGACCGTACAGTATTGCCACGTCGTGAGACGGTATTGTTTCGAGTTTGTTTCGTATTTCTCGCTACGGCTGTTCTATTACTTCTTGAAGCGGTACGATTACTCCGTACGGCACTGCTTCTTCTGCTATCACGAACGGCAACTCTTTTGTCGTTACGGTACACAGACGCTCTTTCCCTGCGGACTTTATTGTATCGGTGTGTTTTACCGATCGTAGCATACGTCCTTCTTTGATTGAAACGATACGGTCTGTAGTACGTATACCTAAGCGGATTGTAATACCTTCTATAAGGGCTTCCGAATACAAGACAGAATCCTAAAGATGGTCTTGCAAAGAAGGAATGAAAAGGTCTATAAGTGTAATATCTGTTGTAGGTGTTAATGAATCCGGTATGGTAATCGTATAGACCACGACGGTTATAGTATACATACATTCCGCCGACCCTTCGTACACGTCCTCGGTTATAGTTGATATCTACATCACCGATTTGGGTCACACGACCGTAAAAATCGTAAAAGATGGGTACGTTCTCCACTTGAATAACGGCACCGTAGTCGTCATACTGCGCAAACGGACTATAATCGAAACCGGAGTTAAAGGTTATACCGTTTCTGCGTCCTGTAACTTGATTCTCAATATAAAAATCAAATTCGCCGTCCGGGTAAACCGAAAACGTAATGCCATTTTCGACAAAAATAAAAGAGTTGTCGTATCGATAAGCATTGCGTGTTGCAACCTTATCATCTACTGTACTGGAAGCCAAGATACCCGAAGTACCTAATATAAGGGCTGAAAAAAAGAGTAGTACGTTTTTCATGATATAAGGTTTTAAATTCAGTGTAACTATTTACACTCGTCTTACTTATACCAAACAGCGTGCCATAAAATCTAATAATTTTTAATTTATTGATATTCAGGGTAATAAAAAATTAAAAACAACCAAAAACAACTACTTTTCAAAGTAGTGTATTTGAGGTATTTCGATTTTTTCGATTGATGAAAGAACTTTTTTTGGAAACGTACCGGTTTCTTTTATCAGCAGTTTATGGGCAAAATATGGTTATTAAAGCAAGTACACGATACCGTTTACGGTAGCATAAACCAAGCCTTAGGTGCGAGACATGGTAACTTTGAATTTTTTATATATAATAAGGTATACGGAAAGCACATCTTTTTAAGATATTTTCTGCCAAAGCGACGACCAGATATCGCATGCGGATTCAAGGTTTACGAAAAGGACATTATATATCTTCTTGAATTTTGTCCGAGATTAAAGGAGTTTTTCTCGTAAATACTGCGCTGTGTACGAAGTTTTGCTGGTGATTATTTCCTCCGGCGTACCAAAAGCCAGTAGTTGTCCACCTTTATCACCGCCCTCCAATCCGAGATCGATAATATGGTCGGCGCATTTGATGAGCTCAATATTATGCTCTATAACGATTACCGAATGCCCACGCCCGATCAATGCATCGAACGATTTCAATAACTTTTTGATGTCGTGAAAATGAAGCCCGGTCGTGGGCTCGTCAAATATGAACAACACCTTATCCTTGGTCGTTCCTTTCACTAAAAAAGAGGCAAGTTTAATACGCTGTGCCTCACCGCCCGAAAGGGTAGAGGACGACTGGCCTAAGGTAACATAGCCAAGACCGACATCGTGTAGCGGCTTTAGTTTGTTGACGATTTTTGTCTGTTTCCCTTTTTCAAAAAAATCGATGGCATCATCAATTGTCATGTTTAATACATCATCTATTGAGGCATCTTCAAAGGTTACTTCGAGCACTTCTTTCTTAAAGCGCTTCCCGTCACAGGTATCGCATTCCAAATGCACATCGGCCATAAACTGCATCTCCACGGTAATTTCCCCTTCGCCCTTGCATTTTTCACATCGCCCGCCATCTACATTAAAGGAAAAGTGTTTCGCCTGATAGGCCCTAATTTTACTTAGCTTTTGAGCTGCATAAAGTGCACGAATGTCATCGTAAGCCTTGATATAGGTTACAGGATTCGACCGCGAAGAACGGCCGATGGGGTTTTGATCTACAAACTCCACATGCTTGATTTCCTTGTATTTCCCGGCTACGGAGGTAAACTGCCCGGCCTTTTGGCCGTAACCACCAACTTCCTTTAATATAATAGGGTAAAGCAATTTTTTTACTAAAGTGCTTTTACCGCTTCCGGATACTCCGGTTATTACGGTCAACATATTTAAAGGGAAGGTAACGTCGATATTTTTGAGGTTGTTTTCCCGTGCGCCTTTGATTTCGACAAAACTACTGGTGGTGCGACGTTTTTCCGGAACCGGAATCTCTTCGGTACCGTTCAAATACCGAGCGGTAAGGGAATCTGATTGCAAGAGTTCCTGAAAAGTACCATTGGCCACCACTTGACCGCCATGGGTACCCGCTTCGGGACCGATATCGATAATCTGATCCGCCGCTTTCATAATGTCCTCATCGTGTTCTACCACGATTACCGTATTACCCAAGTCCCGCAACGATTGCAAAACAGTAATCAGGTTTTCAGTGTCTTTCGGATGCAGGCCTATACTTGGTTCGTCTAAAATGTACATGCTGCCCACGAGGCTACTGCCCAAAGAGGTCGCCAAATTAATGCGCTGGCTTTCCCCGCCCGAAAGGGAATTCGATTTGCGGTTAAGGGTCAAATATCCTAAACCTACTTTATCCAAGAAACCCAAACGCGTTTGAATTTCTTTGAGTAAACGAGCTGCAATTTGTCCGTCGTGCTCTTTTAGTTGTAGGTCGTTGAAAAATAAAATCAGATTTTCTATAGAAAGCCCTACCAGATCGGAAATGGATTTTTCGCCCACTTTTACATAGTCGGTTTCTTTGCGAAGGCGTTTGCCCTTGCAGTTGCTGCACCTGGTTTTCCCGCGGTATCTTGAAAGCATTACCCTGTTCTGGATTTTATAGCTTTTTTCTTCCAGCGTGGTGAAAAATTTATGCAAGCCTATAAAATGGTCATTGCCGTCCCAAACCAATTGTTTTTGCGCTTCGGAGAGCTCGAACCATGGCTTGTGGATAGGGAAGTCGAATTTGTAGGCCGAATTCACTAACTGATCTCGATACCAACCCATACTTTCACCGCGCCATGGGAATATACCATTTTCGTATACCGATAGGGCCGTATTGGGAATTACCAAATCCTCGTCGATTCCGATTACGTCGCCGTAACCTTCGCATTTCGGGCATGCCCCATACGGATTGTTAAAACTGAACAGATGAACGTTGGGCTCTAAAAAGGCCATGCCATCGAGCTCGAACTTGTTGCTGAACGGCGTTTGCTTTTGGTCGGAAAGTTCTTCGATAATACACTCTCCCTTGCCCTCGAAAAAAGCGGTATCCACTGCATTTGCGAGACGGTTGTAAAAATCTTCATCCGTCTTGGTAATAACGCGATCGATAACCAAATAAAACTCTTTTCCTATAGCTTCGGGAGCGGCATCGATGCGTATGACGGCATCTTTATATTTGATTCTGGCGTAACCTTGTTTCGATAATAATTGTAGCGATTTCAACGTGTCCTTACTTTCATCGATGCGAATAGGGGCCAATAACAAAAGCTTGGTGCCCTCATCGTACGATTTTATGAAGTTAATGACATCGGTTACGGTACGTTTCTTCACTTCTTTTCCCGAGATAGGGGAAATGGTCTTCCCGATACGCGCATAGAGCAATTTTAGGTAATCATAAATCTCGGTAGTGGTGCCTACGGTAGAGCGCGGGTTGGTAGAATTCACTTTTTGTTCGATGGCGATGGCTGGGGCAATACCTTTTATATAATCAACCTTAGGCTTATCCAACTTGCCCAAAAATTGTCGTGCATAGGAAGAAAGGCTCTCTACATAGCGCCGTTGTCCTTCTGCATACAACGTATCAAAGGCCAGACTGGATTTACCGGAGCCCGACAGCCCGGTAATGACGACCAATTTGTTTCGGGGAATAACTACATCCAAATTCTTCAGATTGTGTAGTTTGGCACCCTTTATGATAATGTTTTGCTTGGGATTTACATCCAATAATGTAGTCATGTACGTGTTTTCGGTTTGCAAAGATACGATACGTCGTGATTTTTAGCTAAGAATGATAGTTCGACCGCTGGAATAATACGCTACTTTTTAAAGGATTTTGTAAGTTGCATTTAATTTTCTTTATATTTGACGTAGCTAAACGAATAAAGCCTATCGATAAACAATTACTTTTTTAAAATTTCTGGAATAACCTTAAGGGACGCTTTGCCTCAAAGACGTCCGCCAGTTTTAACCTTAAAAGTAATTGTTATGGAAGAATTTATCGAAGACGCCGTTCTTATCAAACGCTACATTAACGGAGACGAAAGAGCATTATCTACCCTAGTCAATAGACACAATTCCCGAATTAGCGGTTTCATCTATTCCAAAGTCAACAATAGGGATATTACCGAAGATATTTTTCAGGATACCTTTATCAAAGTTATCAGAACCCTAAAACGCGGTACGTACAGCGAAGAAGGCAAATTTCTGCCCTGGGTCATGCGCATTGCCCATAATTTAATCATTGACCATTTTAGAAAATCAAGTCGAATGCCCATGTTCGAGGGTAGTGATACTTTCAATATTTTTTCCGTGGTGAGCGATGATGAATTGGATATGGAAAGGCAAATGATCAAGAACCAAATCGACTGTGATCTAAATCTTCTGATCGAAGAATTGCCCAAGGACCAAAAAGAGGTGCTTTTGATGCGTATATATAAGGATATGAGTTTTAAGGAGATTTCCGATAATACCGGAGTTAGCATCAATACCGCCCTGGGAAGAATGCGCTATGCCCTTATTAATCTTAGGAAGGTCATCGACAAGCACAATATTGCTTTAACGATTTAATAGACCACAGGTCGAATGGTTTTACCATATTTAATGTTGTGGCGTTATCCTTTTGAAACAATACCGATAGATATGGAAAATAGTTACACTGCGGATAATACTACTTGCAAATTGGTAAAGTCGAAATCGGCAACGATAAAGTTCTTATTGGATTATTCTAAATCGCTAACCATCTTAGAGGTCAAAAATATTCAGTTCGAAAATAATATGAATTAGACTACATTTTGTTTAGATATCGCCCATGGGTTTACGCTCATGGGTTTTTTTGTGTCTATCGGGTATTTACATGTCACCGTTTGCTAATTCATCGATCAAATCTTCTCTTCTTAACGAAATACCTTACAAACCATCCAAAGAAGTATATCGTTCACCGTTCAAAATAAGACTCTCCGCAACGGGCCATTTTAGTATTAATTGTACTACAATTCAAAAAAACGTGGTTTCACATCAAAAAAAGGGTGTTTGACAACAATGTTTTTTCCAACCCTCTGCTATTCTATAGTTTTATATCATAATTACAAACAAGCATAGCTTTTGTAACGAAAGCTTTTAAAGACAACCAGATAACCAAAAAATACTTTTGAACGTAAAAGTCGACTAACCCAAAATCCAATTCCTTATGAACTCTCAAATTGAAGACTCAGTATTAGTAAGCAGTTACATCCAAGGTGATGAAAAAGCGTTGGAAGTTTTAATCAACAGACACAATCAGAGAATCTCTAGCTTCATCTATTCCAAGGTTTTGGATAGGGATGTAACCGAGGATATTTTTCAAGATACCTTTATAAAGGTAATCAAGACATTAAAGAAAGGTTCGTATAGCGAAGAGGGAAAATTTTTACCATGGGTTATGCGTATTGCGCACAACTTGGTTATCGACCATTTTAGAAGAAACAAAAGAATGCCGATGTTCGAAGGTACCGATGATTTCAATATTTTTTCGGTTATCGGAGATGATAAATTGAATGCCGAGAAGCAATTGATCAAAAATCAAATCGATAGCGATTTAAAATCACTCATCGAAGAATTACCGGACGATCAGAAAGAAGTGCTATTGATGCGCATTTACAAGGATATGAGTTTCAAGGAAATCTCTGAAAATACAGGCGTTAGCATTAATACGGCTCTTGGTAGAATGCGTTATGCCTTGATCAACCTTCGGAAAATCATTGAAAAGAACAATATTGTTTTGACCAACTAGAACGAACTTATTCGTTAGCTGAACAATATTTGCATATTGATGCCGTTATGGTTTTATAACTATACGATATTAATATGGAAAAAATCTACGCTAAGCATCAAAAAAGATGCGAATTGATCAAAGCCCAGCCCGAAACAGTGCAATTTCTGTTAGATTTTTCGAAATCCCTGCACATTGTAGAGCACGGCAGCATGAAATTTGAAAACAACTTGAACTAGAAGTTTTCTGGTTAAACTCGTTTAACATTCGAATGGAGTTAAAAAAAAGGCCCGTCTCAGCGGGCCTTTTTTTTATGGTATGCACTCAACACTGTTTTTCTACCAATTGTTTTAGTGATAATATCTTTTTCCAAATCCCAACCTCTAGCCGGACTATATTCCCGACCGTACCAAATAATCTGCAAATGAAGGTCGTTCCATAATTCCTTGGGAAAGAGTCGTTTGGCGTCCCTCTCGGTTTGCACTACATTCTTACCATTGGTAAAGCCCCAACGGTACATCAATCTATGAATGTGGGTGTCGACCGGAAAAGCGGGAATACCGAAAGCTTGGGATACGACGACGCTGGCCGTTTTATGGCCTACAGCGGGCAACTCCTCCAAAAGTGCCATATCCTCAGGGACTTTACCGTCATATCTGTCGATAAGTATATGTGAAAGACCGTGAATTCCCTTAGACTTCATTGGAGAGAGCCCGACCGGCTTTATGATTTCCCGAATCTCGTCCACTGACATTTTTACCATATCAAAGGGGTTGTCCGCTCTTGCAAACAGTAAGGGTGTGATTTTATTGACCCGAACATCGGTGCTCTGTGCAGACAGTAATACCGCAATAAGCAAGGTATAGGGATCTTTGTGTTCTAAAGGTACGGGTATGGTCGGGTAAAGTTCTTGAAGGGTTTTTATGGTAAACGCTACTTTTTCGGCTTTGGTCATGCGATATGCTGTGATTTTTCTGATGTAATGTTGCAAGGACTAATTTATACTATTTCAAGCCGGGCGAGTACTATAATTACAGATTCCGGAAAAGAAAACTTTTTAAAAGTTGTCCTCGAAAGTTCGGGTATAGCAGCGATTACCTCCTATAAATTTTATATTTTCGAAGCTTCGGTCATATCATCGAAATTATAAAAAATTATGCTATGAAAATGTTGAAAGTAGGGGATAAGGTTCCCGATTTTATTTCTAAAGATCAGGACGGTACCATTATCAAACTGTCGGATTACTTGGGCTCTAAACTCATCATCTTTTTTTATCCCAGGGCCAATACGCCCGGCTGTACTGCCGAAGCTTGTAATTTAAGGGATAATTATTCAGAGTTAAAAGCGCAGGGGTACGAATTACTGGGGGTGAGCGAGGATTCTTCCAAAAAGCAATCGAATTTTAAAAACAAATACGACCTACCTTTTCCGTTGCTCGCCGATGAAGACCATACCGTGATCAATACCTTTGGGGTTTGGGGGCCTAAAAAATTCATGGGAAGGGAATTCGACGGCCTGTTGCGGACAACTTTTATCATAGATGAAAAGGGAGTAGTAGAAAAAGTTATCGAAAAAGTAAAGACCAAGGACCACGCGGCGCAACTATTGGATTAGTAACAAATAGGACATCTAGATAATGATTCTGAAGAAAGCGAATTAGGCTGTTTCTGGTCTTTGCGAAATGTGGTTGGCTTGGTAATTTCTGAATACGGCTCAAATTGCAAAAAAGAAAATTACGAATTGTCCTAATTTGGCCTATCGAGCCAAGGTAGCAGCCTTGAGAACCGCTAGATTAAGTCATTCTGGTCTCTAAGATACTTCCTTACTCTCTTTGATTTCTTCTTCGGAAGGCAGGTGTTTTCGAGAGAAAAGGTTTCGCTCTTTTATGATTTCGGCAATTCCCTCAGGAAGCATATCTTCCCACCCTTCCTCGTTATGGATCAATTTTTTGAGCGCATCCCGAGAAAAAATGTGCATGATTTCAGGGTCATAGTCTATGATATCCATAACCTTTCCGTTGTACTTGAAAAACTTGTACAACTCCTTCATTCGCGGGTGGACCTTGACATTATTACTGGTCATCACCTGTCCGGTTTCGGCGTTTTTCATCGGGTAAAGGTACACCTGAAGTTCTTTGAAAAAGAGCTTACCAAAGGCTTCTAGAATACCACCGCTCAAATGCCGATAGTATTTTTCATCAAAGACATCTACGAGATTGTTAACACCCATAGTGAGACCTATTTTCGCCTTGGTGTAATTATTAAAGTATTCCACAAGTTTGTAGTACTCCTGAAATTTTGAAATCATTACCGTATGGCCCAAAGAACAGAGTAGCTCGGCCCGATCCATAAAATCACGTTCGTCTATCTCGCCGGAGGCCTTCAAATTCGACAGGGTAATCTCAAAAATGACGATGGTCCTTTCCTGGTCAACATCCTGGTCGCGAAGAAAGATATCATACGATTTTTTGAACATATCCATATTTACCTTTGTCACCGGCCTAAAGCTACCGCGCAGGGCAAGAATGTTTTTTTTATACAATATAGCCGCTGGGAGTAGATTGTTGCCATCCGGTCCGAACATCACGGCATCGGTCATGTCGTTTCGGATAAGTTGGAGACTGATCAAGCGGTTGTCGACATTCTTGAAATTCGGGCCATTGAAGTTGATCATGTCTATTTCAATGGTATCCTTATCGATATGATCGTAAAGGTATTTCAACATTTTACGGGGCTTGTCATATTTATAGAAAGCTCCGTAAATCAGATTCACACCAAGAATACCCAATGTTTCTTGTTGCAGGCGCGCTTCGTTTTGTTTGAAGCGCACATGTATGATAATCTCGTCATAGTCTTTTTGGCCAGGTTCTAGTTGAAATCGAATCCCGATCCAACCGTGGCCTTTATAGCGCTTTGAAAAATCGATGGTCGCCACCGTATTGGCATAGGAAAAAAACAGTCGTTCGGGATGTTTTTCGCGACTGATGCGTTCTTCCATCAGTTTCATCTCATGGGCGAGCATTTTTTTTAGTCTGGGTTGGGTCACATAGCGCCCGTCTTTTTCGATTCCATAAATGGCATCGCTAAAGTCTTTGTCATATGCGCTCATGGCTTTGGCAATGGTTCCCGATGCACCCCCGGATCGAAAAAAATGTCTTGCGGTTTCCTGACCTGCGCCTATTTCGGCAAAGGTCCCGTAGATATCGGGGTTAAGGTTAATGCGAAGGGTTTTTGATTTTATTGAGGGAATATTTTCAAATGCCGTATCCCTTTTTAGAACTGATGCCATGGTGTGTTTTTACAGTAACAAAGTTAAAAGAATCAGCCTATCTATTAAATAAATAAGTTATAATTTTGAAATTAATGACAAACGGATTAAAAATTACGTTTTTAGGTACTGGTACGTCGCAAGGAGTGCCCATAATCGGTAGTGAACATCCCGTATGCCTGAGCAAAGACCCCAAAGATAAAAGACTACGCGTTTCGGTTCTACTGTCTTGGGATGAGTATAACTATGTAATTGATTGCGGCCCCGATTTTAGACAACAAATGCTCGCCAATCCGATTGCGCGATTAGATGGCATTCTTTTTACACACGAACATGCCGATCATACGGCCGGCATTGATGACATACGTCCCTTTTTCTTTAGACAGGGCGATATTCCGATTTATGCACACGAACGTGTGGTGACCGCTTTAAAGAGACGTTTTGACTACATCTTTGTAGATGAAAATAGATACCCTGGCGCGCCATCCGTGGCCATTCATTCCATTGAGAAAAATGTTCCTTTTTCAATCGGGAATACCACGGTAACACCTATTGAGGCCTACCACAATAGATTGCCGGTATTCGGGTTTCGCGTAAAGGATTTTACCTATTTGACCGATGTTAAGACAGTACCGCCCGATGAAATAGAAAAAATAAAGGGTACAAAGGTGTTGGTAATCAATGCCCTTCGAATAGAAGCACATCATTCCCATTTTAATTTAGAGGAAGCCCTGGATTTTGTTACCCAAATAAAGCCGAAAACCGCCTATTTCACCCATATTAGTCACTTACTTGGTTTTCATAAAGAAGTGGAAAAGAATTTACCCGAAAATGTATATTTGGCCTATGATAATCTAACCATATCGGTGTAGATGGTGTTTGGGGGAAACATCACTAAATCCCATCGGTTGGCTATTCCCCTAAGCGTAGAACGCTAAACAGAAAAAGACAGATTTTTATGAAAACCAAGATATTTCTCTACCTATTTATTTTCACGGCCCTGATCAGCTTGTACCTGTTTGTAAGCAGTGGAAAAATGGCAGCTGCCAAGGATGATAAAATTATCGCTTTGCAAGATGAAGTGGCCGTCTTAAAAGATTCCGTTCAAAAATCGCAATTGTCGGTGTTGGACATGCAATATTTTTCGCTGCAAAACAATGATGATGCCTTGGCGTATTACGACCATTTGGCTATTGAAGACCCTACACGCTATATATCCGATAAATTACTTGAAACCAACGAGAAATCAGGTGACAACCCTTTAATACCATACGAGGGAATGGAAAGTGATTTTAAGATCAACCGTATTAAACTTTTAAACCACAAATGGATAATCGCCGACTTTTCCGATGGAAAATATTGGGGCGAGCTGCTGATCAAATACGAGTTGAAAGACGATTTGGGAGTCGATTTTACCATGATGGACCATTTACTGTATACTCGAAGTCAATAGAAAAAAGTAGATGCTCGAATTGCCACTAAACGACAATAATTTTTGATTATTTAGAAGTAGAAATCCCGGGAAAGTACGCTATCGGTTTCTATTTTTCTAAGAATTTTCCAACAACCATTTCTTGAACGAATAGAAGTTTTGAGGAGCTACCCCATGACCCACAGGGAATTCTTCATACACATAATCGATATTCAATTGGTCTAAAATACCCGGGATACGTTGTGCCCACTCCGGTGGGATCACCTGATCTACCTGCCCGTGGGAAGCATAGATTTTCAGTTGCTCAAAATTGTTGTTTTGATAACCCTCAATGATGATTTCTTTGTTGATATATCCACTTAGTCCGACCACCCTTTTTATTTTTTCAGGATAGGAAAGGGCCACCGCATAGCTTAGGATCGTACCTTGGCTAAAGCCGATGAGCGTAACATCGGTATTGTCGAGGCCGTAGGTAGTGCAAGCTTCATCAATAAACCGGACGATTTTTTCACGGGACTCCTTGGCCTGTTCGTCATCACTCCATTTTCCATTTTGCCCATCAAAATTTATGGCGTACCAGGCATGGCCGAACGGTTGCATCGGGTAGGGAGCGCGAACGGAAATGATAGTGTATTTCTCCGGTAGTTCAGGCGCAAAAGAGAATAGGTCTTCTTCGTTACTACCGTAACCGTGTAGCAGAAATAGTACAGGGGCTTTTCCTTTTTCAAGGTTCGAAGGTCGTATAAGGTGTTCTAAAGATAGGGGAGCAGTGGTCATGTTTGAAGTCTTTATTGAATAAACGTAAACCATTTTTGGAACAACGGACCTAACACCGGAACAGACTGTTCTTTTTCGGTCAGTGCGCCGATAAAGCCGTAGCCCCAGAGTACGATATAGCAAACATAGAGGCCGTACCAGGCATAGGCATTGAACCACTGGCTCAAGAAGAGTGCGAATCCTAAAAAGAAGAGATGCAACCCAAAAGCCTGCCGGGTATGAAAACGAGCGAATTTATTTTTGGTTTCGCTGTTCATACTCATGGCAATTAGGGCCCCTACAATGGTAAAGTAGGCAACGATTGCAGTAGTTTTTCCTTCTTTTACATCGCTCATGCATCAAATGTAGGTGAACTGCATATCTTCCGCAAAAAAAAGAGGCTCGAAAGGAGCCTCTTTTTTATTATAATTTTACTTTTTACTAACCACCGATAGTTCCAATTACTGGAACCGGTTCTGCTTTTAGTTTTACTGCATTAATAAGACCTATAATCCACAAAACCAAAATTCCCAAACTAAGAATAGAACCAACAATGGCTATTGAGTCTGGTAAAAACCTGACAACTACGTTTAGGATAATACCGAGGATACTTATCCTCAAGGATTGTCCAATATGAAATTTCGCAAATTCATTGTTTTTGCTACTATTCATTACAAAAGCAATAATTAGCCCGATGATAGTAATATAGGAAATGATTGCCATTGTTTTTCCTTCTTCTTTTACTGATTGTTCCATAATTTAAAATTTAAGGTTGGTTAACTTGCATATATAACTCTAAAAATACTAGATTATTACCTTATTGTTACGGATTATCCCATAAATCGAACCTTTTAATGTGGTTTGTAGGAATGCCGAATTTACTGAAGTGCTGTTCAGATTTTCCATTTCTAAGGTGTAGGCCTTTGAAGGTTCGAACAAGGTAAGGTTGGCTTGTTGGCCTTCTTGTAAAGTGGGACAGGCCAGGCCGTACCGTTCCCGCCCTTTGGTCAAGAGTGTGATGGTGGTTTCCAAATCAAAGAGCTGGTTCAAAATCCCGAAAGCACTTTCAAGTCCGATCGTGCCATAGGCGGCATTATCGAACTCGATTCTTTTCTGTTCGATATCCATTGGGGTATGGTCGGTGGTCACAAAATCGATAGTTCCTTTTTCAAGGCCTTTTTTGAGGGCGACCACATCGTTCTTTTCCCGTAAAGGCGGCATCGTTTTGAAGTTGGTGTCGAAATCAGTAAGCTTGTCATCTGTAAACCAGAGATTATGTATCGCCACACTGCAACTCACGTCGAGCCCTTTTTTCTTTGCTGCAGCAATCAACTTCACCGCGCCTGCCGTTGAAATGGTCGGGATATGTAGTTTACCTCCGGTGTACTCCAGGATAAAAAGATCCCTAGCTATTTGTAGTTCTTCCGCCAAAGGCGGAATGCCTTTTAAGCCCAATTGTGTAGACATCGCTCCTTCGTTTACGATTCCTTTACCGGCGATTTTTTCATCCATCGGAAAAGAATATACGAGCCCATCGAAATTTTGGCTGTATTGCAAGGCGATTTTCAGGAGATTGGGATTTCCTATGGGATTTTTGGCATCGCTAAACCCGACCGCGCCCGCGTTTTTCATGTCGAATAATTCGGCCAAATGTTCCCCTTTACCCTGTACCGTAACGTTGCCTAGCGGATGTAGTTGTGTCACTTCTTTGTTGGCTGCGTTTTTTAGGAAGATAATATCGGAACTGCTATCGGGCACCGGATTCGAGCTCGGGTTTAAGACCACATCGGTAAAGCCGCTTTTTCCAGCGGTCAAAAGTCCATTCGATATTGTTTCCCGCTCCTCGTAACCGGGCTCACCGAAACTTACCCCACTATCGAACCAACCTATGGATACATGCAGGTTTTTGTAATCGATGATTTTACTTTTTTTAGCGGCAGTGATGTCTCCCGCAATCCGCTCGATTTTACCATTTTTTATCAGGATGTCCCTTTTTTTCAAATGGAGCCCCTTGTTCGAAGGGTCCACTATTTTAGCCGATTTGAGCAGTATATCCATCACAGGTATTTTTGTATCAGTAGTTCCAACACCATAAAAAGCAGTGCTAAAATAACAAACCATTTCCAAAGCTCGTTGATGCTGTTGTCTTTTTCAATCGATTCGAAAAGGGCAGGTATTGAGTTCGTCTCCACCGTATTGTCACTGCCTATCGAGCTTGCGTAGACCAGTTCGCTCTCTTCGCGTTGATAATTGAAACTGATATCCTGAATGGTGTTATCCCCATTTTTGATCTCATAAATACCATCTTCCTCTGGATTTTGGTCGAAACCGAGCTGCACCCGGTTCGAGAACGAACGTTGTTGTGGGATAAATTCATATTCCCCTTTTACGGCCTTTACAACCCGATCATCCGCTAAGGCCGTGGCGATGTCGATAGTTGCATTCCTGCCTAAGACGGTATACAACTCCGGGAGTTGTAAACTACTTTTCCCCATATTATAGAAGGTGGGAACGATCAAGGGAGAATTTTTATAGTTCGAATTTTGATTGGATAAGGGTGCGGTGAAAAAGTAGACATCATCGGCACCGACCAAAAAAGGTTGGTCATCCTGAAACGAAAGTAGGGCAGGGGCATTCGTTTTTAAAGTAAAGTAGCTGGATACGTTTGGATATTGGAAATTGGTCACTTTTTGTTCAAAAACATCTTGATATAGCGGATGGGAAAAGTTGATTTTCGTGATGTTTCTACCGTCGGTCATTTTATAGCCGTACGCCGTGCTGAAATAGTTGCCGGTAAAAGTATTGTACGACAAGACATCCATGGCATTCGAAGGCAAGATGACCAGACTGCCTCCGTTCTCGGTAAAAGACCTCAAACTCGTAGTCATCGCGGTGGGAATACTCGGCAGTTCATTTAGAACGATAAGATTTTGTTCCTCAAGCTGGCTATAATCCAGGCTTTTGAGGGTGGTGTTCTTATAATCGAACTCGTCTTTGGTGAAAATCCGTTGCAGGTAGTCGTCACTTTCGCTGCCGATAGAAAGCACTTTAATGTTGTCTTTTTTGTTCAAACTAAAGTATAGGTGGTTGTCGTATTGCAAGCCGGCATCCGTTATTTGCAACTTCCCCTTTATCGTCTCGTTTTTTGGAAGGGTAAAATTTATGCTTGTTTTTTCGGTATCGTCAAATACCGCTGCGGTCTTCGCTATCAACTGCCCACCATTAAACAGCGATACGGGAGTACTCTCCGTTTCCCCGTTGGTATTTAGCAGTACGGTAAGTTCAAGATTTTCGCCATCATTTTGCAAATAAACGGAGTCTAGCGAGACGTTGGCAGTGCTTTCCGGCGCTAACCGAACCAAGAAGGTCTTAAAATTGTTGGTGCTATCTAGGGCGTGGGACGCAAAGCGCTGTTGAAAATCGGAGATAAGTATCAAATTTTTATCAGTACCCGTGTCGGAACTGAAAAATGTGTTTGCCTTAAGCCGCACTTCATCTAGTCGCAATTGCTCGGCAGTGGTCTTCAGGGCAAGTAAGTCGTTCCGTATTTCAGGTAAGGTTACGTTCCTAAAGACTTCCTTATTCGTAAACAGGCTGATTTTTTTGGTTTCCGGCAACGATTTCACCAAGGACTGAACTGCATTTTCAAATAGAGTACCATCAACCGCCTTGGCTTGCATACTAAAGGAGTCATCAAGATAGATAACGGTCTCTTTTTCCAAAAGTGCCGTCTTCCCCGCTAAAAATGGTTGCGCAAACGCAATGACCAGACAGGCCAATAAAAGCATTCTCGCGGCCAACAACAGCCATTTTTTTAAGGTGTTACTGCGTCGGGATTCCGAGACGACCTTTTTGAGAAACTTAACGTTGGTAAAAGGCGTTTTTTTAAATCTGCGGAGTTGAAACAGATGAATGATAATAGGAATCAGTAGTAGAAGTAAGCCCCAAAGAAGTTCTGGATGTTTAAACTGCATTCCCTAATTTGATTAAATAAACGAGCCCGGGGCAAGCTTGTCTGTCCGGTAGGCGGGCCTCGGAGCAACTTGGCTGACGATAGTCAGGTTTGAATCTCGATTATAGGGTAAAGGTAATTTAAAAAAGACAAAAGAGCGTAGCTCAGTTCGACAAAAGACCAAAGAGTTCTGGTAATTTGGCCATGTGCGAAACAACAAAATTTTTACTACCCATTGGGCTAGAATACACCGATTCAACCCAAGGGAGATTTAGTGCTACATCGAAAGAACGAAACGAAAATCAACAAAAAAAGAAATAGTCCTTTGCATGCGTTTGTTGCAGTCCGGAAAAGAAGTTCCGTATCATAGCTTGCGCTTCGTCATTGGCAACGGTTACGATACTTTGGGGGTTTTCAAGGTTTTTCAATACAGTATACGACATCATTTCGGTATCATAAATAACCTTACCTATTTTGTTCGGATTATCGCAAAGCCAATAAAAATCGATATTTTTCGATATCAATCCTTTTGCAATGGTCTTTCCTTTGTTGCCCGCCCCCCAGACCGTCAAGGGCCGACCGATATCATATTCCAGTTTCAAAAAATAATGCAATTTGATATCTAGAAAGTAGTTTTGGGCGTAATGCTCGCTCGTACGCGATGTCCTAGTGTCGTAGTCCCTCCAATAATGGAGCAACTCCGTACAGGGAATGCATTTTAATCCTCGCTCATAAAATCGAAAGGCCAGATCGTAATCTTCGGGATAGCGATGGGGTTCGAAAGCACCACAGGCATCCAGATCTTCCCTATAAGTCATCCAGCAGGGAGAGGGTATTACGCATTCTTTATAGATTTCGGTATAGTTTACGCCGCCTTGGGTCAACTTATTCAACCAATCTTGATAACGTTGGTAACCGTTGCTAATACCACTTTCCGAGAAATACTGTACCTGACCAATCGCAATATGTCCCCGTCCGTTTGCCAGTAAAGCGGCGGACATGTACTGTAATTTATTTGGGGGCATGATATCGTCAGAGTCCATTCTTGTGATAAGCAATCCTTTGCTATTGGCATAGGCCGTTCTTAGTGCTTCGATAATACCACTCCCTTTATTCGAAAAACATTTGATGCGTTTGTCCTTTGCCATAAAATCGTTTACTATCCTTAAACTGCCGTCGGTAGCATGATCGTTTACGGCCAAAACCTCCCAATTGGAAAAAGATTGTTGTACGATGGATTCCAAACATTCCGCTATGTATGCGGCTGTGTTCTTGAAGGGAATAAGTATGCTGATCACCGGTCCTTGCATGGGTGCAAGTTATATTAAAAAGGCGTAACGACGATAGGTTTCCGGGTCTGTGGACCAATGATTGATTTAGCTCGTAATGCTGTATTTTGAAGGGTATGAAGGGTGAATACATAAAAGAAGTGCCCGTTTCCCAGAAGGAAAACGGGCACTGACATGAACACAAACCTCATCTTAAATTTCGTATTTGCCTTAAGGACTTGAAATGACGATGGGTTATAGGTGTTAATGGGTGAATTAGCACAGCTCATAAATGGGTTCACCAACCACAGGTACTATCCTATTTCTTGAAGTTTTAAAAGCGCCTCGGATTTCGAATTGACGTTCAGTTTCAGGTATATATTTTGAATGTGAAAATTCACTGCACTCGCCGTAACAAATAGTTTTTCGGCGATGGTCTTATAGGTCGCACCTTGACTCAAATAGTCGATGATCTGGTTTTCCCTTTCGGAAAAAGCCTCGTATGATTTTGGTCGAAAGGTCGATATGATCATCTTGGCTACGTCGTTACCGATAACGGCCCCTTCTTTTTTAACGGAATCAAGTGCATGATACAGTCTTTTGCTTGTAAAGGGTTTGGTAAGAAAACCATTGGCCCCGTGTTTGAAGGCTTTTTTGATTACTTCGATACCGCTTTGTTGTCCTGTCATGATCACCTTTACATTCGCATCAATTTTTCGAAAACGCTTTAAACCTTCTATACCATTAACCAAGGGTAGTTGTACTTCCGAGATGATGATATCAGGTTGTATGGTCTCATATTCAAAGAGCGCTGCATCTACTGAAGCGTAAACGCCGTTCAAGGTGAAATCGGTGTATTCTTCAAAATAACTTTTGTAATCGATATAGGACTGCGGATTACCGTCAATGATAATTACTTTTAAAATTTTTGAATTCATAACTGTGAGGTTTGTTTGTGCAATCTTTTACTACCCAATGGGAGCAAAGGAGCGCACGAGGTTCGATTTGGGTTCATTTACAAATGCAGTTTGTCAGTTACATTTGGGCATAGGGCGATAAGCCACCGTATCGTTAAGGTACAGTGTGGGCTACAATTCAAAACAAGTCGTTTGATGAAATTTGGACAAGACAAGTCTAGCACAACGTTCTAGAACAATGTTTGATCGAATGGTAGCAAAATCTTATTGCTGAAAATAAGTGTCGAATTCCGTCTAGGCTACATATCGTTTAAAACGATCTTGACCGTAAAGCTTTTGCTCTTTGGGTTCCTTAGGTTTGAGTTGCCAAGGAGCTGTGCCGTTGGAATGTAAATGTACTGAAGAGGTGTCGAGGTTAAGTTTGAGGTTCATGGTTTGGGGGATTTGAGGGTTTTACATAACAATATTTGTGTTGTTTAATCTTTGATAAAATTACTAATTATTTATCGTATTCTATCTTTTTAGTAAGTGTTTTCGTTCAAATGCGCTTTATTTTAGCATTTAGGAACGTCTATTAATCTGGATAGTAGTTGTGAACGATGGCCGAATTGTCCGCAACTTCCATAATCCATTTTTCGTCTTGATACTTCCCGTTTAGATTGGTCACATAATCTGTTTTGGCGTCTCCTTTGTAATTATAATCTGCCAGATACACGTAGTGCAGACCGTTCTCTTTGTTGTAAAATTCCTTTGGATCAAGGCCTTTTTCTTTCAGGTCTTTCATAAAGGCATCCTTATACTTTTTGCTCTTGTAGACATTGGCGATCATGTAATATCCCGACCCGACACCAATAATATCAGAACCGTTCAAGACTTTGGTAGGTATTTCCTTGAAATCTTTGTATCTGTCCTCTCGCTTCTGAACCGAGGTGTTTTCGGTTTGTGCCAAAGTACCATAACCGTTTTGACCCTTACCGGTCAGTTCGGTCTTGATACTATTTTTGAGGTTTTTATACTCCACCTTGGGCTTTTCAGTTTGTGCCAGTGCGCTATAACTACTAGTGCCATTGCCTTGCAGTTCGGCATTGATGCTATTTTTCACGTTCATGGTTACCGCCCTAACGATCATTTCGTAACGTTTTTCCATGGCGGCGTTGCGAGCGTTTTCAATTGAATCTTGTCTAAGGATGAGCTGATCTAAAATCAAACGGTTTTCATAGGCCAACTGATCAATAATAACTTCGTTGACTTCTTTCTTGTCCAGTGGAGCACGATTCGCATCTGCTGTCAATTGTAAGATTTGCTCTTCATAGTTTCGTATGATCTCATCTATGCGCTGATCTTCGGATACATTCGCCCAATCATCATCGCCTTGTTTTTTATCAAAGGTGTATGCCAACGATACCTCGTGGTTCCATCCGAGATTGGTATCATCCTGTAAAATATCCTTTTCGAGCAAATACCCCAATGACATTTTTTTACTGATGTTCACTCCCAAACCGAAAGACATACCATAGGTAGGATCGAAATTGGTTTGAAACCAACCGTAATTAGGCATGTCAAAAAGCAGGGAGCCGCTATAATCGAGATCTTTGTTTTCATCCTGACCAAATTGCAGTAAGGGCATAAGACGGGCATTTTCGAATACACCTCTTGTGGCATTGAACGTGTAGGTATATTGCAATGATGCCTTTACGTTTTGTACCGATAAATTGGTCAACATCATGTTGGTGGTTTGATTATATTGAATCAAATCCTGCGCATAAAGTCCAAAATCAAAATTACCAATAGATAAGGTTGCTCCTGGTTGAAGCCCAATTTTACTTTCTTTGCGTGCTTCGTTGATCGTATCATCGCTTTCTGCAATAACGATTCTATTTTTATCCAATCCCACATTAAAATAATTCAGATTGGCACCTACCGTCAACTTGCTATTAGAGCCTAATGTGAGAGCCGTAGCATAGTTCGCATTAAAGCCGAATTCCTGTACCACTCCAGCCCATTGGCTATATACACCAATGCCCAAGGCGGTTCGTTCGTTGAGCTGATTGCTGAAACCTAGGAAATAGTTTTGCCTGTTGTCTTCGAAGGTACTGTACTGATTTCTATGTAAAATATTCAAGTACGATTTGTTCTCTCGAACTACCGAAAAAGTAGGATTGATGAAAAATCGGTTGAAGAAAAGCTGATTGTGATAGGTGCTTTCAGGACCCGGATTTGGTGCAGCTTCCTGACCAAGGGCGACTTGCAGGTTGCACAATGCGCAAAGCACTAGCAGCAGACTTGTTCTATAGATGTTACTTTTGTAGGCCATGAGGGGGAGGTTTGGGTTAATGCTGATGTCTATAAATCTCGGCAGTACCGGTTTCGTTGGTTACCGGTATTCCGATGGTGCGGATTATATAACCGTGTTCATGAGCTGATTCTGATCTCGGGGGAATTTGAATATCGACGGCATTTAGATTTGCATACCCGATGAAAAGCCTCGAACTCGGTTTGAATTGTTTTTAGGAATTCGAGGCTTCCGCAGGGTACCTAATTTTAATTGTCTTCAAAAACTGAGGTGGTGAAATCGATTTTCAGTTTGTTGTTAAGCGCTGATGATAGATCATATTCGCTTCGGTCCTTGATTGTATTTTTCTTGTCATCGGTATATGAGAATGCGACTTGTTTCAACGCATCCTTATTCTTTCCTCTGTTGGAAAGTACGTAACCAATACCTTTTTCGGCCATGATGTACATCGAGAAATCGTCTTTCGAACTATTGATCGGGCTGCCTAGGTTTGTTGCCCATCCGACCTTCTTTTGACCTACTTGTGCCATGTAAAGGTCAAGACCTCCGTATCCTTCGCGTCCTTCGGAAGCAAAGACCAAGTTATTCCCGTCTACCAAGCTAGGGTACATATCATTCTTTTTAGTATTCACTTTCGTACCAAGATTTTTGGCCTTCCCGACGACTCCGTTGGTGCCGATATCTGCAGTGTAGATATCATATTTGCCAAAGGTACCGGGCATATCCGAGGTGAAGAACAGTCGCTTACCATCGCTTGAGATCGCAGGGTGCATGGCGGAATAGTGGTTGGGGGCCAAAGCCACTTCCCGGACATTTTTCCATTGCCCGTTTACTTTATCGGTACGGTATATTTTATGAACGAGCTCTTTTTTCGAGAAGATACCTGTTGCCGGCTTTACGAAAACGGCCTTGCTGAAATATGCCGTTCTACCATCTTCGGTTACTACAGCGGGCATCTCATTGGCATCTTGATAAGCCTGTTTTTTTCCATTGGCTTTTTTACCGAGAAGCCCTTTGCTTCTTTCGTATTCCACCAAGTAATCCAACGACTGTGACCTGTAATTCAATTGTAGGTCAAAATCACGATGATTACTGGCCATGCTCTGGTTTGATTCCTGTGCTTCGAATTGCTTTTTTAGATGGTAATCATTTCTGATTTCGGCGAGCCAATCTTCACTGCTATCGGTTGCCGTAATGGTATTGGCATTGGTAACCTGCTCGAGGGCGTACTGATAGCGCTTTTCATAATTCGCGCTTATCGCCCTACCTTCTTGGTGTTCGAACAACTTCTTGTACCAAAAGGCGGCGTTTTCGTATTTTTCCAACAAGAAGTTCGCATTGCCCAAGTCTTCAAAAATTTCTTTTTCCGAATAGCCTAGGGATTTTAGTTTTTGGTAATTGCTTACTTCTTTTGATTGGTTTTCTTCTAAGGTGTTAAAATTAGAATTCATTCGTTGGGCCGTTAAAGAACAGCATAACATCGTGCCGATAATTGTAAGGAACACGTTGTAGGTAGTTGTGTTTGTCATTAGAAAAGATTTTGAGGGTTTTTACAGTAGCAAAGTTGAAGAAATGTTTCCACTCGCTTATTAATAAAAATTCATAGGTTTTGGTTTTTATCCGAAATTTCTTACCGTTCATCCAACTTTCTATAAAGTGAATTAAGGTGACAAAACTATGTTTTCAGGAGTTTGCTAAGATAGACCCAAGACCCACAGCCATTGGGGTTAAATCGCAATTAGAAGGATGTTGCCCAACTAAAAATCTGTAATGGCACTTTAAATTTGCCTGATAATCGAGATTCGGCAGGCGGGACAGCGTAGTTTGCGCTAAATTGCTCAGAGGAACCTTTTTATATGATAAGGTCTCTTATTATTTGAATATATTAAGGTGATTAATCTGAAGTGCCATAGTCCTTTGGAAAAGGTTATCATAGTAGAAGCCGTGAGACGGCGGACCGTCTCTTGAAATCAAAAAGATAAACAAGGATAGAACTCAATACTAATAGGAATACAGGACGTCATTCTAAACTTTGCGTAATTCTTTTTTCAGGATTTTGCCAGTGGCGCTCATCGGTAGTGCATCGGTCAATGTAATGATACGCGGATACTTATAAGCCGCAATATTTGCTTTTGTATATTCCATCAATTCCTGCTTCGAGGCGGTATCGCCCTCGTTGAGTACCACGAATGCCTTTATTTCTTCACCCTTCTCATCATCCGGGACACCGATTACGGCCACCATTGATACCGCAGGATGTTTCATCATGACCTCTTCGACTTCACGAGGATAAACATTAAGTCCACCACGAATGATCATATCTTTCGTTCGGTCTACGATATAGTAGAATCCGTCCTCATCCTTCACTGCAATGTCTCCAGAGTGTAACCACCCATTTTGAATGGTCTGCTCGGTCGCCTCGGGATCATTATAATATCCCTTCATCACGTTATGCCCTTTGTAGAGCAGCTCTCCTTTTTCCCCGGCGGCCACGTCATTACCTTCTTCATCTACCAGCTTCACTTGTACGCCCCAGACCGGAGTTCCAATAGAACCGGCTTTTGTACCCACATCGTATTGATTGAAGGTGACGACCGGAGAACCTTCGGACATCCCATAGCCTTCTAGAATAGCGACCTCAAAGTGTTTTTCGAATTTTTCGAGAACCGGTATCGGTAGGGAGGCACCTCCGGAGAGACACCCTTTCAAGGTTTTCTTGATCGAGGAGATATCATATTCGTTTTGGTCCAAATAGCTGTTAAGGCCCCAATACATAGTTGGTACTCCGGCGAATACCGTAACCTTGTGGGCATCCATTAGTTGTAGAACGCCCTCCGCATCAAAACGTGGCATTAAAATCGAGGTGGCCCCAACATACAATCCGGCATTCATTAAGACCGTCATCGCAAAAATATGGAACAACGGTAAAACGATTAAAAAGGTATCCTCGGCTTTCGCATCAAAAAGATTTGAACTCAGGACAGTGTTCATTATCAAGTTGGAATGCGACAGTTCCGCACCCTTGGGCTTGCCTGTCGTACCCGACGTATAGACGATTACCGCCGTATCGGTAGCCGCTGTCGGTACCGTATCGAAATGAGCGGGTTGTCCGACCATAAGGCTGCCTAGAGTTTTAATACCTTCAATCGGGGCGGGCATTTCCGGTTTGGACATAATCATGTAAAAATGCTTGCAATCGGTAGTTTCGGTAAAACCGGCATGTCCCATTTTGCCCATCGGAAGTTCCTCGGTGCCCTCAAAACAGAAATAGGCCTTGGCCTCACTGTTCTCTAAATGGTATTTGATTTCATCTGCCTTTAGAAGCACACTAAGCGGCACTACGGCGGCTCCGGCTTTAAGAATACCATTATAGATTATTGGGAAATAGGGGAGATTGAAACAGCTTAGCGCAACTTTATCACCCGGTTGAATACCGATGGCAACCAAGCCATTGGCTACCTGATTAGCAGCCGCATTGATTTGGGCAAAACTAAGGCTGGTATCCATAAAGGTAAAAGCTATTTTATTGGGGAATTTGAAGGCGCTGTTTTCGAGTAAGGTGGCTAAGTTGAGCATTGGCTTTATGATTTATGATGTACGGTTTGTACATTAGAGATATGCAGAAATACCATAGTCTAACAAGATAGACAATTTTCGGGGAAAAAGCGTGGAGGAAAATTTGAAGATAGTAGCCTATCTTTAGATCTGATTTTGAGGCATAGAAACGTGCAATACATTCATCCTAATCCTGTATATGTTGAAAAATAATGATGACTTTACCCAAGAGGAAATCGAAAGTTTTTCCACGGCCTATGTGTATTTAGAGCTGCCCGTACAATGGGGCAATATGGATGCGGCCAAACACGTGAACAATACCGTTTATCTACGATGGATAGAATCCGCGCGTATCGCGATGTTCGAAAAAATACATGCGGGTGACTTCGAGTTCAAAAAGTTAGTTCCTATTCTGGCTTGGCAAGATTGCAAGTATATTTTTCCGGTCACCTTTCCAGATCAAGTTATGGTTACACTAGATATAATAGAATTGCTGGAAGACCGGGTACTCTGCGAGGGAAGGATTTATAGTAAAAAAAACCGGAGAATCGTTGCTATTTCCAAATCCTTGCTAATGGCCTATGATATGGAAGCGCTGAAGAAACAGGCCTTTCCGGAATCTTGGCGAAAGGCATTGATCGATTTTTATGGAAATCGAATAGTGAAGTGATGTGAGCTTAGGTACAGGCCATATAATTAGTTCATAGATAACGTTTCCAGTATCCCTTGGAGTTTTTGATAAGTAGGTTCACTGCAGTGAGGCTAAGCGCCGCCCCAATGCACGTACTACCGGTAATAAAGTTAATTATTTACGAACCGTCCTATAATCAATTTTTTTCTACGATTTCATTAGGGTTTTTTATTTTAAGGCTTACTAGGATGACTACATTTCTTGAAAATATTCACGTTTAACCTCGCCTCCGTTTTCCGTAATCCATTTATTCAGTTTCTCTTCGGATTCCTTGTCGTGTACCGTTACCTGCTTTTGATGTCTGATAAGCTGACTCAAGGAGGTTTTATAGAAGATTTCAATCAGTTGATTTTCTTCAATTTCTGGGGAAAATAGTCTCCAGTGTCGAGCCCCTTCTCGATAGCGCTTATTCTTCAGTGCACTGATTTTCTCCATAGCTTCCCATCTAATTTTTGGGGATACGGTGTAACTAATATGAACCATAACCCAACCTCCTTCGTCCTTCATTTCGGAAAAAGGCTTTTCTGAGAGTCCGGAAGCCCTCTTAAAATTAAGATCTTTTGCAAGATCTAACGGAAATCTCAGTGCAACCAAGGCAATTACGACACTGGCGATACCCGCCCCATACAGCCCGTATTGCAAACTTGTCTGATCCGCAAACAAACCCCACAAGGCACTTCCTATACCCATGCTTCCGGACATGGCCATCAGAAAATAGGCTATGCCTCGTGCACCGTACCATTTCGGCAGGGCATATTGTGCAGAAGTCATAATACTCGTGAAGGATAGTTGCCAACATACGCCCGCTACAAAACAAATACTTATGGCATAATACTTTGAAGTGGTAAAGCCTAGAAATAAGAGGCATAACCCAAGTAGTATGGATACGACCATTGTCAACCGACTGGCTCCTAATATTCGGGTGATGGAATTGGAAAAAGAAACGCTTGTAACGGCGCCAATTCCTGAAGCGCCCAATAAATAACCGTAAAGGTCGGCTCCTCCGCTGAACTGCTCTTTTGCGATCAAAGGCATGAACGCCCAAAGCGCGGCGGCTGGAAAGAAGAATAGCAGCGCCCTTATAATACTGTGGTGTAGCGCAGGCGTGTATCTCAGAAAACGAATGGAATCGCCCATAGAATGGGTTAATTTTTGCCCTGGAAGTTCCTCGTTCTTTGAGTCGCGTTTCCAAAACGAGATGACTAGGACTACTGCTCCGAAAGAGAGCGCATCGATCCAAAAAGGGAGGTCTAAGGCGTACATTGTTATTAAGGCCCCTCCTAGAATAGGGCCTAGCGCCCTGCTTAAATTGTAGGCAATGCCGGTCAGATTCACCGCTGTTCTCAGTTGTGACTTGGGAACAAGTTGTGGGGTAAGCGCTGCAAGAACCGGACGAGAGAAGGCTGCACCAATACCGTTAAGCAATGTGAAAAACAGTAAGAGAAATACGGTCGCTTTGTCCAAGTATACGATGTATGCGAAAATAAGGGTGTTGATCACCAGTAGACTTTGCGAAATGATAATGATTTTTTTTTGATTGTAAAGATCTCCTAGAGCACCGGTCGGAAGTGCCAAAAGAAATAAGGGTATCAACGTAGCGGTTTGAACCAATGATACCATAAATGCAGATGAATCCAATTCGGTCATCAACCATCCGGAACCTACTGTAAATAGCCAAGTGCCAGTATTGGATATAAAGGTTGCGACGACGAATAGAAGAAAAAAAGTGTTTTTGTAAAGACTGGGATTTTCTTTATTCATATCAGACAACAGGGTAATTTCGTTTTGGTGCAGCTCTTTTAACAATCAAAAATTAAGAATCTTGCTTCTTTAAATACAAGTCAGAACAGAACTGTAAGGTTGTTCGAGACGCCATCGTAGGCACATAGGTGTGAAAAATAATAAAAGTCCCTTGTTTACACGAAGGACTTTTAAGTTATATAAGGTATGGGTACCGCATCCTAGGATTTTTGCAGACTTGCCCCTTGCGATTTGTACATCGCAAGAAGTCATTCCATACCTTTAAAAATTTTCCGTGGAAGTTAGGATTATTCATTAGACAAGCTTGACGGTATCGAATAATTCGTTAACAATTTTGAGCTGTCACAGAACTCTGGCCACATTAAAAAAGTATGCCTCGTTTTTGGTTTAGAATATAACTTTGAACCGTAGCATCAGCTACAATTTAAAATAAAAAATCAACAAAGATAGTTGTGGGTTTCATTTTGGCGGAGGAAGAGGAACTATCCAAATTCTCGTTTTTATAGCGTATATAGGGCTTAAAGGACCTTCAAAATTTACTGACACCAAATTAGGCCCTTTTTGAGAAAAATTTAAGAATTTCAAGAATACTTTATAAGAGACTGTTTGGAAATATGTCGTTAGAATTGTTATGGTCTATTTTTGATGCATTATGAGGCAAAATTTTTCAGCATAGCAGCGCTACGGTCAAAAATTTTAACGAAATAAGGCGCAAAAAGAGGCCCTAAGAAAATAAGCGAGATATTTCCAAACAGTCTCTAAGATAGATGCGCAAATTCCTATAAATCATTTCAAACTATATTCTAAGGAACAAGTCGTAGAAAACTCATTGGATTAGTACCGATAATCGGTACTTTTCTCGAAAGTTTATTAAAGTTGAATGGCTCTACTTTCATACGATACAGCTCGGAATAGTAATATTACTAACAATTCATTTGGTGTTATAATGGTAAATTTGGATTTAAATACCTATATTTAACCATTATATTGGTACAATATGTTAGAAATTACTACAATAAAAGATGTGAAAGTCAAGATTGGTGAAGCCTGTAAGGCACTTCGTAAATCAAATGAGCTATCTAGAGACGAACTTGCGGAAGTGCTTGATGTCTCTAGCACCACCATTCAAAACATCGAGAATGGTAAAAATGCTACACTTGATAATGTTCTAAAAGTAGCAAACCATTTTGGATTATTACAATCTATTGCCAATCAAATAGATAAAGTCATTGTTGATCAAAATGATATTTCATTGTATTAAAAGATGGCTAGGGATAAAATCATAGATATTATTGTATTTGGCCAAGAGATTGGCAAATTAGGCTATGATATAAATCAGGGCAAATCCTTTTTTCAATACAATCCAGAATTCCTGGACAGTGGCGAATTTTCAAAACTATTTCCTTTTATTTTCAAACGTACCAAACCAGCGCAGGTATTTACGGAATACCAACATGATACGTTTCAAGGTTTGCCACCAATGATAGCCGATTCCCTGCCAGACACTTTTGGAAATATCATTTTCCAAGAATGGTTAACAGCAAGAGGCATCCAAAAGGTAACACCATTGCAACAGTTGGCTTATGTAGCGGATCGCGGTATGGGAGCCATAGAGTACAAACCCGTAAAAGAGCTACCTACTACATCATCTATAAACATCGATGAAATCATTAACATCTTAGAAAAAGTATTAAGACTTAAGGAAGATACATCCGGGGCAGCCCTTGATGAATTGTCTTTGCTTAACGTTTTCAAAATAGGAACGTCTGCAGGTGGAGCTAGACCTAAAATCTTAATATCCGAACATAAAGAAACTGGTAAAATCATCGCTGGAGATAGGGAAACAAGCGAGGACTACAATCACTATCTAGTTAAGCTACACCTTGATGATAGCGATGGCTACAATAAAGAAAAAGTAGAATATGCCTATTATTTATTAGCGCAAGAAGCAGGTGTTGATATGATGCCATCAAAGCTGATAGAAAAAAAGCACTTTGCAACACTTAGATATGATAGACAACACGGAGAAAAACAGCACATATTAACCGTAACAGGTTTAACGGGTTGGGATTTTAAAAGTCAACCGGAGAACTCTTCCTATGAGAATGTTTTTAAAGTGGCCTTAGGATTAGAAGTTCCACATAAAGATTTACAGCAATTGTTCAAGCGAATGGTTTTTAATGTCGTATTTAGAAATATAGACGACCATTTAAAGAACCATAGTTTTATTTATGACAAAGAAAAAGATAGTTGGAATTTAGCACCTGCATATGATTTGACTTATGCGCTCAATCCGCTATTCACATTTAAAGCTACCTCTAGGGCTTTGTCTATTTATGGAAAGCGGACAGAGATCGGTATGAAAGATATGCTTGCGATAGCAGAAGAATTTGTTATTAAAAATCCAAAAGGTATTATTGAGGAGGTACAGGCATTGATTCCTAAGTGGATTGAGATCGCTGAAGAATTAAACATACCAGGACATATAGTAAAAGCGATTCAAAAAGAAATAAAGAGAATAGAATAGTGGCTAAAGAATGAATCAACTATCTACCATAAAAGAAAGGCTTAAAAATTTAAATGAAACTGATTTAAGTATTCACCTTGGCTCAGCTATAATTTAAACCAAAACCCAAAACGATAGTTGTGGGTTTCCTTTTTTGGCGGAGGAAGAGGGATTACCTTCGGTTTTCCTTACGACCTCCCCACCTGATAATAAAGCTCGAAATCGCTTGGCGATTTTCGGGCTTTTGCATTTATCCACTATTGAAAACTTGGGTTTTCAACGTTCCTAAAAACAAAAGCCCGATTTTCTACGAAAACCGAGCTTTGCTCTAAGCGGAGGAAGAGGGTTTTGAACCTTATATATCCTATTGGATACTAATTATCTAAACAACCTATATATCAAGAGGTTGTTGATAATTCCTAATATCTATTTGACTCTAAACCTATAACAAATCATACCTTTACTGTCAACGATTCTGTCAACTGACAAATAAGCTATGAAATTCACCTTCAATCTCAAAGAACCCAAGAAAGACGGGGAAACCCTAATATTATTCTCGGCATATTTTCGAAATGAGGGTAGGAAATTTGTGTATTCTACTGGTGAAAGTGTCAACCCAAAGGAATGGGATTTTAAGCATCGACATCCAAACGACCTCAACGGACGCAGCGCAAATGCCAACAGACATAGGGGTATCAAGCGGCAGTTAGACCGTTATTCAAATTATTTTTCTGACCTCATCCAAAGTTACAAGCTATCTAATCGAGAAATAACCATTGCTGTGGTTAAAGGTGATTTTGACACCCAGTTTAAGCGTACGAAAGCTATTAGTAGTAAATTCTTTGAAGTGTATGATATCTTTCTGACTGAGAAGCGAAACGATTTTACCGAAGGGGCAAATTCTATTTCTACGATTAGCAGATATACCTACAATAAAAAATTACTGGTTGACTTTGAAGATTGGAAGGGTAAAAAACTACATTTTAATCAATTTACAAGTGCCTTTTATAATGACTTAGTCGAGTATTGCATAACGGTCAAAGAACATTCTGCCAATACTCTAAGAAGAAATATAGGTCTATTAAAAACCTTCCTGTACTGGTCGGTTGAAAACGGTTATAATTATAAACTGGATTTTCAAAAGTTTAAGGCACCAAAGGCGCAACAGACCGATGAGGTCGCATTAACATTGGATGAAGTTAAGGAGGTTTTTGAGTTTGATTTTAGTGCAAATCGAAAGCTAGAAAAGGTGAGAGACTTATTTGTTTTTGGTTGTGCTACTGGTATGAGGTATAGTAACTACTCTAAAGTAGCCAAAAAAGATGTTCATAACGGTGTTATCAAAGTAAGAGACCAAAAGAATACAGACAAATCTTTAGAAGTACCACTAAATGAGTTCTCTACGTATATTCTGAAAAAGTATGACTACAATCTACCCAAGCTATCCAACCAAAAATTCAATGATTATATCAAAGAAGTATTCGGGGCTATTGGTTATACCCAAGATATTAAAAAGACCATTAAGATAGGTAGAGAGTTAAAGGAACAGATTAAGCCCTTAAATGAGCGTATTTCATCCCATACCGCACGGAGAAGCTTTATTACGATAATGAAGAATAAAAAGATTCCCGATAAGGTGATTATGAGCTTTACGGGGCATCGAAGCTTAGAAGTTTTTAATAAGTATTACAAGCCAAACAATGATGATAAAAAAGAATTCATGAAAACAGTGTGGAAAATGGAAAAAGCTCCAATCTCAGTTACAGGTTAAATGAAGAATAAATACATAATAGTAGAATTTGAGCCTTTAAAAAAGAGTGAAATGGCTGTAGCCATAAAAATGAATAAAGGGAAAAAGGTCTCACAAATCGTGACAAGAAGCTGTAATGATTACTTAATAGAATTTCTTCAATCAAAAAATACTTTTCTAAAACTGTATGGCAACTTAGAAAAAGCCATGACCAGTGCCTTACCTGAAAATGTCGGAGAAAATTGCAGAAAATGCAAACCTGAACTCTTTGATAAAGATTCATTTCCAAAAGAAGCTGGCGTTACTGTGTTAGGCAATTGCGATTTTTATCGGTCCCAAATGGGAGTAACTTACCTACTCGCTGCAAATGAGTTCATAAGAATTATAAAAAGCAACGAGTTATTGTTTCAAAATAAAATTTTCCTAAAGAAATTGACATTTCAGTTTTTTGCCTGTTTTGGTTATATCAAAGGTAAAGGCATAATGGTATTTGATTTGTCAAAACTCTGTAACAAACTATTGGAAAATGGTTTTATGCTAATTTCAGCTATTTTTTCAAAGTCCGATTCATTAAAAAATTTGAATATTATTAATGATACTATCGATTCGATTGATACGTCGCTTGTAAAAATTAAGCTCTACAACAGTGAAGATTTGAGTAGATTGGAGTTACAGAGAGAATTTTTTTCGAAGAAAAAGGAATTTTACAAAGAGAAACTATGGCTCGACCAATATGCAAAACCAAGTCGCCCCAAAAACTTTGGTGGTATTGTCAGTGCAAGACCCAATAGAACAGATATAGCTTATTACTGCTACTATACTTCAGAGACTAAGGAACTAAAAACTAATAATCTCTTTCCGACAAAAAAGGCATGGAAGGAAATAGGGGAGCTATTTGGTAAGGACGACACCAATATTCAAAAAGCCTACAATAAAATTTATTCAAGCAAAACTGAACGATTAAAGAATACCAAGACAAGGAATATAGAGTACGTTTTAGATAATATGTTGGCCACTTACCCAAAAGCCAAAAAGTTAGCCTTAGATGAGCTTAAATTGGCTATAATAGATTAGTGTACCTACCACATGGTTACCACACTTCAATAATCTTACCCACTAATTATAGTATTGCCTAAAATTTAGGTGATATGAAAAATCCATTTGAGACAATCGACCAGAGATTGTCAAGTATCGAAAATCTTTTACTGGAATTTGTATGCAAAGAGGCAGTGGAAGAAAAATCCGAGAACCTTACCGTAAAGGAGGCCGCTGAGGTTCTGAAAGTCTCAGAGCAATCTGTACACAATTATATTAAAAGAGGTTTCTTTTCTGCTAAGAGACTTGGTAGGGTTTTGCTCATTAAAAGAGCAGATCTAGATGAAGCATTAACTGAGGTTAAATCCATGAAATACAAAAGGGCTTAACCTCTTTTTGTATCTCTAAAAACGAACCTCGGAAATGGATAGTATCTATACATTGGCACTAAATGGGACATCTAGTTTCTCTAATAAGCTGGAAACGACCGTCATTACTGGCACTGGTACTCCAATTAAGAATAATCCCTCACTTCTAAAAAGAGCCAACAAAAAGGCAATCACAAATCAATTGGTTTTAGCAATGATAGATGTGGCAAAAGAAAAAGGAGAAACTGAAATAATAAAGCGGTATTACAATACCTTCCACTGTCAGACTAAACTTATAAGTAAAGACGGGAGGTATTATTGTAATTGGTGCAAAAATAGATGGTGTGCCACTTGTTGCGGTATAAGAAAAGCAATGATGATAAAAAAATATTATCCGATCCTTTCTCAATGGGAAGAACCTCATCTTTTAACTATTACCCTAAAATCTGTTAAAGCTAAAGATTTGGATTCTAGGGTAAATCAAATGGTACTAGCCTTTCAAAGAATCAAAGATAGGTGTAACAAAAGGCACATAAGAGGTAAGGGAATGAAAATTATTGGTATAAAATCATTAGAATGTAATTTCAATGCAACTAAAAGAACATATAACCCTCACTACCATTTGATAGTTCCAACTAGGGCAATCGGTTTGTACATTAAACAAGAATGGAAGAAAGAACTGAATAAGAACGAATTTAATGTAGGTGAAAAAGGGCAACATATACGTGCAGTGAAAGAAACTAAAAGGGATTTGGTTGAGGTTATAAAGTATGGAGCAAAAATATTAAGCGACCCAGACCCAACACATAAGAGAAAGCGAAAAAAAGGAGATATGACAGGTTTGCAGATCTACGCAAATGCATTACATACTATCTATAAAGCATTTGATAAACATCATTTATATAATAGGTTTGGTTTTAAACTGCCAAAAAGTGAAATGGCTGCAAAATCTGCTAGGGTAGTGGATGATTTTGAAAAATGGGAGTATAATTTTAAACTTATGGACTGGATCAATAATGATACTGGAAGAATGCTAACCGAATATGAGATGGATAGCTACTTAGAATTTATTTTAAATACCCAAATAGATAAGGAGCTTTGTTAGTGTTTTCTCAAATTCATTTGCGTATTTTTTAGTTGTAAGTATTATTTTACACCAAACATTTATATTTTTAAGGCTAATCAAAATACTGCGCTTAAGAATAGTACTATTCCTAATATGTACTCTCAAGAAGTTAGGTTTAAAATAACGAATGAACAAAACCAACACCAGAAAAGCACTTAATCCTGCTTATAGAAAACATAAACCTTTACGTAAAAAAGTAACTCATCTTATAGGTCAACTACAGAATTGTATAAATGCGGTCAAATTAAGTGATGACAATGGCGAAAGTGAAGAGCATATAAAATCCCACTTCAAGGATTTCTTTACTAATACATTTTATAACAATAATTACATTAATACAAAAGAACGTATTGATTTAGCAATTTATCTAGATGGTACGGCTAATTCAGATGTTGGTGTAATCATTGAGGCCAAAAAACCAAGTAATAAGGCCGAGTTCTTAACAGAGAATAATCTTAATCGTAAAGCATTACAAGAATTATTACTCTATTACTTACGTGAAAGAGTAGACAATGAAAATAATAATATTAAGCACCTTATTGCTACCAATGGTTATGAATGGTATTTATTTAAAGCTGAAGATTTCTATAACTATTTCTACAAGAATAAGGCACTCTTAAGAGAGTATAGAGACTTTAGAGATGGCTTAAAGGATACTACTAAAAATGAACTTTTTTATAACGAAATTGCTAAAAAATATATTGCTGAGGTCGAGCAGGAATTACCTTTTGCTCATTTAGATTTCTCTAAAACCAATTTCAATAAATTAAGTGATGCACATCTTAATACATTATATAAAATCTTTTCAGATGTCCATATACTAGGTCATTCTTTCGGTAATGATAGTAATCAACTTAATAAGGCGTTCTATAATGAGTTATTACATATTATTGGTTTAGAGGAGGTAAAAGACAAAGGCAAAAAAATTATTAGTCGTAAGTCTGAAAAAGATAGAGATTATGCCTCACTATTAGAGAATACGATTGTTATTCTCGAAGATAGAGACTACTTATCCAATATTGAAAGTATAGAAAACAACACAGAGAAATCCTTTAACGCAGGATTGGAATTGTGTTTGACTTGGGTAAATCGTATTCTATTTTTAAAGTTATTAGAATCTCAATTATTAGCCTACCATAAGCAAAATCCGAAATATAAATTTCTAAATGCTTCATTCATAAGTGATTATGACGAGTTAAACGATTTATTTTTCTCTGCGCTAGCCAAAAATGAAGACGAGAGACATCCTAAATATAAAGAGAAGTATAAGGATATACCGTATCTCAATAGTTCTTTATTCGAGCGTAATACATTAGAGAACGAAGCCTTTGAAATATCAGCATTAAATAATGATGATATTACATTGTATAATAATACAGTCTTAAAAGATAATAACAACAAACAATTAAAAGGTAAGCTCTCAACCTTAGAGTATTTATTCAAGTTTTTGGAAGCCTATGACTTTGCTACCGATGGTAACGAGGGCATAGAAGACGAGCAAGAAAATAAATCGCTAATTAATGCATCCGTATTAGGATTAATATTTGAGAAAATAAATGGTTATAAGGAGGGTTCGTTTTATACCCCTGCTTACATAACAATGTATATGTGCAGAGAAACGTTGAGGCGTGCTGTCGTTCAAAAATTTAATGTTTTAGTAAACGACCAGATAGAAACTTTTAAGGACTTACAGTCTTACTGTAGCAAATACTTTAAAACAGATGACCTTGAACGTTTTAATAAGGTTGTAAATAGTCTACGCCTATGTGACCCTGCCGTAGGATCTGGGCATTTTCTAGTCAGTGCATTAAATGAATTAATTGTCATAAAAAACGAATTGGGAATTTTGGTTGATGCAAAAGGAATACCGCTACGTTGCGATATAGAAATAGTAAATGATGAGCTTTACGTTATAGATGACAGGGGTTCATTATTTGAGTATAACCCTGACGATAAAGAAAGTGTACGCATACAACATACCCTATTTCATCAGAAACAAACCCTCATAGAAAATTGTTTGTTTGGCGTCGATATTAATCCGAACTCCGTTAAAATATGTCGATTGCGTTTATGGATAGAATTACTTAAAAACGCCTACTATACCAAAGAAAATAGATTGCAAACACTACCCAACATAGATATAAATATAAAGTGTGGTAATTCATTAATCAGTCGTTTTAAGTTAGACGATGATTTAAAAGATGCATTTAGAAATAAAAAGAACCCAAAACTAAAATATACATTTACTGATTATAAAAATGCAGTTTCAGAATATAAAGAAACTAATAGTAAAGACCGTAAACGTGAAGTTTTAGAAATAATAGATGAAGTAAAGGATAATTTTAAAAGTACTTTAGACAGTAAATTTATTACAGTCTTGGAGAAAGCCAAAAATCGATTGTTTCTTAAGGAAGAACAAATTAAGAACTTAAAACAGTTTGGTGAGAAAATAACCAAAGCAGAGAAAGAGCGTCTAAAGGAGTTGAAAAAAGCTACCGAAGAAGCATACTTAAAAAAACAAGAAATCGTAAATAATGCTATTTATCTTAATGCTTTTGAGTGGCGTTTTGAGTTTCCAGAGGTACTAGCCGATGATGGTAGCTTCATTGGTTTTGACGCTTTAATTGGAAACCCACCGTATGCCGTTTTGGAGAAACAACGAAATTCATCTCTTCAGCCATATCAAGATATATTAGAGTATTCAAAAATCACACAGAGATTCAAGTCTGTTGAAGGTGGGAAACTAAATCTTTATAGATTGTTTATCCACCTCTGTAAGGACATTACGAGACCTGATAGCAACATTAGTTATATTATACCACTAACATTGATTGGTGACAACAGTCTCTTTTCGACGAGAAAATTTATCAGCGAAAATTTTTCTGGGATTACCCTTCATTGTTTTCCGCAAAAGGATATCCCATCAAAAAGGGTATTTGAGGATGCTAAACAATCAACTTTAATATTTTTTGGTGTAAATGATTCGCATACCGCATTAGATGACAAAATAATTAATGTTCATACCTACCCATTTAAATCATTTGACGACGAAAAGAAGTCTTACGTAACAAATTTCACTGAGCTACTGGAATTTGATAGTTATAGATTATCAATTCCTCTCGTTTCTGAGTCTGAATGGATAATTTTAAAAAAAATTCATCAGTTCGAAGTAATTAGAGATATTGATGAGATAAGAACTAATAGAGGGGAAATTAATCAAACTTTGAACAGGAGGTACATCTCTAATAAACCTGGTCATGCTGATTTTTTAAAAGGAGTTCAAATTGGTCCTTATAGAATAAACAAGAAATTAAGTCAAGGGGAGAAAGAGTATTTCGATGAGAAACTTTATAATGAAGATGGAAGAGTAAATCAGTTATCTGAAATTAAAAGAATTGGTATTCAACGCATAACTGGTGTTGATGAGAAGCTGAGAATCGTAGCTACAATTGTGAATCCCAAAATCTATTTTGCGGACTCAACTAATTCCGTTATAAGTGAAGAACCTTATTCATTAAATGTACTTGCAGGTTTGCTTAATTCAAAACTCTTCCAGTGGAGGTTTAAAAAAACTTCAAGTAATAATAATGTAAGCAATACAGAATTAGAGTCTTTACCGATTGCCTTTGATAAATATATTTATAAAGAGATTGAGCATACAGTAACAGAAATTTTGAAAATTAAGAATGTCGACCCTAAAGCCGATACAAAATCATTAG
This sequence comes from Aggregatimonas sangjinii, assembly GCF_005943945.1. Lineage (GTDB taxonomy): Bacteria > Bacteroidota > Bacteroidia > Flavobacteriales > Flavobacteriaceae > Pelagihabitans > Pelagihabitans sangjinii. Next base: position 2,044,007 of record NZ_CP040710.1, on the reverse strand, counting down.
AGGAGAGTATTAATAAAATGGTCTATAGATTATATGGATTATCTAAAGAAGAAATTAAAGTTGTGGAGGAAGGATAGCATTCAATTCGGTTCATTAAAGTTTACGAAATAATTTAAAATTTTCCAATGCCTAATTACTTTGAAAATAGATATAACATAATAACCATCAGCGAATATTTTAAGAACATATTATCTTACCAGTATTCAAGTCATATAGAAGTATGCGAAAAAAATTATTTCATCGAAATAGAAAAAGACTACAACAAAGATTTCTATTGTCAAATGATTGATAATGACATTGAGCCAAGATGGGGTGAAAATTTATTAGATAAACTGATTGACTTTAATTCGCCATATGATTATATGATTCTAGACTGTGAAAATCTTGAATCATACATAAAATTGTATAACGTGTTCACATGGTTCATATTAGATTTTGTATATTTTTTAGATATGCAAGAGGTAGATAAATTTGAGTTTGCCAATTCGTTAATTAGATATCACAAAACTGACTTCGTAGTTAAGTTAAAGCGAGTTGCTCGAAATATTAGAGAGTATCCAATATCAAAAACAGAGGTTGACGAGTCATTTGAATATATGGAAGATTATAGATATGACGGTTTAAATTTTTAAGTAGCTCAATTAAATTTTGATTTTGTAAAATGAATTCCCCAATGCAAACCAACAATTAACAGTGTAAGGACTAAATAAATTAAAATAGATTGGCATTAATTTGGGTATGTACATTTATTTAAAAATTGTTAGTAAGAAAGGAACTAAATGGCCAGACAACCAATATCAGAAGATGAGTATAGAGCTAAATTTAATTTGGCTGAGGGTCTAGGTAATTCAGACCCTATCCAGTTTAATTCTAAAAAATTCGATTTTATCATCGAATTGGAACCGCAGCACAGAGAAATTATTTTTATTGACTGTGAGTTCATCAACCCCATATCTTTTTGCAAAGGGATTCCATTAGTAACAGTAGTTGAAGAAAATAGTGAGGATGGTAATAGTTTTAATCAAATTGAAACTAATGTATTTGGTGAAAGCGTCTCTTTTAAAGAGTGTGATTTTCAAAAAAAACTACAATTTGATGACATTAAATTTAGCAAAAAGTTTATCATGCATGATTGCCGAGTAAGTCAGGCATCCTTTGACAATACTACATTTAACGGCTTAACAGATTTTTGGTTGACTACATTTGAAAACGATATAACTTTTTATAAGACAGATTTTAATAAAACTACAGTATTCAGTATGGCAACATTCGTAGGGAATGTTTTATTTACTTATGCGCTATTTTCATCTAAAGTTATATTTGCAAGAACAAAGTTTAAAAAAGGAATAGATTTGTCACAAACTATAATTTCAGGAACTTTAAAACCTTTTGATTTAAAATTTGATTTTAAGGAATTTATTACTGTGTACGTTGGTGAGAATGATAAACAATATCAAAATTATATAGATGAAAAGCATATAATACCTTTGGTTAATAAAGTGCATACTTTTCAGATTTTAAAAAAATCCTTTGAAGATATTGGCAATTATTCAGACTCGATTTTAATGCTTAGGGAAGAGAAAACGGCATTAAAAGAACTGGTGAATAAAAGGTTGAAGAGCAAAGACTCAAATGTAAATAAGGGCGATAAGTATATATTATGGTTAAACAGGTTATCAAATCATCATCGCTCAGATTTCAGGAATGGTATTTTGTTTACTCTAGGCGTAGCGTTTATATTCGGTTTACTTACTTTAACTTTTACAGAGGCTTATCAAAATAATATCTGTTACTGCACTGGTAAACTTGATGAAAGCAAGTTCATTAACGGAGTGAAGTTTATTTTTACTTTTTTAAATCCGGCTCGCAGCTTATCATATTTGGAAAGTTTGACCCCTACATTTTATGGTATCGCATATATTTTTGATTTTGTTGGTCGTATAGCAGTTGGCTATGGTATATATCAAACAGTACAGGCTTTTAGAAAATTCAAGTAATATGGCTCACAAAGGGTTAAAATATGAGTTAAATTTCTGAGAACTGTCAACTATACTGTCAACCAGAAAAGATAAGCCCCGTTATCATTACGATAACGGGGCTTTCTGCGGAGGAAGAGGGATTCGAACCCCCGGAGGTGTGACCCTCGCTAGTTTTCAAGACTAGTGCATTCGACCACTCTGCCATTCCTCCATGACTACATCTTCTAAATATTATAGAATTCAGACGATGTGCCCACCAAAGCAACCAAAGTTGCGTAGGCGGGTGCAAATATAGAAACCTTTTTCCGCTACATAAAACTTTTGACTTTTATTTTTTCACCAACTTCTCAGCACTGTAAAATGCTCCATTGATATACGTTCTCAAAAAGTAAATACCCCTTGGTCTACCGTTCATCCTTACTTTTAATTTGGTATTACCGGACGGCACAAAGTTTCTGTCTCTTTTTACTAGTCTGCCATAGCGATTATAAACGAACAAACTGACTTTGGAATTTTCAGGCACGGTTACATCCGCAATAAAGTAGTTGACAAACGGATTTGGATAAACATCCAAGTTGATCGCCTCGGTGGGTACGGCCTCGCATGCACCCAAAGTGCTTCCGAAATACAAATAGTAAGCGACGGCCCACTGCGGCACACAAATCGTTCTGCCGTAAGAGCACATTTCTACTTTCGCCCAACTTCCATTCCCACATTGTATATCAATAACCTCTACCGTTATTTCCTTTTCCGATGCGCAGCCATTGGCATCAGTAACCGTAATGTGATAGGTGGTCGTGCTTTCCGGTTCGACATGTAACGTTTGGGTAGTTTCTCCTGTACTCCATTCGAAGGAGTAAGGGGCTAGCCCGCCTGTAATACTGGTTACGCCAATCGTTGCTTTTGCCAGTGGTGCGTAGCCTAAATATATTGTTGTGTCCGAGGTATATTCCACGCTAAGGGTGTCTGGTTCTGAAATCGTCACCGTACCCTCCGCAACGGCACCCATGGCATCCAAAACCGTTATCGTATAGTCGCCTCCTGAGAGCCCGGAAGCCGTAGCCGTCGTTTGCCCATCGCTCCACAAATAGGTATAGGGCGCAACACCACCCGAAAGTAGGGCAGTGGCTGAGCCGTCAGCTTCTCCCGCGCAGCTTACGGAATTAGACGTAATCGAATCCAATTTAAATTCTTCCAATATAAAACGTGCCGACACCGGAAAGTGATCCGAGGTGGTGTTGGTATAGTCACTATCATAAAACTCATAGCCAACACTAACTGTTTCGTCAATATAAGTGGGCGCTACCTCATTGGATACCAGAATATGGTCTATCATATTTTCCCGAAATACGAATGAACGGAAACCACCTTCACTTAAAGCGCTACTTACTATGGTATAATTCTCCGCATCTAAAACATACGATTCATACGAACTCACGGTCGAGGCAATATCCGCAACGGTCTCATCGATATCATCATTGAAATCCCCCAAAAGAATTAGATTGGAATCCGGAAACTGAACATCGAGACTATCTTTTAAGACCTCAACATCAAACTTACGCATGTCGTAGCGCTCTTGTGCACCATTACCACTATTGGCCCTTGCGTGCAATGCGACCAAATCAAAACGCTTGGTCACGTTGTTGATCGTTACATCGGCGTTCATCAGAAAGGGAAGACGCCCACTGGCATAGAACCGTGTTTTATCCGCTACGGGATAATCGGCCAATGCACTATCGTCACCACCGTTGTACAAGGGATGAATAGTTTCCAAAAGCGGTCTAGTCGCTATGACCGAGACCGTATTGGTATTGTAGATAAACCCTACTTTTTGCTGCAGGCCATCGGTAGCATCGGGGCGCGAGGTCGCTGGTGACAAAACATACGCGTATCCGGGCAATGACCCGATCAACTCTTCAAAAAGGGGCACATCCACGATTTCCTCAACCGCGATTAGATCGGCATTCAATTCAGCCAGAACCCTTTGCACACTATCCCTTTGGATGGCGTCCGACATCGGATTTCCGGCAGCTGGGGAATTCTCTTCTTCCCCGAACCATTCAATATTCCAAGTAACCACATCAAAAGTCTCGTCCTTATCTATCTGTATATCGCTTCCTAAAGGAATATATGGTCCAGCACATTCGAGGTCGCTTTTGGAGCGGGGCAGTAATTGGTAGGTTTCGAAGAACCTTCCTACTACTCCGATGACCTCTCCGCAGTCGGAGGGTTGACCTAGTCCAACAATGGCTTCCACGTCATTATCGATACGCAGTTCTCCGGTACCGTTGGCATCCGTAAGGCTGTAATTGGAGTTTCCAAACAGGATGTCCCCTGGCTTTGGGAAAGCAGGATCTAGTATCCTGACCAACTCCGCAGGATGATTCGCCAGATCACTTAACGAAATCGTAAGCGGAACTATCGGAACATTAGGTTGTCCATTGTTGGTCACTTCGGTGACCGTACTCAACTGTATTTGGTCATTGAAAGCACTTCTGGTCGCGGTGACCGTAATCGAATCCCCGACCATAAAATTGCCGTCACCATGGACTTTCTCATCGAAAATGGCGATTCCGGCGGTGGCATCCTGAAGGTATGCCGAGCCGCCGAATTGATCTGAGACCGTTAACACTCCGCTAACGGTAACCAACTCGCCAAATTCCGCCGCTCGTGCCTCAAGAACTGATATGGTTTCCGGAGCTGGTGGCACTGCACCGTTTTCAGCACCCGGAGTGGGCGTGTCCTGGGTATAGCTGGCCGTATTTCTAGCGCCACCCGATCCGTTCGGAATACGTTGAACGGAATCCCCATCTTTGTTCTCCATCCCGTCCTCATTCACCTGCAATTCCCCAGTGTTCAATAGTTGTAGGAGTTCCTCATCATCACTGTCACTCGTATCATAAACAACGGCATCTAAAAGTGTTTCATTGATCAGTAACGGCGTGTCGTTCGGGAAATCGGTTGCATCAGCTTGATAAAGAGCGGCCGCATCGGCACCGTTTTGAATACCGTTCGTGGTGAAAGCGACCAGGTCGACATTGGCCACCAATGCGCTTCCGATAACAAAATATCCATTTTCGTCGGTGGTAAAACCATCTAGGTCGATGGCCTCGTTATAACTCTGATTGTCACTACCATTATACAGCACGATCACTAGGCCATCAAGCGCCGTGTTGCCGGCACCACCATCGTATAATTCAATGAACTCCAAGGCATCTGTACCTGCGGTATCAGCATCCAATTCATTGATGATAATTTGTGCAATACCCGTTATCATATATGTACCAATGGGAAAAGGACTAGTTGCCGTACTATTCGCACTTTGTCCATCAAAGGCGTTAGGGCCGCTGAATGTCCAATCGGCCAGGGAAAAAGAGCTTCCATTAGGCCCAGTGTTTTCATTTCTATAAGCCCATCCATCGGAATGCTCCCAAGGTTGACCAGTACCGTCCATGGCTATTTCGCCAAAGATATCAACAACTGCCCCATCTTTGAATAACTCTATGGCATCATCGCCATTAATGGCCATTGCCCCTGAGGTATAATCCGGTTCAAATCCGAAAAACTCCTGAAAGCCAGGTACCTCGGATGAAACATAGATGAAACTGCCTGCGGTGGCCGAAACCGTTGGAAAGGTAAATTCCTCGCCATCGGTACCGCCGCCATTATTGGCAGATCCCAATCCGTAGCTACTAAGGTCGGTTATATCGTCGGTTACATACAGCTCAACTCCCTTGGGGACGCCCCCAGTTAGAGGCCCATCAAAGACCCCGGTAATCAGCAGCGCGGTTTCACCACTTGGCGTAGGGGCTTCCAAAGTCGTAAATACTACGTTTGTACTAGGGTCGGAAGCGTTTCCGGCAGCATCTAGGGCCACCACACTCAATAGATACTCGGTATTCGGCATAAGACCGGATACCATAAAACTGGTTTCGGTTGTACTGCCCTGTTCGGTCGTGCCATTGAAAACGCGATATTCCGTAACACCAATATTGTCGGTAGACGGATTCCACGATAAAGTAGCACCTTCCGCAGTTATCGCACTGGCCATTACATTTTCCGGCGTACTTGGGCTTTCCGTATCGACAATAACGATGGTCGTGTTTACGGCACCCGGTGTTGGTGGTGCGAGCTCGTACCCAAGCGTGTTTCTTGCCCCGCCAGCGCCATTAGGAATCCGTTGCATAGAGTTTTCACCTGCGTTGCCTCCCAAATTCTCATCTATCTGAGGTTGCCCGGAATTCAGTAATGCAAGAAGTTCAATGTCGTCACCATCACTAGTGCCGTAAACCAGTGCGTCTAAGAGATTGGTGGTCGTTATGGCCGACCCGGAGGGAAAGTTGGCCGCATCATCTTCGTAGAGTGCTACCGCATCGGCACCGTTCTGAACACCGTTGGTCGTAAATGCCTCTAAGTTAACATTCGGCACCCCGGCGCTACCGATTACAAAATAGCCGTTGGCATCAGTAGTGAAACCATCTAAATCTATGGCGTTATAGCTTTGGTCATTATTTCCGTTGTATAAAACCACTACGAGGCCATCCAGCGAGCTGTTCCCGAAACCGCCATCAAAAAGTTCAATGAATTCCGTGGCATCTGTACTCGTCTGATCAGCGTCAACTTCATTGATAACGATACTGGGACTTGCGTTGGCAAAACGATCTTCGGCCTGCGGCCCACCCCAAATTCGTGTGGCAAAGGAGGGATTGTCAATAAATGGGTTTCTATTACCTTGAATACCTTCCAATAGGATGTTCCTATTGATTTCTACCTGCGATACGGGGTCTTCGGCGTTCCATTCCAGGAAAATATCCCGCATGTCGGGATCAAAGGTTGAATTGCCAAGACCAACCACGTTGGGTAAACAGCGATCTCCATAACGGAGGTACATGTACATCATCATACGTGCCACATCACCTTTCCATTCATCTCCTGGGTAAAAACCATTGTTGATGGCTTTCGCATTTCCCGTATCGTCTATATACGGCCGATTGCCGCGTACGCCATTGAATTGCACGTCGGATGCCCGTAAGTGATGTGCATCCGATCCGGGCCCTTCGCTCCCCAAATTGGGATTGCCCAACGATCTCGGGTAGGTATGTTCCCTGTTCCAATCCCCATTATTGCCGCCATTCATGTCTTTCGAACGTGTACGGTCATTGGTACTATCGGAATCGGTATCGTCATAACCGTAAATCAATAACACCTTGTCAGGATTTGAAGGATCTAGGTCGGTTTGCTTTAAAGCATCCCAAACACCCGGGGTATAGGTCAGTTCCGTTATCTGTGTATCAGTGATCAAAGTAGAGAGGTTTGACTCCAGGGCCTCGCCAGAAACGGAAATATCGGTACCGCTGTAATAACTTGGTACTTGCGCATTACCGAAAAGTATACCACACAAGATGAAAACTGTGGACAGCATATTCTTTAAAAAGTAGTTTTTTTTCATAGTTCTCGATTTTTTAAGGGTTCGCAAACTTAAGAATTAACCTACGTAAATCCCATCAGGCGAGTTAACCAATTGTTAAGAATTATTAACTTTTGACTTAGAGACTGTTTTGAAATACCTCGGTTATTTTTTTACAGCCTCTTTCTGCACATTATTTCGTTAAAATTTTTAACCGTAGCGCTGCTATGCTAAAAAATTTTGCCTCATACTGCATCTAAAATAGGCCATAGAAATTCTAACGACATATTTCAAAACAGTCTCTTATTCGAAACAAAAAGTCATTCTTGAATTGTAAAACATGTCCTTTGCTTTAGGAAACCGATTTTAGCGCCTATTTTTGCGCCATGGAAGAATGGTACCATTACGTGATACTAGTGGTGACCGGTTTCGCCGTCGGTTTTATCAATACCGTTGCCGGGGGCGGGTCTTTACTTTCATTGCCCGTATTGATTTTTTTGGGACTTCCGCCTGGCGTGGCCAACGGCACTAATAGGGTGGCTATCGTGATTCAGACAGCCTTAGCGACAGCAGGCTTTAAAAGCAAGGGCGTGTCTACGGCGCCGTTCAATATCTACCTCGGGATAGCGGCTTTCTTCGGGGCCATCATCGGGGCATATATAGCAGTGGATGTTAAAGGGGAAACATTCAACCGTATACTGTCAGGTATTATGGTAGCGGTGGTCTTGATCATTATTTTTAAGCCTAAAATGAAACTTGAGGAGTTGCAGGAGCGCATCACGGGAAAGTATCTTTGGGTCGGAATGGCGGCTTTCTTTTTGTTCGGTATCTATGGCGGATTTATCAATGCGGGCCTAGGGTTTATAATTATCCTATTTTTGCACTATATAAACCACATGACCTTGGTACGCTCGAATGCGACCAAAGTAGCGGTCGTTTTTATTTACACGCTTGCGGCGTTGACAGTTTTTGTAGTAAACGATAAGGTAGATTGGGAGGTCGGTCTTATTTTGGCAATCGGCAATGGTTCCGGGGCATGGCTTGCCAGTAGGGTATCGGTAAACAAAGGCGATGGCTTTATAAAAACCTTTTTAATCGTTATGGTCTTGATCATGGCCGTTAAATTGTGGTTTTTTGATTTAGATTAAACTTTATTTTTCATTTCCACAAAAGCGGAAATCTCTAAAATAGTACAGTTAATACTAAGAAATGACAGATATACTAAGTGATTTAAATTGGCGCTATGCCGTAAAAAAATTTGACTCGGATCGCCTGCTTTCCAACGAGAAGATCGAAAAGCTGAAAAACGCTTTCAACCTAACGGCAACTTCGTATGGTCTGCAGCCCATCCGTTTGGTGGTATTACGGAATAAAACGCTTCAAAAGGAGCTGGTGACGCATTCTTTTGGACAAGCGCAGGTTGCACAAGCCTCCCATATTCTCATTATCTGTATCGAAAATAAGATCGATTCAAAGTACATTTCGGATTATTTTGAATTGGTCCAGAAAATCCGCGGTACGAGTGATGAAATACTAGATCCTTTTAAAAATGATCTGGTAAACGACTTTTCGAAAAAGGATAGGGTTCAACTACAGCAATGGTCAAAAAACCAAGCGTATTTGGCAATGGGTAACCTTTTGACTATCTGTGCAATGGAGAAAATAGACGCCTGTCCGATGGAAGGTTTTAATCCTTTGGCTTATGATGAGCTCTTGGGACTGCAGAAAAAGCGAATATCCTCGGTTTTAGTATTGCCTGTTGGATATCGAGCTGAGGATGATGTCTTTTCAAACTTTAAGAAGGTGCGAAGACCGATAGAGGAAAGCGTTATAGATATTTTTTAGGATAGAGAGAAGAGAGAAAAGCGAAGAGAATATAGAGAAGAGATAAGAGAATATAGAGAAGAGATAAGAGAATATAGAGAAGAGACTAGAGATGATAGAATGGAGGAATATAGACCCTCAGGCATTTGGAGGGAATAAATTTTTGCTTTTGGAATTATGTTTAATTTACCGCAAATGATGGGGGAACCGGAACATCCCTTTTCACCCAATTCTATTTCTCATTAAACATTAATCACTTAAGAAGACATGCCAGGATTTGAACTTTTTGGAGATAGGGAGCGAGCAGAAGTGAATCAGGTATTGGAGACCGGCGTCTTGATGCGCTATGGGTTCGATGGAATGCGAAATGGACAATGGAAGGCCAAAGAACTTGAAAAGGCTTTTTCCGAACGTATGCAGGTGAAGCATACACAACTCGTTAGCAGCGGCACGGCGGCATTGACCGTTGCCCTCGCCAGTGCGGGAATAGGTGCGGGAGACGAAGTAATCATGCCGACCTTTACTTTTGTAGCAAGTTTCGAGTCCATTTTGGCACTTGGGGCGGTGCCCATCTTAGTGGATATCGATGATACTTTAACGTTGAACCCTTCTGCCGTTGAAGAGGCGATTACTTCCAGAACCAAGGTGGTCATGCCCGTTCATATGTGCGGTTCTATGGCGGATTTAAAGGCATTGAAAGCTATTTGCGACAAATACGACCTGCTGTTGTTGGAAGACGCCTGTCAGGCCATCGGTGGTACCTTTGAAGGAAAGCCTTTGGGAAGTTATGGAGATTTGGGCTGCTTTTCTTTTGATTATGTGAAAACGATTACCTGTGGCGAAGGAGGGGCGATTATTTCGAACAACGAAAATTACATCAAGAACGCCGATTATTATTCCGACCATGGTCACGATCACGTTGGAAGCGATAGGGGAGCGGAAACACATCCATTTTTGGGATACAATTACCGTATTTCCGAATTGAACGCCGCGGTAGGCTGTGCACAAATTCAACGTTTAGACGAGTTTTTATCGATTCAAAAGAAGAATTATACGATTTTACGTTCGGCCTTGGAGACTGCGTCCGATATCACTTTTAGAAGAGTACCGGATGGTGGTGAAGAAAGTTATGCCTTCCTGAATTTCTTTCTCCCATCCGCGGAAAAGGCTAAAGCAGCCCATAAAGCACTTGGTGCGGCTGGAGTGGATGCCTGTTTCTATTGGTTTGATAACAATTGGCACTATTACAAAAAATGGGAGCATCTGACGGAAAAAAAATCCTTGGGAAAGTTACCGAACGAGGTAATTGCACAACTACCGGACTATTCACGATCCGATTTCAGAAAGTCCGACCATTGGATGGGCCGAACGATTTCCTGTCTTATAAAGCTGGGCTGGACCGAGACCGAAGTGACCCAAAGAGCCAATACAATGGTAGAAATCCTTAGTACACTTCGCTAGTACGGTACGTACTCGACAATCTCCAAGCCGTAACCGACAATACCTACGCGCTTGGCCTGTTCGCTATTGGTCAGCATTCGGATTTTAGAAATATTCAAATCGTGTAAAATCTGGGCCCCGATTCCGAAATCCCGATGATCCATATCAATTTTTGGAGCTTTGTAAATGCCTTCTTTTTGCAACTCTTTCAATTCTGCTAAACGGGAGAGCAGGTTCAAGGCTTCCGAATCCTGATTGATAAAAACGATAGCACCCTTGCCTTCGGAATTGATTGCACTAAACATTTCCTCCAATTTTTTGTCCTCATTGTTCGTCAGCGTTCCCAATACATCATTATTGACTAAAGTAGAATTGATGCGGGTCAATACCAGGTCTTCCTTGTTCCAAGTGCCTTTCGTTAAGGCAATATGCACTCGGTTGTTGGTTGTTTGCTTGTAAGCCCTGAGGCGAAAGGCCCCGAAGCGGGTGGTGATATCAAAATCCTCCTTTTTCTCGATAAGGCTGTCGTGTTCCATACGATAGGCGACCAACGATTCTATGGAAACGATTTTCAAGTCGAATTTTTTGGCTACCTCCATCAATTGTGGAAGTCTTGCCATACTGCCATCATCGTTCATGATTTCAACGATAATACCAGCGGGCTTCAATCCCGCCAAACGGGCGAAATCTATAGCGGCTTCCGTATGGCCGGTCCTCCGAAGTACACCTCCCTCTTTGGCCACTAAAGGGAAAATATGACCAGGTCGTGCCAAATCGTGGGGTTTTGTATTCGGGTCGGTCAATGCACAGACGGTTTTGGAACGATCCGAGGCCGAGATTCCAGTGGTTACACCGTCTCCCCGCAAATCTACGGATACCGTGAAAGCGGTCTCCAATGGATCGGTATTGTTGCTGACCATCATATGAAGCCCTAGTTCTTTGCAACGACCCTCGGTAAGTGGGGCGCAAATAAGTCCCTTCCCGTGGGTAGCCATAAAGTTGACCGTTTCCGGAGTCGCTAGCTCGGCAGCGGCCAGAAAATCACCTTCATTCTCACGGTTTTCGTCATCTACGACGATAATCACCTTGCCTTTGCGAATATCGGCAATAGCTTCCTCAATGGTGTTTAGTTGAACGGTATGCTCACTAATTTTGGTCATAATTGCTGCTTACTGTTAGAAATTAACTGTGCTAAGCTTTCATTTAGCCTAGATATTTCCTCTAATTTACTTTCAATCTCTTTAAGGGAATTGCCACCGGTTTTGATTAGATTGATGAAAAAACCAAATACTTTTCCAGTAAGAAATTCCACAAAATCAAAATTCTTCCTTTTTTTCCGTAAAAAGAAGTCAACCTCCTTCACTGTGATTTTTGGATATTTTACCAGTTGCCTATCGATGAAGCCGGAGGAGTCGGTTCTCTTCAATAAAATCAGATTTTTCAAGTTTCGCTCATGAATTTCGATAAACTCCGAACCATCGTTTATGCTTCTATTTTTTACGAATTGACCCGTGGCTACCAGCGATTTTCGCAGCATATCTATTTCATCATTAGAAAGTCTTCTTGACTCTGAAAGTGAGTTTTCAATTTGTTGAATGTCGATACGGTTTTTTTCTTCGACCTGCTTTCTTGAGAAAACCCCTTTAATTTGCCCTATAAAACTGGCAAAATTTACCCCACCTTTATCAGCGGTAGCCCGTTTCGTCAGAAATATGCCCAAAGGTAGCATAATCAATGTAGAAACCCACGCGCCCAAAATGGGATGAATATTGCTTTCCTTCGCATAGTTTTCACCAAATACCCCGACGAAATAATACACCAAAAATAAAATTATCGCAATGACCATAGGTAAACCGACCCCACCTTTTCGAATGATGGCACCTAAAGGCGCCCCTACGAAGAATAGGATGATACAAGAGAGTGCCAGCGCGAATTTTTTGTGAAGCGATAAGATATGGAGGTTGTGAATTTTGTACCTTTTGTCTAATTCATCTTTTTTCCCACCTATCGTGGTCAAGATATTGGAGACCGAGGTTTTGGCGGAGTTCACGATTCGTATTTGCTGTCCTTCCTCGTATAAATCGAGAATATTGTTCGATTTTTCGAATGCGGCATTGGTTGGTGTAATCGAATCATTTATTGATTGAAGCATATATTCTTCAGATGCTTCATTGTTTTCTTCAATAGCTTCCTGAAGTGCAGTACTATTGATAAAATTTTTTAATTTTTTGGCATTTTGCTCTTTCGCTTTGGTCCTTGCATTTTTTTTGATAAGAGGAATAAAACCACCGCTGCGACTGATAATATTCTTTGAAAAAGCTTCGACAATCCTAATATTGTCTTTATTCAGCGAATCGATATCCTGAGTCAAGCGAGAAACGTTTTTCATTTTATAGGTACTGATATCTCCCTCGGCTTCTAGGTCTTGCTCCAATTCGGGGATCTCGATGTTGATACGATAGATATCAAAGGTGGACTTTACAAAGGGGTATTTTCTTTTTTCTGTATTTTTTCTGGTTTGTACATCCTGATAATGGTGCCCGTCTTTCAGTATAAGTTGAATTACATCCGATTTCTGACTGCTGACCAATTCGCCGCTTTTGGCCTTGATCACCTCATTATTTATATTCGTCGGGGTTTTTTGATGTACGATGATCTCCCTCAAAAATCGGTCTTTTTCCCCGTACTTTTCGGCCACCTTGATACTCATACCCTCAAAATCGCTAAAAACGCCTTCCTCTATCGCAGCGGCAGGTTTTACCTTGGCGATGTTACGCCGCATGTTATAGATTTTTTGTTCGGAAGCTGGAATTACGCTGTTGGCAAAGTAAAAGGTAACCCCGCAGAGGAAGATGACAAAAATGATAAGGGGTAACATGGCGCGTTGCAGCGAAATGCCCGAAGCTTTCATCGCGGCAAATTCATAATTTTCGGCAAACGTTCCGAAAGTAAGAATGGATGAGAGGAGTACCGTAAGCGGAAGCACCTTTTCCGTCAAGTTCGGCATGAGATAAAAAAGGAACTTACCGATAATAACGATATCGAGTCCCTTACCTGCCAAATCATCAATAAAAAGCCATATCGTTTGAAATATGAAGATGAACATCAATATGACAAACGAGCTGAAAAAATTGAATAAAAATCGCGATAAAATGTATCGGTCTAGGAGTCGCAACGGCTTAAGTTAGCTTAGTTTCGTATGATATAGTACCCATCGTCTTCGTACTTCTTCGCATCAAAAGTAAATAAGCTTCCGGACAAAGCTTGATTTGTTTTAAAAGAATTAACAGTAATCGTAGTGGTAGTGCCGTTTTTACCGGTTTCGATCAGTTTGTAAATGTGCTTGGTTTCCGCATCGATACCCAGCAATCTGGATTTTACTTCCGAATCGGTATCCATCGGGGTTAATTTCACATATTGTATTTTTCGGCCCTGAACATTTTGCGTAATGTCCATTTGATAGGTATGCCCTTGCCTGTAGAACGTAAGTAGGCTAGAGGGTGACATTTCATTATCGTCTGTAGTTTTATCCTCAATGGTCACCTCCTCGTTTTCAGGAACAATGGTGTAGACTTTGGTGCCGTCGTATAATTGTTTGGCCCCGAAGAGATCGCCTAGGTACTTATCTCCCTGCATAGTGACCTCTCCGCGTGTCTCTTGATTGATACCGGCCTCGGCATTGCTGAGCACGTATTTAAAGTCTACGTAAATGTTATCATATCCCTTGACTTTAGCGTAGACTTCGTCCAATAAAGCCTCGGCCTTGGGATCGTTCTGGGCAAAAGTGGTCCATGTACTTGCAAACACCAAAGTCAAAAGTAAAATTCTCTTCATGATATTATTTTTATGTTTTTCGTACTGTGATTATATCAGTAGCACTATTCTCTATTTGATAAATTGACTATCCTTTTTCGTTTTGGAGCAATAAGTCCAGAGAAGTCAGATCAGGCACAAGCACCTGCCTTGCCTTACTACCTTCAAAGGGACCTACGATACCCGCGGCTTCGAGTTGATCTACGATTCTGCCTGCACGGTTGTAGCCCAATTTTAATTTTCGTTGGATCAGTGAGGCAGAACCTTGCTGGGCGGTTACAATAACTTCTGCCGCTTCCCTGAACTTCGCATCCCGTTCCGATATGTTGTAATCAATACTTGTGCCAGAATCCTCCCCGACATACTCCGGTAACTCGTATGCCTCCGGGTAGGCACGCTGAGAACCGATGAACTCAGTGATCTTATCCACTTCAGGCGTATCTACAAAGGCACATTGAATACGGGTAACGTCATTACCTTGGGTGTAGAGCATATCCCCGCGTCCGATCAACTGATCAGCACCTTGGGCGTCTAAAATAGTTCTGGAATCTATTTTGGAAGCTACTCTAAAGGCGATTCTTGCCGGGAAGTTCGCTTTGATGATTCCTGTAATTACATTCACCGAGGGTCGCTGCGTCGCAATAATTAAATGTATACCGATGGCCCTGGCCAATTGCGCCAAACGGGCCACAGGAGTTTCGACTTCCTTTCCGGCCGTCATGATCAAATCGGCGAACTCGTCAATGACCAAGATGATGTAGGGTAGAAACCGATGCCCATCATGCGGATTCAATTTTCGTTTCTTGAACTTATGGTTGTATTCCTTAATGTTTCGTACCATGGCCAGTTTAAGCAGTTCATAGCGATTATCCATTTCAATACAGAGCGAATTCAAGGTATGGATGACCTTGGTATTATCGGTAATAATCGCCTCTTCAACACCTGGTAGTTTGGCCAGAAAATGGCGTTCTATCTTATTGTAGAGGGTCAGTTCTACCTTTTTGGGGTCTACCAAAATAAATTTCACCTCCGCGGGATGCTTTTTGTACAATAGGGAGGTTAAGACCGCGTTCAATCCCACGGATTTTCCTTGACCGGTAGCACCTGCCATTAAAAGGTGAGGCATTTTGGCCAAATCGACTACGAACGTCTCATTGCTTATGGTTTTGCCAAAGGCGATCGGCAACTGCATTTCGGCCTTTTGAAATTTAGTGGAAGCGATTACCGACCGCATCGACACTATAGTGGCATTTTTATTGGGGACTTCAATCCCGATGGTACCCTTACCGGGAATGGGGGCAATGATACGAATCCCCAGTGCAGCTAAGGAAAGGGCGATATCATCCTCAAGATTCTTGATTTTTGAAATGCGCACTCCTGCTTCGGGAACGATTTCATATAGGGTTACCGTAGGACCAATGGTGGCCTTGATTTGGGCTATCCCGATTTTGTAGTTCTTGAGCGTGTTGACGATTTTATTTTTATTTTCTTCCAGTTCTTCTTGATTGATCGTGATTCCGCCAGTGGCACCATGTTGGTCCAACAAATCAATATGTGGGAATTTGTAATTACCGAGCTCCAAGGTAGGGTCGAACTCCCCGAAATCATCAACAAGTTTATCGGCAATGTTATCTTTCTCCTCTTTTTCCTCAACTATTTTCTCTACTTCTATTTTAAGGTCTTCAATGGATTCTTCGTCGACTGTGGGTTCCGTAATTTCCAAAACCCCTTCGGAAGCAGGTTCTTTTTCAATAGGAGGGATGTCGTTTTTATGGGTATAGGTGTCGATAACTACGGGTGTGTCTTCCTCTAGCTGTACTTCGAAGGAACTATCCTCATCACTAGTCGTACCGGAGGAATTCACTTTTTTTGGCTTGGAATCGAACGCCGCCACCTTTTTTTTCAGAAATTCAAAAATCCCGTCCGGGCTAAATTGGAAAAAACGAACCAAAATAAAAATCAAACCGAACAGAAGCAGCAGAAAAACACCAAGTTTACCGGCATAGTCCTGTAGGAAGTCATTGATTTCGTAACCTACGAGACCTCCCAAAAGCGGTCTTTCCGCGGCAAAAAAGCCAAGTGCCACGGAAATCCAAATCATGAATAAAAGTCCCCAAATGTATTTTTTGACCAAACCTTTGGCCGGCATACTCAGAAAACGATAAAGTCCACTCATAAAAAGTAAGCCCGGTATCACAAGGGATGCAACGCCAAAACCCTTATACATAAAGAAATGGCTTACCGCGGCCCCGAACTTGTTTAACAGATTTTGTGCGGCTTCATTTCGCACCTTGAATTCGGTGAGCAGGCTCTGGTCGTCTTGCCATGTAAAATAAAAGGAGACAAATGAGAAGAATAGGGCAATGCTGAAAAGCATCAAAAGGCTTCCCAGTATGATTTTATTTTGTTTGGATATTTTAAAGGAACTGGGTTTTTTAGTAGGTTTCGCCCGTTTCTTTCTAACCTTCTTTGCCATTAACAGTTAAGTTCTGGGGTCAAAAGTACAAATTTAGAGACTGTTTTAAAGTATGATGTAATAATTGTTCCACCTTTTCGGTACGGCTTTCAAAACATCTTTGGAAGATAGATGATCAACCCGATCAGCGTCGCGGCAATCGATACAAGCATCACGGCACCGGCTGATACGTCTTTTATAAATCCTATTTTGGAATCGAATTCAGGTTGTACGTAATCACAGATTTTTTCTATGGCCGTATTCAGACCTTCAATGCCCATGACCATACCGATGGCGAAAATTTGAAGAATCCATTCCGTGTTCGATATGTCGAAATAGAAGCCTACGGCCGTCATCACAAGGGCTATGAATACCTGTATCTTAATGCTGGCCTCTGTACGTACCAAAAGCAAGGCTCCGCGCAATGCGAAGCCCACACTTTTTAGTCTGTTTACTATGAAGGATTCCTTAGCCATTCGATAAAGCCGCCAAGGCTGCTTCGTAATTGGGTTCGTCAACGATTTCAGGCACCTGTTCGGTGTAGGTAACCTCACCTTCCCCGTTTAATACAACGACCGCTCTGGAATGGAGCGGCATTAAAGGACCATCACTAAATGCAAGTCCATAGGCCTTTCCAAAATTACCATCCCTGAAATCCGATAGCATTTCGACGTTTTCGATGCCTTCAGCACCACAAAAACGGGCTTGTGCGAAAGGGAGATCCTTGGAGATGCAAAGTACCGTTGTATTATCCAACTCGGAGGCTTTTTTATTGAATTGCCGAACGGATTTCGCGCAGGTACCGGTATCGATACTCGGGAAAATGTTCAATACGATTTTTTTGCCTTTATAATCGGCGAGGGTAGCGCTAGACAAATCACTCTTGGTGAGCTTGAAATCTGGAGCGCTTTTTCCAGTTGCAGGAAGTTCGCCTATGGTATGTATAGAATCTCCGTGTAGTGTTACTGTTGCCATTTTAGTATGTTTTAATGAATCGTGAAATTAAAGAATAAATAGCGTTTATGCAGTGTAGTTTAAGCTTTTATTTTGACGCCGTCAACATCTTTATTTTGATATTCAGGGCCGCAAAAAGCAAGGTCATAAACGGACTTAGCCAGTTGAAGATCGCATAAAAGAAATAGTCGGTCACACTCACCCCGAGCACACCACTGTGATATGCGCCACAGGTATTCCATGGGATAAGTACAGAGGTTACCGTTCCGGAATCCTCTAAAGTCCTACTTAAATTTTCGGGGGCTAAACCTCTGTCTGCGTAGGCTTTGGAAAACATTTTACCCGGCACAACTATGGCCAGATATTGATCTGAAGCAGTAACGTTCAAAGCTAAACAACTGCCCACGGTACTCGCGAATAGGCCAAAGGTGCTTTTGGCCATGGAGAGTAATGATTTCGTAATTCTGGAAAGCGCACCGATACCATCCATGATACCCCCAAAAACCATGGCACAGACAATAAGCCAAATGGTCCCTAGCATACCGCTCATCCCTTTGGATGAAAACAAATCGGCCAGTGCCTCGCTGTCAGAGGCGACATTTGATTTTACGGTAATCGCATTTAGTATGCCTTTGTAAGCGCTTTCAAAGGTAAGGGTATCGCTCCCTCCGATAGTGGCAACAATTCCTGGTTGAAAAATTAGGGCGAAAACGCCACCGAGTAAGGTTCCGATCAGCAAGGCCAAAAGCGGAGGGGTCTTCTTTAGAATAAGACCGATGACGACCACCGGCACTAAAAATAGCCAAGGCGTAATGTTGAAACTTCTATCGATAGAGGCTAAAATCGCTTCTGTGTCGGTAGTTCCGTTCGTTTCAATGGTGAGGCCAATTATGATAAAAACCGTCAAGGTTACCAATATCGTGGGCACCGTGGTAATGGTCATGTAGCGAATGTGCGAAAACAATTCGCCTCCCGCCATTGCCGGTGCTAGGTTTGTAGTATCGCTCAAGGGAGAAAGTTTATCCCCGAAATAGGCGCCTGAAAGAATGGCACCCGCGGTCATCCCTAAAGAGATGCCTAAAGCTTCGGCGATTCCAATCAAGGCAATGCCTACCGTGGCTGAAGTCGTCCAGGAGCTCCCGGTGGCAATGGAAATTATGGCACATATAAATACACAGGCCCCCAAAAATATTGTGGGATTCAATACTTGTAGTCCGTAATAGATCATGGAAGGAATGACGCCGCTGATCAACCAAGTTCCCGATAGGGCACCGACCATCAACAAGATAAGTAGGGCGCTCGAGGTCGATTTCACGTTCTCGGCCACCTCCTTCATCATTTTTTTGTAAGATATCTTATTGAAATACCCTACAATGGCCGCTACAGCCCCGCCCAATAAAAGTATAAACTGATTAGAGCCACTTAGCGCATCATCCTTAAAGACATATACATTATACGCTAACATACCTACCAGGATTACAACTGGAAATAAGGCTTCCCAAATGCTCAACTCCTTATTTTCTACTATGTTCTCATTTTCTCTATGTTGGTCCTGCGGTTCGTCTTGCATTGTGCTTTGGTTTGTTGTGCCTAATATTACGATTTTGATTTTGCCCTTGCAAATGTGCTGATTTAGGTGCGCTGGTGTCATCAATAGCATCTTGACGGCGCAAAACACTGATAAAGTATTGTTAAACAGATGAGTACGAATAGCATTTTTCCTAACTTCCTGGTTCACGGATAAACAAGGCCATGAACAGAAAACAATTTTTATACAGCGCAGGAAGTGCGGGTTTGGTATTGTCTGCAATACCATTATTTTCCTTTAATCCCCAAGATGGTGAGAAACTCGACCCGAAGATGGTTCAGGAATTTGTGGGTGCGTCGCATAAGGATATCGAAAAGGTAAAATCAATGTTGGAGGAGCAACCAAACTTGTTAAATGCGGCCCACGACTGGAAAATGGGTGATTTTGAAACGGGGTTGGGCGCTGCGAGCCATGTGGGATATAAAGACATGGTTAGATTATTCTTGGATAAAGGTGCCCAGGCCAATATTTTTACGGCTTGCTTATTCGGGAAGATCGACATCGTAAAACCAATGCTCGCCACTTTTCCAAATACGCTACATGCCAAAGGGCCCCATGGGTTTACGTTGTTGCACCATGCCGAAAAAGGAGGGGATGAAGCTCTTGAGGTAAAGGAGTTGCTGATGTCATTAGGAGCGACGGAAACCAAAGTTGCTTTGTATTAATAGACCGTTTTTTCTTCTTTTTGGAAACGATTTCAACGGGAACACTTCATTGTTCGCCAACAAAACATTCGTACTTTTGTGTCTTGATTTTTGAAGTGAAATTTCAATAACACCATTACCTATGACTCAATATGATGTAGCCGTTATCGGCTCGGGCCCTGGAGGCTATGTCGCGGCAATCCGCTGCGCACAACTTGGAATGAAGACCGCGATTATCGAAAAATATAGCACCTTAGGGGGTACTTGCCTCAATGTGGGTTGTATTCCATCGAAAGCCCTACTTGATTCTTCACATCATTACGAGGATGCCGTGAAGCATTTTGAGGAACACGGCATCGAAATACCAGGTGAAGTAAAGGTGAACTTGGAAAAAATGATTTCCCGAAAGCAAGGTGTCGTCGATATGACGACAAAGGGGATTCAATTTTTGATGGACAAAAACAAAATCGATGTTTTTGAGGGTGTTGGTAGCTTCAAAGATGCCTCCCATGTGAATATCAAAAAGAACGACGGAAAAACGGAAACTATCGAGGCTAAAAATATCATCATCGCTACTGGCTCTAAACCCTCGAATTTGCCGTTCATCAAATTGGACAAAGAGCGGGTAATCACGTCTACGGAAGCTTTAAAGTTACCTGAAATTCCCAAGCACATGATTGTAATCGGTGGTGGGGTCATCGGTCTGGAACTAGGGCAGGTGTATAAACGTCTGGGTGCCGAAGTAACGGTAGTCGAATTTATGGACCGAATTATCGCCAATATGGATTCCGCCCTCTCGAAGGAGTTGATGAAGACCATGAAGAAGCAAAAAGTGAAGTTCGAGCTGTCGCATAAGGTAAAATCAGTTGAACGAAAAGGAAACGAAGTCATTGTTAAAGCTGACAATAAAAAAGGCGAGGAAGTAACCTTTACAGGGGATTATTGCCTAGTGTCAGTAGGGAGAAGACCTTACACCGATGGTTTAAATGCCGAGGCGGCAGGCGTTAAGCTGACCGAAAGGGGAATGATCGAGGTAAACGATCACCTACAAACCGCTGTACCCAATATTTATGCTATTGGGGACGTCGTTCGTGGGGCAATGTTGGCTCATAAAGCAGAAGAGGAGGGGACTATGGTCGCCGAGCTTATAGCGGGTCAAAAACCCCACATCGATTATAATTTGATTCCGGGAGTAGTGTACACATGGCCCGAGGTTGCAGCGGTAGGCAAGACCGAGGAAGAATTGAAAGAAGCTGGCGTTGAATACAAGGCGGGTCAATTTCCGATGCGTGCGTTGGGTCGCTCCCGTGCCAGCGGTGACGTTGATGGTTTCGTAAAGATTTTAGCGGATAAAAAAACAGATGAAGTTCTAGGGGTGCACATGATCGGCGCCCGATGTGCCGATTTAATTACGGAGGCCGTCACGGCAATGGAATTTCGGGCATCTGCAGAAGATATGGCCCGTATGAGCCACGCACATCCAACCTACGCCGAAGCGGTAAAGGAAGCGGCTCTTGCCGCAACAGGGGATAGGGCATTGCACGTTTGATATTGGAAAGAACCTAAAATGACCGTAAGATGAACACGGCAGAATAGTTAAACGGGGATTCTTTAAAACCAGAAGATAGCACATGAAAACAAAAAAACGCCTCTAAAAGGGCGTTTTTTTAATACCTAAACTTTATGTGAACCGTCGCAGTAGGGCGGGTTCGATGTTCTTTTACAGGTACACAGATAGGCCTCTTTTTCTTCCGCAACCTCGAATGTCAAGGGTGGTGTTGCCTTGGCCGCTCGGTGTGAACCGTCACAAAACGGTTGGTTCTCGCTATGGCTGCAGGTGCACCAGGAATACCGTTTGTCTTTTTCTAAAGTAACTGGAATTGGGGAGTACGGCTTTTCGCTCATAATTTATTTTTGTTCGACAAGATAACGAAACACTAGTTCTTAAGCAATCCCAATGATCGAAGTAGCTTCGAAACGGCGTTTTTGACCATACCAACTCCAAACCCTAAAAAGCTTTCCGTTTTTGACCATGTATAGTGCAACGCCAGATTCACGTTCGACTGAATCAACACCTTATGCTGTTCATACTGCAGCGCGGCATAGGTACACACGATCATAAAGGCCAAAGCTCCCGAAATAGCGATTGTAGGGGAGAGGGAATGATGTAAAAATCCGTATAGCCCCAACCCCGTAAAACTGCCATAAAGAATGATAAAATGGATGATGTAGATGGATAGTGTACTTTGTCCGATTTTCAGCACGGTAGCGTTCTTCAATAGACCTCTGACCAACATGAATATTGCAAAAACAAGCAACACATCACCTAGACGAATGAAGAGGTAGTTGTTAAAGTGAATTGCTCTAAAAATTTGTATTCCAGTTACTTCTGCAATATATAAAAATGCATCGGAAGAGTATAGAATCAACATTCCGCCAAGGCTTATCGCTGTTCCGATGGCGACCGTATACAGGTATTTATAAGTGCTGAACCGTTTGAATAATATCGAAAGAAAGGCCCCGAAGGTAGCGTATCCGGTCCAAGGGATTATCGTAAAAATCGATCCGTTTACTTTACTAATGTAATTTTCCAGAAATCTCGGAAGTGCGTCAAAAGTAGCTCTAGCGTACCAAGGTTCACAAGTGAATAGCAATAGACCGACCATCAATAAGACGGTTGGAAAAACAACCCTGTTGCTCTTATATGTCAGTAGATAGACGCCGATAATGCCTAAGATAGAAAAGCCAATACAATGCAGTACATCAACTAGGTAGAACGAATCGTACACCTTGCCCATTAACAGCCCCCAGAGGTTCATTCGTAAGAGGTAACCGAACAGGATAAGCTGCAGCCCACGCCGTATTCCCTTTTTCACCCTTGGGTTTTCCACTCCCTTTTGCTCACCGCGAATCAATAGATACGTAAAAATAAATCCGGAAACGGTAAAGAAAACGGGAGCGGTAATTCCCCTGAAATACTGCCAAACCATAAAGGCAATACTATCCGGGTCGCGAAATGCAGTGTCCAGTAATCCATCAATAAAATGCCCTTGCAGCATCATGAGAATCGCCCATGCCCTCATAGCATCGATAAAATAGAGTCTTGCAGACTTTTTTTTCATTGGGTTTTTAATCAAATACCGATAAATCGGTTCAATTATTTTTGGCCGTTGTGCAATCTATATACTTGTACAACAGCGTATTCGGATCATTCGTTGCGCGAAATTAGCTAAAATACTCGCATTTCAGTATCATTTGCGCTAATTTCGACGACAGAAGGTATAAAACGTTGCCTTACGACTATTATTGGCTAAGAGCAGCACTGTTCTTGATGTGCTGTATGAAATCCCTATCAAAAACCCTTGTTTCTTGCGAACCACCGTTTCATTTCCATTGCCACCCATTTCCGCCTGTAAGAAGTCCCTTCTGGAATGGTCGCATCAGTTCAGGGAAATCGCTTGGCTTGATAGTAACGGACATGCCGATTCCTATGGAGAATTCGAAGCGATATTGGCGGTTGCTGCTCATGATAGTATTGTTGTACCGCGAACGACCGGGGCTTTTGACAAATTGAAGGCCTACCGGAAAGAAATCGGTGACTGGCTTTTTGGCTTCCTTTCGTACGACCTTAAAAACGATGTGGAGGAGCTTTCTTCGACCAATTTTGATGGATTGTTGTTTCCGAACCTGTTCTTTTTCCAACCGAAAAAAATAATAAAAGTGCATAAGGGCCATGTTCACTTTATGTATTTGGATGTCTACGCTCATGAGATTTCCTCGGATTACAACGACATTTTCGAAAAAAGGAAGGTGGATGCCAAAGCAGTGAAATCGGCAAAGGCCATCCACATAAAAATGCGAATCTTTAAAGACGAATATTTTCAGCGAGCAAGGCGTATGCTCACCCATATTCACCGTGGCGATATTTATGAGGCGAATTTTTGTCAAGAATTCTATGCAAAAGACACCGAAATCGACCCACTTCGTATCTACGAACATCTCAATACCATATCACAACCTCCTTTTGCCGTTTTTTTTAGGCAGGACCATAATCATCTGTTGTGCGCATCCCCGGAACGGTATTTAAAAAAATCGGGGAGTCAGCTGATTTCGCAGCCCATCAAAGGAACCGCTAAACGGGATACGAATCCGCAAAAAGACGCCTCGTTGATTAGTAGATTACGCCATGATGCCAAAGAACGCGCCGAGAATGTTATGATTGTTGATCTGGTTCGCAACGACCTTTCTAAAAACGCAACAAAAGGTAGTGTGAGGGTAGAAGGGCTCTGCGTAATAAAATCGTATCGGCAAGTCCACCAAATGGTATCGACGATTAGTGCGACAGTGCCCCCGGATAGCGACCCCGTTGATTTGATACGGGATAGTTTTCCGATGGGCAGTATGACGGGAGCACCAAAAGTTTCCGCGATGAAGATCATCGAGGAATTGGAGTCGTTTAAACGCGGACTCTACAGCGGAGCGGTGGGCTATTTTACCCCGGAGGGGAATTTCGATTTCAATGTAGTCATCCGGAGCATACTGTACAATGCTAAAAAGAGATATGTTTCTTTTTCGGTGGGTAGTGCGCTTACTGCCAAGGCAATTCCGGAACAGGAATACGAAGAATGCCTGTTGAAGGCAAAAGCGATGCGGGAGGTGTTGGAGGGTCTATAATTGAAATCCATGTAATTTTAGGGATATGCAAGAATCGAAATTCAGCTTTCATTTGTATGGGTCCGAAATTTTCGGATGCCATGTTGAACCAAAGGTGGTAACGGGTGTGGTGGTTTTGGTCCATGGGTTCGGAGAGCATTCAGGTCGGTATAAGGCAGCGGTCATCCCCATATTGACCGATCTAGGTCTAGGCGTTGTGACCTATGATAATATAGGACATGGAAAATCAGGAGGGAAAAGAGGGCACTGCCCCAGTTATGAGGCCTTATTGGATATATTGGCGACCGTAATCGACAAGGCTAAGGAACTACATCCCAAAAAACCGCTTTTTTTATATGGGCACAGTATGGGAGGTAACCTTGTTTTAAACTATGCCTTAAGACGTAAAGAAGATTTTGCTGGCATTATTGCCACCAGCCCGTATTTGCGTTTGGCATTTAAACCGCCTAAATGGAAGATGTTCTTAGGTAAAATGCTGTTAAAGGTCCTACCTTCTGTCACCTTGCCTTCCGGTCTAGACGCCAACGGAATCTCGCGAAATCCCGAAGAGGTTACCAAATACCAAAACGATTCGATGATTTACGATGCGGTAAGCCCAATGTATTCCTTTCCGGTAATGGATGCAGGGGAGTGGGCCTTGGCCAATGCCCATACCCTAAATTGCGAGGCACTACTATTGCATGGTACCCGCGACCAAATTATAGATCATACGGCAACCATTGAATTTCATCAGAAAGCCAGCAATACTACCTTGAAATTATATGAAGGCGGGTACCACGAGTTGCATCACGATTTGTGTAAGGAGGCCATGTTAGAGGATATCCATAAATGGTTGAAGGAACGCATTTAAAAGCTGTACGCAATTTATACTTCTTTTTCTTGCGTATTTTTGAATTGTGCTAAAAGCTTTTCAAAAACAGATTTCCGAACACTTCTCGATACTGGACGAAGAACGATTTTTACTTGCCTGTAGCGGTGGTGTCGACAGTATGGTCCTTGCTGCCCTCTGCGCACGGGCAAACTTGAAGTTCGCTATGGCGCACTGTAATTTTCGACTTAGGGGAACTGAAAGCGACGCCGATGAGGACTTGGTACGCAAAACCGCAAGTAAATATAAGGTAGATTTTTACATAACCCATTTTGATACCGTAGGTTATGTGAACAAAAATAAAGTTTCAGTTCAAATGGCTGCACGGGAGTTGCGCTACACTTGGTTTACCCAGATAATGGATGAAAATACACTTGGTGCTCTGGTGACCGCCCATCATGCCGACGATAATTTGGAAACTTTTTTAATCAACCTTTCCAGAGGAACGGGAATCGAGGGCCTGACCGGTATTCCGCCAAAAAACGGAAATATTTACCGGCCATTATTGTCGTTTTCACGAGAACAAATCGAGGCTTATGCCAGAACAGAACGAATCGAGTGGAGGGAGGATGCCAGTAACGCCGAAACGAAATATTTACGAAACCGAATTCGACATCAAATCGTACCCGAATTAAAGAAACTAAACCCGACCTTTTTGGAAAACTTCAAAAAGACACAGGAACATCTTTCCGGTACTGCGGCTTTCCTTAATGCAACCATTGAAAAATTAAAGACCAGTCTTTTTGTCAATAATAATGGTGTGGTAACGATTTCCATTGCTGATTTACTGGAATTGCATCCATTGAAAACCGTACTCTACGAACTGTTCAAGGAATTCGGTTTTACCGCCTGGGACGATATTAATGCTTTGCTGACGGCCTCAAGCGGAAAGGAAGTACGCTCCAAAACACATCGGTTGGTGAAGGATAGGGATACACTGTTGCTCGCGGAAATAAAGGAATCAGCAAGAAATATCTATGCCATCAATGTCCCGCAAAAGCGAATAGATCGACCAATAACCTTGCTTTTCGACGATGTTTCTGAAATCGATGAGACTTCGGGCAATGTACTATACGTAGACAAAGAAACGTTAAAGTATCCGCTGACCGTTAGGAAATGGCAAAAGGGCGACTATTTTTATCCCCTGGGAATGCAAGGCAAGAAAAAGTTGTCGAAGTATTTTAAAGATGAAAAGGTAGATATCATTGCCAAAGATGACCAATGGCTTTTGTTTTCCGGAAATGACTTGGTTTGGGTCATCGGCCGGCGTGGCGACGACCGGTTTAAAGTAAATGCGCATACCAAGCAAATCGTAAAAATAATATTCAACAAATGAAACAAGTAGTTCTACTTAGTTTTCTGTTAGTTAGTAGTTTATTTGTGTTTTCACAAGATGATGAGACCCCGGTCATCTGGTCTCAAGAAAAGAACAAAATTTCTGACACGGAGTACGAATTAATAATGACCGCAAAGATTGCCGATGACTGGCATATCTTTTCACAATTTACACCCGAGGGTGGCTCATTGCCCAGTGAATTCACGTACAAGAAGGTAGGAACGGATTATGAGCTCATCGGGACGACCACGGAAAGTGAAACCGTCAAAAAGTTTGAAGAAGTTTTTGAGATAGAAGAGGTGTTCTTTATTAAAGATGCCGTATTTAAGCAAAAAATAAAACTCTTAAACCCAGCTGTACGTCAAATAGATATCAACCTTTTCTATCAAGTCTGTAAGGAAGTCTGTATTCAGCAAGAACACGATTTTACTTTCGTTTTTGACGATGGCCCGGCGACGGTTTCTGAAAAAACCATGGATGAGCGCAGTCTGGCCATAGGGCGGGCGATGAAACTCGATTTGAAGAACAAAGAACGCCTTACCGAAGGTGGTACGCTAGTTACCGGTAGCAATACCGGAATATGGGGCATAGTAGGTTTGGGATTCTTAGGCGGTCTCATCGCCCTCCTGACGCCATGCGTATTTCCGATGATTCCGCTTACCGTGTCTTTCTTTACGAAACAATCCGGAAGCCGTTCAAAGGGGGTGGCCAACGCCATGCTCTACGGTCTTTTTATCGTGCTGATTTATGCGCTACTCAGTCTGCCCTTTCATCTGTTCGATTCCGTCGATTCGCAAATTTTGAATACGATTGCCACCAATATATGGCTGAATATCGCGTTTTTCGTCGTTTTTGTGTTCTTTGCATTTTCCTTTTTCGGGTATTACGAGTTGACGTTGCCCAGTTCTTGGGCGAATACGATGGATTCTGCCTCGTCTAAAGTCGGTGGCGTCATCGGTATTTTTTTTATGGCCGTGACCCTGGCCATTGTTTCCTTCTCCTGTACAGGTCCCATTTTAGGTGGACTTCTGGGGAGCACGATTTTGGAGGAGGGTGATGTTGCCTATAACCTTACTGCCGGCATGACCGGTTTCGGCATCGCCCTGGCATTGCCCTTCGCGTTGTTCGCCTTGTTTCCTGCCTGGTTGAATTCCCTGCCAAAGTCGGGTGGGTGGATGACGACCGTCAAGGTCGTATTGGGTTTTTTGGAATTGGCATTGGCCTTGAAATTTCTATCCAACTCGGATTTAGTAGGGCATTGGGGTCTCCTGAAGCGTGAAATCTTCTTGGGTATCTGGATTCTACTCTTTGTACTCTTGGCCTTATATCTTTTTGGGGTTTTCCGATTTCCGCACGACGGGCCAAAACAGAAAATTTCCACAGGAAGGAAAATCACGGGATTTGCAAGTGCGGCTTTTTCTATTTATCTGATTTTGGGCGTGGCCAATATCTCCGACCTGAAATTGCTTAGCGGTTTTCCACCACCTCAATTTTATAGTATTTACGAACAGGAAAGCGATTGTCCCTTAGGTATTGCTTGTTTTAAGGATTTCGATGAGGGGCTGGCGTATGCCAAAAAAACGAATAAGCCCATCTTATTGGATTTTACGGGTTGGGCCTGCGTAAACTGCCGTAAAATGGAGGAACACGTCTGGAGCGTACCGGAAGTATTTCGACTATTGAAAGAAGATTACGTTCTTATATCATTGTACGTTGATGATCGAAAAGAACTGCCAACGGAGGACCAATTCGATTTTCAATATGAGTCTGGCCGTATAAAAACGATTGAAACCGTAGGTCAAAAGTGGGGCACCTTTCAGACCCTGAATTTCAATGCCGCCTCGCAACCATACTATGTATTGCTATCTCCCGATATGAAGGTGTTGCATCATGCCATTCAAAGTACGGATAGTGAAACTTATGCGGCCTGGCTTGCCAAGGGCCTCTCCGAATATCACCTCTTATCCAAAAAATAGCTGTCAGAAGCGGTTTTTTTTTCTCACAAATAGCCCTATCTTTCCTTGTAAATACAAAGGATTGAAATTCGTTAAAAAATTTGTTCACCTACTTCTGATACTCTCTTTGTTGTTGGTTATTGTTGGGTTTGGGGTGTATTGGAGCTTAAAACCGGAATACAAAGGAGAACAGCAGATCAAAGGACTTACTACCACCGTGCAAGTGTATTATGATTCGTACGGAATTCCGCATATTTACGCCGATAATGAGAACGATGCCTTTCGCAGTTTAGGATACGTGCATGCGCAAGACCGCCTATGGCAGATGGAATTACTTCGAAGAATCGGTCGAGGAGGGCTCTCAGAGGTTTTCGGGGAAAAGTTGTTGGGAACGGACAAATTCTTTCTCGCCCTGGGAATAGACGAGGCCTCTCAAAAGACCGTTTCGAAATTGAATAGGAGTTCGAAATCCGTTCAACTTTCCCAAGCCTACCTTGATGGTATCAATCACTTTTTGGAAAACGGACCAACTCCTCTGGAATTTTACTTGACCGGAATCGAAAAGGCGCCCTTCACTTTAAAAGATATTCATAATATTCTGGGCTACATGTCTTTTAGTTTTGCCCAAGCGCACAAAACCGACCCTTTGCTGAGCACCATCAAAGAGCAGCTGGGACAGGACTATTTGATCGACTTGGAAATCGATAGCGATCCAAATTCCACTTTGATTAAAAGTCATCATCCAAAAACAACCGATTCTATGGGGAATTCCGCCATTACATCAGTATCAAAATCGCTCGATTCGCTGGGTATTCCGCTTTTTGAAGGCAGCAATAGCTGGGTCGTTGGCCCGGAAAAGACCAAAAACGGCAAGGTCATCTTTGCCAATGATCCGCATATCGGTTTTTCTTCACCTTCCGTTTGGTACGAGGCACATGTGGTCACACCCACTTATGAAAAATATGGTTATCATCTGGCGGGAGTGCCCTTTCCCTTATTGGCACACGATCGGAAGTTGGCCTATGGAATGACGATGTTCGAAAATGACGATGTTGATTTCTATTATGAAGAAACCCATCCTACCGATTCAACAAGGTATAGAACGGATGAAGGTTGGGATTTTTACGATATCGTTACCAACACCATCAAAGTGAAGGATGCGGACGACGTTAATTTTACTGTAAAAAAAACCAAACGAGGCCCGCTATTGAACGGAATTGCAGACCAGATATCTGGTGAAAGGCCCGTATCGATGTGGTGGACGTATACCAATAACAAGAACGAAGTAATCAATGCGCTCTATGAGATGGCCAGTGCCCCGGATTTGGAAGCGATACAGCGTGCACTTCCCAAGATACATGCCCCAGGCCTGAACATTATGTATGGTGATGCCCAAGGCAATGTTGCCTGGTGGGCAACAGCGAAATTGTATGAGGTGCCTGATAGTGTACATACCAAATTTGTACAAACAAGTACGAAAGCCTTTCCCGCCGACAAAAACTACTTGGATTTTTCCGAAAATCCCCAAGCCATTAACCCGCCTTGGCATTATGTCTACTCGGCGAACAATCAGCCCGACTCGGTCAACGGAAGATTTTTTCCAGGCTATTATCTGCCCGAAAACAGGGCCAAACGAATCGTAGAATTGTTAAAACCAAAAAATGATTGGGACGCCACCGAGGTACGGGAAATGATCACAGATGTAACCTCTTCGGTAAACCCATCTGTTTTCGTTGATTTAGCCAAGGCCTTGGATATCAGGAAACTTTCGGACAAAGAGCGGAAAATTCTTGATCGTATGAGGGCATGGAAAGGGGACTACCCCTTGGAAAGTATATCGGCTACCATCTACCATCGTTGGATATTTCGTATGTTAAAGAATACGTTTGGAGACGAGCTGGACGAAGCACAATTCGAGCAGTTCTTGACCACTCATATGAGTAAACGGGTCATCGCAAAAATTGTCGACAAACCTGCTTCTGTCTGGTGGGATGATGTTTTGACCGAAGAAATCAAGGAAACGCACGAAGATATTATCCAAAAGTCTTTTGAAGAGGCCTTGGCCTTTTTGATCAACGATTTTGGACCTGATGAGGAAGAATGGACCTGGGACAGAGTACACAGTTTGGAGCACGAACACCCTATGGGGCAAGTAGCCGTTTTACGTCGTTTTTTCAATGTGGGACCTTTTCCTGTAAACGGTTCGCGAGAGGTCATCAACAACTTGGGATTCGGCTATAATGCAGAGGGATTTTATAAGGTAAGTTCTGGACCGTCGACGCGTAGGGTCATCGATTTTTCGGATATCGAAAACAGTATGAGCATTCTGCCCACGGGGCAGTCTGGAAATATCTTTAGTCCGCATTACAAAGACCAAGCAGAACTGTTTATAAACGGGGAGTTTCGAAAAATGATGATGAATAAGGAGGAGATACAACAGTCGGAATCCGTTCTTACGTTAGCTCCCTCACAAAAGGAAGAATAAAAATGAGGGACGTCATGGTGATAGTTCATTACGAATAGAAAATAATTCATCATGCCCTTAAGCTTAAAAGAGAAAGCCATAATCGTTTAATGGCTTTTGGCGATCAACTTTTACGTAAATTATAAAAACCAAGAAATACAAGACCAACATGTTGACCAAAGTCTTTGGAAGCGCTGTTTTCGGCGTAGAGGCCACAACCATTACCGTTGAAGTAAATGTAGATATCGGAGTAGGTTACCACTTGGTAGGCCTCCCGGACAATGCCATCAAGGAAAGTAACTACCGCATTGCAGCGGCGCTGTTGAACAACGGGTATAAGATTCCTGGAAAGAAAATCACCTTGAATTTGGCACCTGCAGATTTGCGAAAAGAAGGCTCTGCCTACGATTTAACCCTCGCCATGGGGATTCTTACCGCTTCCGGTCAGATACAGTCCGAAAATCTTGATCGGTATATTATCATGGGCGAGCTTTCCTTGGATGGGAGCTTGCAACCGATCAAGGGCGCCTTGCCCATCGCTATCAAAGCATTGGAGGAAGGCTTTAAAGGATTTATTCTTCCGAACGAGAATGCCAAAGAGGCCGCTATTGTTGAGGGTCTGGAAGTATATGGAGTGGAAAACATAGCGGAGGTCATCGAATTTTTCGATAAGGGCACGCCCTTGGAGCGTACCATTATTGATATTCAAGAGGAATTCTATAAAAACCTCGATTTTCCCGAATTCGATTTCTCGGATGTAAAAGGACAGGAAAGCATTAAAAGGTGCATGGAAATCGCCGCGGCAGGCGGTCATAACATTATCCTCATTGGCCCACCAGGTGCTGGAAAAACGATGTTGGCAAAGCGCTTGCCATCTATTTTACCCCCCATGACAATGCATGAGGCACTAGAAACGACCAAAATACATTCGGTCGTCGGAAAAATAAAGAATATGGGGCTGATGAGCGAACGGCCGTTTCGACGCCCCCATCACACGATTTCAGACGTCGCCTTGGTCGGTGGGGGCGCCTACCCGCAACCAGGGGAAATTTCACTATCGCATAATGGCGTTTTGTTTTTAGATGAATTGCCGGAATTCAAGCGTGGAGTTTTAGAGGTCATGCGGCAACCTTTGGAAGATCGGGAAGTGACCATTTCCCGAGCTCGTTTTACCGTTACCTATCCCAGTAGCTTTATGTTGGTGGCCAGTATGAACCCTAGTCCGGGTGGCTATTTCAATGATCCAGATTCCCCCGTAACCTCTTCTCCGGCTGAAATGCAGCGCTATCTTAGCAAGATATCCGGGCCATTGCTGGACCGTATCGATATTCATATCGAGGTAACCCCCGTACCTTTTGAAAAACTATCGGAAGATCGGAAAGGGGAGAGTAGTGTAGCCATACGCCACCGGGTGACCGCCGCGCGGGAAATTCAGACGCAACGCTTTTCGGAATTGGAAAATGTGCACTACAACGCTCAGATGAATACCAAACAGATTCGCGTACACTGCAAACTGGACGACGCTTCGAAAACCATGCTCAAAAATGCCATGGAGCGGTTGAATCTGTCTGCCCGTGCATACGACCGTATTTTGAAAGTGGCCCGTACCATTGCCGATCTGGAAAATGCGGAGGAGGTCAATGGCAACCATATCGGCGAAGCCATTCAATACCGGAGTTTGGATCGTGAAGGGTGGTTGGGGTGATTTGAAGGAACGAGGTTTGAAGTACGAAATACGAGGTATGAGTTAAAAAAAGATTGTTCAACCGGGTCCTCGACAAGCTCGGACTGACAAAGTAGACATGATTTGGACAATGACAATTCTGAAAACGACGGTCATGCTGAGCTTGTCGAAGCGCTGATGAAATGAGTTTTTTCCAGACCCCTGCTAAAGTCATTTTTGCGGCGATAAATTAAAATGGCCATTCCGTACTTCCAACCTGCCTTTCGCCGCTGGCGCCCTAGTAATCGCTACCGCTCGTTTTTAACGAGTGGCCATAGTGAGCCAGGAATTAACAAACCCCAAAACTATGACATAATAGGCGTGGCCTTTCACTATCCTGTTTTCTTACTCTGGTGCGGCACCTGTCACAGACAAGCACTAGCCCGTATTTTGAAAGTGGCCCGTACCATTGCCGATTTGGAAAATGCGGAGGAGGTCAATGGCAACCATATCGGCGAAGCCATTCAATACCGGAGTTTGGATCGTGAAGGGTGGTTGGGGTAGCGTAAAGAGGTACGAAATTTGAAATATAACAGTTAAAGATAGAATTGTACGCCTTGGATTTTATTAGGCAACCTACCAGGTACGCGTCGTAGGGGTAACACAGGAATTTCGATTTAAAATAGTATGGAGAGGATATTGATTTAGAAAGGTTTCCCCTTTAGCATAATCCCTGATTTCAAGAAAGTAGTATCGCTTATCCTTCTCGATAACTTCTATGGTGGTGTAGGCCAACATCTCATGCTCGTCCCTATAATGTTGAATTAGTTCATTACAGTCATCGTAAGTTCTGTTACCGACCTTAATATTGACTTGACAATCCGAATTTGGGTCTTTGAGCCTATCTAGATGAAGTCTACCTTCTTTGTATGACGTAAGTATCTCTTCCAACAATTCTATAGCTCCTTTTTTTACCATAAGGAATTAACGCATTCTTCTCGCCATTAGTATTTCATTTGTACGAAAAATATTCTTTTTCAATGAGGAGTTGATTGCCCAAATGCTTTCCTTGGAACATCACTATTACGCACTGCCTTGTTTCTATCCAGTCCGCATGACTACCAGCCAATCGAAAGGTTAGTGGGGTTGGGTTCATCTTTAAGTGGATGGCCTTTTAGACCTTGATTTCAGTTATATGAACAATATAAAGAACAGTACATACAGCGACCACAAAAAACAAAAGGCGCAATACGCGTAAATAAGAAAATCGTTTAAAGTAGTTTTTTCTCTCATAGGTTAAGATTTAGGATGGAGAACAGTTCCTCCAATACCAAAACCCTGAAATTGCAATAAAAAGATGTACACACCTATGAAGCGTAGCGAATACTCGATAGCCGGAAAAAAACCCGATTAGGAGTCATTTATCTTCTATGAA
The DNA here is from genome assembly GCF_005943945.1 of Aggregatimonas sangjinii. GTDB lineage: Bacteria > Bacteroidota > Bacteroidia > Flavobacteriales > Flavobacteriaceae > Pelagihabitans > Pelagihabitans sangjinii. Next base: position 2,009,508 of record NZ_CP040710.1, on the reverse strand, counting down.
AGGAAAATCAACAAAAACACTAAATCCTTTAAATACAACACTTTAACTGATAAAAATCCGACGAAAAACAGTTGAAATCTCAAATAGGAGTAGAAAAATAAAGCCTATGCCCAATAATTCCAAGAGGGATTTCGGGCCGGAAGTCACGGTGTGGTAAACCAATGACAACTACACTTTCAACGGTAAGAATTACAAATTGGAAACAGGGGTTTATTTGTTATCCCATCACCTTCTTCAAAGCCTTTCCGAATTGTTCGACCTGTGCCAACGTGCCGGTGCTTATTCGCGCCCAATCATAGAATGGCGGGAAAGGCCTCCCAATCAATACATGTTCTTGTTCCATGGCCGCACTCAAGGCATCGATATGCCGACCGGATTTGAAGAATACAAAGTTGGTATGGGAAGGAATATATTCCAAGTTCAGGTCGTTCAAGGTTTCGTATATCATCTGTTTGGCTTCCATATTCTTGGCAACGCTGTATTTGTAGAAGGTATCGTCTTTCAAGGCGGTTTTGGCAGCTTCGACGGCCAAAGTATTGGTCATTGCCATAACGCTGGCTTTCAGCCTATTCGAGATATCAGGTCGTGCCACAAGATAGCCGATACGCAGACCGGCCAGTCCATACACCTTAGAAAAGGTTTTAGAAACGATTACATTTCGCCCTTCCTTGACCAATTCGATCATGGAAGGGTAATCGGGTTCGGTAATGTAGTCGTAGTAGGCCTCATCACTAAAAATCATTGCCTTACGGTCCATAGAGGTGCAAAAGTCCCTCAGTTTGCCTTTTTCGATAAGCGTACCGGTCGGATTGTTGGGGTTGCAGATAAAAATCAAGCTCGTTCTGCCGGTTACGCGCTTGGCCATCGCCTCTAAATCATGACCCTTTTTATCGTTCACAGGTACACGATGCACAAAGCCTCCGTAATTTTCCGCATAACGCAGCATAGATTGAAAGGTCGGATCGGCGGCGATCAGTTCCCCACCATCAAGTCCATACGTTAACCCTGCGGCCTTAAGTCCTTCGGTAGAACCACCGGTAATGACAATATGGTCTTTGGTGACACCTTCTTTCTCGGCAAGCTGCAATACTAGTTCTCGGAGTACGATCGAAGGATAACGGCAGGCCTTATCGAAACTATCGATTAAGGTTTGCCGTACCATTTTTGAGGGGCCATACGGATTTTCATTGGAATTCAGTTTGGCCGTCTCGTCTTCTAAATGGAAGTTGGTGTGGGTGTTCGAGAGTGCCAGGGCATCCAGTCCGCCCATGAGGGCAAAGCCTCCTGTGAGGCCTACCGTTTTGAGCCATTTCCTGCGGTCGGTCGTTTTCATAGTCTTAGTTTAGTGATGATAAGATACGAAGGTTCTCCCACGAATTCAATGGAAGGAATTTTAATGAGGATAATTTAGCTGTAATGCGAACAAACACGAACAGCTCGTGTAGGGTCTTGAATTGACCGATATAGTTGTTCTTATTGCCTAAAGCATGCCTTTGACCTAGGAACAGATCCAAATGAATAGGGGCGACCATTCGCATAATATTTTCAAATCAAAAAACCCTCAAGGTCCGGCCATGAGGGTTTTTGAGAATTGTTAGCGATGGTGATTTAAATCTGAAACTCTTCGTTGGCCGTGTCTTTTTCCTTGACCTCCGAAGTTGAAAAAAGGTCTTTGAGGATATAGAGTGCAACAACGATGATACCCATGACCAAAAGCGGTGTTGCATATTCCCATTGTAATATGGTCATCAGGCTTCCGCCAATGATACTTAGCGTACCCATGACCATGGCGATATTCCACCAGATTTGCAGCGTACTATTCTTTGCACGTCGGTCATCGTCCATAAAATATGCAGTTCCTTCCATTATAAACCAAGTAACGAAGGCTGCACCGGTAATGATTTGAAATACTAAAGTGTATTCAAAATTCATCATTCGAAAGAGTCCGTTTGCTGTCCAGAAAACGATAAGCACCAATTTTACGTAATCGATAAAAAGTTTGGGCTGCTTGTTCCAAAACCGAATACTGTAGAGAATACCAATGGCAAAAAAACCTGCGATGACAACCTGCGCGGCGAAAGGCCACTCCATGATTCGGGCCATCATGCCCAACAGTAATAGAGCAACTGATATTCGTAACGGGGCTTTTAAAATTTTCTTTCCGGACATAACTTTGAGATTTTAGATGGTTTTGATATTGGCCTTTAGACCTTGCATGATCCCCAGGATATTATGGACCGTTTCCTTTAGATAGTGGCGAATTAGAATATGTGGTATACGAATAGTGGTAAAACCGTTTTTGAAGGAGTGCATGGTCTCTTCAAGGTCGTTCATTGCCTGTTCATGGGTCATCATATGATACTCGGTATCGACTTCGATATTCAGCTTTACTCTCGAAATGGCAATATCTATCGATTTTTTGCCATCCCACCATTCGAGCATTGCGTTCACACCTACCTCTTTTAGGCCATAATACAGTTGTACGGCCTCTAAAGGAGTATTGTGTGTTTCGATTACCGTTTGCATGCGATTCTGATGTCTAGTGCATAGTTCAACACCGAGGGAGTCCATTGCATTCCGATGGTCGAGGTAATTCAATTGGGCGTTACATTCTAAACAATTCATTAAGTAGGTCGATTTTAATTCCGCTCGGCGCGAAATCGGGGGTTTAAATTAGGTTTGATTTGGATATATATAACAGCACTTTTTTAATCTTTAGTATAAACCCTCGATGTAGAACACCCCGTTTTTAGACGAACTGCAATTTTTTAGACGAACTGCATTTGAAAGTGTTAAAAGTGTGGTGAAAATCACTTGTGGCTTTGCATAAATTCTGCATCATACCCTGTATATTTACCACAAAACGCATATCATGCTCAAGAAAGTAGGCCCAGGGGTCTTGGTAGCCGCGGCATTTATAGGTCCAGGTACGGTAACGGCCTGTACTTTGGCTGGCGTCGGTTTTGGATATGGATTGCTCTGGGCCATGGTGCTATCCATTTTCGCAACCGTGGTCTTGCAAGAAATGGCGGCACGGCTCGGCATCATTACCCAGAAGGGGTTGGCCGATGTCATCAAGAGCGAATTAAAGAATCCGTTGGTCCGGAATATCGTTATTATTCTTATTCTCGGAGCGATCGTTATTGGAAACGCCGCCTATGAAGGAGGTAATATAGGAGGGGCTACACTCGGTCTGGAGGCGGTTTTTGGTTCCGGAGGGATTCCATATTATCCATTTATAATCGGGGGAACAGCTTTTGCACTACTCCTGATAGGGAATTATAAAGTATTGGAAAAAGTCTTCGTAGGGCTGGTCATTGTTATGAGCCTGTCATTTTTGGTTACCGCAATTATTACCCGGCCAGATGTTGGGGCCATTTTAAAAGGAATGTTCGTTCCGAGTATTTCGCAAGAAAGTATTCTAACCGTTATCGCTTTAGTGGGGACGACCGTGGTACCTTATAATCTATTTTTACACGCTTCCTTGGTCAGCGAAAAATGGAAATCCCAAAATGATTTGAAATCGGCGCAGCGGGATACCTTTATCGCTATTGTTTTAGGGGGAATGGTATCGATGGCGATTATTATCGCCGCCGCGGCTATTCCACAAGGGGAGATCCAAACGGTCATGGATATGGCGAAAGGACTTGAACCCCTATACGGTAATGCCGCTAAATACTTTATGGGATTCGGTCTTTTTGCTGCTGGGATAACCTCTTCGATTACAGCGCCATTGGCCGGTGCCTATGTCGCCAACAGTTGTTTTGGATGGAATGTCGGACTCAAAGATTTTAAATTCAAAGCGGTTTGGATGCTCATCCTCTCGTTAGGGGTACTCTTTATGACGTTTGATATCAATCCTATCGAGATTATTAAATTCGCCCAAATTGCCAACGGTATGCTTCTACCTTTTATCGCGGTGTTTTTGGTCTGGGTTGTAAATCGGACTTCAGTGATGGGTAACTATAGAAATACCTTCTTTCAAAATGCGATCGGAATACTCATTATAGTGCTGGCACTGCTTCTTGGAGCAAAAAGTATTTTAAAGGTATTAGGGCTGTTTTAGTTTTGCGATATTTCGCCGTGCGCCGTACGTCCGAAGCTATTGCATTGTTTTATGAATAGAAATTAAGGCAGGTGAACGCCTAATAGGGGCGTTCTTAGCCGAAAAGTCCGGAGGAAAGGTACCGGTCTCCACGATCACAAACGATAGACACGACAACCCCGCTATCCAAAGTAGCGGCCAAACGTAGGGCTGCGGTAGCCGCGCCACCACTGCTCATACCTGAAAAAATGCCTTCTTCTTTTGCCAACCTGCGCGCCATATCGGCAGCCTCTTCTTCGCTGACCTCCATGATATCGTCTACTTTGTTTTTATCGAATATTTTAGGTAAGTAGGCTTCCGGCCATTTTCTGATCCCGGGGATTTTGGCCCCGTCCTTGGGCTGAACCCCCACGATTTGCACCTTGGGATTTTTCTCCTTTAAATAAGTAGATGTCCCCATTATGGTACCCGTCGTTCCCATCGAGGAAACAAAATGGGTGATACGCTGCTCGGTATCTCCCCAGATTTCGGGTCCTGTGGTTTGGTAATGGGCTCTCCAGTTGTCATTATTAGCAAATTGATTAATCATTGTAAAGCCTTCATTCCTTACCTTACCTTCGGCATAATCCCTGGCCCCCTCAATACCCACGTCTGCAGGGGTAAGGGTGACTTTTGCACCGTATGCCCGCATGGTCTGAACGCGTTCTACGGTACTGTTTTCGGGCATTACCAGTTCAATTTCCAATCCGTAGACACCAGCGATCATGGCTAAGGCAATTCCGGTATTGCCACTCGTAGCCTCGATAAGTTTTGAATGCTTGTCAAAATCGCCGCGTTCCAAGCCGCTTCTGATCATGTTGAGAGCGGCCCTATCTTTGACGCTTCCCCCGGGGTTGTGGCCTTCCAATTTAAAGAACAATCGAACGTTCGGGTTCGGGTTTAATATATTTGACTCGACCAAAGGCGTATTCCCGATCAATTCCAAGAGGCTATACGACATTGGGAAGGGTTTTTATTTTGATTTCGGGGGTGTGAAATACTGTGGAATTTGCTGGTACCGAAGCGGTAACCCAAGCATTACCTCCGATAATGCTATTTTCTCCTATTACCGTTTTTCCACCAAGAATAGTGGCATTGGCATATATGGTAACGTTGTTTTCGATTGTGGGATGGCGTTTGGTATTCTGAAGGGCTTTGGCAACATAATGAGCACCTAAAGTGACACCCTGATAGAGTTTTACATGGTCTTTAATAATGGCCGTTTCTCCTATGACCACTCCTGTGGCATGATCGATAAAAAACGATTTTCCAATCTGCGCCCCGGGATTGATGTCTACACCGGTCTGCCTGTGCGCATACTCGGTCATTAATCGTGGTACCAAGGGGAAACCTTTCTGATAGAACCCATGGGCCAAACGATATATGGCAATCGCGTAAAAGCCCGGATAAGCCATGTATACCTCTTCAATGGACAAAGATGCGGGATCACAGCTCACGATTGCCTCGGCATCCAAATTAAGACGCTCCAACACCTCTGGCAGCTGGCTCATATAATTTTCCCAGATTTTTTTGCAGGGTTTATCGACATCCCAGCAGGCCATGGCCACCAAAGCATCGAACTCCTTCTCTAGTCTGTCCAGATTTTCCTCGACCGGGGTGTCGATATCGAACAGTGTATAGAACAGCAGATCGGTAAAAGTTTCTACCTTTTCCTTCAAACGAAACCTTAAGTGCGGTTGTTTTTTATGTTTCTTGATTTTTTTTACGATCGAATCCTTATCCATAGTAAATTAGTAGACTATTCAAATTTAGTCCATTCATGCCAACTACTTTGGTACGAATGTTTAACTTTATATTAAAATTAACACCCTATTCGTCGTATGTCGCAAGCAAAGATTACCAAGGAAATTTTTGATTTTCTTCGAGCCCTTGAAAAAAATAACAATCGGGAATGGTTTAATGAGAACAAAAAAAGGTTTACCGCCCTTAATAATCAAGCAAAAGAAGTATTTACCGCTGTTTCGGAACAAATGAAACTGCATGACGAGATTGAAAAGTTAAAATTTTTCAGGATTTATAGGGATGTACGGTTTTCTAAGAACAAGGCGCCCTACAAAACCAATTTATCGGCCTCGATGTCCAGGGCCGGCGCACGGCTACGCGGAGGATACTACATGCATGTTCAGCCCGATAACAGCTTTATCGCGACGGGCTTTTGGAATCCGGAAAAAGAAGACTTGTTGCGTATTCGAAAAGAATTGGAATTGGATGCTACGGAATTACGGGAAGTCATTAATGAAAAAAGCTTTAAACATGTGTGGGGCGAATTGGCCGGGGAAGAGCTTAAAACGGCCCCAAAAGGTTTTGATAAAGAACATCCCGATATCGATTTAATTCGAAAGAAACAATTTATTTTCGTCAAGAACTTTACCGATAAGGAGGTCATGGCCCCTGATTTTGCTAATGTTATGGCGGATTCCTTTCAAGCCATTAGACCCTATTTCGACCTGATGAGTAATATACTTACTACCAATTTAAACGGGGAATCACTTATCGACTGAGATCTAACTTAAAAATTGCTCTTCCCCAGAAACATGATAACCCGCGCTTGGGAACTGATTATACGGTAATCTATGTTAGACTGCTAATTCGATTCGCTCGAAAAACTGTATCTGATCCTGTAGACGTTTAATTACCATGTTCATCATACGCTTATTGAGCGCCGAGGAGTAGGCCATATAGATTTCGTATTCTTCTAAAGTGTATTGCCCTATAACCATTCCCTTTAATGAATTTCTGAACTTTAGATCCTTTTGAATGGCGTGGGCGATATAGTCCATACGTTTTTGAAGCGGGAGCTCGTAGAATACATTTTTTCGCTTGGCAATGTAATTCTGGAAAGCGCCTAGGAAAAGTTCGTTCTGCAATTTGATGATCGGCCGTAAGGTCTTATTCTGAAAATGCTCTTCGGCACTCATATTATCCGACACCTTCGCAGTAGGAATCAGTGGACGTATTGCTATTAGATTCTGGGATCTGTCGCTCATAATGGTTAGTTTATCAATTAAAGGTAGTAAATCGCATTGGCGCCTCTGCGTAGCGGACCACCTATTTTTTAACGGTGTTATGAACAAAATATGCGGTTAAAAACCAAGGGCCAGGAAACATGACATTTTATCTTGCTTCTTGGCCCTAGGTGCAAAAGGTTCTATTTCTTTAGAATAAAAGTAACACGAGAAAAACCTTAACTCTTCACGAATTCCTCAAAACTCATTGGCGCAATGGGCGTCTTACTTTTAAATTTTTTCTTCAGTTTTGCAAAATCCTCCTTTGCCTTGGTGAATTGGTCGGTCAACAACTCTAAGTTATTTAAATCGGTGCTAGAGGGGACATCGTAGTTTCCGTTAACTTTGGAATTTAAGGTCAAAATTTTCTCTTTCAACTCCGGTTCTGCAGCTCCGGTATAGGCATCACCCGTGGTAATGACCAACGTTTTTTTGAAGTCGTTCAACTTCGCTTCCATTTTTGTGTTCCCTTCATTCTCCGCACTGGTGATCATTTCATCCAATTCGTATACCAAATAGGCCAACTCTTCGGTAATGGCATTTATTTTTTTGATGGTATTGTACCTGAAGGCGTGCTCTTCCGCCGACAAGGGCGAATTTTTGTCATGTACAACCTCGAACGTTTGCTCGTAGGTTTCTTTCCCCTTTTTGATAACGACCTTGTAAGTCCCTTCAAGGACCAATGGTGCTGAGGCGATATAGCGTAGGGCAATATCGGTTTTGGCCGTTTTGGGGGCGCTTCCCCTTAAATTCCAACGTACTATATTGATGCCTTTCGATTTTCCCGGCCCAAGTTCTTGGATAAGGTTGCCCTCCATATCCTGAACTTCCATACTCATTTTTCCGAACGTATGTCGCTTTTTAAGATGGTAAACGAATTGGGCCATTTTCGATTTGGGATTGCCAACGAATTCCGTTTCTGTCCCAAACCGTGCACTAAAGCTATCTGTCTCATCGATGACCACAGGAGCCATATCAAAAAAATGAAGGTCTTTCGACAGTACGTTATCATTGATTTCCCTTAAGGGCGAAATATCGTCAATGATAATGACACCCCGGCCGTGCGTACCCATGACCAGATCATTGGTCTGTTTCTGCAAATCGATGAAATGAACAGCGACCGAGGGCATATTATTGGTGAATTGTTTCCACTTTTTACCCCCGTCTAAGGTGATATACAACCCGAATTCCGTTCCTAAAAACAATAAATCGGGATTTACGTAATCTTCTTGAATGTTCCGCGCGAAACCAACAACATCGTCAGTGATAATATTAGTCCAGGTTTTTCCGAAATCATTGGTTTTGTAGGCGTAGGGCTTCATGTCGCCTGCTGCATGTCGATCGAACACCGCGTAGGCTGTACCCTTATCGAAAGTACTTGCTTCAATATGGTAGCACCAGGTATTGGCGGGCAAACCTTCAATATTCGATACGGTATTCGTCCATGTTTTACCACCGTCTTGGGTAACCTGTACATTACCATCGTCGGTGCCTGCCCAAATCACATTCTCATCCAAGGGAGACTCTGCAATGGTGAAAATGGTGGAATAATTTTCGGCTCCAGAATTATCAACCGATAACCCCCCTGAATCCTTACCGTATTTGGTATCATCATCGGTAGTAAGGTCGGGAGATATGATTTCCCAGGTATCGCCCATGTCTTCGGAGCGATGAATAAATTGGCTAGCAATATAGAAGCGATCAGGATTTGCGTCGCTTACCGCTATGGGAGTGTTCCAATTAAAGCGCAGCTTTGCCGTTTTCTCTGTTTGCAGGGGTTGGATGGTCTTGATCAAATTTTTATCAAGATCATAGCGCCAAACGATTTCACCGTTATAAACCTCCGAGTATACGATATTCTTAGTGGGATGCTTCAATACCCGAAACCCGTCGCCGCCACCTACATTTTTCCAGTCAGCAGCTGAAACGCCATTTCGAGAAGTCGACGGTCCGTACCAAGAACCGTTATCCTGTAAGCCACCATAAACATTATAGGGCTCTGCATCGTCCGTACTAATATGATAGAATTGGGAGAGCGGCAAATCCTGCACTATTTCTGTGGTTGAACCACCGTCCCAAGAGCGATACACCCCGCCATCCGTACCGAAATACATGATATCGGAATCGTTGATACTGAAGGCAATGTCATGGATATCGCTATGCATATACCCAAGGTTTTTAAAGGTTTTCCCCCCATCCCTAGATATGGAACCATTCAAACCACCCTTAACCACAATATTTTCATCATTGGGATCCACTACAATCCGTGAAAAATAAAAAGGGCGCACCGTTATACCGAAATCGTTGTTCAGTTGTTTCCAGGTTTCCCCAGCGTCGTCGCTGCGATAGAGCCCCTTTCGTTCTTTTTGTTCGGCTTCGATAGCGGTGTATAACACATTGGGATTGCTCGGCGCTACGGCGATAGCCAATCTTCCGAGTTTTCCTTCCGGAAATCCGTTGTGTATTTTGTTCCATGTAGCGCCTGCATCGGTCGACTTGTAGAGCGCACTGTTGGGGCCACCGGAATTAAATGACCAAGCGGTTCTTCTAAACTCCCACATGGCTGCGTAAAGGATATTGGGATTAGTAGGGTCGATCGCTAGGTCGGCACAACCCGTACCTTCATTGATGTATAATAATTTATTCCAGGTTTCCCCGCCGTCGTTGGATTTGTATACCCCTCTTTCTTCGCTATCTCCCCAAAGTGCACCAAGTACACCCACGTAAATTTCCTTCGAATTTTTTGGGTTGACGATAATGTTGCCAATGCGTTCGGATTTTTCAAGACCTATGTTTTTCCAATTGGCACCGCCATCGGTAGACTTGTACAAACCATCACCTATTGAAACACTGTTTCTGGTCCATGTTTCGCCCGTTCCCACATAAATAGTATTATCGGGGTCGTTGGGGTCAATGCTTACAGCGCCTATCGATTGGCAATGTTCATCGAAAATTGGACTAAAGGTTCGCGCTCCGTCCGATGACTTCCAAACCCCACCACCAGCGGTACCTGTATAAATGATGCGACTATTCGTAGGATGCAACTCCATATCGTTGATACGTCCGCTCATTACTGCGGGACCTATATGTCTTGCGGCCATATCACCAAAAAGTTCTTTTCCACTATCTACGGCCGATTGTGCGCCTACCTCCAATGAGGTAAGTAAAGTCAATGCTAGTGCACCCAGTACGATTTTTCTCATGTTCTTAGGGTTAATTAAAAAAGGCCCTTTTCGTAAAAAGGGCCTTTGAAGTAAATTAGTTGTTAATTTTTATCCTCTGTAGCGGCAGCTTCTGGAAAAGCAAATAGGCTATCGTCAACCGTGGGATTGAGCTCTATTTCTTCGATCATCAAAGGGGCGGTCTGTGGTTGTCCTTCTACACCGATATTCCAAGAATACGGAAAATAAAGACCTTCGACTTCCTGATAATCACTGAAGGAGATTTTTTGGACCATTCCTTTCGCAGGACCATTTTTTACTTCCTCGCTTATCCCGATGGGAACAAAATTTTCGGTATCGAAGAAATAAAAGGTAACATCCTGAACTTCTTTGCCATCTACCGTATGTGGTTCTTTGGTCAATTTTATTTTAAAAGTTTCGGTACCATCAAAACTTTCCTTACCTACCAGTTCGGCAACATATCCCTTATCCTTATAATCGATAAAGTCATTCGGGTAGTCATTAAGATCAAGTTTAAAGTTTGCCGTAGTTTCCGCATCCTTCTTTTCGGGCTGCATGGTCATTTGGTTGCTTCCCCAGAGGGTTTCACCGTCAAACGTTTCATCTTTTAGGGTCATGCCCTGTACGGTGATTATGGTCGTGGTTCTGCCATCGCCCATACGATAGATTTCCAAAGGAAGTTCCATACCCATTTGATTCAATTTTGCAGTCATTTTCATTCCTTCGAGGGCCTTCCATTTTTCTACCCCACCAATGTTCTCTAAATAAGAACTGATAATTTCATCGGCGGTTTGTGCCTGAGCTGGCGCAAGTATCGCAAAAGCAAATAAGGCTATAAAAATTTTTACTGTTTTCATTTTCCTGTGTTTAGAATTACGTTGCATAGGTATTAAATATTTTGGGATTGTTACAGTTTTTCCTGTTTTTTTTAAGGAAAAACACCTTTCGGCTGACACGAGCTATCAAAAACACCAACGCAATAGTGGGAAATCACTACTTTTAACTTTGTAAAATTTAGATATCTATGAAATTTGGAAGTACCGACCAACCTGAACTAATTGACTTTACCTTACCCCAGGACCATCCGGATACGGCTGTTGTCTTGGCAAATTTTAAAAAAGAAGAAAATCCTAGGGTATACGTCGGTTGCGCCAAATGGAATCGGAAAGACCTGAAGAATTTTTACCCTCGCGGCACCAAGGATGAACTTGTGTATTATTCCTCCCAATTCAATAGCATTGAGCTCAATGCCACTTTCTATCGCATTTTTCCTGGAGAGCAGTACGAGAAATGGTACGATAAAACGCCCGCCGATTTCAAATTTTTCCCCAAGGTGGCCAATGACATAAGCCATTTACGACGGTTGAACGATGCTATTTACCCTATAGTCGACCGTTATCTCGAGGTCACATCGAACCTTAAGGAGAAACTGGGCACCATTTTCTTGCAAATGCATAACAACTTCGGTCCTAAAAATTGGGATAGGGTAGTACGCTTTGTAGAATACTGGCCAAAGGAATTCCCATTATCCATGGAGTTTCGCCATACGGACTGGTTTAACGACGAGAAAGTGGCGCAAGAGCTTTATCACCTGCTTCAGGAGAACCATATTTCGAATACGTTGGTAGATACTGCGGGAAGAAGGGATATCATGCACATGCGATTGACTAACAACGAAGCTTTTATACGTTATGTAGGTGCCAATCATGAGACCGATTATGCCCGCTTGGATGATTGGGTCGAGAAATTATCCGATTGGCGGGATAAGGGTCTTACCCATATTCATTTTTTCGTACATCAAAATATGGAATTGGCCTCTCCCTTATTATCGGCTTACTTTATTCGGAAGCTGAATGCGAAACTAGGTACGGACCTGAAAATACCGAATACGCTAAATAATTCGGGACCCGAATTGTTCTAGGCTATTTCGCAAAATAACTTCAACCATTTTTTTTCATATCGACGGCAACTGCCTGAACCTCATCTAAAACCCGCAATAAGTTTTCGCCCCACAATTTGGCTATTTCATCTTCGGTGTAGCCCCTTTTGACCAGCTCCAAGGTAACATTGAAGGTTTCCGATGCGTCACTCCACCCCTCGATGCCACCGCCACCATCAAAATCCGAACTGATGCCCACATGATCGATTCCGATTAAATCGACCATATAATCAATGTGATTAACGAAATCACCCACATCTACAGCAGGTGGGGCGTCTTGCATTGCTGCGGCCATTTCATCCCCCAGCTTCAGTAATTTTGGGCGTATGGCCCTAATCGCTTCTTTCTCTTCATCGGAAAGTGTATTGAATTCCTCACGTTCGTACCATTGAACGCCTAAAGAGTCCGCCGCCTTCTTATAAACGTCCTTCATAAATGCAGCTCGCGCCTCGTGTTTTTCTGAATTCAAATATGAGCTGAAGGCGACCGTTTGGACAACACCACCATTTTCTTTCATCAGCCTTAATTGATCATCGTCTAAATTTCTACTGTGATCGCACAAAGCGCGTGCCGAGGAATGGGAGGCGATTAGTGGAGCTTTAGACAGCTGTATCATTTGCTCCATAGCTTCCTTCGATGGATGCGAAACATCTATCATCATTCCCAATCTATTCATTTCAACTACAGCCTTTTTACCGAGGTCACTTAAACCATTATGTAACCATATACTATCTTGCTCACCGGTGTTGGAATCTGAGAATTGACTATGCCCGTTGTGCGATAACGAAATGTATCGGGCCCCGAGGTTTTGGTATTTTTCAAATTCGGAAAGGTCTTCGCCAATAGGGTAGGCATTTTCTACCCCGATCATAGCAACCTTTTTTCCCGAGGCATCGATTCTGCGCACATCATCGGCCGTAAGTGCTAGTTCTATTTTATCATTTGCCAACTCATTGCATAGCTTATGGATGGCCTCGAATTTGGCCATGGCATTTTCTTTTGCTCTGGCATACCCTGCCGTTGTGAGGGTGTCTTGTCCCGTATAAACGATGAGCCAGGATACGTCTAGGCCACCCTCTTCCATTTTGGGAAGGTTCACTTGTGTTTCCAGCCGTTGGGTGTAGTTTTTTTCATCGGTAAAATTATTTACATCGATGTCATTGTGCGTATCGATGGTGATGACCTTTTCATGGATTTTCATAGCCCGTTCTTCTAGGCTTAGTTCGGTTTTTTTCTCCGTTTCTCCGCAAGAAAGCAGTACCGAAAAGCAACAAAATAGTAAGCAATATCTCATAACGTAGGAATTTATACCTACAAATAAAGCACTTTGACAACAGAAATCAGGGGTTCGGTAACATTTAATTGCCCATCCTGTGTAATATATAGAGTTTTACCATGAACGAATTTTAGAATGCACAATTATCCCTATCAAAAAAGTAGGAATTTTTTTAACATTTTAAAATTTGATCGATAATTGAACCCAAATCAATCCCCCAAATTGAGACCTAAAGAACTACTTTCTAAGATTACACACGTAGCGTCGTTGTTAAACGAATTTTCGGTTGCTGAATCCGATTCCGATGAAGCTGATGCGCTAAGCCGAGCCTTTGAAAACTTCACTGAACAATTAGAGGCCATAATTGCCGCAGAATCGATTGTGGCAAACAGTTCCACAGAAACCCTCAATGCCGAAAAGGAAGAAGTGTATTCCCGTAGCATGGAAGGTCTATCGGTTGCCGACATAAGGGAAAAGTTGAGCACTCACTTAAAAAAAGTCTTGAATTTTACAGACCCCATAAATGCAGATGAACCCGATACGCCGCGGTTGCAGCGGGCTCAGATGTTAAAATCCGAATCAAATTCTTTGATTGAATTTATCGATGAATTAACGGAATACTCAAAGCTGGTGTTAGGGCAGGAGAAATTTGCCAACATTGATTTCAACTTTCACAGGTTGATGGGTGACGTGGTTTTCCTCTCAAAGACCCTGATCGTTCAAAAGAACGTGTCATTGGAGTTTGTTATGGATTCGGCCGTTCCCGAAGTATTGGTCGGAGACCCTGCCAAACTGAGTCAGGTCTTATTGAAACTTTTGAGCTGGACGATGAAATGCGTTGATGAGGGGGCAATTCATTTTGAAGTACGTTTGAAAAAGAAAACCAAGGATAAATTATTTCTCGAGTTTACGATTTCCGACAATGGTATCGGTGTGGAGGCGAAGGCGGTTCCGTTTCTTTTCGATGCATTCCCGCCTGCTGGTACCAGCAAGTCAGATGCTTTAAAAGGCTCGGGATTGGGGTTGGCCATCGTCAAACAAATCGTAACGCATCTTGATGGTGCTGTTTCTGCAGGTGTGGGTACCACATTCAAGTGTTGCTTGCCTTATACGGCGGGTGATAAGGGAAAACTACGAAAAAATGATACTGCCAGGGAATATTTACTGGAAGCCGCCAAGCTTATTAAAGGTACCCGCATATTGGTTTTTGAGGATAATCCCATAAATCAGCGTTTTATAAGGCAACGACTAAAGAAATGGGATTGCCCCGTATTCGTTACGGATGACGGGATTTACGGCCTCAATCTCTTGGAAGAACAGAAAATCGACATGATTCTTATGGATTTGAATATGCCGGTCATGAGCGGACTTGAAATTACGGAACGGATTCGAAGCCACGCATCGCCATCGATAAGACAATTACCGATTATCGCTTTGACGGCGGATTTTACCATACAGGATAAGAAAAAATCAGAAGCACATGGCATCAACGATTATCTGTTGAAGCCCTATAGTCCCGACGGGCTTTTATTGAAATTACTTGCCAATAAGAATAAGACGGAACTAAAATCAAAGTTGAGCGAGCCTATTGCTGCTACCTACGCCGCAAAAATCAAGAAACCAAAAGTATTCAACCTTGACCCGATTTTCAAGGATTGTATGGGCCAGATGGATCTCGTTATCGAATTGGTCAGGCTCTATAGGCAAAATGCTCTGGAATTTATTGGTGAAACGAAATTTCAATTGCTACAGAAAGACTTTCAACCCTTGGAGTTCTCACTTCATAAAATGAAATCGGGACTGGCGATGATGCGTACCAATGACTTGCTCGACATTGTTGAGCAAATGCAAAAGTGCTGCAAATCGGATAGGGATTTGAAACATCTGAATTTTTTATACGGATGTTTTGTGACCCAGTACCCCATTACGCAATCGAAAATCGATTCGGAAGTGAAGAGGCTTCAAAAGAAACAATAAAAGACGAAATGATGACCAAAACAAGATTACTGTTGGCCGAGGATGATCAATTACTGGCCGCCCTATTGAGTTTTAGGCTCAAAAAGGCTGGTTACGAGGTCATACAGTGTGTTGATGGAAAGGAAATGAAAGAACAGCTGAGCCTGAAGCTCCCAGACGTAATCGTTAGCGACATTATGATGCCCTATTTTTCAGGTATTGAATTGGTCGACTACGTTCGAAAAGAGCTGGCATCCGATATTCCTATCATAATAATCTCCTCTGCGGGCAATGAAGCGAATGTGCTGAGCGCCTTTGAATTGGGGGCGAACGATTTTTTGTCAAAACCGGTAAGTCCATCAGAGCTTTTGGTGCGTTTGCAACGTGAAATGAGTAAACGATAAGTTGAGGCCGATTACTACCACATATCAGGCGATTTCGCTTTTGCAAGCCCCGAAAATAGATACGGCGGTGCTTTGGAACCTCTCTATTTTGTTGGGGTCTATTGCATTGGTCTATTTTACAGCTATTTTCTTCTTCAGGAATAAAATTACGGGAAAGGCGCGCAAGGTATCTGCATTGAAAGTAGAATTGTCGCCCATGATCAGTGAGTTTATCTTCTATGACGAAGATTCTTCAAAGGAAGAAAAAAGTACTTACATCAACCTAAAAGTACAGATTAGGGATATGATTCGGGACGATTTTACGCGAAAAGTCGTTTCCGAAATATTGCTCGATTTAAGAAAGGATGTTTCGGGTAGCGCCCAAGAACGTCTTTTCGAGCTTTTTCAAGACTTGGACCTTCATAAAGAGTCTTATCGCAAACTCAAGAGCTGGCGGTGGGAGCATATCTCGAGCGGTATTGAAGAACTTACCCGAATGGAGGTTAGCGAATCCTACGAATTCATCACCAAGTTCATTAATGACAAACGCAGTACCATACGCAAACAGGCAGAAATTGGTGTGGTAAGTCTGAATACAGAAGGAATCGATTACTTTCTCGATACTACGACACATCGCATATCGGAATGGCAGCAACTAAAGCTTCTGGAGGTATTGAGTAATAAAACACAATTCGAGCCTCCTAGTTTTATGGCATGGTTGACATCAACGAATAAGTATGTGGTGCTTTTTGCGTTGCGCTTGATTAAGTACTACGACCAGAATGATGCCAAGATATCGATAGTAGAACTGGTAAAACATCGCGATAATCAGATTAAGCAGGAGGCCATCGATTGCATTAAGGCATTTTACATTGTTGAGGCCCTACCCACTTTTAAAAAGGTGTTCTGGAGTTGCTCCACCAATATTAAGATTTCCATCTTGGGTGCCATAGGTGAATTGGGCGCACCTAAGGATGTTCCCTTTTTAAATAGTATCGGTAATAAAGAGCGCAGTTATTCCGTAACGAGTAAGGCCTTGAGTGCCATAAACGCAATTAGCCCGGAAACCATTCTACCCACAAAGGGCATTGCGGATATCGATTACACGGAGATTCCGGAAGATTTGGTAGTTGAGGATTCTTCCACATCATTATCCGACCCACAGGAAAAGGTGGCCAACGAACCGGTCGAAACTGAAATGCCGTCTGCTGAAGCTATAACCGATAGTACGAAAATTCTTGCTTCGGACGCTATGGCAAGTGATGTATCGGAAAACAAAGAAGAAGAGGAAATGAGTGCACTGCTCTTAAACGATTTGGAGAAGGAAGCGCTTTTGGCAAATGAAAATAGCTTGTCAGGACAGGAGATGATCGCTCAGATCAATGATGTGATTCCGTCCGTAGAAAATAACGATATGGTTCAGGATGAAATCGACTCAAATCCAGCATTGGATAATAGCGCTTTGGATATAAGGGATATCGAGGTAGTTTTTTCCATGGAATTACCACCACGTCCCGATGAAAGCACCGTCAAAGACCAAAATGATAAAAACGAAAATATGGAGACACTCTTGAACGATATCGACGTGACTTTTGAGGAGGTTTTATGGAAATACATTCCCAAAGAGGCTACTACGAAATCTCTTGACATTAATAATATGCTTGTCGTATCGACCGATTTGGATTTTCTTCCTATCGTAATCGATGAAGAGGTACAGGCCGAGACGCCAACCTTTGATTTGAATAATATCGAGGTCGCCTATCAAATGGTTTCTAAGAGGGAAAGTCTCAAGGAAGACCAAGAAAAAGAAGATGTGATACCTGAGTTGATAATCGACCCTACGGAAATAGAGTTCGTTCCGGTCAACGAAGTAAACCATCCGGAAAGGGCAGCAGAAGATATCGAGGTGATTTTCGAAGAAATCATGGGTACAGAAGAAGCTGAGATGCCAAACGCTGATATTGACGTCCATTTTGATGTCGAGATAGAATTCAAGAGCAATCAACCGCCATTGCACATACAAAAAATGGAAGCTTCAAAGGTATTCGAAATCGAAGTTGAAGCCATTGAAGTAGCGACCTTATCCCGCCCTCTGGATGAGTTGGATGTAATTTGCGAAATCGTTCAGAACGGTCAGGAAAATGAAGAAGAAGACCTGCCATTATGGTTATTGAATGAAATTGCCAAAGAACGTACGGCAGTAGAAAATTACGATATGATAGAAATGGAAGGCCCGGAATGGGAGAACAGGGAGCAGCAGATGATGGATAAGATCAAATCGTATTTTAATCACCTCCCGGAATCGGAAGATGTGCACTGCGAAATTGTCGAAACCGTCCAATTGTTGGATGACATCTCGCTATTCGGTGATGAAAGGGAGATTCCATTTTTGCAAGAGCTGTTGAAAAAGGAAGATAAGACTGCCAGCAAAGCGAGAATAGAGGCTTTGATGAAACGTTTTATGGGCTCCGACGTCTATGGTGCCGTAAATGTCGACACGAAGCCCTACAGTGTTTTTGAGGAACTTTTTAGGAATTGCGATACCGAATCTAAATTAATATTACTTGACGAAATTGTTTCTATCGGTGATGAAAAGGAGATCTACTTTCTGGAACAATTGGTGGATGATTCCAACAAAAAAATCCAGAAAAAAGCCCAGGAGGCTTTACAACAATTAAAGGAAAGGTACAGCAAGGTCGAATCTGCGAACGAAAAAAACGAGGAAGCTGAATACGAACGGCTGCTGGATACTATGGCACTTATGCCTCCAAGAGATTCCGATATGTTCGAAATCGATTTTGAACTAACGCCCGAAGAAAATCCAATTCCTGACCGGACTACCCAAGAGACGAATTGGTTCACTGCCCTAATAAATAAATTCATAAAAAACCAACCTGATAGCTAGTGGATAGCGGAACACTCCATATCGTAACAGAGTACATCAACGTGGTTTTCTTTACGTTCACGGTGGTGTTGTTTACACTTTTCAGTTTTATGGCCTATCTGGCCACGCGCAACTCCATACATTACAAAAATAAAAACAGTTTTGGTGACCTTTCGAAAGTCATGGCCTCGCCGATGGCACCCAGCATTACGATAATTGCGCCTGCTTATAATGAGGGTATGACAATTGTCGAGAATATCCGCTCCTTGATGTCTTTGCACTACGTGAACTATGAAGTAATGGTGGTCAATGACGGCAGTAAAGACGACACCCTACAAAAAATGATGGAGGCCTATGATCTGGAATTGATCGAACGGGAAATCGACCCTAATTGGAAATCCAAACCGATACGCGGCATATACAAATCGAAGCACAAGGCGTTTGCGAAACTTACGGTAATCGATAAGGAGAATGGAGGGAAATCCGATGCGCTGAATACAGGCATGGCCTTATCGAGCAATAAATATGTTGGCTGTATCGATGTGGATTGTCTTTTGTTGCCCGATGCCCTCTTACACGTAGTTAAAGCGTTCTACCAACGTTCGGAGAAAAAGGTAATCGCCGTGGGCGGAGTCATAAGGGTCGCGAATTCGTGTATCATTCAAGGTGGACAATTGGAAGAAATACGCCTTCCCAAAAGTTGGTTGGCACGCTTTCAATTGCTGGAATATACCCGGTCATTTATTCTTGGTAGAATGGCATGGGGGAGAATCGACAGTTTACTCATTATCTCTGGGGCTTTCGGTTTTTTCGATAGGGAAATCGCGCTTGCAGTGGGAAGCTATGATACGAATACCGTCGGCGAGGATATGGAGATCGTATTTAAAATGCGCCGCTATATGCACGACGAAAAAATCCCGTACACGGTGGAATACATCCCGGATTCCCTTTGCTGGACAGAAGTTCCGGAAGATCTTAAAATATTGGTGAACCAAAGAGATCGATGGGCGAGGGGTAATCTGGAAACCTTGTACAAGCACCGGGATATGTTTTTCAACCCAAAATATGGCCGTTTGGGAATGCTCAGTTATCCCTATTGGTTCTTCTACGAATGGATGGCGCCGCTTTTGGAATTTTTCGGGGTCTTCACCATTTTTATTTTTTACTATATCGGAATACTGAATTTCCCATTTTTCGTTGCCATTACGGCCTTTATCTACATGTATTCGATCATGTTTTCCTTTTATGCCATTTTATGGGACGTCTATTCCTACAACGAATACAGGAATACCAAGGATATTCTCACCTTGATGCTTTGTGCGATTATCGAACCGATTGCATTTCACCCCATCGTGGTTTGGGCCGCGGTAAGGGGCAATTATAAAAAACTGTTCAAAATTAAATCAGGCTGGGGATCCCAAGTTCGAAAAGGCTTTGCCAAAGCAACCTAAGATGCAGCAACAAGACAACATAGCGATCAACAACGAGAGACGTAGCTTAAAGGACTTCGTTCCTTTGGTATTGGCGTTTTTTGCCTGTTTGATACTTTTAAGCGTCTATCAGAACCTGCGCCTATACATAGATGGCGTGTTGGACGGTTTTTTAAATAAAAGTCTGCTTTTATTGATTCTGCATAACTTAGGGTTTGCTGCATTGATAGGACTGCTGCTTGCTTTCGTTTTCAATATTGGGGAAGGACGGAAACCTGCTCTTGGGGAAAAAATCGTTAAAATCGTATTGTTCGTTCTCTTGCTCATCGAGGGCCTTTTGATTGAATATTATGTGCGTCAATACGAGATTCTAGAGAACAGCGTCCTTAAATTGGCTATAGGGCCCGAGGATTTCATGGCGGTATTGTCGGTAGTTTCAATCGGCTTTGTAGTGTACTTTGCCTTTTATTATCTACATCGGCGTATGGCCAAGGTCTATCAAATGGTGAGTAGAATGTACCCTTTTACCATAATACTCTTCAGTTTATTTCTTGCGACCCTGAATTCCGATAAGAAACCGATCAATGAGAACAAAACGCAGCATTTGCTCGTCAGTATGGTAGAAAACGCCCTTGATTTTAATACCTACGAGGGTGTGGCCGAGTTTCCGCTCGTACAAAACTACAAGAGGAAAGATGTCCTGGGCGATCACTTTACGCTGCAACAGGAAAAACCGAATATCGTGGTATTGGTTATAGAAGGCTTGGGTAGCGATTTTGTCGGTACAAAAGCGACCTATCCCGGATTTACACCGTATTTGGACGAATTAGCGAAGAAGTCGCTTTCCTGGGATAATTTTTTAAGTAATTCCGGGGTCGGTTTTTCGGCTTTGACCAGTGTGGTAGGCGGGTTGCCTTTCGGGGAAACAGGTTTTACCAATACCGAGACCTTCGTCCATAGGCAGACACTGTTCAGTATGTTGAAAAAGAACGGCTATCAAACCGGCTTTTTTTATGGGGGCAATTCTGCCTTAAACCATCTCGATAAATTTGTAGAAGAAGAACAGGTCGATATTGTCTTAGACAAAAAAGGTTTTGGTGGCGACTATACCCTGCAAGAAGAGGATGCCGCCGGTATTACCTTAGGCTATCCCGACAAAGACCTATTTCAGAAATGGGCGGCAGGCAAAATAGCAAGCGATACGCCGACCTTCGAGCTATTTTATACGTTGAGCACGAAAAACCCGTATGCGGTTCCCGGAGGTCAAGCGCTGGAAAATCGGGTTGTCGAAACCCTTAGAGCTTCAAAACTTAACGATCGTCAGAAACGATTGGTAACTAAAAATAGTGAAGTGTTCGCCAGTCTGTTGTATATGGACGAGGCCATAAGCGATTTTATGACTTCCTACCAAAAACGGCCAGAGTATGGGAACACCATATTTGTCATCACCGGAAGTCACAATCTTACCGATTTACCACATTATAACGAATTGGGTAGGTATAGGGTACCCTTATTGGTTTTCAGTCCCATGTTAAACCGGGGGGAGCATATAAAAACATTGTCTTCCCATGCCGACATTGCCCCAAGTTTGATGTATATGCTCGATTCGGCTTACGAAATGGAAGTGCCTGAGCAGGTGGCATGGTTGGGAGATGTACTGGTTTCGAATACCATTTTTGATGAAAGAAAGGCTATTCCACTTTTTAAGGATACCGAACGTATCACGGATTATATCAAGGGAAAACATTTTATTTCAAACGGAGACGTTTACGAAATGGATAAAAATCTAAAATTATCGGATGTAGATGATGACGTAGAAACAGACGTCCTGAAAAAGGGTTTTCAGGAGTTTAGAGCCATCAATTCGTATGTTGTCGCCCACGATAAACTAATTCCAAAGCAAAATTCATTGGTGGCCATGAATGCTCCTGAGTTTTCAAAGACCGATTTGATTTGGATCGAGAGTGCCTTCAACGGAAAGGATTTTGACAACGCCTACCAAACGGCAAAAAACTTGGCATTTGACGAAGAATGGGACAGGGCATTATTAATGTGTAATTATATCCTGACCAAAATACCCGGTCATGCCGATACAGAGATACTGATGGGAAGAATATACGCCTGGAAGACCGATTACGAAAAAGCCGAAGCACTGCTTAAAAAAGCGATTCGAAAATATCCGGTGTACGATGATGCCTATGCGGCGCTATTCGATGTGTACTACTGGAATGACACTCCAAAGAAAGCGGAACATTTGACGGTGCTAGTACATAAGAATAACCTACAATCGGTTGTCCTGGATCAAAAAATAGCACGGGCCGTGGCGCATAAAAACAATATCAAAGAAGACCGGGTGGTCGAACAAATACAATAATGCAGATCATCAAAGCAAGTACAACGCTAGTACTATTGCTGTTCGGAATTCTCGGTTCCGCTCAGGAAATGGCTTATGCCGGTAATCCCGATGCATCGTTCTTTACCGCAAGAAATCTGGCTTTTAATGGGCAGCGAAATGCGGCTCGGGATACCTTACGAAATGTATTGACGAAGTATCCGGATTATATGGATGTGCGTAATTTATTGGCGAGCACCTATAGTTGGGACGGGGAATACGAAAAGGCGAGAGGACATTTCAATAAGGTGACGTCAGTAGACAGGAAAAATAAAGAGGCATGGGTGGCCGCGATCAATAATGAGCTTTACGGTGAGGAATATCGGCTTGCACTAGGCTTGGCGAACAAGGCATTGATTTACCTGCCGAATGATAGCGATTTACTTGCCCTTAAGGCAAAGGCCATCGAAAATGTTAATAAAGAGAAGACCGAAGGGGATACCGACAGTCTAAAGGATTCCCTTGAAACCAAAGTGTTGTACAATCAAATAGGCTTGGCGAACAGCTTCGAAATTTTTGATGTGGTCTATGACCCGATGATCAACACCAGTGTCGAATACAAACGAGATACCAAGGCAGGTGCCTTGATTCCGAGGATAAACTATGCCAATCGGTTCAATACGCACGGCGTACAGTTTGAAATGGACTTTTACCCTAAATTTTCAAAATTGTTGTATGGCTATTTGAACTATGGTTATTCGGAGGCTACTATTTTTCCCGATCATCGGGTGGGAGTGGAGCTGTATTCGAACTGGCCCGAGAATATGGAGTTATCCGCAGGGATGCGCTACCTCGATTTTGCAGATGCCCAAGCCACTATTTACACGGGCTCTATTGGGCTGTATCAAGGCAATTACTATTTTTCCCTTAGACCCTATATTACACCTTCTGCTCGGAAGACAGGCGTATCTGGTACTTTATTGGCAAGACGATATCTGAAAGATGGCTATAACTATCTAGGGGCAAGTTTAGGCGTTGGCTTCGCACCGGAGTTGAAGCAACTTCGAAGTGGTGACGAGCTCTTGGCGGAAACCTTGCTTTTTATCGCTTCCCAACAATTACAGCTCGAATACCAATTCACGGGAAAAAAGAACCCCAACATCTACAGAACCAATCTCGGCATTACAAGACAAGAGTTGGTTTTTGAGAGCGGAAGCTATTTTTGGTCGGTATCGGCGGGTCTTACCTACCAAGTAAAGTTCTGATTACACTGGTTCATATAGCTTTCGATTCATCTATTCTATCTGAAAATAGAAGGTTAATTTCATGTTAAATGTGCAGTTCATCGGTTACACAACATAAATTTATCGATTCACCACATTTTATTGGTCACCCTCCATCTTATCGATAAGTTTATATCATAATACTAAAGGATATCATCCCAAACAAAATTGAACGAACCAGTAACCCGAATCATTAACCTTAACCTAATCCCAAAATGTTATACGATACCTACGGGGAGGAATATTTAGACTTCCTCCAAGACCTCAACGAAATTTTAAGCATAAACGAATTGGCAGAACTGGACTACATGTAGTAGTTCTATGATTGCCCACCATTTCTTAATACCTACTCCTATGGCACATCAAAACCCAGACAATGCAGCGTACATGAACTTCATCGAAAGTTTAAACGAAATCCTTAGCGATTCTGAAATCAATAGATTGAATTATTCTTAGGCTGCAAAACGTATTACCCCGACAAAAAAAAGCCATCCGCTACAGTGGATGGCTTTTTTATGTATTGAACTTATTTAGAAATTACTATCCAAGATAGGTTTTCAACATTTTACTTCTAGAATTATGGCGCAGCTTACGAATTGCTTTCTCCCGTATTTGGCGCACGCGCTCCCTTGTCAAATCGAAAGTGAGTCCGATTTCGGCCAAAGTCATGGACTGTTGATCGCCAATGCCATAATATAGTTTAACCACGTCGGCCTCGCGAGGAGATAAAGTCTCCAAGGCTCTATTGATTTCCGTGTTCAGGGACTGTTGCATGAGCGTATTGTCCGGTCTCGGCGACTCTCCAGAACGCAGTACATCGTATAAATTTGAATCTTCGCCCTCGCGAAGCGGTGCATCCATAGATACGTGTCGGCCCGAGTTTTTAAGTGATTGGCGTACCTCGTTCACGGTCATCTCCAATTCTTTGGCGATTTCCTCGGCAGATGGCGGACGCTCATGAGCCTGCTCTAAATATGAAAAAGTCTTTTTGATTTTATTGATCGAGCCAATTTTGTTCAAAGGCAAACGCACAACGCGCGATTGCTCGGCCAAGGCCTGAAGAATCGATTGGCGAATCCACCATACGGCATAGGAAATAAATTTGAATCCACGGGTCTCGTCAAAACGCTTTGCGGCCTTTACAAGTCCAACGTTTCCTTCGTTTATTAAATCGGGAAGTGTTAATCCCTGGTTTTGATATTGTTTGGCCACCGATACTACGAAACGTAAATTGGCAGTAGTTAATTTTTCAAGGGCCGCTTGATCCCCATCCCTTATTTTTTGTGCTAACTCGACTTCTTCACTAGCCGTTATCAAGTCAATTTTACTGATATCTTGCAAATACTTGTCCAGTGATTTCGATTCCCTGTTCGTTACCTGCTTGATAATCTTTAGTTGCCTCATATATGATAATTTGATTTTGAACAATGGTTAAGCTTACATTATACATTTTTAAATGCTCTTATCCAAAGGAATTAAGGTATTATTATACATACTTTATGAGTCCTTAGGGAATAATGCTTGAGATAGTGAATTTATTAGGACAATTCAATTTTCTAGTAGTATTTTTATGCCTGAAAATGTCGGTTTACGAGCGTATAGCTCTTAGTTTTAAGCTCGATTTTCTGTCAGTATGGGAAGTATTAGAACAAAAATAATTGCTATTAACACATTTTATGCATAAAACGGAGGTTGCTATTATAGGCGCCGGACTAAGTGGTCTGGTGGCCGCAATTTGTCTTGAAAAAGCAGGATGCACTCCTGTAGTGTACGAAGCCGGAAATGAAGTAGGAGGAAGGGTACGAACAGACGAGGTAGATGGGATACCATTAGACCATGGTTTTCAAGTGTTGTTGACCGATTATCCTCTGACCCGAAAGTATTTGGACTATGAAAAATTGGAATTAAGGCGTTTTTTACCGGGCGCGATATTGTTTCAAAATGGTAAAAAAGGGGCCATTGGCGACCCATTGCGAAATACTTCTTTCCTCTTACCTACGCTTTTTTCAAACGCGGCGGGCTTGATGGATAAATGGCGCATATTCCGTTTATCATCGGACCTAAAGAAAAAGGAACTACGGACCATATTCTCGGGTGTTGAAGAAACTACCTTACAGTATTTAGAAAAATATGGTTTTTCCGACCGTGTGATCGCCCGTTTTTTCAAGCCTTTCTTTTCTGGGATATTTTTGGAGGACGAACTGTCGACCTCATCAAAAATGTTTCGTTTTGTTTATAAAATGTTCGCTTCTGGAGACGCCGCCATTCCTAAAAAAGGGATGCAGGAAATTCCAAAACAATTATTTGGCAGCTTACAGCACACTAAATTTCATTTCAACACCAGAATCCATAGAATTGATGGAAAGACCTTGTACTTAGATGAAGATAAATCCGTGGCATATGATTATGTAATTATCGCCACGGACCCTACACCTTTATTACAGGAATTAAAACCTTCTCCGGTGCGTTGGCATAGTACCCAGACGCTCTACTTCAAATGTGCGAAATCAACTATTGGAAAACCCATTATCGGTTTGGTAGGGGGTGGTGAGACTTTAGTGAACAACATTCATTATGTAACAGATTTGCTTTCCGCGAAGCATCCGGAAGCGGTGCTTTCAGTCACCATTGTGAAGTCGCATACCTTAACCGATGCAGCACTTGAAAAGCAAGTTAGAAAAGAACTTTTGGAAGAGTGTGGGATAGATGGCCTGACCTTTCTAAGGAGTTATAAAATAGCAAAGGCCCTGCCGAATCTGCAATCACCGACCTATGACAGTCGCATTATCAAGTATTCTGATTCCATTTTTTTGGCGGGAGATCATTTGGCGAATGGGAGTATCAATGCCGCAATGCGCTCCGGTGAACTTGCAGCACAAACACTGCTTGAAGAAGTCAAGACAACGAGATGAGCAAAAGACAATTGAAAAAGTACCTTACGGATTTAAAAAAACCGGCCTTGGAAGAACAGCTCATCGACCTGTACGAGCGTTTTCCGTTGGTAAAGGAATACTATGATTTTGTTTTCAACCCCAAAGAAGAGAAGCTGTTGCAGGAAGCGAAAGCGAAGATTTCTAACGAATATTTCCCTTTACGTAGAAAACGCCCCAAAGCAAGGCGTTCCGTCGCCCAGAAGTTTATCAAGCATTTTACCAAATTAGGGGTAGAACCGTACCTGATCGCCGATGTCATGCTCTTTAATATCGAAATTGCCCAAACCTATTCCCAAAATCGAAACCTACCGGAGAGTTTTTTTAAAAGTATGCTGAATTCGTTTACCCAAGCAGTGCATTATGTTGCCATAAACGGACTCTTAAGCAATTACAAGGAACGAATCGTTAAAGTATATAACTGGACACAGGAAAAGCGTTGGCCTTTTGAAGAAGGGTTTTCCAGGGCGTTGGATGCGATTGACTGACGCCAAGGATTACTGATACAACGAACAAGCTGGCCCCTGACAATGTAATAAATGACGGCAATTCGTTGCCGTATTCCTCCTTTGTAGTCTTTGGGAGTGATTTAATGTTTTTTAGGCCTGTGTTTGAATTTTCGAAAATAAATTTTACTACCTATGAGTATAGTCATTGTAAGACAGGATGGAAAAACCAAACTCTGGAAAAAAGCTTTGAAACAAGCCGACCCTCAAATAACGGTTTACGGATATGATGAAGAACATTCCAAGGATAAAGTTACAATGGCCCTTGTTTGGAAGCACCCTAAAGGCAGTTTGTCCGAGTATCCCAACCTAAAGTTGATTGCCTCCGCAGGCGCAGGTGTTGATTTTATTTTTGAGGACCAAACGGCCCCGGTACATCTTCCCATTTCGCGGGTAATCGATCCAATGTTGGCCAGTGACATGTCCGAACACGTACTTGCACTTATTTTCGCGTACCTTAAAAATCTCAACCAATATAAATTAGACCAAGAACGAACAACTTGGGAACCAAGACCGTACAACAGAATAGTTGATTTTACGATCGGTATTCTTGGTTTGGGAACTTTGGGCGCGGTGCTGGCGGAAGATTTGGTGCGTTTTGGGTTTCGTGTGCAAGGCTGGTCTCGAACCGAGAAAAATATCGATGGCGTGCAATCCTATGCAGGCGACGAGGCTCTTGATGCTTTTCTTTCAACGACCGACATCCTTGTCTGCCTGCTGCCCCTAACCGAGAATACGGCGGGTATTCTGGATGCTTCCTTGTTCGCAAAACTGCCCAAAGGGGCGTATCTCATTAATGTGGCCCGAGGTGGCCATTTGGTCGATGGGGATTTGCTGGCCATGCTCGACAACAATCATTTGTCAGGTGCTGCCTTAGATGTCTTTCATACCGAACCTTTGGTTAAAACGCATCCCTTTTGGCAACATCACAAAGTGCATATGAGTCCGCATTGCGCCAGCGTTTCCGATACCGAGTCCGTAGTCCCCCAGATTTTGGATAATTACAACAGACTCTGCGAGGACAGACCGCTACTGAACCTCGTTTCGAAAGATAAGGGCTATTGATAATCAATGCACTAGGGATTACTGTCGTTATTTCCTGCTTTAAGATTTTTTCTAAGTAGAAATTTCTAGTAGTTTTGCAAGATTCGGGTTGGTCTAAAACAACTCGTCCTTAAGACTTAAAGAACGACCTACTTGGAACTGCAAAAAGACACCAGCGAAAAAACGCTCTACGATTATCAAATAGCCGATTTGAATACGATTTTCGAGCATTTGAACGAAAACGACAGCGGCAATTTGCTGTACCAACTACCGACCGGCGGTGGAAAGACCGTGGTTTTCTCTGAAATCGCAAGGCGCTATATCGAGGAAAAAAAGAAAAAGGTAGTCGTTCTTACCCACCGTATCGAACTGAGCGTTCAGACCTCTAAAATGCTTAGCGGTTTCGGCGTCAAAAATAAAATCATCAACAGCGAGGTTAAAGAACTCCAAGACCAAGACGAATTTATGTGTTTCGTAGCCATGGTCGAAACCTTGAACAACAGGCTGCAGGAAGAAAAGGTAGAGATAAACAACATTGGCCTTGTCATTATCGATGAGGCGCATTACAACTCCTTTCGAAAACTCTTCAAATATTTTGACAATTCTACCATATTGGGCGTTACGGCAACACCTTTGAGTTCGAACATCAAACTTCCGATGAAGGACAATTACCAGAAATTGATCATCGGGGAGTCTATCGAAGCGCTGATCAAAAAACGTTTTCTGGCCAAAGCCAATATGTACAATTATGATGTGAGCCTTCAAAGCCTGAAGTTGGGTATCAATGGGGACTATACCGTGAAGTCTTCCGACGAATTGTACGGCAATCAGAGCATGTTGAGTAAACTGATGACTGCCTATACCGAGATTTCGAAGGGCAAGAAAACTTTGATTTTCAACAACGGTATCAATACCTCGCGATACGTTTACGAAACCTTTAAAAAAGCAGGTTATAATATCCGCCATCTCGACAATAAAAATACCAGTGCCGAGCGAAAAGAAATATTGACCTGGTTTTCCGAGACGCCGGATGCGATTTTGACGTCGGTAAGTATTCTAACTACTGGTTTTGACGAACCTACGGTAGAGACGATTATCCTGAATCGTGCCACAAGGTCGCTCACCCTTTATTTTCAGATGATCGGGCGTGGTTCGCGTGTGTTGCCGAACAAAGAAGAGTTTACGGTAATCGATATGGGTAACAATGTGGCCCGTTTCGGCATGTGGGATGCTCCTGTGGATTGGCAGGAAATTTTCCATTTTCCTGATTTTTACCTTGAGAATATCAAGAACGATGAGGATATTGAACGGGAATTCGTTTACGAAATGCCCGAAGCCCTCAAGGCTGAGTTCAGTAAATCGACGAATATCGAATTCGACATCAAGGCGGAGTATAAAAAGGTTTTCGCACAAGGGCTCCGTTCCAAAATAGTCCTGGAAAAAAGCATCGAACAACACGCCCAGATTTGTGTAGAAAATGCAGAAGATGTTTTTGACGCCCGTATCTTGGCCAAGCAGCTGAAGGAAGAAATACAGTTCAGGGTAAAGCAATATTCATACTGCATCATGAATAATACAAAGAACTACAAGGAATGGTTGGAGGAGGACTATGTGCGAAGACTACGCTCCAGCATCTCCAAAAAATTCGCCGCTAAAATGTAACTGGCGGGTTTCGTGGTAAAGCTTCAGTGACTTTGCATTTTCAATAAAGTATTCCATTCGGTAGCGGACCGAGGCTAAAAATCATCTTACATTCACTTTTTAAGAAGTCTCATTCATCGTTTAGGAAATGAAAAAAAATCTCCTCGTTATTGGCACCACTTGGCCCGAACCGCAGGCGACTGCCGCCGGAGGGCGTATGGAGCGCCTTATGGCATTTTTTACCGATGAGGGCTATCAAATCACCTTTGCGAGCACAGCAAATGAATCGTCCTTATCCATGGATTTGCAATTGCTAGGTATCCAAAAGAAATCCATTGTACTCAATCACAGTAGTTTTGATGATTTTCTATCAGCCTTGCAACCAAATATCGTGTTGTTCGATCGTTTTCCGATGGAAGAACAGTTCGGGTGGCGCGTTGCGGAGTTCGCTCCCGGGGCCCTTCGGATATTGGATACCGAAGATTTGCATTCCCTTCGTAAAACAAGGGAAACTGCTTTGAAGGACAATATCACATGGAATAGGGACTATTGGCTCCAGGCGGACATCACCAAACGGGAAATCGCCAGTATCTACCGTTGCGATTTGTCGCTCATTATCTCCGATTTTGAAATGGATTTGTTGCAAAATACCCTTTGCCTTGATGACTCCTTGCTCTTTCACTTGCCCTTTATGGTCGGACCACTTGACGATAAGGTAGTCGCCGAATGGCCTGCATTTGAACAACGAACTGATTTTGTATTTATCGGTACGGGCAAACACGCACCGAATAAGGATGCGGTTCAATGGCTGAAAAAAGAAATTTGGCCGCTGATCCGAGAAGAGCTACCGACTGCAAACTGCAGTATCTATGGTTCCTATCTTCCGGAAGCAATAACGCAATTGCATCGACCTAAGGAAGGGTTTTATATAGAAGGTGAAGCGCAGAATGTTGTAGCGCTCATGCAATCCAAACGCATCAATCTTGCGCCCTTGCGTTTTGGGGCCGGTATTAAGGGGAAATTGATGACCGGAATGTTATGCGGTACCCCGAGCATCACCACGCTGATAGGAGTGGAAGGGATGCGCGGCAACTTGGCCTGGAATGGACGAATAGCCGCAACAGCAGAAGAATTCGCCGCCGCCGCCGTAGCGCTTTACGGCAATCCCAACGAATGGGAAGCCGCCCAGAACAATGGCAAAATACTTATCAATACATTGTTTGATGCTCAGGCATTGAAACGGAAGCTTGCCCTGAAACTGGAAAAGTTGGTAGTCGATATTCCTGCACATCGTAGACAAAATTTTATCGGGGGGCTTTTACAGCATCAAACCATGTCAAGTACCATGTATATGAGCAAATGGATTACAGAGAAAAATCGAAAATAGCGTTTTCTCCTTCGTTTCGACTGTTCGTATTCAACGTATTCCAATCGATTTATCAAGATATAGTCCCGATGGCTGTTTAACCATCTTTGTTGGGAAGAAAGGATAAGCTAAATTTTGTTATGGACTTTTTTTAGAATACCGGAAGTATGCGACAAGGCGATTATTTTATTTTTAATACCTGCGATGCCGCCGTGTATCCGCCTTCGGTACCATCTACAAAATGGATGTGGTTTTCCTTTCCGTCCTGAATATAACAACTCATGACAGACGCATAGGTAATATGCAAGCCGTATTGTAGTGCGCCTTGTTGTTCCATCCCATCAAGAAAAACCGTTAGTTGTTCGATTTGTGCTGTCGTGCCTTTCATGACGGTATTGATGGTGCCATCGATCATTAGGGTGTCGGATAATTGACTCACTTGAAAAACATAGTCTTTTCCTCGTTTAAAATACTTGAAATAGATAACACCAAAACGGGTAATCAACCAATTTTTAATCAGATATGGTAGACTGTATCTGCCGATTCGGGCGTACATCTCCTTTCGTATCTTGGCGATGGTGGCATCCAATTTCAACATTGGGGTCGTAATCGGTTGCCGCGTGTCCAAAGTGCCGAATATGGTATTGATTTTAGAAATAACCCGTGCGTAGACCGTATTCTGTTTCAAGTCATCATCACAGGCGACCAACAAACAGACCACCTTGCTCTCTTTTTGTTCCGGTGCGACTTCATCCCACCTACACTCCATACCCTTAAGATTGACAGGGGTTCTTTTTAAGGCGGCTAGATTATCTTCTTGATAGGTTTCCTTGATATGGTTTTCGGCATATTTTAAACCTGTACCCAGAACAATGGGTATGGTCAGGTATTGGTTGAGTTTGTATTTGCAAATACGGATTTGACGTCCTGTAGCGGTTATTGGTGAAACACCCATCACGCCGATACGCAATACCAAGTCGAAGGTATCCAGAACATGTTTGGAATGCAGCTTCAGGGCGTTCATGACAGTTCGCTCTATTTCGTTCGGAACAAGAAAATTGACGCCATCACCTCCGAAAAAATAAGGTGTTTTGTACTCTAAGGGCTGTTTTTTCAAAGCGTTTAAAACAGAAACGATG
This sequence comes from Aggregatimonas sangjinii, assembly GCF_005943945.1. Lineage (GTDB taxonomy): Bacteria > Bacteroidota > Bacteroidia > Flavobacteriales > Flavobacteriaceae > Pelagihabitans > Pelagihabitans sangjinii. The sequence continues at coordinate 1,977,107 of NZ_CP040710.1, read as the reverse complement.
CCGCCGGTAGCGGCAAGGTTTACCTCATTGTGCAAACCATTCTGCATGGCAATCGTAGAATCCTTTACATCGGCGACCACGACAGACCAGTCTTTGGGAACAATATGGAAAAAACGTGGATCTTTGATGACCTCGCTTAATGGTAGCGAAACCTTGGGAAGGTTTTGATAAAATTTACGGTTCACCATTACTCTTGATTAAAATAATGAATTCCAATCCGCTCACGCTTGGTTTTAAGAAATCCTTATATAGTGCAAATTAGGAAGACTCACCGAATTGCCGCATGGGTAGGCGTGGAAATTTTGATCGATTCGATTTATTTTGGCATCTGCGACGCACGATTAGCTGAAGGTGCAGAGGTTTGCGTCATTCTATAAGCTACTTTCACTTTGAAGTGTTCTACGATTTAGCAAGTATTCAAGGTGAAGTTTAGTTGGGGTCCTTTAGAACCTTTTTTCCACGGTTTTCAGCAACGTTGCGGCCGTTCTGGGCACGATTTCAAAGTCGATAACGCCCAAAACCAGTTCTTCGTCGGTAATCACCTCTACCTTCCAAAGACCTGGGGACACATTGTTTTTATAGGTGTAACCCCTATACCCTGCGGTTCTTCCCCCTTCGATATCAAAACCGATGTCCTCGACCAAAATCCATGATGCCGAACCCTGGTCGTAGCGATACCATCGGTGCAATACGGACTGTTCCAAATCCGTGGGAGCAAAGATGGAGGAAAAGATATATACGCTTTCGTCCGGTGCATAGTGAAACCTCGTGTTGTGTTTACGCCAAAATATATACCATTTTTCAGCCTCATAAGTCACGAGATACTTGTGTTCGTTCTTTTGAACTTTGTGCGCAACAATGCCCGTATTCAATGCTAGTGGAACAGGTGGTATGAGCTTAAAATAATAGAATAGATTAATGGTAATGTAAATAGCCGCTACGATACCCAATAACTTCCCGAGCCTTAGCTCGTCTCTCGTACTGGGACTTTTTACATATATCAAAAGGATAAGGGCGACGGTGCATACCGTGCTCGCCAGACCAGAATAGACAAATATCCTGGCATTCATTTCCTTCAGGAATACGGGTACCATAAAGGTGAAAAAGGTAAAGCTGATAAAAAAATAGACCCCGAATTGCAGGTATTTATTCGAGATGCGTTTTTTAAGTAGTTCGTTGGCCAGGAAAAGCCCGATCAGAATAATGAAAAAAGCTACGGTTTTAGAGAGTGATACACTTCGCGAGAAATAGATTACGAAAGCGCTTGAAAGTCCACCAAAGAAAAACTGTATGGCTAAGGGAAAGTACTCATCGTAGTGGGCTAAAAATGTATTTTTCCATTTTCCGTCCCCGGCCAAATTGTACAAATAGATGGTAATTGTCAAACAGCTCATATGCAAGCTCAATACTATCAAGTCGTACAAGCGGTCGATACGGCCCAAGGTCAAGGTATCGAATAGGAAACCTCCCATAAAGAAGGCAATAGGTGCATATTTTTCGTGCCTACGAATAAATCTGCGAAAGGCACTATTCCTAAATTTGACCAGGGTTCGTTTCATGTAGGCACAAAAGATGAATTTAGGGGAATTTTTAGGATTCCTATGAAATCTTAGTGATGATTTTTTTGCTCGATAAAAATGAGACGATTACTAAGATACCTAACCATCCCTTTAAGGAACTACGAACCAATTGGGTTATATAATTGGCCATTTTTTGGTATGAAAGCTTGTTTTAGGCCCGAAATCCTTTGTTTACGAGGGTCTGAATGCTCCCCTTTAGTATAATAAGACCCCGAAAAATGCATTTGGTAAGGGGCCTCTGATTTAGAGACTGTTTGGAAATTTAAGATTGGTTTGGTTGTTATCATGTTAAGGGTAGGGTAAAAGAAGGATGGAATTGTTATACGAGAACAAACAAATAACCCAAAAAATGAAAAAGCAAAACCTTCTTTTCTTCGTGCTGTTCTGTATCGTTCTTCAAAGTTGTTGTCCTTGGTGTGAAGATGATGTAGGCGGACTCCCTTTCGAATCACGATACGAACCTGTTTTCTTAAGCAGAGCGGAATTTGAACAATCGGTGGGCGTGACGAACCCACTTTCCATCGGTACTTCAGGCAAAATATATGTAAAAGGAGATTTTTTATTCGTGAATGAATTGAACAAAGGGTTTCATGTATTTGACAATAGCGATCCTAGCAATCCAAGGTCGGTTAAATTTTTAGAAGCGCCAGGGGCTACCGATATGGCTATTCGAAATGATATCATCTACATCAACCAAGCGACCGATTTAATTGCCGTAGAGTATGTATCGGAATCCAATACCGCTCGTCTTGCCAAACGCATTCCGAGTACGTTTCCGGAATTGTTGTCCCCAGACGGCTTTACCGCCTATGACATACCCGAAAATTCAGTCGTTGTTGATTGGAAACTAAAAAACTAGACTACCATGAAAAATTTCCTTTATATTTTTGCCCTAATCACTGTATTTTATAGTTGTCAATCCGATTCATCGGCTAACGAAGCCCTGGCCCCGACCTCGGATGGTCAAGGTGGCTCTTTTGCCCGATTTGCCTTGAAAGGCGATTACCTTTACACCGTCGATGCGTTTGATCTGAACGTTTTTAATATATCCGATACCGAAGATCCCGTCGCGGTGAACAAGGTATCCATTGGCTTTGCCATCGAAACCCTCTTTTCTTACAAAGACTACTTGTATATCGGTTCTGAAACTGGAATGTTCATTTATGGTTTGGAGAATCCGGAATTCCCGGAAAAATTATCCAGCGTTCAGCATTTTACCGCCTGCGATCCGGTCATTGCGAATGATACCCACGCCTTTGTTACGCTACACTCCAATTCCTTCTGTGGCAATGACATCAACGTGTTGGAAATTTATGATGTAACCGATGTAACCGAACCGGTGCTTTTAAATAGCCGTAATCTTAGTTTTCCAAGGGGTTTGGGTCTGTATGGAAATTACCTCTTTGTGTGTGATGATGAAATCAAAGTCTTTGATGTGTCTATCCCTGAGGAATCGACCTTGGTTACTTCCATCAATCGCAACGCTTTCGATGTCATTATCCGCAACGATTTGTTGATCGCGATCGGCGAATCCGGCCTCTACCAATACAGTTTGGCCCCTGATGAAGATAATGGTGTTGTTGCGACGGAATTAAGTACGATTGCTATTTAGGGGGGCTTTCAGTCCTGCGACGATAAAGCAGCCAGCTGAGATCGATAAAAGTACCCCTGGTATCAAACCACCGAGATAAAAAGCCAGCACCGTATCAATAAGTATCAAAATTGCTATTGACCAAGTTAACTTTCGCATTTCACTTTTGAAAAACAACGCTAAAATTCCGAAAGCGGCGAGGCCAATAAGATGAATTGAAGGATGCGCGAATAGTACTGGTACGATTTCTTTTAGGAAATCTTCTGCGTTTGACTTTTCAATTTCAGTACTTATATAGAAAAATCCGCTCCCATGAAATGCTCCCATGAGTAAAAGAAATGTGCTACCCATAACGCATAAAATCTTAGAAGTTTTGGAGGTTTTTTTGATGTCGGTCATTTATTTAGGTATTGGTGCTTTACTAAAAGACGCGGATACTTGTCATTTGGTTGCCTGAAATATTCATTTTTATTGAAGCCGCAATAAAAAAGTAATTCAAGTCTACGATAAACTAGGAATGTAGTCACAGGTCGCTAAAAATTTTGGGGTGGATGTGATCTGTACTGGGTCAGCTCAATTTTTCTTAGTTTCGGAGCCTTCAACTATGAGACTATTTTTTGAATTACCACTATCTTTAGACCAAAGAATAAAAGCAGCATCATGACCACTCCCGATTGGCAAACCGCCAAAGAATTCGAAGACATTACCTATAAAAAGTACAATGGCGTCGCCCGTATCGCCTTTAATCGTCCGGATGTACGCAATGCCTTTCGACCCAAGACCACGAGCGAGCTATACCAAGCCTTTTATGACGCACAGGAAGACACCTCCATCGGGGTGGTCTTACTTTCCGCGGAAGGCCCTTCGACCAAAGACGGAATCTATTCGTTTTGTAGCGGGGGGGACCAAAAGGCTAGGGGAGACCAGGGCTATGTTGGGGAGGACGGAATGCATCGCCTGAATATCCTGGAAGTGCAACGTCAGATTCGTTTTATGCCCAAGGCGGTTATTGCCGTAGTGCCCGGTTGGGCAGTGGGTGGCGGCCATAGCCTGCATGTGGTCTGCGATATGACCTTGGCGAGTAAGGAACACGCCATCTTTAAACAAACCGATGCAGATGTCACCAGTTTCGACGGGGGCTACGGATCGGCCTATTTGGCCAAAATGGTGGGGCAAAAAAAGGCAAGGGAAATCTTTTTCCTGGGTAGAAACTATTCTGCGCAAGAAGCTTATGAGATGGGAATGGTCAATGCAGTAGTACCACATGATGAATTGGAACAAACCGCCTACCAATGGGCTCAGGAAATCTTGGAAAAATCCCCGACATCGATTAAAATGCTAAAGTTCGCCATGAACCTGACCGACGACGGTATGGTGGGCCAACAAGTATTCGCGGGAGAGGCGACACGCCTGGCCTATGGTACCGAAGAGGCAAAAGAGGGCAGGAACGCCTTTTTGGAAAAACGAAAGCCTGATTTCGGGAAAAACAAGTGGATTCCTTAACTGCACGACTTAATTTCAAGCAGTGTGCGTTAATAATTTAGAAAACTTCCAATCGAAGGTTTCAAGTTGCCAGGTATGTAGGTAAACACAAAAATGTTATTCTAAGCGCCCATCTGAAGGAAGACCTCAGGCAGTCAAAGGGCTACAAGCCTAAAAATTTTCAGTTCTTTACTTCTCTAGTACATTTCTCTTGCCCGCTTTGCGTTTATGCCCGCGCAGGCATATGTCGTTTTCATTGATTTAAATTCATAGGAGATTCCGCCCTTCGGCGGAATGAAAAAGACAAAGTTCATTCAACTAAAAAGAGCCCTATCAATTAAGACGGGGCTCTTTTACGAGAACACTATATGAAAATGAAAAAAATTACTATTGGTTGATTATTATGATGTAAACTTACGTCCATCTTAGCCGGTGGCAAAAGTATTGTTGTCAGATTAGGGAAATTTGTGGTGTAGCCTAGAGAAATTGTTATCTGGGCCTAAAGAAACCTAAAAGTAAAGGAGTGGGACGATAAGTTTACTCAATAGCCGCTAGCACATCTTTAAGAAGCGTGTTGGCATCAAATACAGGTTCCTGCTCCAATCCGGTCCTTACGATGACCAAATCTTTAGAGGGAATAATAAACACCCGCTGGCCTTGAAACCCATTGGCAGAATACAAATCCTTTGGGGCATCGGGATATTTACCGCCGGCATTCAACCAGAAATGGGCACCGTAAACACCCTCGGAGCCTTTCGTGGGCTTGGTGACATAGTCTACCCATTCGGTATCGAACAGCTGTTCCCCGTTCCAATTGCCATTGTTGAGATACAACAGTCCGAATTTGGCCCAATCTCGTGTACTTGCCCATCCGTAGGAAGAACCGATATAATTTCCTTCCAAATCCGCCTCGATAAGCATGGAATGCATTCCCATCCTATCGATTAAAGCGGCGTAGGGGAAATCCAAATAATCCTGGTGTGTTTTGAACTGCTTTCGCAAAATCCCTGACAGTAAATTTGTGGTGCCCGAAGAATAATTCCAAATTTCCGAAGGAGGGGCGACAGTGGGTAATCGCGCTTGGGAAGCTGTCATGTCCGGTTCTAAAAAAAGCATTTTTGTCACGTCCGAAATGGCGGCATAATCTTCGTTCCATTCCAGTCCACTTTCCATACGTAGCAAATGGTTTATGGTGATGTTTTTCCTACCGTCTTCCTGCCAGGACGCTATCGGGGCGGGTTGCTGCACATCTAATTTGCCCTGGTATTCCAGAATACCATAGAGCGTGGCTAAAACGCTTTTGGTCATACTCCATCCCAGCACGGGCGTATCCGGGGTAAAGCCTTCACCGTATTCCTCGGCGATAATATGATTTTTATAGGCTACGAGTAGTGTTCTGGTTTTTTGCGTGTCATAGTCTGCGAAAGACTTGTGAACCGCTTCCTTTAATTTTTTATAATCCACATTGCGGAATACAGTATCCGTTGTTCCAAAATTCCCATAGGGGAAGGGTAAGGAGTCTACTGATTTCGAACGCCGAGGTGTTGGTAAGGTTTTAGTTTCGACGTAGTCTTCATTGACTAGTACACAGCCAAGACCGTCTCGGCAAATGGTTTTACGCGCCATTAGACCGAATACAGCGGCAGAAACCTTGCCTTTATTCTCGCTGATATCCGCCAGCTTGATCAGCGGCATATTATTTTCATTTGTTGCGATATCGGCAAAAGAACGGTCGGCTATGAAATGTGCTGAGGCTGCATTCTTCGATGCATATCCGGAGACGATATTCAGCTTGGGGTAATTGTAGAGCCCGGCTATGGCCAACAATACAAACAATACAAGGAGAACTCTAAGGAATTTTTTCATTGGTTTGGTGTGGTCGGGTATTGAAATTCAAATGGCGAATTGCCACGGGACAAATTCTATTATTTAATATCGTTGCAGGTTCGGGAACCGAAAAAAGAATACTACGAACATAGGCTTAACGGATTGCGCAGAAAATTGAAATGGCATCGTGCTACACGCTAATTTGGAAAATCGACCCTAAGGCCAATATATAAATGACTCCTACAGCTTCCGCTCATCCGTTATCCGTCTCCGGTCTTCAATCCGCCATCTTTCGCAATTATTCATCCTTACTCGACTTTCTCCCACATTTTATCCGGCCCTAGCCGAAAACTTCCCACGTAATCGAAGTTACATTCATCCGGCGAAATCAAGGAAAGAAAAGTACTTTGATTCTTTGCGCGGTACAGGTGGTAGATTTTCCCCGTTATTGGCTCAAAGCTGTATTTTGCGCTGTAAATAAGATTATTGTACTCAAATTGCTCCATCATTTCCTGATATTGCATCTGAATGTTCTCGTAGCGGGCTTTAAATTGATTGTTGGCCGCCACGATATTGGTATTCTTCCAAGTGGTAACGTCCGGCGGAACTATTTTCGGTGCAGAAACCCCACTGGCGTAGGGGAGCAATTTTCCATTGTACGTTTGCGATTCTTCATCAAAAACGACATAATCCGGTTTTTTTTCTTTCTTCATAGCGTACAAATTTACAAAAAGCTTTCTATTAGTTTTGTTTGATACAGGGTGTATTGTTACCTTGAATCGATGAAAAAATCGATTGTTCTGATTTCTTACCTTGTTATCTTGGTATCAACCTACTTTTTGGGGGCTTGTACGGAAGATAAATATGAATGGAAGTCGCTTCCGGTTAAGGTTTCCGCATACAACTCGGTGAGTTGGCAGACCGATGGAAAACCGAATCTTGCCGCTTGGGGCGATACTCTAAAGCCCGGAATGAAGTGCATTGCCGTTTCACGGGATTTGATCGGTTTGGGTTTGGACCACAACACCCAGGTTAAAATAGAGGGTTTTGACGGTATTTATCTGGTAAAGGATAAAATGAACAGCAGATATACCAATAAAATAGATATTTTTATGGGGAAGGATGTCGAGAAAGCCAGGGAATGGGGAAACCAGGAATTGACCATTCAATATCGCGTCGAAAAATCCGTGGACGAAAAAAAGTCGAAATAACATGAAGTACATTTTGTGGCTCGGAGTACTAACACTATCCGCTTCCTGTTTTGTTCCCAAAGAAATCATTGACAAGCCCATCCTGTTCGATGCAGAACGAAGACAACTTTCTTTAGACTATCTATCCGACCGGTATGGTCTGCAACAGGAGGAGCCGACCATCGACCCTAAAATGATCGTATTGCACTGGACGGTCATTCCCACCTTAGAAGAATCGTTCGAAACCTTCTACCCATCCGCTTTGCCCGATCGCCCCGATATCAGTGGCGCCAGCGCATTGAACGTTAGCTCACAATTTATGGTCGACCGCGACGGTACGATATATCGATTGCTCCCGGAAACGACCATGGCACGACACGTAATAGGCTTGAACCATTGTGCCATAGGTATTGAAAATGTAGGTGGAACCGGGGATTTGCCATTAACGGAAGCCCAAATGCAAGCGAACATATGGCTCGTAAGATATTTGAAGAGGAAATTCCCTATCGAGTACCTGATCGGACATTATGAATATACCTTGTTCGAGGGCCATAAATTATGGCTGGAGAAAGATGCCGGCTACCGCACCATTAAGGATGATCCAGGAAAGGCTTTTATGAAAAAAGTACGCAAGGCCGTTCGAGACGAAGACTTTAAACCATTACCAGAAAAAAGCTGAATTTAATGAAAACCAAACTAGTGTTACTGTTCGCCTGCATCGGATTATATTGTCAGGCGCAAGACGATATTACCTCCCAACTCTACGAGACCTACGAAACCTATAAGGAAACCTCCTTGGACAAACGTAGGATCAAACACCACCAATTGCAGCCGTTATTGACGAAATACAGGGTAGACCCACAATTTACCGTTAAGGTGGTCGGTAAATCCATAGAAGGGCGCGACTTGTCTCTTATTAGTATTGGACGGGGCGAAACCAATGTGTTCCTTTGGTCACAGATGCATGGTGACGAACCCACCGCAACCCAGGCGATTTTCGATATCTTCAATTTTTTGGATAGTGCGGATTTCACTGCGGAAAAAGAGGAGATTTTAAATAATCTGACCCTACATTTCCTTCCGATGTTAAATCCCGATGGGGCGGAACGCTACCAGCGTAGAAATATGCTCGGTGTAGACATCAATCGTGATGCATTACGCTTACAATCGCCCGAAAGTCTGACTTTAAAGCGCGTACGGGATAGCCTAAATGCCGACTTTGGTTTCAATCTGCACGATCAAAGTACCTACTACAACGCGGAGCGCACGGAAAAACCGGCCACGATTTCGTACCTGGCCCCGGCGTATAATTATGAAAAAGACATCGATGAGATACGTGGGAATGCGATGAAAGTTATCGTATTTATGAACAACATCCTTCAGCAATATGCACCCGGACAAGTAGGACGGTACAACGACGATTTTGAACCACGAGCCTTTGGTGATAATATTCAAAAATGGGGAACCAGCACGATTTTGATAGAGTCCGGTGGCTACCCCAATGATGTCGAAAAACAGGAGATACGAAAGCTGAATTATGTCTCCATTCTTTCGGCCATTTACACTATTGCGAAAGAAAATTATAAGGATATACCGTTAGCGGATTATGAAGCGATTCCCGAAAACGACCGGAAATTATTCGATTTAAAGATTGAAAACGCCACCTATGAGCTCTTAGGGAAGCCCTATATTTTAGATATTGGCATGAACCGTTTGGAAGTAGCCATTGAGGATAGTAGCGATTTTTGGTACAGCAGTCGAATTATCGACCAGGGAGACTTATCGACCTATTATGGTTATGAAACCTTTGATGCTACCGGATATACGATAAGACCGGGAAAAGTATACCCGGAGCCCATAAAATCAATGAGTGCACTCAAGGCTATGGGCACTGATCCCGTAGCATTATTAAAAGATGGCTACACCTATTTGCGTGTCGAAAAAATCCCCATGAACATGTTATCCTCTCCCTTGCCTTTGCACATCATTGGTAAAGCTTACGAAGTACCGGAATTGAATCTAGAGGTAGGTATTAACCCAACTTTTTTATTGGAAAAAGATGGGAAACCCCGCTACGCTGTTGTAAATGGATTTTTGATCGATTTAAATGAAGACGCTAAAAGTACAGTATTCAAAAACGCCATGATTTACCGATAGATATGATTGCGCGTACCAGCAGTTCAACTCATGTTCAGTAAAAAGAGAAACAGCGCCGAGATGATGACTACAAGTCCTGAGAACAAGCTGACCATGGCGTATTTGTAAAAGTTCGACCAGTTTCCTATCACGCTTTTCCTGTCGGTAGAATTCATTATTTGTAGACGTACGCCGTTTAAGTGAATGGTTTTGGAAACAATGCGGTTCTTTATAGACCAAATTGCAATTTCATGGTGATAGTGGCGGTCTTCATTTTGGAAGAAGTATTGAAGGTACCTCCCCATGAAAGGTCTTCGTTCGAGTTTTGAGCTATGATTTGAAAAATGCCCATTTTGGCATAACGCAAATTTTCTATGGATGCATTGGCGTTTTGCGCAATTTGTTCGGCGCGTATTCTGGCATCCTCCGTTGCCGCGGCAACCATTTCTATTTTCAGTTCGGATAACTTGGTATAGTAGTATTGTGGTCGGTTCGAGTAAAAGCCGATTCCCTTATCCGTTAATTCGGTAATCGAGCGAGAGATTTCTTCGATTTTGTCTACCTCGTTGGATTCGATTTTTACCGTCTGACGGAGGATAAACCCCTCAAAACGTTGTTCTTTGATGCCTCCATTTTCAAAATAGATGGTCGAATAATCCTTTTGAATATCCAAGGCCGAAAAAACGATTTGAGCGTCCTTTACGCCCTTTGCAAGGAGGTATTGGCGAATAATTTCCTTGTCCGTTTGCAAAAGGCGGGAAGCCTCTTCCAAGCTTTTTCCACTCTTATCAAAGCCTCCGGACCAGATGACCAGATCGGACTTGAAATCTTTTGCTCCAAGACCGGTTACATGAATAATATCGTTGCTTCGATGCCGGTTATGGTAGGCACGGGTAAACAGTATCACCGAAATAAGCACCGTAAGTGAAATAATACTAGCTGAAAGATAATTTTTCATGATTCCAAGGTTTTAGCGGGACGTTACCAATGCTAAATTACCTCGCACATGGCCCTTGTTCTTCACTAGTAATGGTGAAAGTGGGCTCGCTGAAAACAGGGATGGTCGATATTGAATTGTACACTAGTACCCAAATTGTATGGGCCGATACAGGTCCGCGCTGAGTAGTTCGAACAATGAAAATGAAATAAGGAATAGTATAACGGCCAAAAAGAAAAGGCTGGTGACTTGATACCATCTAGGCATCCCTTCGAGGGAGCTGTTCTGAACAAAATTGTATAATACATCCATAATTTCCAATTTTTACGTGAAACGATTTCATAGTCTTTAGGATGCAGGTGGTCATTAAAGCTGGGGTGCTCTGATAGTATAACAATTAAGATGCCAAAAACCCGACCGAAGGGAGGAAAAAAGAAACGGGGGGCATGCGCCTCCCGTTTAAGTGTATGATTTGTTCGAAGAACTCGCTTTTACAGGCTTTCAGCCTCTAAAAGCGCAAAGAATTTATCCAAATTAGGGATAATCACGATTCTTGTGCGTCGGTTTGTAGCACGGTTCTCTTTTGAGTCATTTTCTACAAGTGGCACATAGCTACTTCTACCTGAAGCAATCAGTTTTGCAGGGTCAACGTTGTACTTGTTCTGTAAAATACGAACTATCGATGTTGCACGCTTTACGCTCAAGTCCCAGTTGTCCTGAAACATTTCAGTGCTAATAGTTCTAGAATCGGTGTGACCCTCGACCATTACCTCCATGCTAGGCTCTGAATTGATTACGGATGCCAATTTTTCCAGAATGGTATTGGCCTTGTTGCTAACTCTATAGCTACCGCTGTTGAATAACAACTTATCGGAGATATTGATCATAACAACGGTCTTGTCGATATCAACGTTGATATCGTCTTCTTCATCGGCTATCGATTTTTTCAGATGGTACGATACCGCCAGATTCATGGAATCTTGAAGCGTAGTGGCCGCTGCTAGTTTGTCTTGGTCTACCTTTTCAAGCGTAGCACGCATCTTTGCCTTGGTGTTGTTGCTCATTACCGCTACATCATCCACAGAGGTATATTGACTGTCATTAACTTCCTTTAAGGAATTGATTTTGTCATTGTACTCGGCAACACGGGCCTCGATTTTAGAAACTTTCGATTCCAATTCTTCTTTCTCCACCTGTGTTTTCGACAAGCTACTTTTGGTTTCCGCCAAATCGGTTTCCAAAGCAACGTATTTCTTTTTAGATACACAGGAAGCTAAAACTGCAATCGAAAGGGCACTAATAAAAATTGATTTTTTCATTTTGTAAATATTTATGCGTTATGGTTCTAGAGGTTTATACGTAGGGAAAGCGGATAAGGATGTTCTACCGGCTAAATTTTACCGTCAAATAGGTGAGAACGGATTTTTATTGCGGCTTTGTGGGAATTGTGAAGAAATTTTGAATATTTCGAATATGGATTTTTGGAATAAAAAAAGAGCATCATGGCGACGCTCTTTCAATTTCCAATTCGTAAAGTAGGTTATTCGCACCCTCCAGTAAAGCCCGAAGCGCTGAATTTTGTTTGTACCGCACCTTGCCGACTTCCTTGTTGCACCTGTATAGCAAGATTGTTTTCCCCGCTACCATCGCGTTTAGGGCTGCAATATTCAAAAAGGTAAAAGCTGTTGGCCTGTTCGGAAACTCGAAAAGAGATATCGTTGAAGGTAGTCTCCAATTCTTCCTTATTTCCAGCGAATACGCTAAAGGTCTTTCCAATATCCGTTAGGATTTCCGTATCTATTTCGCCACCCAAACCAATCGTAAAGAAAGCGATATTGGGGTCTGCATTGTCTACTTTCCTTTGCGCCGCTTCTTGGGTGAAACGGGAAGCCTGATCGGTTCCATCGGTAAAAATGATGATCGAGGCCGCACCGATTTTTTCTCCTTCGGTGCTGGCATCCAATAGTTCTGAAGCGATATCCGTAGATTTGATCACTGCACCGTATAAATCCGTTGAGGGATCGTTGCTAATGTCATCGGTTATACCGTCGATAGCGGAAATCAATTCATCTTTGTTGGCTGTCAAAGGGTTGAGTAGGTGTAGTTCGTTTTCACCGTCAAACCAATAAATAGCCATCTTAAACGATTCTTGGGTCGTTGTGGGCATGACATTGTTGACGAAGCTAGTGGTAGCTGTTTTCAATTCGGTTAGACTACTGCTAAGTACACTATTACTCAAATCGAGTACCAAAAGGCTGTTGTTACTGAAGATTTGTGAATTGGGTGAAATTCGGGCCTGTGATTCCGATGTTGAAATCGTATTAAAGCATTCGTCGTTTCTTCCCTGTTCGTAAATGGTAAAATTATCCGCGGTCAATCCCGGAACCGGATTTCCTTCACTGTCGGAAACCTTGAAAAAGATGGAAACTTTTCCAGGTAGGGCGGTAAACTGGTCTTGGATAGAGGGAATCAATTCATTATCGCCAAGATTCAGACAATCATCAACTGTTTTTCCCTCGCCCAATTCGCCAAGGTTTAGACCAAAATTGACATCATCATCGGCATTTCCACATGAAAAAGCCAAACAAATGATAAAAAACAGGGTTGCTAGTTTAGTGCAGGTTTTCATTCTCAAAATTTAGTTATACGTTCATCATGCAAAACGAACAAAATCAATAGAAAGTATTGCGCCATGAAAAAAATATGTTAAAGGTTGTTAATGAAATTTTTGTTGTTTCAGGTGAATCCTGAACAAACTAATCCAGAAATATCGGCTTTCAGTAGTAATAAGTTACTTGTTATTAGCGTAAAGGGGTCTGAAAAAATGTAGTGCCAGGTCGCTAAAGCGTATTGGCTATCCCATTCATTGGGGGATACCCACTTAACCATCAGGTGAAGTAATTTGAATTAGTCCTGAATGATGTAACCCTCGGGTTCGGGGATATGCATAACCGCAAACCATACGAATTCGAGAGGCAAATGGAGATAGCCCGACTTCGATTTCTTTACGAGTGGGTGCCGATAGCAAGAACTTTTAGATTGAAACAGCGTTGCGCTTTAAAGGTGTCGCAAGGTGTAGAAACTTCAAGTTCACATAAAAAATAATCGGTTCGTTAACAATCCCTTAACGATAGATTAAGACCATAGCCTTTAAAAATTCGATAACTTACAACAATAAATAAGAATGCTATCCTAAAAATTAATGCATATGCCAACGTATCAATTTAAATTAAACGGAAAGTCGACATCGGTAGAAGCCAGTGAGGACAGTCCTGTTTTATGGGTTCTGCGGGACCAACTCGACCTAGTCGGAACCAAATTCGGTTGCGGTATTGCACAGTGTGGTGCCTGTACCGTTCATTTAGATGGGGTCGCGGTTCGCAGCTGCTCTTTGACCATGGCCTCTGTCGAAGGTAAGGCGCTTACGACCATCGAAGGGCTTTCGGAAGATGGTTCGCATCCCGTACAACAGGCCTGGAAAGAGGTAGATGTACCACAATGTGGATATTGTCAGGCTGGTCAAATTATGACAGCATCGGCCTTTTTGGAAAAAAATCCGAATCCCTCTTCAGAAGAAATCAAGACAGCGATGCACGGCAATATCTGCCGTTGTGCGGCCTACAATAGAATTCACAGGGCAGTAGGTATTGCAGCCGAAAATATGGGTTCGCAGGCTTAAAATTCGTTTGAGCACCCACGTTTTTCCAGGTTATACCGAAACAAGAGGTGTATCCTATAAATTAATACCTCCGCAAAAACGGAAAGCAAATCATTTAAATAAGTAACTACTATGTCAAATACAACGCCATCCATAACCTTTAGCAGAAGAAATTTTCTGCGCACCTCGTCCCTTGCGAGCGGCGGACTGCTCATCGGGTTTAATTTGTTCAATGCCTGTAAGCCGAACGCAAAACCACCGGTGGATATTTCAAAATTGGATTTTAAGGATTTCAATGCTTTTATCAAGATTGCCAAAAATGGGATGGTCACTATTTTCTCTCCCAATCCGGAAATAGGGCAGGGGGTAAAGACATCCATGCCTATGATTATAGCGGAAGAACTTGATGTGCTCTGGGAAAATGTGCATGTACAGCAGGGCATTTTGGATACTGAAAATTATACGCGGCAAGTTGCTGGGGGAAGCCAGTCTATTCGTTTTGGATGGGATGCCCTACGTCAAACAGGAGCAACTGCGAAACAAATGTTGGTCAACGCCGCGGCGGTACGCTGGGGTGTCGATGCAACTGAATGTTCGGCAAGTAAGGGTGTTATCACGAACGGTAAAGGTGAGACTTTAGGTTATGGAGATGTAGTCGAAGAAGCTGCTGGCTTGGAAGTACCCGAAAATGTTACCTTAAAGGAACCGAAAGACTATACCGTTATCGGTACGGATGTGGGTAATGTGGATATAGAAAAAATTATTACCGGAAAACCACTTTTCGGGTTGGATTACAAAGTTGAAGGAATGGTTTATGCTTCGGTATTACGGCCACCCGCTTTTGGTCAAGAACTCGAATCATTTGACGATACGGCGGCGAAAGCAGTTCCTGGTGTTATCGATGTAATCCGTATCGGAAGCAAGGTCAACGAACTTATGGGGAAAGACGAAGTAAATTGGACCGTGCAAATGGTTAAAAGTGAAAAAGTCGCTGTAATTGCAGAAAACACCTGGGCCGCAATGCAGGGGAAGAAGGCAATAAAGGCCAAGTGGACAGATGTCAGTCCCTTGGAAAGTTCCGATTTTCAGGATAAAAAGCTTATGGAATTGTTGGATGGCAAGGATTTCGTAACCCAGCGTAAGGACGGAGACGTGAATAGGGCGTTCGCACAGGCCGATAAGGTATTGGAACTCACCTACGAATCCCCCTTCCTACCACACAATTGTATGGAACCGATGAATTTCTTCGCGAATGTAACGGATGAAAAAATACATCTGGTCGGTCCGGTTCAAACTCCTGCCGATGCCGCTGCTACCGTTGCGGAGCTCTTAGGTCGCGACGTAGCTGATGTGCATCTGGAAATGACGCGTATGGGAGGTGGTTTCGGACGAAGGCTCTATGGGGACTTTGTATATGAGGCTGCCGAAATTTCGGATGCGATTAAAAAGCCGGTCAAAATGGTTTCCTCAAGGGAGGATGACATGATGACGGGCGTATATCGGCCCGCAATCAAATACCGTATCAAAGCATCGATAAAAGATGGCGAATTGACCGGGTATCATCTTAAGGAAGCTGCCATCAATGGTAATATGTACGGGCTCATCGCCAACTTTTTCCCGGCAGGGGCGTTGGAAAATTACCAAGTGGATACGGCCTTTTACGAGAGCAATGTCACCACTGGTGCATGGCGCGCACCTTACACCAACTTTCTGGCATACGCCGAGCAAACGTTCTTTGATGAATTGGCCGAATTGATGGAGGTCGATAAAATTAAATTGCGTTTAGACCTCTTGGAAAAAGTAAAAGGTACTGACGACGAACGAATTCAGTATGATCCTGAACGAATGCAAAACGTAATCCGTACGGCTGTAGAAAAATCAGGTTGGGGCAAACAGCCCGAAGGCACTTATCAAGGTTTTGTCTCATATTATTGTCATAATACGCATGTAGCCGAAGTGGCCGATGTACAGATGGAGAACGGTATGCCAGTAGTTAAAAAGGTGACTTGTGTAGTGGATTGCGGAATAGTCGTAAACCCACTGGGAGCCTTGAATCAGATAGAGGGTGGCGTCATAGACGGCGTTGGGCATGCCATGTACGGAAATTTCGGTTTTGAAAAAGGTGCCCCCACGGCTAACAATTACGATAAATACCGTTTGATCAGAATGATGGAAGCCCCAGAGGTGGTAACCCATTTGATACAGAACGAACTTTCTCCGACGGGTCTTGGCGAGCCAACATTACCACCTGCAGGAGGTGCCGTGGCAAATGCCTTGAAAGCGGCGACTGGTAAACGTATTTACAAGCAACCTTTTATGGAAGCTCCAGATTTTTGGAAAGATACAGACAAAGAAATAATTGGATGATACGACCATTCGATTTGGTTTTCTTCTTCGACGTCCCGCTGCCATAGATTGGATTACATGAATACAGACCGATGTGCAGTACTTATTCTTGCGGCCGGTTCCTCTTCACGGATGGGCCGGCCTAAACAGTTACTTCCGTGGGGTTCGCAAACCCTACTTCAAAATGCCGTCAATAATGCCAATGCATCACGATGCGATGAGGCGGTGGTCGTGCTGGGGGCAAATGCCGACATTATTCGAAATTCACTTCAACCTGGAACGGTTTCCGTAGTCAATACGGATTGGGAGAATGGGATGGGTAGTTCCATTGCCCGCGGAATGCAATTCCTTTCAAAGAAAGAAACGCCATTCGAAGTTGTTTTGATTATGTTGGGCGACCAACCTTTTATCGATGCCGATTACCTCAATAACGTACGCTCAACTTTCCAAGGGAGCCAAAAGAATATCGTAGCAACGGACTACGGAAATAGGGCAGGAGTACCTGCCTTATTCGGTTCGAAGTATTTTGAGCAGTTGAGCGAATTAAATTCCGAATATGGCGCTAAAGAACTTCTAGCGGAGAATATGGCTGATATCCACCTCTTGAAGGCGGGTGTTAAAACCGCCGATATTGATACGGAAGCGGACTATTCAAGATTAAACCATTTAAATACATGAATAAATTTAAAATAATGAAAATCAATTTATTGCTAATTTTTATTTTCTCCATTGTATTGACCGCCAAAGCTCAAGAGATGAGCTTTGAGGAATACAATCCGAAATCAACATTGGTCGTCGAGGGAGCGGAAGTGCCCAAGGCAAAATTTCCATTTATCGATGTGCATAGCCACCAACGGGACATGTCCCCGACGGCACTGAATGAAATGATTCAGGATATGGATGACATAAATGAAGCTATTATGGTCAATCTTAGCGGAGGTTCCGGAAAGCGGATACAAGAGATGCAAAAGAGCATTACGGAAAACTACCCAAACCGTTTCGTGGTTTTCGCCAACGTAGACTTTGAGGGTGTAGGTGAATCAGATTGGGCCCAAAAAGCGGTCGCACAATTGGAAGAAGATGTAAAAAACGGGGCCAAGGGTTTGAAAGTGTACAAAAGTCTTGGACTTCGATATAAGGATACGGATGGCAAGCGATTGGCAATAGATGATCCTCGCATAGATCCCATTTGGGCGAAATGTGGTGCCTTAGGCATTCCAGTGCTGATTCATGCTGCCGACCCGAAATCGTTTTGGGACCCAATGAATAGTGAAAATGAGAGATGGCTTGAATTGAAGACCCATAACCGTAGAAAGCGTTCCGCCACAGACCCGGCGCCCTGGCAGCAGATTATCGATGAGCAGCACCGTATGTTCAAAAACCATCCGGAGACTAAATTTATAAATGCCCATATGGGTTGGTATGCAAATAATCTCACGAGACTAGGGGAGTTGATGGAAGAAATACCGAATATGTACGTAGGTATCGGCGCCGTTATCGCCGAGCTTGGCAGGCAACCAAAGAATGCCCATGCCTTTTTCGTTAAATACCAAGACCGAATTCTTTTTGGGAAGGACAGTTGGAAACCCGAAGAATTCCCCACCTATTTCAGGGTGCTGGAGTCGGATGACGAGTACTTTCCCTATTACAAGAAATACCATGCCTTTTGGGCGATGTACGGGCTAGATTTGCCGGATGACGTCTTGAAAAAGGTTTACTATAAAAATGCCTTGGATTTAATTCCCGATTTGGATAGAAGCCTCTTTCCGGCCGATTGACCTACAATAGGATCAATTGTTTTTCGATATAATCCTGTATTAATAGCCAGTTCATTCGCAGCACAAGTGCCGCCGAAGGTAAGTTGTCTTCTTCGATAGCCGAAATAATGGCTTCGTGCTGGTTATCGGAGTTGTAGTAAAAAGAATCGTCGGCCATAAAAGTTTTTTCATACAGGAAAACCCGTGTTCTCAAGTCGCCAAGTATCTGCTGGGCCACTGAATTGCCATAGTTTTTAGTCAAAAGCGTATGAAAATCCATGTAAGCGTTAATACGCTCCAACGGATCATCCGCCTGTTGTATTAATTTTTGCTGTGTGCGCAAATAAGTGATAGTGCCTTCATCGAAATGAGACTGTTCCAAGGCCAAGACTTCTAGTTGGGCTACGATTTCATAAAGGTTTTTCGCTTCATCGTTGCTGAGCTCTTTAATAAAAAAACCACGATTCGGAATGGCCTCGATTACCTGTGATTGTTGTAATTGGGTCAATGCCTCACGTATAGGGGTGACACTAACGTTCAATTCGCGCGACAACGCAGCGAGATTTATAGAATCGCCCGCGTTCAAATGCCCCTTTCGCATTTGCTGTAGTAAATATTCGCGTACGGTATCCCTTAGATTAGCCTTGTTATTCATACGATAAAGATAGCAAATCGTATACGATTTTAAAGCAGCTCATAGAAACCCTTTGAACCCAAAACTTGTAATTTAGCGTCACATTTTGTCGCATTACAGTTAAACGACGACGCTATAGAAGCAATCATAAACAAAATTGTTTGCTACATTTGTAGGTTGATATCGTTAATTTCCAATTCTGAGCCTACCCAATTCATTGCAGATACTTAATTCATTCGATAGTGTTGATTTGAAGGAAATCAACGCCGTTTCCCTTATGGATAGGGTCGATACGAAATTTATCTTTCATATGAATGAATTGGAAGACATCCTTGGG
The DNA here is from genome assembly GCF_005943945.1 of Aggregatimonas sangjinii. Lineage (GTDB taxonomy): Bacteria > Bacteroidota > Bacteroidia > Flavobacteriales > Flavobacteriaceae > Pelagihabitans > Pelagihabitans sangjinii. The sequence goes on along the minus strand of NZ_CP040710.1, from coordinate 1,957,632 downwards.
AGGGCGAATGACGACTACAGTGTATTGCAAATTGGTGGTTCGCGACAAATGGGCTACAGCAATCAATATTTCGACACCCATAATCTTAAGTTTTATACCGACCACCACAACGGAAAATTGTTCCGTACTAAAATAAGAATACGCCGCTACGATGATACTGACCTGGTATTTCTTGAGGTGAAACATAAGAGCAACAAAGGGCGTATGAACAAGATACGCGCTAAGATTCCTGAGTTTCGGGATACCTTATCTGAAAAGGCTGAATCCTTCTTGTCTACTCAGCTGAGTACGGGTTTAAACATTGTTCCTACCATTAGGAACAACTTTCAACGAGTTACTTTGGTCGGCCGAAATGAGCGTATTACCTTTGATACGAACCTAACCTTTCAACAGAATGGAAGTAGCGTAAAGATGGGGAATTTGGTAATCGCTGAAATAAAGCAAGCCGAACTGAATCGAAGTAGTCCGCTATTCACAATCCTAAAGGAGAAAAAGATAAAGCCTTATCGCATAAGCAAATACTGTATTGGTATGGCAAGTTTATACGATGGTATCAAAAAAAACCGTTTTAAAGAGAAATTGAATAAAATCAAAAAAATAACTGCCTAATGGAATTTTTGGACATACCATGGTTCGATGATGATTTATGGAAGATGCTTTTCCGCTTTTTCCTCAATATGTTTTTTTTGACCATTATCATTCGTTTTTTATACTATCCCTCTACCCACAAACGAGATTACGTATTTACCTATTACCTTATCAGCATCATCATATTTTTCATCTGCTTTACGCTTAAAAAGTTTGAATTGGATATGGGTATGGCCTTGGGTCTATTCGCCATTTTTGGTATTATCCGCTATAGAACGGATCCCATTGAAATTAAAGAGATGACCTATCTCTTCGTCGTTATCGGAGTATCCGTAATCAACTCATTAGCGAACAAGAAAATGAGCTATGTTGAGATACTTGTAGGCAATCTTTTGGTAGTCGGGGCCGTTACCATTATAGAGCGGTTCTGGTCCTTAAAAAACGAGGTGAGCAAGCAAATCGTCTATGAGAAAATCGAGAATATCCTACCGGAGAATAAAAAAATATTGAAAGCCGACCTGGAGGCGCGAACAGGAATTGAAATAAACCGCATTAAAATCGGCAATGTCGACTTTTTAAAGGATACCGCCCAACTTACCATTTATTATTATAAGGACAAGCCAACTAAATAAATCATATGAATCGCTCCTCCCGAAACCTAGTAGTTTTGTTTCTATTATCGCTTTCAACTTTGACTTTTGCGCAAAGTAGTGATGTTCTTTCGTGGAATAAGCTGAAGTTAGGTTATGAGCCTAGCAAAAACTGGGATTTCGGCCTAGAAGCCCAATTGCGTTTAAAAGATAATTTCGGGTTGGTAGATGAATATTTTGGCGAGTTCCAAATCGATCGGCGAATCGTGAAGGGATTGAAATTCGGTGTAGGTCTTCGATATCTTTTTGAAAATGACACTCGAGGCAATATACAGGGATATGAAAACCATTTCAGGTATCAATTCGATTTAAAATACAAGCATGATGTAGGTAGTTTCGACCTCGGATATCGCCTCAGGTATCAAAATAAGAATGAGTTGGGGGTAGACGATGTCGCGCGTCAGTTTCTGAGACTAAAGGGTTCCGCGGAATACAAAATCAAAAACTGGAAATTAGACCCTGAACTCGCTTTTGAGGTTTGGAGCAAATTGAACGTAGGGGATGAAGAGACCGATAAATATCGGATTACACTGGGTTCGGAGTACGACATGAAAAATGCAGGTGAAATAGGTTTCTACTACCGTTACCAAAGCGGTTTTGAAGCTGACGGTAGAGAGACCCGTCATATTATCGGACTTAGCTACGGATACACCATTAAGTAATACTAAGTACACAAAATTTAACATTTCCCTATCGTAATAATCGTACTAAATCGGATATCCTCACGTTTTAATAGCTATTGAACTATTAAAAATCAGAATATCATGAAAGATTTAGTCAAAGGTTTTTTTAAACCGGCATTATGGGCACTTGCCCTTTGTTTGTTAATTATTGCATGTAGCGACGACCTAGGGGAATTGGCCGATCAGGATGCCCAATTGACATCAGCGGAAGTCGAGACCATTTTGGAAGCCAACGAGTTGTCCAGTCTAACCGATGGACTACTGACAGACATTTTCTCTAGCGATCAAACCGAAAAGACTGCTAAAAGTACTGATTGTCAGCAAATCGAAACTTCAAATACTATAACCACCATCACGTTTAATGACTGCACTGTTGATGGCAGCGATTTAATAAATGGTACTATTACCGCAAACTATTCCATTGCGGAAGAGTCCACTGAAATTAGTGTTACCTATACTGATTTTACAATCGGTACAATCAAAATCTCGGGCAACAAGACCTTTACTTTCGACCATGACGATGAACAAGAAGGATTTGTTTTTACGGTGGAAAGCGATATGCAGGTAGTGATGTCGGATGGTAAGGAATTAAGTGAAAGAGGGACAAAAATCATCGGATTCGTTTTTAATAGTCTAGAAGACCAGAGCCTAACGCTTGACGGCGAATGGACAATAACCAGCGATGGAAATACATATAGCGCAGTTGTTGAAAATCTTTTAAAAAAGAAATATACTTGTGCGTATACAGGTGAGGGGCTTCTCTTGCTTTCAAAGAACGGCCTCGCGGTTTCCGTAGATTTTGGGGATGGTGCTTGTGATGATGTTGCTTTGATAAATTATCCTGACGGGACAACAGAACAAATTACGTTAAAAGATTAAAACAGCTATTGTTCGAAAAGTATAAAGCGCCTGATATCAAATATCAGGCGCTTTTCTGTATTCAATCGTGCAGCATGTCGTAACTATGAGTTCTTTATCGATGGAATAAAATTTAATCATCTTTTTTGGGTTGTAGCTGCACAAGCACTTTAAGCTCAAGATGATGAAAATCAAAACCCAAAACTACCTTTCGAAACTATTTGCCGTATTGTTCTTATTTTCTTTTGCGCTGTTAAATACTGGGTGTAGCAAGGATGATTCAAAGCAAGACATCGAAACGGAAATCGATGCCGATTCCGAAACGGATTTGGAACCGGAGATTCCCGAAAACCCGGGGACACCGGAAGAACCAGAGGCCGAACCTGCTGTAGATGTAGTATTCGAGAATAATCTGGTATTGAACGCCGAGCGTATGTTCGTGAATTATGTACTCCCCGAAGTTGAATACAATAAATTCATTTCTGGAGAAGGTAATCTGAATATGATTTCCACTAAAGTGTACCAATACCTCAAGGATGATTTCGACTTTCTAATCATTCTTTCCGTAGAGGAAACCCACCCTGGCGATTTGTTCTATGGAAGGTCCACTTCGGTACAGAATCTAATTCAAGGCCTTGGGGCTGGGCTCTTCGATCTTTCGGCAAACTATGGTTCCTCAGGAAAGCTGAAAAGTATGATTTATATGCCGCGTGCGGAATATATAAGAACGGGACCTTTTCTGCACGAAATCGCCCACACTTGGGCGAATAAAGGTTTTTTACCTTCTACCTTCGGCGGGCATTGGGGCTATGCCGGTACCGCTGGTCAATTGGGAGGTTTTGATGAAGTGGTCGACAATGGCGACGGCACTTATCAAGGTAAACTGAATGGTGAAAATGGTTTTGGAAAATTTGCGAACGGTGGCAACTCCATAGTTTATGGCAATTTAGAATTATATCTAATGGGTTTGATACCAAGCACCGAATTGCAGCCGGTGATGGTAGCCGTTAACCCGGTTGACATCAACTCGAGTGGTCTATTCAGCGCCGATTTGATAGAAACGCATTCACCGGGAATGATGATCAGTGCCAAAGGCGTGAGAAATCCGTCGTTCGACCTGTCTCAAAAAGCATTTACCGCTTTGGCCATCGTTATTTCAAAGGAACCGATAGCTTCAGCAAAAACAGAAGCGATTAATACCGATTTGGAAAACTTCTCAAGACACGCTTCTCCCGACTGGAACGGTTCCCAAAATTTTTGGACGGCCACGCAAGGTAAAGCGACATTTACCTTTACAGTGTCCGAAGAGAGTGTAAAATGAGAAAGTATTGTCATGAATTTGAACCGATAGGACACATAAAATTAGATCATATGTCATATATTTGTAAAGGTTCAAGGGAAAAACAACATCTTATTATTCCGATAGCACTCGCTAACTCTTAGTAATTCAATTGTTTATCTTCTTTTCTTTTCAACAACATTCGTTTAGAATCAGAATTTCCTTTGGCACACTTTTAGTTAGTATTAATCAAAACTTATGAATGGCTAAATCACAGCAAACGTACAATAAGACTGAAAAAGAAAAACAGCGCCGTAAAAAACGAGAGGAAAAAGCAAAACGCAAAGAAGCCCGTAGAGCTGAAGCGAAAGAAAAAGGAGGAGGAATTCCATTGGCATATGTCGATTTTAATGGAAACCTAGTCGATACCCCGCCGGACCCATCGTTAAAGGTCAAAATTGATGCTGAGGATATCGTTTTGGGTATACCCAAGAAGGAAGAATCCGATGAGGATAAATTCAACCCGATCAGAAATGGAAAGGTTTCGTTTTTTGATCATTCCAAAGGCTTCGGATTTATAATCGATAGCGAAAATAACGAAAAGTATTTCTGTCATGTAAGTGGTCTTATCGATGAGATCGAGGAGAATAATACGGTGCAGTTCGAGCTGGAAAAAGGAGCACGTGGTATGAACGCTGTTCGTGTCAAAAAAATATAGAACCCGTAGATGGTTCCTGTCAAAAGATTTTAATATTATATTTAAGCGTTAACATTTGTTGGCGCTTTTTTTATACCCGAAAAACAATGAAATCATATACTATCGAAGAAATCGGTTCGCTCGTAAACGGAATCGTTGTTGGTGAATCAGCCCAAAAATTCACTGGCCTCGAACAAATTGCCAAAGCCAGTGCAGCCCAAATAACATTCATCGGGAATCGTAAATATGCAGCTATGTGGGCCGACTCTAATGCGGGTGCTGCGATAGTAAATGAGAATATCGCAATTGAACCTGACGCTAATAGGGCTTTGGTCCGAGTCAAGAATGCCGATTTGGCCATGGCAAAATTGCTGGAGGTCTTTGCACCGCAAGCCCCGCACTTAGGTAGTGAAGCCATTCATCCTACCGCCACTATTGCTAGTTCGGTAAAAATAGGGGAGGGAGTCAAAATTGGTGCGGGATGTTACGTCGGGGAAGATGTGGTTCTTGGTAAAGGTGTCGTGTTGTACCCGAATGTAAGTATCTTCGATGAAACCACTATCGGAGATCAAACCATTGTTTGGTCTGGGACGGTAATCCGGGAACGCTCGGTTATCGGAAGCCACTGTATTTTTCACAACAACGTAAGTATCGGTGCCGATGGCTTCGGCTATCGGCCGAGCGAGGACGGTAAGGGGTTGGTCAAGATTCCCCATATCGGTAATGTGGTCATAGGAAATGGTGTCGAAATCGGGGCCAATTCCTGCGTAGATCGAGGTAAGTTCAGTTCAACGATCCTTGGCGATGGTTGCAAAATAGACAACCTGGTTCAAATTGCGCACAATTGTGTTTTGGGCAAGTGCTGTATTATGGCAGGTAGCAGCGGGTTGGCAGGCTCCGTTACCTTGGGCGACGGTGTAATGATCGGGGGCAGCGCTTCCATCAAAGACCATACGACCATACATTCCGGGGCGGTCGTTGGTGCCGGTTCGGGAGTATTGGCAGATGTGCCTGCCGGTAAGACGGTACTTGGCTACCCAGCAACGGATTCGAGGGAAAAACTGAAACAATGGGTCGCTTTACGTAAGCTGGGCCGATCATAAGTGTTTATTTGGTTGTGATACTTTTTCGTACCCCTAAGGCCCATGCGATAAATAGAAACTGAACGGCAAGTCGAATATAGGCCGCGGTTTTCGTTCCGATAGCCGGAGTTTCCGCAAATACGTCCATGATATGTACCGGAAGAAAGGCAATCAATAATAGTAATATACCTGTCGCACCCACTCTTGCAAACCTCGGCACGAATACCAAAACACCGAATAAGACTTCCAAAACCCCAGAAGCATAGACAAATAAGGATTTGTAAGGCAGAAAATAGGGGACAAATGGCTCATAGAATACGGGCTTTATAAAGTGCTGCACGCCAGCGTATATAAAGAATGCCGCCAAGAGGTAGGAAAGGATTTTCCAAACTATTTTCATACGCATTGTTGTTTTGAATTATTAAGTGCAACTCATGTAAGCCTCAGTCTCTATATCTTCTGGGCTCAAGGTTGATATCCATATCCCCGCAAAGTTTCTGGTTTAGTTGCTTCATTTGTGGGTTTTAGCTCAAGAATGGCTCCGTAAGCTCTAGGACTAGGCCCGAAACGGCTAAAGCTAAGAAGTTTTACCGATCAACTGCACGAATAGTTCTGAAATGTCATTGTCCGTCTATGTCGATTTCTACAGTGGAAGCTACCATAAACGGCGAAACGGTTAGCTAAAATTGTTAGCAGTACTTGGAGGGTGAAAATGGCTTGAGTATCTTTATATTCTTCTTAAAATGAATCATCGTATGAAAAAATTAGTCGGAAAAGGCGGACTCGCATTACTTCTTTGCCTTGTTATTGCGTCCTGTAAAGAGGATAAAAAAGAGGTTGTTGAAGTTCCCATTGCCAAAGAAGCACCTCCCTATGAAGGTAATCTGGCCATAGATAGTTTAAATCTTCCCGAAGGATTTAAGATCGATGTTTTTGCGGAGGGTATAGACGGAGCGCGTTCAATGGCTATGGGCGACAATGGAACTCTTTTTGTTGGTACGAGAAATGAGAATACCGTTTACGCGCTTCAGGATTTGGATGGGGATTTTAGGGCGGAAAAAATGATTGTTCTCGACACTACTCTGAAGGTGCCCAACGGCCTGGCCTTCAAAGATGGCGCATTATATGTTGCAGAGGTGGGTAGACTTTTGCGGTATCCCAACATAGAACAGCAGTTAAGTACTCCAAAGTCCCCGGAAGTGGTCTATGACGACTATCCGACAGAGTTTCACCATGGTTGGAAATATATTGCCTTCGGTCCCGACGGAAAATTATATGTACCAGTAGGCGCACCCTGCAATATTTGTGATAAATCGAAGGAAGACGAGCGTTTCGCGACCATCACTCGAATGGACCCGGACGGTACGAACAGGGAAATTTATGCAAAGGGCGTACGGAACTCCGTCGGCTTTACCTGGCATCCGGAAACGGAGGAATTATGGTTTACCGACAACGGCAGGGATATGCTCGGAGATGACATTCCACCTTGTGAGCTAAATCGCGTTACAGTAGCGGGCCAACATTTTGGCTATCCGTTTTGTCATGGGGGCACTGTATCGGACCCGGAGTTCGGCAGCCAACATCCCTGTTCGGATTTTGTAGCACCCGTTCAGGCGTTAGGGGCCCATGTAGCTCCTTTGGGAATCAAGTTCTATACGGGGGGCATGTTCCCCGAAAAATATAAGGGATTGGCCTTTATCGCCGAACATGGATCGTGGAACCGGAGCTCCAAAGTAGGTTATAAAATCTCAACGGTAACCTTGCAAGACAACAAGGCCGTAAGCTACGATACCTTTCTGGACGGATGGCTCAATGAAGAAACGCAAGAAGCGTTCGGGAGACCTGTAGACATATTAGAATTAAAAGACGGTTCCTTATTGATTTCCGATGACTTTGGGGATGCTATTTACCGTCTTTCCTATGAGGAACCCAAGGTCGCCAGCCTAGATTAAACGAGTCGTGTGGTATTTTATATTTGAAAAGTTAGCCCAAGCTGTAAATTCGAGGAATAGTCCGAAGTGTCGTTTTCAGGAAAACTGGCATAAAAATAATTGTACAAAGCCGAAAAACGCAATCGCTTGCCCAAGGGTAATTCCGCCTTCAGCTGTGCTAAAACACGATGGTTGGCGATGTTGTTGTATAGAGGTTGAAAATAGACCGTGCCAACCAAATCGAGCTTCGTTCTCTTAAAATGCTGTGATAGCGACAAATAACTACTGTTTCTATGGTTGTAAAACTGTTGCTTAGGTTCTTTTATCTGCTCTATTTCGTACATATAGGAATTTCCAAAATAAGCCTTTCCCGTTTCCGTCGATATGAATTTTAAGCGTATCCCTGCACCGATTAAATTGCGGCTCGTGATGGTGAGGCGCGTATTGTTTTGATTTTGGAGAAAAGCCTCCAAACGAAATAGTTTAGAAAGTTTTTGATTGTACCGTACATGAAGGAACCATGAGTTTTGGAATTCTTCGTCCTTACTCCGAATAAGGTTATAGTTCCCAATAAAAAAATATGTTTTTTTTAAATCTTTGGCTTTCAATTGGGCCGTGATGTTCGAACCGATTTGAATGATATAATTCCCATTGTTGTCACTGTAATTGAATAGCAAATCGCTTTTCAACGCAAATCGCACCGAGTCGCTCTGCATTCGTTGAGATTCGATGTTCACCAGTTGCGAACTGACCCTATTAGATAAACAAAACACTAGTAGAAAGAGCGCAACGAAAAATTTGGATGTATGCATTGATGTCAATTATAAACCGGCAAAGATATTTAAAATAGGCCATAATAATCGGTATTATTGCGCATCAATCTGAAGCCTTTTTTTAGGGTTGGGGTTTGGCAAAATTTCAATGCTTCTTATTCGACATCATTTCTTACTTAGAGACTGTTTGGAAATATGTCGTTAGAATTGTTATGGTCTATTTTTGATGCATTATGAGGCAAAATTTTTGAGCATAGCAGCGCTACGGTCAAAAATTTTAACGAAATAAGGCGCAAAAAGAGGCCCTAAGAAAATAAGCGAGACATTTCCATACAGTCTTTTAAATAGATTCACGTTTTTGCCTCTTGAAGATGACGCGTCGGAAAGCATGCGTTTTAGAAAAAGGATAATCATCGTACACAAAGTAAATGGCACAGTTTTAACTTGTTCGGTAATATTTAAAAGATATACGGTTCATGGTAAATATCTACATTATTAAAATAACGGCATCTTTTTAGGAGCGCAAGTACTATTTTTGTCAAAAATGTATATCTTTAGTCTAGTCAAGCACTGAATTTCCCTCACATCATTCTCCCATTACAATATTGGTTATGTCGCGCTAATTGTAGCATGACGTCGCACGCTAGGGTCTATTGATACGACCTTTTCCCCGCCCTCGATACTATTCGAATTTTTATTCTATTAATATGCAAGTATGAAAAATGTGTATATCGATTTACATTGCCACCCCTCCCTAAAGCCCTTTGGAAGAAGTTTCGATCAAAAAAGCACTAAAAAACGGAACAGCCCCAATCGGATGAGAAGAAATAGCATTTATCATAGGAAAGGAGTGAATCCGGTCAGTAAGAAAATCAATAATCTTTTGACATTGACCAAATTCACCCAGTCAGACCTGACATCGGTTTATGGCGGCAAAGGCAGGATACTCGTCATTTCCCTATACCCCATGGAAAAACAAATGGTTCACGATACGGGCGATGTAAAATTCATTGGGCGTTTGTTCAGAAATCTCGCCACTGGTATCGGAATAGATCGCATCCGTCATATTCAGAAAATGACCGACTATTTTGAAGACTTAAATAACGAATATGAATTTTACAAAGAATTGGATAATAAACCGGTTACTGTACACGGCAAAAAAGTCCGTTATAAAATGGTCAAAAGTTATCAGGAAATCGAGCAGTGGAAAGCTGACGGTATTCCTACTATCTTCATGATTACAAGCATCGAAGGTTGTCATGTTTTCAATTCCGGTTTGGTCTTGGCGGGGCGGCCCAAAGCGGACGAAAAAGAGGTCCTCGAAAATATAAAAATCGTAAAAAATTGGACCTTTCGTCCATTTTTCGTAGGGTTGGCACATCACTTCGATAACGAACTCTGCGGCCACGAAAAGAGCATGGGTGGACTCGTGGATGCTATTATCAAGCAAAAAGTGGATAATAGTCAGGGCATTACATCTTTGGGTAAAAAAGCACTTTCCGCCTTGCTTGACAATAATAAAAAGAACCGCATTCTCATTGATGTCAAACATATGAATGTGAAATCACGTTATGAGTATTACGAAATTGTAAAATCGGAATACGCTAGTAAAATCCCGCTTATTGTTAGCCACGGTGCCGTCAATGGTCGTAACAATCCGATCGATAACAATCGGGTCGATACTGATTTCAATGATGCGACTATCAATTTTTACGACGATGAGATTTTCAGAATCGCACGTTCACAAGGTATTTTTGGAATACAATTGGATGAGCGGCGTATTGCACATAAAAAAGTGATGGGTTTGTTGGCCGGCCGCAACAAGAGCTCTAAACTTATCTGGAAGCAAATAGAACATATGGCCAAATATCTGAATTTACTTAAAATGGAGGCGTGGAATATTCAATGCTTGGGAACCGATTTTGATGGTATCATCGACCCTTTGCCCGGTTTTTGGGCCGCCAAGGATTTAGATAAACTGCCCAAATTTTTAGTGAAGCATGCAAATGATTTCCTGAAGAGTCCTGAAGGAAAGAAATTAGAGCCCAAAAATAGGTTGAGCGCCAAAGAGATAGTGGATAAATTTATGTTCGGGAATGCGCGGGATTTTTTGAAAGCCCATTTTAGATAAATGGCCAGTATTTGGAATCATGCAACCCGAAAACAAGGATTCCCTTGTAGAGTGATCACCGTATTGTAACCTTATAGTGCCTCAATGGAGGCAGGGCTTCACAAATCCATGAAATCGCTCCCTTTACCGATAACTTAAAAGTTTCGGGTCATTATTTAATAATTTTGTATTTTGGTCGTTTGTGTTATTAGGCCTGACGTTGGTCAATTAAAATGGTCTAAAGCCAGCAAAGAAGCCTCACCTATGAAATCGTTCCCTACCTGCTTTGTGGTTTTTTTAGGAAGTATGCTGTTGGCATGCTTTGCTGTACAGGCGCAATCTGCCATTCCGATAAATGCCAACGATAATGTGACCACCACGATTTTTTTTCCGTCGAACATAGCCAAAGTAGTTCCTCCCGCTGTAAATTTTAATTTTGAATACGAAGACCATACCCAAATAGGATTGCTCAAAGGCCGTAAAGGTAAGCCCAGCAATCTTTTAGTAATTACGGAAGACGGGTATGCCTATTCTTTTGCGCTTAGCTATTCGGAAGAAATTCAGAAATTCAATTTTATCCTTACCATCGATCAGGCGGTGAGCCAGACCAATCCGGGCAAAACAGTTGGCGCTTCGGATGTTGCGGATCGGAAAACCGAGGAAAACGATTCACCGGAGATCACTGATAATACTAGTGCTCCCGTCGATACCGATACTTCGGACGCTACCCAAGCGAATGAAGCCGATACTTCTTCTTCGACAGCAACGGATAACAAGCCAACAGCACAGGTGAATATGGATAATACTTCTATGGATACTTTGGTGCAGCAGAATAAGGATGTTCCAAAACAAGCGTCTGGGAATAACAGTCGAGAGAATGAAGATGACGATTTGTACGATACCGACCGTGAAGAGTATTACCGTATTTTTTGCGAGAACAATTATTTGCAGAAAACCATTTTAAAAAGAAGTTTTAGAAAGAACAAAAAAATAGCACTTCGGTTGAATAATATCCTTACTGACAGAAACGAAAAGTATTTTATTTTACAAATAGAGAATAATTCGAAAAAAGAATTTTCAGTGGGAGGATTGGGGTTTTTCAGAAGAACAGGGGTAGGTCAATTAGAAAAAATAATCACTCCTCTTTATAGTTTTAATCTTCAGGAAACCATCGATCCACAAAGTGTTAACGAAGTAGTGTATGTATTTAAAAATTTTGAAATTGGAAACAAAGAGACCGTAAGCATAGTGTTGACCGATGCAAGTAGTGATAATGGGGTAGTACTGCCCATGGATAATTTAATAGTAAACTCCCCATCGAATTGAATCTAAGTATAAAATACACCATCGTTCTATTACTACTAGGTTTTTCTGTGGTAAGCTCTGCCCAATACTCAAAAACTGCCACTTTGACCGGGGGTATTTATGGTGATGGGTATGGTGGTGAGTTTACCTTCAATACAATGTTGAATGATAGGTCTTTTACGCAAATAGCCCTAAACGGAACTTATACTAATTTTAAAAATGGAGAGGTAGACGTTCCATATCTCAGTGTTACCGGTAGTTACTCTTACTTTTTTACGGTGTTGACATTGCGAAGTCGTAGAATACTTCAGCAAAGCTTGTCCGTCGGTGGTGGAGCCCTTGTTGGTTATGAATCTGTTAATAACGGTCAAGTTGAGCTTACCAATATAGTCTCCGTAGCGGGTAAAAGTAAATTTATTTTCGGGGGCGTCGTGAGCCTCGATTACGATATAATCATTAGTGAGTACTTCTCCTTAGTACTAAAGACTTCTGAAGCGTATCATGCGAATAGTGACTTTGGTAAGTTCACGAACTACTCAGGTATCGGTTTGCGCTACTATTTGGAATAGTTTTTTATTGCCCTTCTTCCTCATTATTAATCCGTGCGCATCCTTTCGTCCCTTAAAACATTCCTTTGTCCGAATTCCGGATTAAAAAGTATGTTATCGGTTTTAACATTACGTACGAATCCTTATCTTGTGCTACCGTTAATCTAAGCGGATGGTGCCGGTTCAGGGCACCCTTTGATTACGAAGACCGTTAATGAGTCAGTCCCACACTGCGAATGAAAAAGTCCCTCGATAGAGCCGTATCCCTTTGTTGCCTGTTCTTGGTGGCGCTAGCCTGTACCAAGGATGTGGGGCTGATCACCGAGGTGGAGTTCGAGATCCTCGAGGAGCATACCTCCGAGGGCTTCGTCAACCAGGGCCTCCCCACAACCTTTACCATAGTGCCCGAGGCAATTCTGGAGAACTACGAGTACACCATTTCCTATGAGATACTGCAGGGCAACGGTTACTTCGAGGACGTCGAAGGGAACCGTCTGGAGGCGGGAAAGGGCCAGCCTATAGAGTCCCCTTTTACGACCTCGCTGTTGTACATGGGTACCGAAGTGGGGGAGCACCGGGTAAAGATCGTCGGGTCGGACAATTTCGGGATTTCGGAGGAGATCGAGATAACGTACGATCTGGAGAACGTCCCCGCCCTTTGGGAGGCCTCTAGCGAGCTCACCGAGATCGAACTGGGAAAGGCGGCCGATATCTTCTTGTTGTTCGAGCCGGTGGACACGGCCCTGGAGGTCACCTACGAGGCCCGTCTGGAGTTCGCCTCCGGTTCGGGTACGCTTGCCCCGATACAGGAAGAGGGCTATCCGTTGGACGGCGACTATGCCGCGATAGCGCCCGGTACCTATCCCTTTATGTTCACGCCCTCGGAGCTCGGTACCCAAGAGCTGGTCTTCGTGCTGCGGGACAGCAACGGGCAGGAGCTCAGGGAAACGCTGTCCTTCAACGTGGTGGAGGTAATCCGGGTCATCTCGATCTTCCTGGGCGAGGACGATACCATAGAGCTGCAACTGGGCGACGAGGTGGCGCCCGACATCACCTTCGACCCGCCCAACGCGAGCGATCAAGGCTTTATCCTGGTATCCGATAATCCCGATGTGGTACTGATCGACGAGAACAACGTCTGTATCGCGGTGGGTCTTGGCACGGCCATAGTGACCGTTACCTCGCTCTCGAACCCCGAGGCGACCGATACGGTGACCGTCACGGTGGTGGAACCCGACCGGGTACCGGCAAGCGCCATAACGATAGCACAGGAAGACCCGGATGCCCAGGGGGCGGTACGGCAATTGATCGCCACGGTACTGCCCGCCGATGCCACGGATGCCAGTGTCATCTGGTCCTCGAGCGACGATACGGTCGCCACCATAGATGCGAACGGACTTTTGACCGGCCTTGCGGCGGGAACGGTCACGATAACGGCCACCTCGGTATCTGACCCCGGAGTGGTCGATACGATAGAGGTGAACATCAGCGGCGGTTCGCTGCAGGACGGGAACGACATCACGGCCTTTGCGCTGCCTATCCAGAACAGTTCGACCATAGATGCGGACACCCATACCATCACGGTGAACGTGACCGACGGTACCGAATTGAATACCGCCCCCTCGGCACTGAGTATTTCGGGAGGAGCGACAATCGACCCGGGCATCGGGGAGGTACGCGATTTCAACGCCGCACAGACCTATACCGTCACGGCGGGCAACGGTACGGCACAGCTATGGACGGTGAACGTAACGGTCTCGCCACCTGCGGGTAGCGGTGAAAATGATATTGTTTCATTTGCCCTACCTGTTCAGACAGATGCAGATATCAATCGCAACGACCATGTCATTTTTGTCAACGTTTTAGAAGGTACAGAACTAAATGTTATTCCACAGATTTTTACTGTCTCCGAAGGTGCAACAGTAAGTCCGGACATTACCGAAATACAAGACTTTAGTCGGCCTGTAACCTATACGGTTACCGCTGAAAATGGAGAAGAGCAGATTTGGACGATACGCATTGTCATTGTGCCGGCTGACAGCAATGCGGAGAATGAAATCATCTCCTTTAGCATACCAAATCAGGTGGGTACAAGCATCATTGATAATGAAAATGCTACCGTTGCTATTGAAGTGCCCCAGGGTATCGACCTAACATCGATAGTACCAAATGAGGTAACGCTTTCAGAAAATGCCATGCTATTTCCGGTGGCCACCGAAGCACAGGATTTTACCGAACAATTCATTTATGTCGTAACAGCTGAAAATGGAGTGGAAAAATTCTGGACCGTTACGGTTACCGTCCTGCCTTCCACGGGAAGTGATGAGAACGATATCATTGCTTTTTCACTTCCGGTTCAGAATAGTTCAACTATAGATACTGTAAATCATACGGTAACGGTAAACGTTACCGATGGCACCGAACTGAACGTTGTCCCATTGCAATTTACGACGTCGAACAACGCGACCATTGAACCTAGTACAACGCAAGCGCGCGATTTCAGTGCTCCGGTTACCTATACGGTCATCTCGCAGAGTGGGATACAACAAGTATGGACGGTAAATACCACGGCGGCCGCAAACCAACCTCCCGTTGCGGTCGACGACGTTGGAGCAGTCGAATTGGGGGGGAGTGTGCGTATCGACGTACTCGCCAATGACACCGATGTCGATACCCCGAATGCCGAACTGATTATTTCCGGAATAATAGGTGTACAGCCTGACAATGCCGGCTCTTTTTCGGAAGATAACGATGGCCGAACATTCGTTTTTACCAGTTCAGGGGAGTATCAGGGAGATGCCAGTTTTGGATACACCGTTAGCGATGGTAATCCTGGTAATGAAGACTTCGGCCAGGTTACCATTACCATCACGCAAACACCTGTATCGATTACCGCCTTGAATATTGTTCCCAGTGAATATCTTTTGGAAGTAGACGAGACATTAAGGCTCACCACGGAAATCACCCCGAACGACGCGACCAATCGAATACTTACATGGCAATCCAGCGATCCGGATGCCGTTAGTGTCGATCAAAATGGGAATGTTACCGGTCTACAGGCAGAAGGCAGTGCTATCATCACGGCAACCACTAACGATGGAAGCAACATTGCGGCCGAGGCGATAATAGACGTGAATTTCCTTGAAATACCTGTAACGAGCGTAGTGATTGATCCGCCCAGCGGTACTCTCGCGGTCGGGGAACAGTTGCAATTGAATGGCACAACGCTGCCCGCCGATGCATCCGCAGCTGGCGTGGATTGGTTTTCAGAAGATGAGGATATTGCCACGATAGATGGCACCGGCCTAGTAAGGGGAATTTCCGTTGGGACAGTAAATATCATAGCTGACGCTATTGACGGTAACGGTGCGTCTCAAACTGCGAGCATTACCGTAACTCCTGCCGATATTCCTTTGATAGGAATATCCGTAACTCCGAGTACTGCATCGATAGTGGAAGGGGCTACGGTCCAATTGGGGTTGGTTTTCGATCCGACGAACGCTAGCAATCAAGAGGTAGTATGGTCCTCAGATAATCCTAATACTGCGACGGTCGATAACGATGGACTGGTTCGGGGAGTGGAAGCGGGCACCACAACCGTTACAGCTATATCAGTGGATGATAATAGTATCATAACCACTGCTCAAATAACGGTTACAGCAGAAAATACTGAACCTGTGGCTGGAAATGATAGTTTTGAAGTGGCCGAAGGAGGGAATTTAAATAGACCAATTTTAACCAATGATGTCGATGGTGAAAATGACGACTTAACAGTGGATTGGGTTGCAGGAAGTAGCGCGAATATTGGGCAGCCGATCGGCGGTTCCAACGGCGGACTTTTTACCATTTCCGCTGGGGGAGCGCTTAGTTTTGATACGAATGGGGATTTTGAAAACTTGAATGATGGAGAGAGCCGGCAGACAACTATTGATTACAGGGTTTCAGATGGTCAACTGAGTTCAAATATCGCTAGAGTAACTGTAACGGTTAATGGCTCGGGCTCCTCGGATACTACGCCACCCGAAATCTCACTTATTGGACTTGATCCTGTTGAACTTTTCGTTAACGAACCCTACACCGAAGAAGGCGCAACTGCCCAGGATGATGTGGATGGAATTCTAAGCAATGATGACATCAGTATAGACAATAGTTCAGTTGATACGACTACAGCAGGCACATATTTGGTGACTTACACTGTAAGTGATACTGCTGGAAATGTGGCTGAGAGATTTAGAACGGTAACAGTTAGCCTGAGAAGTGGAAACGATATCCTAAGCTTTAATTTCCCACGTCTAACGGGCCCACCCGTTATTGATGTACTAAATCACACGGTACTTGGGGAAGTCGAATTCGGTTCGAGCAGGAATGCAAGTCCAATCTCGTTGACCATTTCAGAGGGGGCTACTATTAATCCTCAAGATATTTCCCCACAAGATTTCAGTGTACCGGTATCTTATACGGTCACTGCCCAAAATGGCGACATTCAGGTTTGGACTATTACGCTAGCGGAGGCAAGCGCACCACCCTCACCAGATTTTAGTTTTTCAATAGACCCAGTTTCCAGTCCAGTTAGTGGATCAGTCAACATCACGTTTAGGATTACCCCGAATCAGGCGGCCATTGACGCGGGTATTGTCTTTCAAATGCAGTTTAATCGAAATGGCGGCGATATCATAGCCGATTTTGAATATGGTGCTGGTTCATTTATAAGCTCTCAATTGTTTACTGTATCCTCTGGGACTTCATCTGGAACCTTTGTCGGTTTGGAAAGACCAAACTGTGAATTTTACGATTTTAATTTTACTGTATCTAATAATTTGTCATTACCTACCCAAATGCGAAATGTCGGCTTTCAGGTCAGGGATACTGCACAACCATGTGATTGAATAATTTAAATAAACATACTCTTCTTTTATAATATCATCTGCTAAAATTAGATATGTGGAATAATCGAATTATTCTTTCTGTATTTCAGAGTCGCCTTTAAGTTAGTGCATCGCTAAATATGCACTGTTTTCAGAAGATATAGTCCTATATAAAGCATGAATATCCCTACTATTTTCAACGGGGAACCTTATGATAGCCTACCTTAGTCTTAGGTCAATTTTGGCGATTGCCGAATTTCTCATTTCATCCCTTAAAACAATCCTTTGTCCGAATTCCGGATTAAAATGTATATTATCGGTTTTAACATTACGTACGAATCCTTATCTTGTGCTACCGTTAATCTAAGCGGATGGTGCCGGTTCAGGGCACCCTTTGATTACGAAGACCGTTAACCGTCAGTCCCACACTGCGAATGAAAAAGTCCCTCGATAGAGCCGTATCCCTTTGTTGCCTGTTCTTGGTGGCGCTAGCCTGTACCAAGGACGTGGGGCTGATCACCGAGGTGGAGTTCGAGATCCTCGAGGAGCATACCTCCGAGGGCTTCGTCAACCAGGGCCTCCCCACAACCTTTACCATAGTGCCCGAGGCAATTCTGGAGAACTACGAGTACACCATTTCCTATGAGATACTGCAGGGCAACGGTTACTTCGAGGACGTCGAAGGGAACCGTCTGGAGGCGGGAAAGGGCCAGCCTATAGAGTCCCCTTTTACGACCTCGCTGTTGTACATGGGTACCGAAGTGGGGGAGCACCGGGTAAAGATCGTCGGGTCGGACAATTTCGGGATTTCGGAGGAGATCGAGATAACGTACGATCTGGAGAACGTCCCCGCCCTTTGGGAGGCCTCTAGCGAGCTCACCGAGATCGAACTGGGAAAGGCGGCCGATATCTTCTTGTTGTTCGAGCCGGTGGACACGGCCCTGGAGGTCACCTACGAGGCCCGTCTGGAGTTCGCCTCCGGTTCGGGTACGCTTGCCCCGATACAGGAAGAGGGCTATCCGTTGGACGGCGACTATGCCGCGATAGCGCCCGGTACCTATCCCTTTATGTTCACGCCCTCGGAGCTCGGTACCCAAGAGCTGGTCTTCGTGCTGCGGGACAGCAACGGGCAGGAGCTCAGGGAAACGCTGTCCTTCAACGTGGTGGAGGTAATCCGGGTCATCTCGATCTTCCTGGGCGAGGACGATACCATAGAGCTGCAACTGGGCGACGAGGTGGCGCCCGACATCACCTTCGACCCGCCCAACGCGAGCGATCAAGGCTTTATCCTGGTATCCGATAATCCCGATGTGGTACTGATCGATGAGAACAACATCTGTATCGCGGTGGGTCTTGGCACGGCCATAGTGACCGTTACCTCGCTCTCGAACCCCGAGGCGACCGATACGGTGACCGTCACGGTGGTGGAACCCGACCGGGTACCGGTAAGCGCCATAACGATAGCACAGGAAGACCCGGATGCCCAGGGGGCGGTACGGCAATTGATCGCAACTATACTGCCGGCGGACGCTACCGACACCAGCGTGACCTGGTCCTCCAGCGACGATACGGTCGCCACCATAGATGCGAACGGACTCTTGACCGGCCTTGCGGCGGGAACGGTCACGATAACGGCCACCTCGGTATCGGACCCCGGAGTGGTCGATACGATAGAGGTGAACATCAGCGGCGGTTCGCTGCAGGACGGGAACGACATCACGGCCTTTGCGCTGCCTATCCAGAATAGTTCGACCATAGATGCTGAAAATCATACGGTGACCGTCAACGTGGCGGAAGGAACCTATCTCGAAGGTACATCGGCGAGTATCGAAGTATCCCCGGGGGCAACGATTGATCCGCTACCCACTGCCCTCAGGAATTTCGTTACGCCCACACCCTATACCGTTACGGCCGGTAACGGGGAGCAACAGGTTTGGGTCGTTAATGTTACCGTATCGCCACCAGTGGGCAGTGCCTCCAATGATATCACCGAATTTTCGATTGCCGGTCAAGTGGCGCCATTTGCCATCGATGCAACGGAGCACACGATTTCGGTCACCGTTCCCAATGGTACCCCCCTGAACGTGGCACCCCAAGCGCTGGTAATCTCCGAAAGTGCGACCATCGATCCGGCGATAGACGAGGTCAGGGACTTCGCTGGCCCCGTACTGTATACGGTCACCGCCGAGAACGGAACCGAACAGGTATGGACGGTCAATACGACGGTTCTACCTATTACCGGAACTGGAGCAAACGACATTACCGCTTTCGCCTTGCCCGCTCAAAGCGGTCAGGCTGTAATCGATAATACTGCAAATACGATTACGGTTACCGTACCGGATGGGACGAGCCTGAACGTGGCACCCATCACCTTAGAGATTTCACTAAATTCCACAGTTGCCCCTGCCATAGGTATAGTTCAGGATTTCAGTGCAGCAGTGATCTATACGGTTACGGCTGACGATGGTACTTCAAAAGAATGGACAGTGAATACCACAGTAGCCGCAAACCAAGGGCCTGTCGCAAACGACGATACCGCTACTGTCGAGCTATCCGGTTCGGTCAGCATTCCAGTTCTTGCCAATGATACTGATGCCGAGACCCCGAATGAAGAGCTTGAAATCAGCGCTATAATCGGGGTACAGCCCGAAGATGCCGGGTCGTTCGAACAGCAGGGCAGGGAATTCGTCTTTACCAGTTCGGGCGCGTATGTCGGGGAAGCGAGCTTCGGATATACCATAACCGACGTCAACCCCGGAAACGAGGCCTCTGCGACCGTTACGGTAAATATCGTGCAAACAGAAATATTGGTTTCGGAAATAGTTCTGGCACCGACAGAGTTGACCCTAGATATAAACGAAACGGGGCAATTGACGGCAACTGTCACCCCCGACAACGCCACTAATTCGAATGTGGACTGGATTTCCAGCGATACGACGGTAGCGACGGTAAACGCCGCAGGGGAGGTAACCGGAACAGGAGAAGGTGAGGCGGTCATCACCGCTTCTTCGAATGATTCGGGCGATGTGTCGGCTGCTGCGAATGTTACCGTAAGCGCACCAAGAAGCGGGGCGAATGCCATTACCGCCTTTACGTTACCCAATCAGAGCGGACAGGCCGAAATTAATGGGTCAACCAATACGATAACGGTGACCGTCCCCGACGGTACAGAGCTGAACGTGGCGCCTGCGACCTTGGCCATATCGCCAAATGCCGGTATTACCCCCGCTATCGATGCGGTACTTGATTTTAGTGAGGCAATAGAATACACGGTAACGGCCGAGGACGGAACTTCAAGGCTATGGACGGTGAACGTAAGCGTTTCCGCGAACCAAGCGCCTGTGGCGGTAGATGACACGATCGGAGTGGAGGTAGGCGAGACAAGAATCATAAATGTGCTGGACAATGATAGCGATGTAGACACACCCAATTCAGAGTTAAGAGTAATCGCAATCGGAACATTAACTCCTGCGGGATTCGGCAGTGCTCAAATCTTAAATGATAGGAGTATTGAATTTATTAGTAATGGCCCCACTACCGAAGAGGAAATAGTCACTTTTACGTACACCATTGATGATGGAAATCCCGGTAACGAATCAACCGCGACAATAACGGTCAATTTGACCTTTAACGAAGTACTGGTGACTGGAATAACCCTAAATCCTACCGAGTTGACGCTCGATATTGACGAATCGGCACAGCTAGTAGCGACGGTGACGCCAGATAATGCCACCAATTCCAGTATCGACTGGTCTTCCAGCGATGAGACGATCGCAACAGTTAGTGCAATAGGTGAGGTGACTGGCAGAAGTGAAGGTACGGCCACGATAACGGCTTCTTCCAATGATGCGAGTAATGTTGTGGAAACAGCCGAAATTATCGTAGAACTGGCCGCAAGCAATGCCAACGACATTACCGCTTTTTCGATACCTGGTCAGACCGTCCCTTCTGTAATCAACACGACGGCACATACGGTAGTGGTCGAGGTGCCGTTCGGAACGAACCTGAACGTATCGCCTTCCAACTTCGTCATTTCACCTAGTGCAACCGTTGATCCTGTGGGAAGCAGTCAACAGGATTTCTCTGTTCCCGTCGAGTATACCGTCACGGCCGAGAATACCGATGTACAGGTTTGGGAGGTCACGGTTAACGTAGATGCAGACACCAGGAGCGGTGCCAACGACATTACCGCTTTTTCGATACCTGGTCAGACCGTCCCTTCTGTAATCAACACGACGGCACATACGGTAGTGGTCGAGGTGCCGTTCGGAACGAACCTGAACGTATCGCCTTCCAACTTCGTCATTTCACCTAGTGCAACCGTTGATCCTGTGGGAAGCAGTCAACAGGATTTCTCGGTTCCCGTCGAGTATACCGTCACGGCCGAGAATACCGATGTACAGGTTTGGGAGGTCACGGTTAACGTAGATGCAGACACCAGGAGCGGTGCCAATGACATTACCGCTTTTTCGATACCTGGTCAGACCGTCCCTTCTGTAATCAACGCCACGGCACATACGGTAGTGGTCGAGGTGCCGTTCGGAACGAACCTGAACGTATCGCCTTCCAACTTCGTCATTTCACCTAGTGCAACCGTTGATCCTGTGGGAAGCAGTCAACAGGATTTCTCGGTTCCCGTCGAGTATACCGTCACGGCCGAGAATACCGATGTACAGGTTTGGGAGGTCACGGTTAACGTAGATGCAGACACCAGGAGCGGTGCCAACGACATTACCGCTTTTTCGATACCTGGTCAGACCGTCCCTTCTGTAATCAACACGACGGCACATACGGTAGTGGTCGAGGTGCCGTTCGGAACGAACCTGAACGTATCGCCTTCCAACTTCGTCATTTCACCTAGTGCAACCGTTGATCCTGTGGGAAGCAGTCAACAGGATTTCTCGGTTCCCGTCGAGTATACCGTCACGGCCGAGAATACCGATGTACAGGTTTGGGAGGTCACGGTTAACGTAGATGCAGACACCAGGAGCGGTGCCAATGACATTACCGCTTTTTCGATACCTGGTCAGACCGTCCCTTCTGTAATCAACGCCACGGCACATACGGTAGTGGTCGAGGTGCCGTTCGGAACGAACCTGAACGTATCGCCTTTAGCCTTTTCTGTTTCTTCCGATGCTACCGTTGATCCCTCGGGAAGCAGTCAACAGGATTTCTCGGTTCCCGTCGAGTATACCGTCACGGCCGAGAATACCGATGTACAGGTTTGGGAGGTCACGGTTAACGTAGATGCAGACACCAGGAGCGGTGCCAATGACATTACCGCTTTTTCGATACCTGGTCAGACCGTCCCTTCTGTAATCAACGCCACGGCACATACGGTAGTGGTCGAGGTGCCGTTCGGAACGAACCTGAACGTATCGCCTTCCAACTTCGTCATTTCACCTAGTGCAACCGTTGATCCTGTGGGAAGCAGTCAACAGGATTTCTCTGTTCCCGTCGAGTATACCGTCACGGCCGAGAATACCGATGTACAAATCTGGGAAGTGAACGTGAACGTGCAAAATGGGGACCCTGATGCGGTTATCACACCAGGCCTTTTTAATATTCAAACGCTTACAGGTAGCTACTCCGGAGCAGATTCGACAGATCCTGAGAACGACCCACTTACTTATCAATGGAATTTTGGGGACCCAGACAGTGGTGTCGATAATGTATTCTTTGGCGTAAATCCTACACACACATTCAGTCGCCCTGGAGAGTATACGATTACCCTGACAGTATTTGACGACAATAATGGCTCGGATAATACATCCTTAATAGTAGTCGTAGAAGAACCTCAAACACCCGAATTTACGTTTAGTATAGATCCTATTCCTAACGAAGTTAGCGGGCCGGTCAACGTACGATTTAGAATCGAACCAAATCAGGCAGCTATTGATCTTGGAGTTCAATTTGAAATGTCATTTGCATCGGCTGGTGGTGGAATTCCCCTTGGAGCTTTGTTTTTGGATTACAACGGCAACCAATATGGTGCTGGTGACATATTTGACGCCAATTATGTTATCTCTAATGGCCTGCTCGAAGGACTCTTTACCAATTGCGAGTTTTATTCACTTCGTTTCACCGTCACAACAAACATCAGTGGACTAGAATCTCAATTCAGAATAATTGATTTTCAGTTTAAAGATGGTTCAGCATGTCCTTAAATACATTAAAGGTCAACTTATATAATTCCAAATATTCTTGTACTTCACCAACTGCGAATACGCATGCCTAATCAACAAATTATCGGGTTTTTCTAGAGCTGGATCGATTTTAAGCATTTGCATCGCGTAATACCGCGCCGTTTTTAAAATATCATTGTCTTTGATGATATCCGCAATTTTAAGGTGGAGTACACCGCTCTGTTGGGTGCCCATGATATCTCCAGGTCCACGCAGTCGCAAATCTACTTCAGCGATTTCAAAACCGTCGTTGGTACGTACCATAGTTTCCAATCGGGTCTTGGCTTCCGCCGATAATTTATGACCGGTCATTAATATGCAAAAGCTCTGATCTGCCCCGCGACCGACTCTACCACGCAGTTGGTGCAATTGTGATAGACCAAAACGTTCTGCACTTTCAATGATCATTACCGAGGCATTGGGGACGTTAACGCCCACTTCAATAACCGTAGTGGCGACCATAATCTGCGTTTCTCCCCTTACAAACCGTGCCATTTCATAATCCTTGTCCGCAGGTTTCATTTGGCCATGTACAATGGAAATCTGATATTCGGGGAGCGGAAAATCCCTTGCGATACTCTCATAGCCATCCATTAAATCCTTATAATCCATCGCTTCCGATTCTTGAATGAGAGGGTATACGATATAGATTTGTCTTCCTTTTTTGATTTCGTCCCGTATAAAACGGAAAACCTTTAAGCGATTCGCATCATAACGGTGTACGGTCTTGATCGCTTTTCTACCCGGCGGTAGTTCATCGATGACCGATATATCCAAATCCCCATACAAGCTCATCGCTAAGGTGCGGGGGATTGGGGTCGCCGTCATCACAAGTATATGCGGTGGAATCTCATTTTTATGCCATAATTTGGAACGTTGCGCTACCCCAAAGCGATGCTGCTCGTCTACGATGGCGAGTCCCAGGTTTTGGTATTGCACCTTGTCTTCCAACAGCGCATGGGTACCGATCAGTATCTGCAGTTCTCCGGATTCCAACTGTTCGTGAATGGGTCTACGCGCGGATTTTTTAATAGATCCGGTCAATAAAGCGCAGCTTACTCCGGTACCTTCCAATAATTCCTTAATGCCGTTGTAATGCTGGTTGGCCAGTATTTCGGTAGGGGCCATCAAACAGGCTTGATAGCCATTGTCGATGGCCAGTAGCATGGTCATGACCGCAACGATAGTCTTTCCTGAACCAACATCTCCTTGCAGCAATCGATTCATTTGGGCATTGCTGCCCAGGTCGGCACGAATTTCTTTTATGACCCGCTTTTGGGCGTTCGTCAATTCAAAGGGTAAGTGATGCTTATAAAATTTATTAAAAAGGGTTCCGACTTTGTCAAAACAATAGCCTTTGATTTTTTGCTTGCGCAGCATATTTTTTCTCAACAGTTGCAGCTGAATATAGAACAGTTCTTCAAACTTTAAACGAAACTGGGCCATTGCCAACAAATCCAGATTTTTGGGAAAGTGGATGTTGAACATGGCCTCTGCCTTGGGCAGTAGTTTCAGTTCCGTCAAAATACTAGTGGAAAAGGTTTCCGAAAATTTTCCCTTGGTATCCATAAACAGTTGCTGCATCAATTTATTGATGGCCCTATTCGTTATTCCCTTGGCACTCAGTTTTTCCGTAGAGGGGTAGATGGGTTGCATCGCAATTTTCAACCCTTTTTCATGCTCCGATAAAAGCTCCATTTCCGGATGTGGCATTGAAAAAATACCATTGTACCAATTGCATTTTCCGAAAATCACGTAAGGCACATTGATTTTCAGGTTTTCCCGGAGCCACTTTTGGCCCCGAAACCACACCAAATCCATTTTGCCCGTATCATCTACAAAAGTGGCTACCAGACGTTTTCCTTTTTTTTGTTCGATGGTCTTGATATTGGTGATTTTTCCAACTATTTGAACCTCGGCATTGCTGCGTTGCAATTGTGCAATCTTGTAATATTTCGTTTTGTCTAGATACCTATTTGGAAAGAGATTCAGCAGATCCTGATAGGTTTGAATGCCCAATTCGGATTGTAAGGTTTCAGCCCTATTTGGTCCGACTCCTTTTAGATATACAATCGGTGTTTGCAGTACATTGGCATTCATAAAACGAATTTAGGGGTTCGCCCATACAACTGCAACAAAGTAAAATGGTAAATTTGGTTCGGAAATTGTATCCGTCTCTGCATGAAACATCTTTTAATTTTCATTTTAATTTGTATCCCTTTTCAGGGGACTGCCCAGCATCAGGAAAAAGTTGATTTTATCTTGGGAAAAGCCATGATATTTCCCAGCACCGAAGAGAAATCCATAGAGGGACATGTGGAGTACATCTTTGAAGTGCGAAAAAATGTCGATTCTATTTTTTTGGATGCGAAAAACATGAAATTTTCCTCAGTCACCTTAAATAAACACAATGCTGAGTATCATTACGATGAAAAGAAAATTGTCATTTACGATTCGTTTATAAAAGGAAGCTCTCATACCTTACGATTGGAGTTTGCATGTACACCAAAACAAACGGTTTACTTTTCTGGATGGGACGATACTATAGCAGGCAACGAACAAATCTGGACACAAGGGCAGGGGAAGTATACTAGTTATTGGCTACCAAGTTTTGATAACATGCAAGAGAAAGTCGAGTTTGATCTTTCTATTAGCGTAGCGAATGAGCTGAAAGTAATCGCTAATGGTCGTCTTGTTAACGAGGAATCGATCGAAAATGTGAAAATTTGGGAGTACGATATGCAAAAACCCATGAGCAGTTATCTCTTAGCTTTTGTTATCGGGAATTACGATAAAGATGTATTGACTTCTTCCAGTGGCATTACAATCCAAAATTATTATTACCCCGAAGACAGTCTAAAAGTGGAACCTACATACCGGTATACCAAAAGGATTTTCGACGTTCTGGAAAAGGAAATCGGCGTATCATACCCTTGGCAAAATTACAAGCAAATCCCGGTTCATGATTTTTTATATGCCGGAATGGAGAATACCGGTGCGACCATTTTTGCTGATGGTTATGTCATCGATTCCACGGCATTCATCGACAAGAACTACGTAAACGTAAATGCACATGAGATGGCGCATCAATGGTTCGGTAATCTGGTTACCGAGAAAGACGGGAATCACCATTGGTTACACGAGGGTTTTGCAACCTATTATGCCTATTTGGCCGAAAAAGAGCTTTTCGGTATAGACCATTACTTATGGAAATTGTATCGTTCCTTCAAAGAGCTCGAGTCATTACAGGCTAGGGGGGAAGGGCAGCATTTGTTAGACCCAAAAGCAAGCAGCCTGATATTCTATGAAAAGGGTGCTTTAGCGTTACATATGTTACGGGCCGAAATCGGGGACAAGGCGTTTCGGAAAGGAATAAAGCGGTACCTAGAAAAATTTCAATTTAAAAACGTGACCGTTTCAGATTTTCTTGAGGAGATGGAAAAAGCGGGTAGAACGGATTTATCCGACTACAGGAAAAAGTGGTTGGAAAGTACGACGATGCCATCCACGGAAGTGAAATCGGAATTCGCAAAAAATTCACGATCCCTGAAATCCTTATTTGATATGGAGGCCGATTTGAAGGAAGCGCAAAGCGATGCTATTGATTATTCGAGGTATTGGAACGAAACGAACTCCATTCACCTCAAAAAATACATTTTAGCGAATTATTCGCGGAATTTACCACAGGAAATCATCGAAAAAGCCTTTGCTGCCGACTCTTTACCCGTTCGACAAGAATTGGCGAAGTTCGACGATATAAAATCACTTTCAAAAGCGGACTATGAGACGTTATTAAATGATAAAAGTTATATAACCGTCGAAAACGCGCTGATTCAACTTTGGTCGACCTATCCTGAATATCGTTCAAGCTATTTAGACGTCACGAAAGATATTATAGGTCTGCCCGACAAGAATGTCCGCTTACTTTGGTTGACTTTGGCCACGTTGACCGAAGGTTATAACGGTCGTATGACGAAGCAATATTTTGATGAGTTAAGCGCTTATACCAGTCCTCGGTATTCCTTCGAAATACGCCAAACCGCCTTTCAATACTTAAAAGAGGTCTTTGGCTTTACCGAGCAAAACCTGTTGGACCTGATTCAAGCCACCAACCATCATGCGTGGCAATTTAAAAAATTTGCGCGCGCACTTTTGGACGATTTGCTTGAAGACGAAGTCTATAAAGAACGGATTACGGCTTTGGTTCCTGAACTAAAGCCGGAGGAATTGCGTTATATTCAAACCAAATTGAAATAATATGAGGGCATTGGTCATATCGGGAGGAGGTAGTAAAGGAGCCTTTGCCGGTGGTGTTGCCCAATTTCTTATTCAAGAAGCTGGCAACAAATATGATTTATTCGTAGGCACTTCTACGGGAAGTTTGTTGATATCGCATTTGGCCTTGGGCAAATTGGGCAAAATCAAGGACATCTATTCCAATGTCAACCAAAAAAGTATTTTCAACAGTGACCCTTTTATCCTCAAAAAGAAAAAAGGTTTTGATGAAATTTCGGTGAACCATTGGAATGTGCTCAAGAATTTTCTCAAAGGGAAAAAGACTTTTGGCGAAAGTGAAAACTTACGGGAACTCATACGCAATAGTATCACCGTCGAGGAATTCAATACCATAAAGGCGAGTCATGCCGATGTGGTCGTAACCGTTTCCAATTTATCATTGAATCAGGTTGAGTACAAATCCATTAATGACTGCAGCTACGACGAATTTTGCGATTGGATATGGATTTCGTCCAATTACACCCCATTCATGAGTTTGGTCAGAAAAAATGGTTGTGAATACGCCGATGGTGGTTTGGGTAGTATCGTACCTATTGAGGAAGCTATTCGAAGGGGGGCTACCCATGTAGATGTCGTTGTTTTGCATACCGAGGTGAACTATATGAACAGAATGCCCTCACGTAATCCG
Source organism: Aggregatimonas sangjinii (assembly GCF_005943945.1). Taxonomy (GTDB): domain Bacteria; phylum Bacteroidota; class Bacteroidia; order Flavobacteriales; family Flavobacteriaceae; genus Pelagihabitans; species Pelagihabitans sangjinii. Next base: position 1,929,154 of record NZ_CP040710.1, on the reverse strand, counting down.
TTTGAGCTCTTAACGACGATGTTGAGTTTTATTTTGGACCGTATCGAGCATCAGAATATCCGGATAGGTAAGCTCGTCGCCAACCAAAACAATGCTATCATCAATTTATATTATACCCCAACAATTTTAACGACCAACTCCCTGGTGTTCGATAAGGATAAAATGACCCTTTGGTGGAAACGGGGTTATCTCTATGCCAAGAACAAGAATGAGGAAACAAACCCTATTACTCCGAATGAGCATGAGTAGCTAATAATTTGGGGCAGGTAGTAGGTGGTTGATATAAAAATCGAACTGAATTTTTGAACAATAAATTTTAAATTTCGAAGGACTATAAGCCACTCGCCCAGATGGTTGTTCCGACCTCTCCCTATCTTCTAATAGTCTACTCGCGAAGATTATCCTACCAAAGCGTTGCAATTTCCCGTTTGACAAAAGATAGCGCAGTTGCCGACGGAGAGGCTTTGTCCATTGTTTCGGTCAAAACATCTTCACGCATTTTATCTGCAGAATCGGTTTCGCTCATGCCTGCTTTCCGTATCATTTGAATGGTGGCACTTTTGGCGGCTTTAATCACATTCCAACATTCGTCGGTCATGTATATCTGTTGCGATAAGTTGTGCTCAAATTCCTTTTCGATACTACTGATCAAAAGATTTTCATAAGCGCCTTTATCCGACGATTTGGGTGCCACTCTTACTACCAAACTCGGGATGGCAATTCGCTCTAAAAACAGCGCCATTCGTTCATAGGCCTGCAAACGTACGGGTACCGTATGCTGCTTGGTGTCTTTTTGAAGCAGGTAGCGTCTACGCCCTTCTTCGTTTTTGGTATGCATTTTAAAGAAGTAGAAAGCGACAACCCCGGTGACCACCGCAGGTAATAAAAATCCGAACATTTGTAGTATTTCGTCTCCGTTCATTTTTGGTATGGTTTAGCCTGTTTTGAGAATGGGCTGGTTTGACGATTTTAGAACGTTGGATTCTTACAAAAAGTATATTGCTAAAGGGTTCCTAGTTGCCGTTCTTCATATTCTCTTTTACCATCATGTAAAAATCATCGTATTTAGGATGAATTTTGATGACGATACCTTCTTTAAGGTTTCCATCCTTTCCCAATGTCGTAATCCGATCTGGATCGATTTCAAGTTTTTGCAAGGCACTCCCTACGGCAGCGGACTGCTGGGCCGGGAGGTTTAAATCCCCGGTCATACTCAATCCTTCGATAGTAACCGCCATTTCAGGATTCAATTTCAGGATTTGACCTATTTGTTGTATCCAAGGTTCCGCCTCGGTACTTATTGTCGTTTCACTATCGCTACCGAAGAGCGAGGTAAGGTCGGTGGAAATCAGTACGGCCCCGTTAGATACACCTATTTTGGCATCTTCGCCTAAGGCCTGTTTGGCATTGGTAAGTACCACTATTGCTGTCGAGTCGTTCTTGGCAATGGCATCGTTGATTCCTTTTAACTGAGCTTCTTTGACCTGTAGGCTTGCCATCGCTAAATTCACATTTTCGGAATTCTTTGTCGACACCGTTGCAAAACTATTTAGGTTCTTGAGTAGGGAGGCATTGGCATCCTGCAATTCGGTGACCTGTGATTGTAAGGATTTGGCCCTAGCCGTACTGAGTCTCTCGTTTCTTTCCGCATCGGCCACCAATGCTTTTACGGAATCCCGTTCAAATTTGAGCACTTCGATTTTAGTCAATAACTCACTTTTTTTTTGTCCGAATACCGAAGAAGATGAGACGATACATAACACAAGCAAGGGTAATATTCTTTTCATGGGATAGACTTTTGGGTTAGATTTTGAAACATCCAACACAAAAGTATGCTATTAAGCAGTTTTTTCGAAATACCGTCCACCGAGATATTCACAATGTTGTAAACGGGAGACCGACTCAAAGGCAACGGGGGTCTTCTCATATCCGTAGGTAGACTTCAAGTCCCTACTCAATTCGGAATCATCTACGTTCACCTGTACATCGCTCATGGTAAACTGACAGGGATGTTCGTAACCAGCAGCGTGTGTAATTTCCAGAAATTCTTTTCGGAAAGTCTTGAAGTATTGTGCCAATCTGTCGGATTTTAAGGGAATGTCTATTCCGCCTTGTCGCCATTTGCTCTGTGTGGCGATACCGGCCGGACATTTGTTCGTATGGCAAATCTGTGCCTGAATACAGCCGATGCTCATCATGGCCTCACGCGCTACATTAATGCAATCGACACCCATGGCAAAGGCCATTGCCGCCTTCCCGGGAAACCCCAATTTACCACTCCCTACGAATACGATGCGATCGGTCAGGTTTCTTTTCTGAAAAACCTTGTACAAACTAGAGAAGCCATAGATCCACGGTAATGAAACGTGGTCGGCAAAAGATGGAGGAGCCGCTCCCGTGCCACCTTCACCACCGTCTACCGCAATAAAATCCGGCCCATGGCCTGTTGCCAGCATCATATCGGCTAATTCTTCCCATTGATCCAGCTTTCCTATGGCACCTTTTATTCCCACGGGCAGTCCGGTTTCTTCGGCGATATTCTCTATTAATCGCATTAACTCGGCCACGTTGTCGAAGGCTTTATGGGTTGCAGGGGAAAGCACGTCTTTTCCAACTTCGACCCCTCTGATTTCCGCGATTTCCGGAGTGATTTTAGCTCCCGGTAATACACCGCCTTTGCCCGGCTTCGCCCCTTGCGAAAGTTTTATCTCTATGGCCTTAATGCAAGGATTATCGGCAACCAATTGTTTCATTTTTTCCATGGAAAAATTGCCGTCTTTTGACCGTACTCCGAAATAGCCGGTTCCAAAATGAAAAACGACATCCCCACCTTGTTTGTGATAAGAGGAGAGTCCGCCCTCCCCTGTATTATGATACGCTCCGGATTTTAGTACCCCCTTGTTCATTGCTTCGACCGCCGCAGCGGAGAGCGAACCAAAACTCATTGCGGAAACATTGATTATGGAGGCCGGTCTGAATGGTTTTGCTCGCTTATTGTACAAGCCCATGACCTTGGCGCAAGGAACAAAGCTCTGATTCGCTTCGTTCGGATGATTTTCCGGTAAGGAATAGGCCATCATCCGATTTTTAATAAAAATATGCTGATGTGCATAAATATCACGATCGGTACCAAAGCCCTCGTAGTTGTTTTCCTTTTTTGCCGAAGCATAAATCCAACCGCGCTCGATACGATTAAAAGGAAGTTCCTCGCGGTTGTTCGCGACAAAATATTGCCGCATCTCGGGGCCGATACTTTCCAGCCAATAGCGTAAATGCCCCACTACGGGAAAATTATGCGATATCGTATGTGCCCGTTGAAAGAAAACATCCCTAATGGCAACAGCAAGAAGTGCCAAAAGTACCCATGCCCACCAAGGAAAACTCGAAAGTGTATTCAGAACCGTATCCATCACAGTTGATTTTAAGGTAAGGATCCAAAATCGGTGAAAACCGACTTTGAATCCTTATCCTTGAACGTTGAATTTAGTTGTTCAAATAATCCAAACTCATTTCAGTAAGTGTCTTTACCCCTAAAATCAGACCGCTATCGTCAATTTTAAAGTCAGGGGTGTGATGTGGGAACGATTCCGTATTCCCGGGCGTCATTCCGCCTAGGAAGAAGAAAAACCCGGGTGCTTCTTTTTGAAAATATGAGAAATCCTCTGCGCCCGTTATCGCCTTTTGCGTCTGCACGTTTTCAGCTCCCGCCACCCGTTGCATGGTGGGTAGCATTTGGTCGACCAGGGCAGGTTCGTTATACGTGATCTCTGTAGCATCCTTGATTTCACAAGTGGCCGTTCCGCCATATGCTTTGGCAATTGTCTCGACCATCTCGACCATACGCTTGTTCAGTTTATCTTTCATATCATAGTCCAACGTGCGAATCGTCCCGATCATTTCGGCGCTTTCAGGAATGATATTGAAGCGTACCCCGCTTTTAATCTTACCTACCGTGATAACCGCAGCCTCATTGGTCAGTTCGGTTTCCCTGCTGATGATCGTTTGTAAGCCATCAATAATCTTGGCACTGATCAATATGGGATCGACACCGGACCAGGGTTGCGAACCGTGACTTTGTTTTCCTTTTACATTAATGGTAAAGCTTTGGGCTGCCGCCATCGTGCCACCAGATTTGTATTTTATTACGCCTACCGGGGTCTGAGAATTGATATGTAGCCCGAAAATCGCATCTACTTTCGGATTTTCCATAACGCCTTCCTTTACCATTAATAGGGCTCCACCTTCTTCACCCGGCGGAGGGCCTTCTTCAGAGGGTTGAAAGATAAACTTGACTGTTCCCTTTATTTTGTCCTTGTTTTTAGACAATACTTCGGCAACGCCCATCAAAATGGCGGTATGGGTATCATGGCCGCAGGCATGCATAACCCCTACTTTTTCGCCCATAAATTCAGAAGTTATCGTAGACTTGAAAGACAGGTCATTACGCTCGGTAACGGGCAAAGCATCTATATCGGCCCGGAGCGCGATTACCTTTCCGGGACTATTTCCTTTAAGAAGCCCTACGACCCCAGTGTGGGCTACTCCCGTTTGTACTTCGATGCCCAGGGATTTTAAATGATCGGCAATTTTTTCCGCCGTTTTGAATTCGCGATTACCCAATTCAGGGTTTTGATGGATGTCTCTTCGCCACTCTACCACCTTACTTTCAATGGCACCGTAGTCTTTTTCCAAATTCGGACCTTGTGCCGTAACCGTAACTCCGGCCAACACTAATGTCCACACTACTAATCTATTCATAAGTATTTGATTTAAAATTTAATAAGTTGATATCCTTCATCTTGTAATTGAATCAATGCCGTCATTGCCGAAAGTGATAATTGAACCCCGTCGAGTAATTCCTCACGCGGAAAATTACGGGATAGGGATGATTGTCCACAGAAAATTACCTTCGCCCCGGCATCCATCAACGCCTGAATCAATCCTTTATTCGGATTGTCCGCCTGGTATCGGTCTTGATAGGCGGCATCGGTAATCATATCTTTTGATGCTTGATTGTGCACGACCAAGACTACCTTTAAATTACTTGCGGGAACACCACTTTGTGCATGCATGTTCATAAAACGGGCGGCCGTTTCGATACTCTTGTTGATTTCGGTATGAGAGTCGGGAGAATTCATAATATCGAATACCACTTTGTACTCCTTGTTCACATCAACCTTGTAGTCAGGATTTTCGATTTTCCATACTTTGCCGTACTCTTTAATTATTGGCCCGCTTTCCTTGGTCTGCGCATGCGTATCTATTGAAAAAAGAATGCTGCAGAATACGAGTAGGGAGATGATTTTTTTCATAGTACTTTGTTCTCATGCTAAATATATTCAAATTCATAAGAACCATGCCCCAATGTTTATAATTATTAAAGTGATGCTTTCTAAATGCCAAGCAGAATCCCTAAATTCACAGTCCTATAATCTATAAAATCCCACAAGGTATTGGAAAATTTCATTGACCAGTTGAATGATGCCCAAAAGGCACCTGTTTTACATAAGGATGGCCCTTTGATGGTCATTGCCGGTGCCGGATCAGGTAAGACACGTGTTCTTACGTACCGTATCGCACATTTGATGGCACAAGGCGTAGATTCTTTCAATATACTGGCATTGACCTTTACCAATAAGGCGGCACGCGAGATGAAAAAGCGTATTGCCGAAATTGTCGGTTCTTCCGAGGCAAAAAATCTTTGGATGGGGACATTTCATTCCGTCTTTGCAAAGCTGCTTCGATTTGATGGGGACAAACTCGGATTTCCGAGCAATTATACGATTTATGATACCCAGGATTCCCAACGTTTGATATCCGCTATCATCAAAGAAATGGGATTGGATAAGGATATTTACAAATACAAGCAAGTACAGAATCGAATATCATCCTACAAGAATAGCCTGATTACGGTAAAGGCCTACTTCAATAATCCCGAGTTGGTGGAAGCAGATGCCATGGCGAAACGTCCCCGGATGGGAGATATCTACCAAAATTATGTAGATCGCTGTTTTAAGGCCGGCGCGATGGATTTCGATGACCTGCTGTTGCGCACCAACGAGCTTTTAAACCGCTTTCCAGAGGTATTGATGAAGTATCAAGACCGATTTCGGTACATTTTGGTCGATGAGTACCAAGATACCAATCATTCGCAATACCTTATCGTAAAGGCCCTGGCCGATCGTTACCACAATATTTGCGTGGTAGGTGATGATGCCCAAAGTATCTATTCGTTCAGGGGGGCCAATATCAGTAATATCCTCAACTTTCAAAGGGACTACGAAAATGTGGGGATGTACCGTTTGGAACAGAATTATCGTTCTACGAAGAATATCGTTAATGCGGCGAATTCCATCATTGCCAAAAACAAGAACCAGCTTGAAAAAGTGGTATGGACGGCCAATGATGAAGGTGCGTTGATCAAAATACACCGCAGTACGACCGATGCCGAAGAAGGGCGTTACGTTGCAGGGTCCATATGGGAACACCGAATGCAAGAGCAACTGCCCAACGGTAACTTTGCGGTACTGTACCGCACCAACTCACAGTCTCGCGCTATTGAAGACGCCTTGCGTAAGCGCGACATTCCCTATCGTATTTACGGGGGCTTGTCGTTCTACCAAAGAAAGGAAATAAAGGACGTACTGTCGTATTTGCGACTTGTAATCAACCCAAAGGATGAGGAAGCGTTAAAGCGTGTCATCAATTTTCCCGGCCGCGGCATCGGACAAACGACGGTAGATAAATTGGTCGTTGCCGCCAACCATTACGGCCGCTCTATTTTCGAGGTGATTGAAAACCTGGACAAAATCAATTTAAAGATCAATTCCGGCACCAAAAATAAACTTCGCGATTTCGCGACAATGATCCAAAGTTTTCAAATCATGAATGAAGGGGTCGATGCCTTTGTGCTGGCAGAGCATGTAGCCAAAAAGACCGGTATTCTTTTAGAGTTTAAAAAGGATGGTACTCCGGAGGGCATCGCCCGAATGGAAAACATAGAGGAGCTACTTAACGGAATCAAAGATTTTGTTGAAGGCCAAAAAGAATTGGCCGATGCCACCGGAAACATTAGTGAATTTTTAGAGGATGTGGCCCTAGCCACCGACTTGGATAAGGATACAGGGGACGATGACCGTGTTGCTCTGATGACCATTCACTTGGCAAAAGGCCTGGAATTCCCCTACGTGTACATCGTGGGTATGGAGGAAGATTTGTTTCCATCTGCGATGAGCATGAATACCCGAAGCGAGCTTGAAGAGGAGCGACGCTTGTTTTATGTGGCTTTGACCAGAGCAGAAAAACAGGCCTATTTGACCTATACGCAAAACCGTTACCGCTGGGGAAAACTGATCGATGCGGAGCCAAGTCGCTTTTTGGAGGAGATAGACGAGCAGTACGTCGAGAACCTAACACCAATAGACAATGCATCTTACCGTTACAAACCTTTGGTAGACTCCGATATTTTCGGTGAGGTAGATAAGAGCAAATTGCGACAGGTAAAACCCAAACAGGGAACGCCCCCAAGTATCGGTAAGCCTAATGAAAACCAGCTTAGAAAACTTCGTAAACTAAAACCTCAACTAGCGCAACCAGTTGGCAATACCAATGTTATCGACCCAAGTCTTGCAGAGGGTACGGTCGTGAACCATACCCGTTTTGGTAGGGGCAAAGTCTTAAAAATCGAGGGGATAGGTAATGATAAAAAGGCCGAGATACAATTCGAACAGGGCAATGTAAAGAAACTGCTGCTGCGATTTGCTAAGTTGGAAGTAGTCGAATAAACGTCCCATTGAATCTCGGATTTGAATTTCCCTGTTTTCAGGGATTTCAAAATCCGTAACATCAACTTCCTTTACATCGAAATTAACAATCAGTTGTCGAGAAACGCATGCTGGCCCATTTCTATTGACAATAGTCGGTTGTTTTCTTCGTTAACTACTTAAAACCAACCCTATGATCGTTTACGGAAGTCGTTCTACCCATTTGAAATCAGAGCAATTACGAAATGCCGTTTGCCCGAATTGTGAAACCAGAGGCCAAATGACCGCAAGTGTCTATGGGCGACATGCCCATGTTTTTTGGATTCCCTTTTTTCCCATGGGAAAACAAGGAATACTCGAATGCCAGCATTGTCATAAAGGGTTTAAACCTAAGGAGCTTGACGAAAAGGTAAAATTGGAATACACCAATTTCAGACGTACGGTAAAAACACCGTTGTGGAAGTTTGCCGGACTAGGAATAGTAGCGCTTTTGATTGGTGCAGGAATCTATTCCGATAAAATGAACGATGCGAAAGTAGAGGAGTTGGTCGCAAGCCCCGCCATGTTCGATAAGTACACCTTCAAAACGGAAACGAATTACTATTCTACTTTTAAGGTAGTAGAAGTTTATGAAGATAGTATCTACGTCAATTACAACGACTTTGAAACCGATAAAAAAAGTGGTATCAAGGATATTGACCTCGAGAAAAATTACGATAAGGACATCTATGTGTTGACGAATGCCCAACTCAAGGAATTACACGATTCCGGTAAGATAAAGGATATCGAGCGCGATAAATAATGAAGTTGTTATTATTCTAATCTAGGCTTCGCAAAGCGTCAAGCCGTTACACATATTTCAGTTCACATACACCGAGATGGTCTTCGAGGTCTGCGCTTCCCGGCGGTTCTACATTGCGAGGCTGGGTAATTGCATAATGAACTGATTTAAATCTTTCAAACTAAAAATTATGGCGTATTTTGTTATACTATATCTTCAGTGTAATATATGGCCGAGTTTATAAAAATATATGATGAAAACCCTAACCCTAAGGAAATTAAAAGGGTAGTGGATGTGTTGCGGAAAGGCGGGTTGGTTATTTACCCAACGGATACCGTATACGGCCTAGGTTGCGATATCACCAAAACCAAGGCCCTGGAAAAAATTGCAAGAATTAAGGGTATTAAATTGGCCAAGGCCAATTGGTCGTTCCTCTGTGCCGATTTGAGTAATCTTTCCGACTATGTACGTCAAATAGACACTGCCACCTTTAAAATATTAAAAAGGGCGCTCCCAGGACCCTATACCTTCATCCTTCCGGGAAATAATAATCTACCCAAGGATTTCAAGAAGAAGAAAACAGTGGGAATACGTGTTCCTGATAACTCGATTTGCAAGGCGCTCGTTGAGGCCTTAGGCAATCCTATTGTGTCAACATCCATTAGGGACGAAGATGAATTACTGGAATATACGACCGACCCCGAATTGATATTCGAGAAATGGAAAAACCTTGTGGATATCGTAATCGATGGTGGTTATGGCGGCAATGTAGGTTCAACCATAATCGATTTGTCGGCAGCTGAACCAGAGGTTGTTCGGGAAGGTAAAGGGAATTTGGATATTTTTTAAAGTATAAAACGATTGCATAAAAAAAGGTGTGCCGTAAAGCACACCTTTTTATTTTTTCAATTTACGATGTTAGTCGTTGATCGCTGGATCTTTCATTCCTTCTTCGATCATACTATAAAACTGGTCTATTTTCGGAAGTACAACAATTCGCGTTCTACGGTTTCTTGACTTTTCAGTAGCCGAGATAGGAGCATATTCAGCTCTACCTGCAGCGGTCATACGCTTTGGATCTACACCATAATCGTTCTGCAAAATCCGAACTACTGCCGTGGCACGTTTTGTACTTAGGTCCCAGTTGTCCAACAAAACACCTTTACGATAAGGAACATCATCCGTATGGCCTTCGACCATAAATTCGAAATCCGGTTTGTTGTTGACCACTTTGGCGACTTTGCCCAAAACTTCTTTTGCCCTACTGGTGATATTGTAGCTACCGCTGCTAAATAATAATTTATCGGATATGGAAACGAATACGACACCCTTCTCTACGCTTACCTCGATATCTTCATCGTCCAGGTTACCCAGAACCCCTTTAAGGCTTTGCACCAAAGAAAGGTTTACGGAATCCCTTCTTGTAATCGCGTCATTTAGTTTACGGATGGTCAAATCTTTTTCCTGCAAGCTCTCCAACGACTTCTCAAGGTTTTCTGCACCTTTTGTGGTCAGGGTAGTTAAATTACCCATATTGTTGATCAACTCTTGGTTGTTCGCCTTTAAAAAAGAATTTTGGTCCTGTAATGTTTGTAATTTCGAAGTAGCAGTAGCTTTCTCCTCTAAACAGTCATTTAGTTTAACCGTAGCAGAATTTAAAAGGTCTTGTGTTTCTTTTTGCTTTGCCTCCAATTCCGCATATTTCTTCTGAGATACGCATGATGACAATAAAAGCGTTACGCCCAAACAGCCTAAGATGATTTTTTTCATAATAAAATTCTAGAATTAATTGTTTCTATTTTGGTATAAGTCTTGTTAGCCGCTGCAAAATTATTTATTCACAGTACTCAACAATTTCAAAATTAGTTAATGTTTTACTAAAATGCTGAACTTTGTTATCTGATTTACGAAATGCGACCATACTATGGACTTGACAACATAGTATTTTAATATAAAATTGGCTTTTTCCCGTTTGCGATACATCGACCTGAATTGCCTATAAAAACTAAGGTGGGCGCGCAGTATGGCAAAGCAGTGGTTGAACTTGAATTGGAAAACAAAACGCAATGCCGCCACGCCATCAAGTATCAGCCGAAGAAAAATCACGGTAAATGCCTTACGTGGTGGTAGATTCTTGGTGATTGAGAAAAGGGAATTCCTAAAATTGAGATAGGTTTTCTTAGGATTCATATTGCTTAGCGTAGAACCACCTAAATGAAACACCTTCGATTCGGCGACGTAGAAAATACGATGCCCCCTGTTTTTTGCGCGCCAGCAGAGATCTACTTCCTCCTGATGTGCAAAATAATCCTCATCAAAGCCTCCAAGTTCCCGAAAAATATCGCTTCTAATGAACATACAAGCACCTGTGGCCCAAAATATTTCCGAAGAGTCATCATATTGGCCTACATCTTTTTCCAAGGCTTGAAAAATACGTCCTCTGCAAAGCGGATAACCCAATTTATCCAAAAACCCGCCAGCGGCCCCAGCATATTCGAAATGGTCGCGGCGCATTAAATCCAGTATTTTAGGTTGAACGATAGCAATATTACTGTGCTGGGCCAGCAGCTTTTCAATTGGTATCAACCAATTCTCGGTAACTTCAACATCCGAATTCAATAAGCAGAACACATCGGCATCAACATGCTTTAAAGCGTCGTTGTACCCTTTGGCAAAACCACCGTTATCTGAATTTTGTATAATTTGTATATCAGGATAGTTTTCAGTGACAAAGGCTACTGAATTATCTGTAGAAGCATTGTCAGCCACATAAATATCGGCCGTTTTGGAAAATTCCATAACGGAGGGCAAGTAGCTTTCCAACAAAAGCTCCCCATTCCAGTTGAGTATAACGACGGCGATTTTCAAAACGATAGCAAATTAACGGCTAAAATCAGGAATAGCCTGTAAAAAGCGGTATTTTTCTTCGGTATAGTCCATCTCGCAATAATAATGGTCAAGGCCGTTGGTAACCATAAGGTAGGTGGCATTCAATTGCATATTATACCGTGCAATCTGATCAAAAACCTGCTGATTGATTTTTATGGAGGGGGATTTGCATTCTACCAAGAGTGCGATACTTCCGTCCGGTTTAAAGACGACGACATCATATCGTTTTTTAATACGACCGATTGTCAGTTGTTTTTCGACGTTAATGAGGCTCTGGGGATATTTTTTATCCACGATCAAATGATGTACGACGTGTTGCCGTACCCATTCCTCAGGTTGCAAAACGACGAATTTTTTACGGATGACATCAAAAATATGGACTTTATTTTCGCTATTTTTGAGGCGAAAATCATAGGCCGAAAAGTTCAAGGCTTGCATGGTACAAAGTTGATGATTTTTTTTGCATGGATGAAGCAGCACGCATCGTAACCGAAATAAAGGGCGGAAATATAAAACCGATATATTTTCTGTTCGGGGAAGAAGCCTATTATATCGATAAAATCGCTGAATATATAGAAGAAACGGTGCTTACCGAAGAAGAAAAGGGCTTTAACCAAACCGTATTATATGGAAGGGATGTCAGTATCGATGATATTGTCGGAAATGCAAAGCGTTACCCGATGATGGCCGAACGACAAGTACTCATCATCAAGGAAGCGCAACACTTATCGCGAACCATCGAAAACTTGTTATCGTATGCCGATAATCCCCAACCGACTACGGTACTGGTCATCTGCTACAAGTATAAAAAGCTGGACAAACGCAAAAAGTTATACAAGGCGATTCAAAAAAGCGGGAAATTATTCGAGAGCAAAAAACTCTATGAAAATCAAGTCGCCGATTGGATTCGAAGGACATTGAGCGGAAAAGGATTCCGTATCGCGCCAAAAGCCGCCATTTTATTGGTAGAATTCCTGGGAACGGATTTAGGGAAAATCGACAACGAATTGAATAAATTGTTTTTAGTTCTACCAAAGAATACCGAAATAACACCGGTGCACATCGAGGAACACATCGGCATTAGTAAAGACTACAACAACTTCGAATTGAAAAAGGCAATAGGGGAACGCAATGTGGTAAAAGCGACCCGTATTATCAACTACTTTGCGCAAAACCCAAAAGACAATCCGTTTGTATTGACGGTCTCCCTTTTGTATTCCTTCTTTTCGCAATTACTACAGTACCACGGCCTAAAGGACCACTCTTCTAAAAACGTGGCCAGTGTATTGCGCATAAGTCCATTTTTTGTAGGGGAGTTTCAAACCGCGGCACGCAATTATCCTATGAAAAAGGTCAGCGGCATCGTTTCCCACCTTCGCGAAATGGATTTAAAGGGGAAAGGAGTGAATGCAAATGCTCTTCCACAGGCAGATTTACTGAAAGAACTACTGGTGAAAATTATTTAGGAAATACCTAAGAACAGCTGATCTATCTTTTATCGATACTGAATTTTCCGGGACCGGTCAAAGCGATCACAACGAACACTACAAAATAGAGCAGCGCCAATTCTTTTTTCTGGAAAGGGTCGGCACCATGTACTATAAATGCGGCAACGGCCATAGTAATGGCAGCCGGTATTGCCGCTAAACGCGTTTTTAGGCCTATTATGATCAAAAGAGGGCATACGAATTCGCCAATTACCGTTAAGAACAGCGAAGGTGTAGCACCAATACCAATGGGATTTCCGAACTCCTCGCCATTAATGAGCATTTGTAATTTTCCATAGCCATGTACGAGCATCATAGCCGATATGCCTACCCTTAGAATAGCAAGGCCGATATCTTTCAAAAGCGTAGTATTCATTCTTGTCGTTTTTTGGAACAGACCCAAAAGTATTCAATTTTTATGACTATCGTGCAATACCGATTCAATTGCTCCAACCAGGATTTCGCAATCAGCAGCAGTAAAAGACAGGGGAGGCTTGATTTTCAAAACGCTGTCATAGGGCCCGTCGGTGCCGATAAGAATATGTTTTTGCCGCAGTTCATTTTTGATGTGGGACGCCAATTCAGTATTCGGCTTCCCGGCATCATCAAAAATCTCAACACCGATAAAAAGTCCATGACCCCGTACATCGGCAAGTTGCGGACATTTTTGTTGCAGGTCGCGCAGCAACTCTTTGAGATAATCCCCCGTTACTTTCGCATGTTGCTGTAGCTTTTCGTTTTCGATGACCTTCAATACGGCATTACCAATTGCGCAGGAAACCGGATTTCCACCAAATGAACTAAAAAATTCCAGTCCATTGGCAAAGCTTTCCGCGATTTCGGAAGTGGTAACCACTGCGCCTATAGGATGCCCATTCGCCATGGGTTTCCCCAAAATGACCACATCGGGAACCACTTCATGCATTTCGAATCCCCAGAAATAATCGCCCAGTCGACCAAAACCGACTTGTACTTCATCACTGATACAGATACCACCTTGCGCTCTTATCTGCGGATATACCTCCTTCAGATAGCCTTTTGCCAAGGGCACCTGACCACCACAGCCGACAATGGGTTCAGCAATGAAGGCGGCAATACGATTTTCATTTTCCCTTAGTTTTTTGGCGGTTAACCCTGCATAGTGGGCCCCAGCAGCGCCGTTATCCTTAAAACCGCTTCCAAAGGCATTCGGCATCGGTATTTCAATAATATAATCCTGCTTTCCGGACCCTCCACTATGTTCGTACTTATAATGGCTAATATCGATACCGATTCGCGTATTGCCGTGATACCCATGCTCCAGCACCATGACTTTCTCTCGGTTTGTATGTGTCATGGCGAGACGTATCGCCAAATCACTGGCGGCACTCCCCGAATTCACGAAAAAGACCTTGTTCAGCGCAGGGGGGAACCGTTCCAAAAGCTTTTCCCCATACGACAAAAGCTCCTCGTACACATAACGGGTATTGGTATTCAACCGCGCCATATTTTTTTGAGCTGCCCGGACCACGGTAGGGTGCGAATGTCCGGCGAGCATGATATTGTTATAGGCATCGAGAAACGTATTTCCACCGGCATCGTACATGTATTGAAAAGCCGACCGATGCATTTGAATTGGCTCCTTGTAACTCAACGAAAACGCCTTACTGAAAAATTGATCTCGACGCTTTAGCTGGTCTTTTAAAAATATTGGACTTTCTATGGAGAAACCTGCTGCCCTGCGAAACCTATTCGCTGCTTTAATAGGATTTATCGTCAACCACTTTCTGAGCAGCTCCCAAGCTAGTTTCTCGCTGATAGTGATGTACTCCGAATCGGGCTTTAGCGTTTTGGAGTAGGCGGAATTGCATACGCTGGTGCAAAGTCGTGCGCCCACCAAATAATAGATGGCGTTTATCTCTTTTTCAGTTAGCGGAAAAACGGAATGATATCCTTCGATGACGTGAGCAGCAATCGCCAATGGGTCAGATTTGCCCATCATCACGTAGGTAATGGCAATCGTCACTTCATTGACCAACCAGGAATGGCACATATCCCCGAAATCGATAATGCCGCTTACTTCGCCGTTTTTGGTAAGTACGTTCCAATGATTGCCATCATTATGGATTATACCTCTTCGAAATTGATCCTGAATCGGATAAATATGTTCATCAAATTGTACGAAGAAATAATCGACCAAACTGCGGTCCTTGGCATTTGGGATGTACTTTAGATATTTATGATTGCGTTTGAAATAGCGCAGATCCCATTGTATTTCCTTTGCAGAGATGGGGGCGTGGTAGCTGTCGTAGAGGTTTTTATCCAATTGCGCCATAAAAGTACCCAATGAACGGAGCAGGGCAGGGGTATGGGTTACATTTCCCAAAAACTCGCCATCCACGTAACTCAAAAGCCGAAACAAAAACCCGTTTTCAACTACAGTCGAATCACCTGATATTGATTTTATCGGTACAGGAAAATCCAAGTTTTTGATTGTGGACAGTGAATTAAGAATTGCATCTTCGGCAGCGAGTAATTCGCCTATCTGTTTGCCAAGCTGATACTGTTTGAGAACGTAAGTACCTTTATCGGATACAATCTTGAAATTGATACTGTCATAACCCTCAAGGGGTGTTACTTTGGCATTGGCAAAGCCAAAATGCGATTGTAAAATATCGTTCGGATCCATTCAGTCATCTTGTAGTTTAAAACTAGCACAAATGAACTATTTTTAAAACGAAATAGGAAAGAGACTTTATGAAATTTCAGTTATTGCGGATTATCTCCCGGACAGCTTCCATTCCACTTGCCCTTTCGTGTTTTATCATTTAATTCAATTTTTTCGCGATAAGAAAGTCAAGGCCAAAGCGTCCCGAACCGAGATGTAAGTTATAGACCGATATCCATAAAAAACCCATTGCAGGCAGCATACCCCAAGTGCCGCCACCCCATTTCTGCATAAATATGGCGACCAGCATGGTACACATAATAAGAAAGGCAGCGATTCTGGTATTTAGGCCAAACGCAAGAAACAAGCCCCCAACAGCCTCACTAAATGCGCCCATCCAGGCGAAGAATACAGGGGCTAGGGCGAACACCCCACCATATTCGGCAACATCTTCCGGAAACCAGGCAGCGACTTCGAACAGTCTTAAATTTTGGCCGTCGGATGTCCAGGGCATACCGAACTTGGAAGATCCGAAATCCAAAGTCAGCAACATTCCGCAAATAAATCGGATGCTTCCGAATAGTGCGTCTGCTACCCAATATTTTTGGGTTATCGGGCTGATTAGTAATTTAAATAGTTTTTTCATAATGCTTGTAATTGGATCGATTACAATTTGATATAGGTGTATCGGTTTCTGATTAGTGCGTCTTCTGAATCCTTAAAATTCACTTCCTTAGTGATAATGAGCTCTTTTTCTCCCAAGAGATAGGTTTTCAGTATGGTGGCTGGCTTATTGTCATCATTTCCATCATATGATGTCGTTATTTGTAGCGAGCCGTTCTTAAGTTTCTCGCGAGCTATGATTTTTTCTGCCCCAAAATAGGTGCCGGCCTTTTTCAGTTTGATGATGCTTTTCGAATTAGCCCCCGGTTCATCGGTAAACTGCGTGTTCATTTGTATGGCGTTCTTTGTGATACGTATTTGCATCGTTGTTCTTAGGTTGACCTCTTGACCGTCCGCATAGTTTATGTACATGAGGTTTCCGTTCCAAGAGGTGTTATCCAAGAAATCGAGCTCTGAAATAGTTACCGAATTTTGTGCGAGTAGCGGTGTGGTAAAGAGCGCCGTTAGAAGAACTAGTGCAAATGTTTTCATTGTGATTGTTTTTAAGATTGAACAGCTCAAAATTGCAAATCAATCACATGAAGTGCGCTTCAAATCGTATGAATAGGTATCAAATACGATTTGAGACGTCCTAAATTAAAGGCTTGTGGGATTCAACTGAATGTTTTTAGAAATTCCGATGGGGAGGAGTGGGTGATTTTTTTAAATACCCTATTGAACGTAGCCTTACTGTTGAAACCGCATTCATAGGCTATTCCGAGAATGGAGAGTTGTTGGTGTTTATTATCACTGAGCATGTTCTTAAAGGCTTCAACGCGATAGCCGTTGACAAAATCGTTGAAGTTTTGGCCAAAGCCTGAATTTATGATTTCCGAAAGTTGACCTCTTGTCAGTTTTGCCGCTTTTGCCAAATCGGACAGATCGAGCTCTGGATTCAAATAAGGCTTTTCTTCTTCCATCAACCATTTTATGTGCTGCATGGCTTCCGGAGAGACGGTTTTTGCCGAAGTAGATGCGTTTTCCGGAATCGCTACGCGTTTTGGGGAAAAACTAAAATCCAATTTCTTGAGTTTGGAAGTGTTGGTAAAGAACCCTTTGATTCCGACATAGATAATAACCAGCCCTGTAAAAAAGGTCATCCACCAGCGTTGTCTGTAATTAAGGTCCATGAATATAGTTCCAATAATCGTTTGAACGATATCATACAGAAACAAAATAATGTACAGCAACAGGAAGTTTCGAATCCAATTGAGTTCTAGTTTGAAGGTGTTGGAAAAATATTCGTTTATCTTTTTTCGATAATTGTAGAAAAGTTGAACCGTAAAGGCAAGATACAGGATGTTCTGTATGTAGCTAAATGTACTGTAGACCGGAAGAAAATAGGGTTCATCCAAGTTGATTTTCAAGTAACCGTTTTGGGTCTGTGCAAATCCAGGTTCTAAAGCGTCTAAGCTAAAAATGATGATTCGGTACAAAATCACTGTGAATACGGGCAAAAAGTGAAGCCAATCTTTTTTTCGAAAGGCGAACGACGACATGGTCATCGATTTAACATACAGATAGATCAGCGGGGCAATTGCTATGGATAGAGTAATAAGGGCGTAGTTGATTTTGGTATTCCTAAAGGTATCGTACCAACCCATAAAACCCAAGGTATAGCATGTCTGGTGGTAACAAGTAACGATTAAAATAAAAAAAAGAAATACATCGGAAAGGTTCTTTCGTTTTCGGTACCTATTCATAATCAATGCTGCAAAAATCAATCCTTGCAGCGTCAAAATCAGAAGGGGAGAACTCCAAATATTAAATTCAGGAAAGGCTAGAAACATCAACCGTTTATTGTTTCTAAATATAGAAAAAAGTCGGACTTGAAACTATTGGTCAGCGTAAATTGGGATAATCTTCCGGATTCGCCTCGTTCATTATGGCGTACACTTTTTCGAATACATCTTCTGCGTTCGGTTTGGAGAAATAATCTCCGTCACTACCGTATGCTGGTCGGTGTGCTTTAGCGGTCAGGGTTTGCGGCGCACTGTCTAAATATTGATAGGCACCCTGCTTCTCTACGATTTCATTCAAAATATAAGCGGCACAGCCACCTGGAACGTCTTCATCGATGACCAATAGTCGATTCGTTTTCTGTACACTTTTTACGACCTGCCCATCGATATCGAAAGGTAGCAAGGATTGCGCATCGATCACTTCGGCATCTATACCGACCTCTTTCAATTCCTCGGCGGCTTGTGAAACGATCCGCAAAGTGGAACCGTAGGACACCAAAGTAATGTCCGAGCCGGTTTTCAAGGTTTCTATGACTCCGATCGGCGTGCAGAGTTCTCCTAGGTTGTTCGGCAGTTTTTCCTTTAATCGATATCCGTTCAAACTTTCGATAACCAAGGCCGGTTCATCGCTTTTCATTAGCGTATTGTAAAAGCCCGCGGCCTGGGTCATGTTACGGGGAGATAGAATATACATACCCCGCAGCAGGTGAATAAGTCCGCCCATTGGCGAGCCCGAATGCCAGATACCTTCCAAACGATGGCCCCGTGTACGAACGATCAAAGGTGCTTTTTGTTTTCCAGAGGTACGGTAACGCAGACAGGCCAAATCGTCGGTAAGTGTTGGTAGCGCATAGAAAATATAATCGAGGTATTGAATTTCGGCTATTGGGCGCAAGCCCCGCAATGCCATACCGATACCTTGACCGATAATTGTCGTTTCGCGAATACCCGTATCCGCGACGCGCAATTCGCCATATTTCTTCTGTAGGCCTTCCAGCCCTTGATTAACATCGCCAATCGCTCCCGTATCCTCACCAAAAACTAGGGCTTCAGGATATTTTTGAAATAACTTGTCAAAATTATCCCTTAAGATGATACGGCCATCCACCATTTCGGGATCGGAAGCATATTTTGGAAGAACCGCGGGTATGTTCGTGGCTCTGGTAGGTAATTCGCTGTATAGATTATTGCTGAATTTGGGTTGACTACTCGCTAGAAAATCATTGATCCAATTTTTAAGATTTTGACTCTCCGTAGACGTATTTCCCAAAAGGTACCGTAACGCTTTTCGCCCAGCTACGGCCATATCCTTTTTAATGGGTTCCTCGAGGGCGATAAGGTCGTTCTTCACCTTGGAGAGGAAGTTTTTGTTGATACTGTTTTGCGCCGCTTGTTCCAAAAGCACGACTAATTCCTTCTTTCGTTGCTTTTGTTCCTCGATCGATTCTGCCCAGGCTTGCTTTCGGGCCGATCGCACTTCGGTTTTTACCCTTTTTTCGGTGAGTAAGAGTTCCTCTTCCGTCGCAATGTTCGAACTGAGAATCCATTCCCTAAATCGCTTGTTGCAGTCATTTTCGGCTTCCCATTGCAAACGGGCGTCGTCCTTGTAGCGTTCATGGGAACCTGAGGAAGAATGTCCCTGGGGCTGGGTTAGCTCATACACGTGAATGATGACGGGAACATGCGCCTCACGAGCAATGTCGGCCGCATTTTGGTAGGTATGCATCAAAGCGGTGTAATCCCACCCCTTTACTTTAAGAATCTCGTATCCTTTGGTCTCTTTTCCACGTTGGAACCCACTGAGCATTTTAGAGATATCCTCTCCGGTAGTGTGGTATTTCGCAGGAACCGAGATGCCGTATTCATCATCCCAGATACTAATGACCATAGGTACCTGTAAAACACCACCCGCATTGACGGTTTCAAGGAACATACCCTCGCTTGTACTGGCATTGCCTATGGTTCCCCAAGCGATTTCGTTACCATTTTCAGAAAACTTTTCGGTTTTCACATCTTCCAGCTGCCGGTACATTTTAGATGCCTGCGCAAGACCAAGCAATCTCGGCATTTGACCCGCGGTACATGAAATATCCGAACTACTATTCTTTTGTTTAGTCAAATCACGCCAACTACCGTCTTCGTTCAAGCTGTAGGTCAAAAAATGGGCACCCATTTGCTTGCCTGCGCTCATGGGTTCCATTTCGATATCGGTAGTGGCGTACAGGGCGTGAAAAAATGCTTTGGGCTTTAGAAGTCCCAAGGCCATCATAAAAGTTTGGTCTCTATAATACCCACTGCGGAAATCCCCGTTCTGAAAAGACCTGGCCATGGCCAGCTGTGGGAGCTCCTTGCCATCACCGAAAATCCCGAATTTGGCCTTCCCCGTCAATACTTCCTTACGACCGATAAGACTGCAGGTGCGGCTTAGGTAGGCTGTCTCGTAATCCTGAAGGATTTGTTTCCTGAAATCCTCAAAAGAAATGTCACTACTGGTCTTGGAAGAAATTTTCATCGACGATGCGGCTTTAGGGCAAAATTATCAAAACCATCTCGTTTTTGCAACCGTAAAATCCTTTAAAATATTAAGATATCAACAATAATAGAAATAAAAGACTGCACATTTTCCAAGCATTCAAGAAATAATCAATTGGTTTCTGCGAATTTGATAATTTTTAAAACCAATCCCTTGTAAATAGCCCGACAAGCGTTTTTAAATCAACGGTAACTACAAAACGGATTTTTTCACCGTAGTCGGGTTGCGCTATCTCCCAACCATTATTGGAATAGAAGGGGAGATAGAGTTCAAAATAGTCGGTGACCAAGTTCAACCGTATCCCGGAATCGTATACGAATTTACCAGGGAGGTTTTTGTTTTTTACATAGCCTAGGTCACCATATACTTCTATCCATTTCCAAAGGTTGACACTGGTGTTCATGGTCGCCAACCAATCATTCGAAAAGCGGTACCTTTCATCCAAGATAGATTTGAAGCCGCCTTCGGCGATAATGATCTGTTGGCTATATATTCCAGAGCCTTCGGAACGACCCAAATAACCATAGTCGAACAGATAATCGGTCGGTCTATCCAACGCAAAACTAAAAAAGTCCGAATCGCTCTTATTTCGCAAAAACTTGCCAGCATAGACCCTAAGGTTGAATTGGCGGTTGCTTTCAAATAATTTGCGATATTCCAATTCCAAGGATAGCTTAGTGAATTTGTCGGCCTGCTGAAAGTCTACGAGCATCGATTTGTAATCCAGAATGTTGTTGTCCACATTTCGGTACCTAATATTGAACACGCTGTAGTCCGGTGTTTCCGGAGCATCGCCGGCAGCTATTACCCCTTCGTCCAAATCACGGAAAATATTGACATAACGAAACAACAACGACTGCCTGTTGTTACTTCTTAAATACTTCGGGCGCCAACCAAAACTGATAGAAGGCGTAACGGTTGAATAACGCGAATTCACATTGAAATGAGACGTTGAGCCACGTAAGCTGTAGTTTGCGACATACAGTCCGCTTTTGCTCAAATATTTTATGTAGCTGATCCTACCTGAACCCACAAGGGCCTTCTCCCGAAAGGAATAGGCAGGGGCGATATCATAAACAAAAGGACGCTGCAAGAGTGTCTTGTTATAGAATCGTAAACCTGGTGTCCACCCGTCATAAATATTAAAATTTACTATGGGCACGTAAAAAACCTGATTATAATAAGGGTTCTCGGAATCCCTGAAGAAAGTAAACTTCAGTTTTTTATTACCGGATAGAAATCCGCCCAACGACTTCCAATTATCGCGCTGATTGAATTCTGGGATTTTTTGGTCATAGTTCAGCACCAATTTTTCCTCACCATTTCTTGGGATCGTAAAAGTGCTAATTTCATCCACACCGGTAAACCAATATTTCGACACTACTGAATCATTCTTCAACCCGAAAAGCGAAATGGGTACGTCTGTCTCTTCTTTGTTTTTAATAGTGACCCGCAGCGAATCGACTAATTTTTCGACTTCTTTGATTTTGAAATCTATTTTCCTGTCCGTAGAGACGTAGGTGTCAAAAAACCAGTCTATATTGACGTCCGAGCTTCTTTTCAATATCGATTTGAAATCCTGTGTTGTCGTACGTTGTGTTTTAAAAAATCGGTAAAAGGTCTTGATACTACTATCTACTTTGTCCTTGCCGATATAACTGGCGAGATACGACAATCCTTGTCCTGCCTTGTACTTATTCGCTACTTTCTGATTGAATTTTATGAGTGAATCGTTCGACTCGGTAAGCGGCTGGTCTTTATTGGTCCTAGCCGTTAAATTGTATAAGAATGGATATTGTTCGTTGAAACCCATTTTCGCTAAATTGAAACTACGTATGCCCCAAATTTTTGACAGCTTTCCCAATAACTTTTGATCGGGATAATGCTGCTCTACATAGGCGATCATTAGGTAATTCGCTATCGCATCGTTTAACCATTGTTCCTTTCTAGGATTTAGATACAACGACTCGGCTAGTATACTTCGCAATGCGGTTTTAAAGAATTTCATTTCAAACTGAAACTTATCCTCATAGGGCCTTATAAACGAAGGCAGCTGGTTCAAACCGTACAGCGGACTTTTAGCGTAATCAATTTCACTGACCAATAAGTGGTCATGGGGGTACTTGCCTAGATTGTCGGCAATGAACTCGGTTATCTTAAAGATTGAAAGGCCCTGCGAGATTTTATCATAACGGGACGCTTCAATATCGCTGGTTACCGATATCGCATCGGTTACGTGGGTGATGAACTTTTTTTCCGGGCTGAGGATAATTTCGCAACTTTTACGGTTTTTACCGACCAGTTGCGTTTGTTGACCCTGTGGGGTGGTCACTATTTGGGTGCTCTTAAAGTTCGACGCTAGATATGTTCCTTCCGGAAAGGTGAAG
Organism: Aggregatimonas sangjinii; assembly: GCF_005943945.1. Taxonomy (GTDB): domain Bacteria; phylum Bacteroidota; class Bacteroidia; order Flavobacteriales; family Flavobacteriaceae; genus Pelagihabitans; species Pelagihabitans sangjinii. Next base: position 1,906,262 of record NZ_CP040710.1, on the reverse strand, counting down.
TTTAAGGTCGTATTGGTAAGACCGGTATATAAATCTTCCAGATTTTTGTTCGAGTATAGTTGCCATTCCCCATCAAAAATGGCCGGGGTAAGGTACCAATCCTTTAAATAGTAGCCATTCTTATTGTCATAACCAAAAGAGGTGAATTTATCCGGTGGAAGTTTTACCGTATAAGTCAGGAATACCTTGGTGCTCTCATTGGGTGCCAAAGGTTCGTTCAGCTGTATTCTGATAATATCCTTATCCTTGGTACGCTTGTATCGGAGGCCTTCATAGTTGCTATCTACCGCACTCATTATTTTGGTGTACCCACGTTCTTTTTTCTTGGCCAGATGTAAACTTCTTCTAAAATCTTCGGCAAAGCGCTTGGCCAGCCCGGTATTTTTACTTGAATAGGCATTTGCCCAATCGTTAAAGTAAATTTCTTGCAAGGTGGTCTGCGAGGTATTAAGAAACGTAAATTCCTGCTTTATACTAATTTCCTTGGTGTCCCCGTTTAGAATTGCCGCAAGCTTATTGGTATGCTGTGCCCATGCCTCCGCTGTTCCGAATAAAATGAACAGAGCAGCTACAATACCATATGCGAGGGAAATTTTTTTCAAACGAATTTAGAAATTTGGGCTAAGCTGATGTCCTTTGTAGAACGCGTCAATGATTTCGACCACCTCTTCCTCGGTGTCGACGATATGAATGAGTCCCATATCGCTTTCACTGATATTTCCAGCTGTGAGCATGGTCGTTTTAATCCAATCTATAAGTCCTGACCAGAAGCTCGTACCGACCAAAATGATTGGGAATCGTTCAATTTTAGCGGTCTGTATAAGGGTAATTGCCTCGAAGAGCTCATCCAAGGTGCCAAAACCACCCGGCATTACTACAAAACCTTGGGAGTATTTAACGAACATTACCTTTCTCACAAAAAAGTAATCGAAATCAAGACTCTTATCACCATCGATGTAAGGGTTGTCGTGCTGCTCAAACGGTAAATCGATGTTCAGCCCTACGGAAGTACCTCCTGCCAGGTGGGCCCCGCGATTACCTGCTTCCATAATGCCGGGACCGCCACCGGTAATCACTCCGTATCCGGCTTCCGCGATACTTTTGGCTATGCTAACCGCCAACTTGTAGGTAGCGTCGTTCTCTTTAGTACGAGCGGAACCAAAAATAGAAACACAGGGGCCAATGGTGCTCATGCGTTCAAACCCATTAACGAATTCGCCCATAATTTTGAATATGGCCCACGAATCATTGGTTTTCAATTCATTCCAGCCCTTATGATGTTGTTCTTTTCTCATTAAATGTGATGTTTTATTGTCATTTGCAGGCCTTTTTCGAAATCATCTCAAAAGGAAAGCTTATTCGCAATTTGCCTCGCTTTTTGAAGTCCTTATCGCAATTCCTTCTTCAAAAAGCTTGCCGTATAACTTTTTTTATCTTTTGCTACTTCTTCGGGTTTGCCTTTTGCAACCACCATTCCGCCTCCGCGGCCACCCTCATATCCTATATCGATAATATAATCGGTCATTTTTATGACGTCCATATTATGCTCGATAACCAGGATGGTGTTTCCTTTGTCTACCAATCTGTTCAAAACTTCCATCAGCACACGAATATCTTCAAAATGGAGACCTGTCGTCGGCTCGTCCAAGATATAAAAAGTATTTCCAGTGTCCCTTTTTGATAGCTCTGTTGCCAGCTTTATCCGTTGTGCCTCACCTCCCGACAAGGTGGTAGACTGTTGCCCCAACGAAATATACCCCAAGCCTACGTCTTGTATCGTCTTTAGTTTTCTATGGATTTTGGGAATCAATTCAAAAAAATCGACGGCTTCATTGATGGTCATCTCCAAAACGTCGGCAATTGATTTGCCCTTGTAACGAATCTCCAAGGTCTCCCGATTGAATCGTTTGCCGTTACAGGTTTCACAATCTACGTAAACATCGGGTAAGAAGTTCATTTCTATCACCCGCAATCCGCCGCCTTGGCAGGTTTCACAGCGACCACCCTTTACATTAAAGCTAAATCGGCCTGGTTTATAACCCCGAATAGCCGCTTCCGGGGTTTTGGTAAAGAGGGCACGTATTTCACTAAAAACCCCTGTATAGGTTGCCGGATTGGAACGCGGTGTTCGCCCGATCGGACTTTGGTTGATATCGATAACCTTATCGATATGCTCCAGACCCGTGATTTTTTTATAGGGCATCGGTTTTTTTACACCATTGAAATAGTGTGCGTTCATGATAGGGTAGAGGGTCTCGTTGATCAAAGTGGATTTGCCGCTACCGGAAACTCCGGTAACCCCGATCATCTTACCGAGGGGCAATTCGATGGAAACGTTCTTTAAATTGTTTCCTGTACAGCCCGAGAGCTTTATTTTCTTGCCATTTCCCTTCCTTCGTTTTTGGGGAACCGCAATTTCTTTTTTTCCGTTAATATAATCCGCGGTGAGCGTCTGATGCGCTTTTAAATTGGCCGGGGTACCTTCCGAGATAATCTCACCACCATGACGGCCTGCTCTTGGCCCAATATCGATTACATGGTCGGCCCTTTCGATCATGTCGCGATCGTGTTCTACCACGATTACGGAATTACCGATATCCCGTAGCGATTCCAACGACCTGATCAACCTGTCGTTATCCCTCTGGTGAAGGCCAATGCTCGGTTCATCAAGGATATAAAGCACACCTACCAATTGCGAACCTATCTGCGTCGCTAAGCGAATGCGCTGCGCCTCCCCACCGGAAAGCGATTTTGAACTTCGGTTCAGGGAAAGGTAGTCCAGGCCAACATCCAACAAAAATCGGATACGGGTTCTAATTTCCTTAATGATTTCTTCGGCTATCTTAAATTGGTTCCCTTGTAAAGTACTCTCCAAATCTTCAAAGAAAAGGGCAAGGTCGGTGATATCGAGATGCGCCAGTTCAGCAATATTCTTTTCGTTTACCTTAAAATTAAGCGACTCCTTTCGAAGACGGGAACCTTCGCAACGCGGACAGCTAACCTTATCCATATATTCCTTGGCCCAACGCTTTATGGAAGTAGATTCGGCAGCTTCAAACTGGTTCTTGATAAAATTCGATATGCCTTCGTAATCGATTTTATAAGTGCGCTTTACGCCGAGTGTCTTCGAGTCTACCTCGAAGGTTTCAAGCCCCCCGTTCAAGAGTACATTCAGCGCTTCTTCGGGTATTTTTGCAATTGCATCCGTCATTTCGAATTCATAGCGCTGCGCTATCGTTTCGATTTGTTTAAAAGCCCACGATTTTTTGTATGCCCCCAAAGGTGCAATACCCCCTGCTTTTATGGAAAGCTTTTTATCTGGAAATATTTTGTTCTCGTTTACTTCGTATACATGCCCCAACCCATTGCATTCAGGGCACATACCTTTTGGCGAATTGAATGAAAACGTATTCGGTTCCGGCGATGGATACGAAATACCGGTAGAGGGACACATCAGATCCCGACTGAAGAAACGCGGTTCGACCTGTCCTTCTTCTAAGACCATAAGCACATCGTTGCCACTATACATAGCGGTATTGATGGTTTCGGACAAGCGTTTGTCCAATTCATCGGATTCCTTAACTTTAAGTCGATCGATGACGATTTCGATATCGTGGGTCTTATAGCGGTCGACTTTCATTCCCTTGACGATGTCAAGAATCTCGCCGTCGACGCGAACTTTAACAAAACCTTGTTTCCCGATTTGTTCAAAAAGCTCTCTATAATGCCCTTTCCGCGACCTGATAACAGGGGCAAGAATGTTGATTTTTTTATCCGCGAAAGATTCGATGATCAGGTCCTTAATCTGGGCATCGCTATAACTCACCATCTTTTCGCCCGTATTATAGCTGTAGGCGTCTCCAGCGCGGGCAAAGAGAAGTCTTAGAAAATCATAGATTTCGGTTATGGTCCCTACCGTTGAACGTGGCGATTTGCTCGTTGTTTTTTGTTCAATGGCGATGACGGGCGAGAGACCATCGATTTTATCGACATCAGGGCGTTCCAAACCACCTAAAAACTGGCGCGCATAAGCCGAGAAGGTCTCGATATAGCGACGCTGTCCCTCGGCATAGATAGTATCAAAGGCAAGCGACGATTTTCCACTACCGGAAAGCCCTGTAATCACCACTAATTTTTCCCGGGGTATGGTAACATCCAAATTCTTTAGATTATGTACCCTGGCCCCTTTGACTTCTATGTTTTCCTCGTAGTTTATCATATAAATTGGACAAAGTTGCAAAAGTACGGCTTTGACACCTAAAATCGTAGTTGGGGTAGTTTAGTTTTTGTTAATTGAACGCCAGCCCATAAATTTGTCCGTTCATACTAAATAGAGAACGGATGCAGCTTTTGGGAATAGGTTCTAGAATAAACCATACCGAATTTGGTAAAGGGGTGGTTACCAATGTCACATCAAAACATTATTGGGTCACTTTTATGGAAAATGGTTTGGAAACCATTGGTATCGATTCCGATTTTGAAGTGATAGAGGGGGTTACCGATGAATTGGATACCGTTAGTTTTTCGGACGTGGAACAATCGCTTATCGCCATATTGCGACGATGGAGCGATACCTCATCGCTGACACCAATTGCCGACAAATGGAAAGGCGGTAGTCTCGTACTGACCCCAGGCGATAGCAGTTTATCGAGCAAGGAAATTACCATGGACACTTTCTTTCATAAAATAGTAATGGTGCGCGACCGTATTCGAGTAATGGAACAAAAAATAAACGCCAGTAAAAATCTTGATGATCAGGAAAAAGTAGACTTACAGCAATACATCACTCGAATTTATGGTAGCCTAACCACCTTTAATGTGCTGTTCAAGAACCAAAGTGACACCTTCGTAGGGGAACGAACAAAATAGTGCTTTATTAAGCAGCTATCGTTCCTTTTATTTTTGGCATTTCACTATAAGTCCTTCCATTCAAAGAACGTCCGCTTTTCTTTTTATTGGTACCACCCCATTGCTTGAAGAAAAAGGCGACTTTTGATTTTTTACATTGATTTTTTATATCAACAACCCAATCGACTTTAATTGGTCTTGGCCTTCTTCCACTTTCACCGCCGACGATGACCCAGTCGATATTTTCTAAGTTTAAATTTGGCAAAGGACCGATTAAAGGTTCTAGAGACAGGAATTTAGTCTTAGCGTTTATTTTTCTCAGAAATTCAATACGATTTTCTACATCTTGGCTCTCTACGGAAACGCCCATCCAAATATTTGGAGTCCAGTTGAGCTCTTCATGTAATTCGTATAATCTACCCCCTCGTTTCGTAAGAACTTGAAAGATGTGTTGATTGTTCTCGTTCATTACTTCAAAAACTTTTTTTATGAAGCTTAGAGGTACTTCCGGATGAAATAAATCACTCATGGAGTTGACAAATACAATTTTAGGTTTTTTCCAAGTAAAAGGTGTTTTTAAAGCAGATTCATGTGTTCGGACCTTAAAGTTGTCTTTATATTTATCTAGACCCATCGCATGCAATCTTTTAGACATTACCTCTGCATAACAGTATTTACACCCTTGACTCACTTTAGAGCAGCCGGTTGTAGGGTTCCATGTCATTTCCGTCCATTCAATACTAGACTGTGCCATATTAGTTTTGATTATTGTATTTCTTTATAATATCGTCGGCAATACTAACAGCATTTTTATTATTCGACACCATAAAGAAATGAAACATAATTGAATTTGAACTATTTTTTAAAATATATGGTCTAGTAACATAATTAAAAAGCTCACCAAGCCTTTTCTTATATAAATCAGCAGATTTTTCAATTGCTCTTTCTTCTTTGGTCATAACAATTTCATCTTCTCCAAACAAAGTTTGAACTTGTGTTGACTTATAAAAATGATTTAAAATATCTTCTTTGGTCAAGCCTAAAAATTTCTCAAGACGTTTAATCCATGCTTCAGATATTTTTCCATCATTTTTAAGTAATCTGTTCACTCCCATACCCGTTGGAACTAAAATCCATACATCGACATTTGATTCTTTTAAAGAAGCTAGCGAATCCCATTTTACTTGCATCCTACAAGGATCTATATATGCCAAAACCCTATGGTTTTTTCCATCTGAAGAATTAAGAAACTTTGCCAGAGATTGAATCTTATTATTGCAGTCTTCATTAACCACGTATGTGTTTTTATCGTATCCCGAGGTCAAACTTCTTAGCTGTTGCGCATTGTCAGAATCCTTTTCAACAAAATAATATTGGTCAAATGAACGAGGTTCTTCCAAATCCAATATTCGTTGAGCGGCACCGATAATTATTTTCCTATTCTCCTCAGAGCCTTTTGTTATAAAGCCACTGCCCGCGAAACCGTCGAAATACAAAAGCTTCCAACCGAATTTTGGAGCATATTTATTCATTATTGTCAAATATGCAAAAGCATATTCCACGAGAATTTCAATTTTTGCTTCAGTCCAATTTCCTCCGAAGAAATTCATAGTTTAATTTTAATAGCAAATGATATTAATAGGTCATTTCCTGTTAAAGATAACCCAATTGTTTCTTTCGCAAATATCTAAATCACTTTGAAAAAACGGAATCAGTGTTAAGAGTTACATTTTTAGGTGAAGGTCAGCCATCAAGTCAATCAAACGGCCTCTTTCTTCTCGCTCAAATACTTCCAATACCGTTTGGGCACATGTTGGGTATGCAATTTTTTATTAATCCGTGATTTGATATTGGTGCTTTTAAAATAATCGTTCCACAAATCTTGATAATCGTACTCCTCATTTGTAAATGCCTTGTTTTTCTGAATACTGTTCGTATACACTTCTTCTAAATCCAACGTCACGATTTCAACGGACTCCATATTATAAAAGAGTCCGTATTTGCGCTTTACATCATAGATAATCCATTGTTGGTCGGCATAGCGCGAGCGAAAATGCTTCGAGATCAAAGGCAAAACATCAAAGTCAGGCTCTATGTTGGCGAAATAAATACCATCCTGGGTCAACTGAAACCGCACAAATGCCTCCATACGATGCTTCTCCCTGCCGACACTTTTTGCCAATTGACTTATTTTCATCACAATTTCATCGGCATAGTCGGTAGCGATGGATTGTTTTTTGGCAAATAGTTTAAGAATGTATCGATACAACTGAAGCTCAATCCCTTTCTGGCCGCTTAAAAAAGCGAAATAGATGTTCTTTATGGCCAAATTACTTTTTCGTTGAATACCGTTCCAGACCCGCTTCGCCAGATCCATTTGTGTAAAAACGGTTTCAGTCTCGGAAAATAGTCCACTTTGAGAAATCGCATTGGATTGAATATCGGATACCACGATTTTCTCATCAAATGCCTTGAATACCGAAGTTAAAAATCCGTTGAAACTTCCATCATAAATCAAAATTCTAGCTGTTTCCATAGGTAACGATTTTAATGTGTGATAACTGATACTTATATTTTAACTCTGTCGTGAGTTGTTCCCTCTTCGCTACGTGCAAAATCGCAATCATATCGCCTTTAGTTAAACAAACTTAGTTGACTGCTGTATTTATTTCTGAACTTCCCCTGAGAGCTTTGCAAAATGAGACCTTTGATGGTTTCGGGTTGTAAGTCTTTCGTTTCCCAATTCTTGGCACCGCAAACCATGAAATACTTGGCCCTGTTCAAGGCAACCCCCATTCGCTTGAGGTGCTCCCGATCCAATCTTCGAAATTTTCTCGCTTTTAAAATTCTATTTACAGACTGCATACCCACACCCGGTATGCGCGCCAGCATCCGCTTATCGGCGGTATTGATATCTACCGGAAAATGATTCAGATTGCGTAAGGCCCAACCTAACTTGGGGTCGATATCGATATCCAGATTAGGAGTGGAATTATTTAAAATCTCCCTAATATCGAATCCGTAAAAGCGCAATAACCAATCCGTTTGATAGAGCCTGTTCTCTCGCAACATAGGTACCTGAGAGCCGATGGACGGTAAACGACTGTCCTCTGCCACTGGCACATACCCCGAATAATACACCCGTTTCATGTTATAGTTCTTGTAATAATGCGTGGCTGAATACATGATATCCTTGTCGGACTCGCCCGTGGCCCCGATAATCATTTGTGTGCTTTGGCCGGCAGGAGCGTATTTCGGGGTATTTTTAATGATTTTTCGTTCCGATTTGTAGCGCACGATTTCATTTTTCACCTTGAGCATGGGCTTGGTAAAATCTTCGTGCTTTTTGTCGGGTGCCAACAGTTTAAGACCTGAAATAGTAGGTATTTCAATATTTACGGATAATCTATCGGCGTACAATCCAGCTTCAAACATTAATTCATCGCTTGCTCCGGGTATGGATTTCAAATGAATGTATCCGTTAAAATTTTCCTCCAACCTCAATTTCTTCGCGACCGCGACAAGCCGTTCCATGGTAAAATCTGGATTCTTGAAGATTCCCGAACTTAAGAAAAGGCCTTCAATATAATTACGGCGGTAAAAATTAATCGTCAAATCGACCACTTCTTGAATCTTAAAAGCAGCCCTTTTAATATCATTACTCTTGCGCGTTACGCAATAAGCACAATCAAAGATGCAATAGTTCGTCAACAATATCTTCAATAAGGATACGCACCTACCGTCCTCGGTGTAGCTATGGCAGATACCCATGCCACTGCTATTTCCCAACCCTTTGTTCTTGTTCGTGCGTATACTCCCGCTACTTGAACAGGACACGTCATATTTAGCGGCATCGGCCAGTATGTTTAACTTTTCACGGACTCTTTCAAAAGACATAGGGAAATGAGATATTATGTAATTAATCCAAAATTATGGAAATATTCCTAATTATGGAAATATTCCATATTATTTTTTGGATATAATCCATAATTTGTATATTTGAAAGGATAGAAGGGCTGATTTTGATTCGATTTTTAACGCTAATATGTTGAATTTTAAATGGTTGCCCGGGTTCTCTTAAAGTCGGTGCAAAAGGTTGGGCGAGTAGGATAAAGTTATCCTAACGCTTCTGATAATGTGATTATGTAACGATACAAATAGATTAAACCGACTCAATAACGATACTTAAACGATTTTTTTTATGGAAAACGAACTCACTTTAAAACGCTTTATCGACATTAGACGAGATTTAGGTTATACCCAGGCGGAATTTGCAAAGTTATTGGGTATTTCCAGTACTACCGCCGATATTGAGCGGGGCCGGACAAAACTTTCGGGTAAGGTGGTCGCTGAATTGTTGAAGCAGTTCAAAATCAATCCGCTTTGGTTGTTTGGGGAAAGTGAGGAGAAATTGTTACAGCCCTCAAATGTCAGTGTTATTCCCAAAGTCGTGACCGTTGATTCCGAGAACCGGGACAATATGGTGTTGGTCAACGCGAGAGCGGCAGCGGGATACCCACAGAACATTGCCGATACGAGCTGGTACGAGCAATTACCAGCTTTTGATTTGCCTATTCCTGAATTTCGGAATGCCACATATCGCGGTTTTCAGGTAGAGGGTGATAGTATGGTGCCTAATTTAAAACCCGGAGATTGGGTGTTGGCCCGTGCTTGCGAACATATTGATAATGTAAGTGCGAATAAAATGTATGTTGTGGTGCTGGAGGATGCCGTTTTGGTCAAGAAAATCGAACGAAAGCCCAATTCGAACAATGTTACTTTGGTGTCATTGAACGAAAGTTATCCGCCTTATGAAATCAAGCCTTTCCAGATTCAGGAGATGTGGGAGGTGAACAGTAAAATTACCTTTGGTCTCGATGCTACTTCCGAAACCGGTCTCCTGAGACAATTACAGGAATCGATGGACGAGCTAAAAAGCCAGTTTAAGCATGTTAAAAAGGTGTAGAGTAAATTTGCCTGCCCGGTTTACAGCTTTAAATTATAAAGTCCACTCTCCCGCAATGTAAAGCCTAGACTTTTGTATAAATTGATGGCCGCAGAACGGTGATGTCCGGTAAATAGTAATACTTCGTCCAAATTTCGATATTTAGCCTCTTCCAATAGCTTTTGCATTAGTTTTCTACCGATGCCTTTTCCTCGGTGTGCTTCATCAACGACAACATCTTCTACCATGCCGCGATGACCGGAAATGACGGTATAGGTGGCTAAAAGCGCTATCCCGATAACAGCTTCTTGTTCACGGCATACCGCTACAATAACCTTGTTTTCATTTTGAAGTATCTGTACCAACGGGCGCTGTACGATATTGGGGTTCAACTGTTCATAAATTTTTGAAACCTGATCTTGTATGCTTAAGGTTAGCTTCGTGGATTGCAGCAGTTCTATTTCCATATGATTGATTTGTTTTCAGACGACGCTCGATTTGCCCATCCATTTCTTGGTTTCGCCTTGCGCGTTGAGTAGCCTAAATATTGTATATTTAATTACAATCGACAAGAAAATATGACCAGACTTTTTTTACTATGGATTTTGACAATAAGCTGTCTACCCATAAAAGCCCAAGAAATTCCCAACGATACACTTATCGTCGGTTATACCACGGCACCTCCATTTATTATCCAAAAAAACAATCGCTTAGAGGGGATCAATATGTGGCTTTGGCGTCGGGTAGCCAAAGACTTGGACCTCAAGTACAAATTGATGCCAATGAATTTTTCGGATATGCTTGACTCCTTATCCAATGGTTCGATCGATGTAAGCATCAACCCACTGACCATTACCGGAGAACGCAGTAAGCGCATGGAGTTCACCCATTCTTTTTACGCCTCGAACGCCACCATTGCTATTGCGGAACAATCCTCCTTCGAAGAAATCGTTCAATTCGTAAAAGGTTTTTTCAACACCAATGTTTTGAAAGGTTTTCTACTCCTCTTGGGCATCATCCTTTTGTTTGGGCTGTTGGGATGGTATTTTGAAAAACGCGAAAACCCCGAGCACTTTCGCGGGGGTGCCAAGGGTATTTGGGATGGTCTATGGTGGTCGGCCGTTACCCTGACCACTGTCGGTTATGGTGATAAAGCGCCCAAAACGGGTTTTGGCAAGTTGGCCGCTCTTGTTTTAATGTTTACCGGCTTATTGTTTATCTCTGGGTTAACGGCAGGTATTGCATCTAGTCTTACGATCGACCAGTTAAATAACAATGCCGAAGGTTTTAGCGAATTTAAAGAACGTGCGGTGGGCTCGGTCAAGAATACGGGTACGGAACAGTTTCTGCGGACCCAGTTCTTCAAAAATATCAAGGCGTATCCGAATGTTTCCGCCGGCCTCACCGATTTGAGGGATAAAAAGATAGAAGCTTTTGCCTACGATGAACCCATCCTCAAATATCGCATTCAACAAGATTCCTCGCTGAAAGATTTAGCTATTCTTCCTATTAAGTTCGATATTCAATTTTATGCTTTCGGTATCACCAAGGCAAAGCCCGAGTTAGAACAAACTATTTCTCAGCGTATTTTGGAGATTATGGAAACCGAGGGCTGGCAAATCGTGTTGAGCGAATATGGCCTTAAAGAATTTTAGAGGATTTCAGATGCTCGGAATACGGTATTCCCCTTATTTAGTGTGAACTAAGCACAAGCCACGATCTATCATACGAATTTCGGTGCTATGCTAAAGTGTGAATTCGTTTTACCTACATTTACTCGAAACCAAAAAGTTAATCATAGGCCCTGACCTCTCCCATGCTCAACGTTATCGGACCGAGTTCGTGGGAGGTCGGTAAGAACAAGCCATTTTCCATAATCTTCCAATCATCCCAAGTGGCCTCGAGCCCCCCGATAGGAATAATTTTGACCCACATTTGATAGCTGATTGGAAAACCACTGTCGTTCAATTTCCACAAATAAGCATCACCGGGCGTGGTTCCCCCTTCGGAATAGGTGACCAAAAGTCCATTGCTACCGTCTTCCAAAGCTACCAGACTGCGGCTAGTTCCTTTATCGAAAACCTTAAAGGGCGCTACCAACCAAAAAGAATCATTGTTAAAATAGGAGATGGCGGTTTCGATCAATTCTGAGCGATTATCACCGATGATTTCAACCCCGTTTTCGAAAACCGCACTTTTGTCGGGCATATACAGGTTCAGCAGTACTTTAAAATCATTCCAAGAAACGGTTACTTTTCCATTTTCCTTATCCCACTTATACTGATGCCGGCCGCCGACATAGGACCATTCCAAGAAACGGGTCTTTTGGTATTGTTCGTTATTGATTGCGGCAAGCATCTTTTGGGCCAAGGTGTCAGCTTGTGGACCCGTTTTGCCTTTTGGTAGAGGCTGGTCGTAAATCAGGTAGAGCACGCCAAATGCAATTAAGAGAATTAAAAACAGTACGCCACATATTTTTAAGAATTTTACTATTAACCTCATTGGAGTGAATTATGGAAATGTATAACTATTCGGTTTGCCTAAAGACTTCGTGCTATTCCCTCCACCAAACGAACTGGAAGAAGGAATACAGAGGACAACAAAAAAAGTCTGAAACCGACTGTGGTGTTTGCACTTTTGACTATTCCTTCGTCTCGCATCCAAAAGAAACCTTCACTTTTTTTAATTTAATAGTCGCCGAACTTTCATTGAGTCGAAAATCACTAGTTTTTATAGGCTGCCAGTTAAAGGGAAACACTCCTTTCAACTGATGTAATCAAACTGAAAGTTAACCTTTTGTGTATAAAGCTATGAATATACGTAAAAGGGTGAAAACAATATCATGAAAAAGGTAGACAAGTATCAATCGATTTCCCAATTACTGGAAACCTCGGGTCTTTTAAAAACATATTTAACGGCAAGGAAGAAAAGTGATTTAGAGGAGAAAAAGAGATTAAAGGCGTATTACAGGCAGCTAAGTGAGCTGACCGACGCACATCGGTTAAAATTAAAAAGTGGGGTGACCCGTTCCAAACGAGAAAGAACTTATGGCTCTTTTTACAGGGATCTCGCTGCATTGCAGGAGAACTCACTGTTCAAATTGCAATCAGAGTGTATTCCTAAACGGAAAAACAAGGACTACGTACCGCTACACTATGCGGACCGTAGTGAGTTGAATCAGTTTTGGGTATTGTCAAGGCCGTTACCTGATGAAGCTTTCACCACCAATGCGGACCAAATGGTACTGGAGAACTATGTTCACGCCGATGAGCGATGTGGTACCATCGTAGCCAATACCCAACTAATGATGGAGGGAACCTCAGATAATGAGATTATATTGACCAGGTTGTTCCCTTCCTTTAGTTGCCTATATATGCCGGAAAGAAGTGGCACCCTGGTTTTGAATTTTGATGTAGATACACTAAAAAGTACCTTGAGTACTTACAACTATAATGAGTTCGGCAATAGCGAAATCGAAGCCCATAGTACATTGGTCGTGCCCCGCTGTCGCGTCTTCGGAAGTGGTGGATCTACTGCCTGGTTCACCTTAGGTGGTGAAGCAAGGGGCATCAATGTCATACCGGGCTTAGATACCACATTTCATCGCTCATTTTCCGAAACTGGAGGTGGTACAAGTGCCTCAAACTCCATCCGCCGTGTTGAACGTGGTCAGTGGCATTGGGTGGAATTTGGTTTTGAGATACATCATCTCGTAATAGTAAACGATGTTTCTTTCGGTAGCTTCGCCTCGGAGCATATTTTACTGAATAAAATAGGGCTGACCGTTTAATAACCAATAGCGGTATCATCGCCCCGTTTATCGGCTCCACCCTCTAACGTGCCATCTTCAAGCACGCGAATCGCATCAACTTTCCCAATTATGGGGGTCCGTTCTTCGTTTATAAAGTATCCTTTGGCTTTTAGGTTCTCTTTGAGATCTGCAGAAAAACCTTGAGGTTCAAAAACCACGACATCGGGCAACCATTGATGGTGAAAACGTGGGGCATTTACGGCCTCCTGCATGCTTAAATTGAATTCATAGGCGTTTAAAATGGTCTGTGCTACAGCGGTAATTATCGTAGACCCACCTGGTGTGCCTACCACCATATACAATTGACCCTCTTTCTCGACAATCGTGGGCGTCATACTGCTCAACATGCGTTTCTCGGGTGCTATACTGTTCGCTTCGGCGCCGATAAGCCCGAACATATTCGCTACCCCGGCCTTGGCACTAAAATCATCCATTTCATTATTCAAAAAGAATCCGAGTTCATCACAATACAATTTAGAGCCATACGCTCCGTTCAAGGTCGTGGTGACCGATACGGCATTGCCCTGTTCATCTACGATAGAGTAGTGGGTCGTTTCCATACTTTCTACGATTTCGACGGAACCATGGGCGACCTCGGAAGATTTTGTCGCAGTTTCAAAAGTGAAATTTTCCATCCGTCCCTCCAGATAGCTTTTGCTTAATAGCACGTCCAAAGGAATTGATGTAAAATCAGGATCACCCAAATAGTAGTTACGGTCCGCATATGCCCTTCTTGAGGCCTCGGTAAACAATTGAATGGCCTTTTCGGAATTATGACCGAATTTCGCAAGCTCGTAAGGTTCTATCATTTTAAAAATTTGGTTAATGGTCACACCCCCACTACTGGGTGGACTCATAGAGACGATTCTAAGATCTTTGTAGTTGAAAATAATCGGCTGGCGCCACTTGGCCTCGTACTTCTCCAAGTCCTCTTCGGTGATATAACCTCCCTTTTCTTGAATGAATGCCGACAAGGTCTTTGCCGTTTCCCCTTTGTAAAATCCATCTCGACCGTTTTTGGCGATCAGACGCATGGTTCGGGCCAATGCGGGATATTTTACGATGTCGCCAGCCTTACAGCCTATGGGGAAAGTCGTGACACTATCGTTTACTTGCAGAATGAGGTCTTTGTAATTCTCAAAACGAGCGGCTTGATTTTCGGTGACCACGATTCCCTTTTCTGCCAAGGCAATGACAGGTTCGAAAATCTCTTCCAGCGGTAAAGACCCGAATTTTTCGTGCACCTCCATTATTCCCGCTACTGTTCCCGGAACGCCCACAGCGGTTGCACCTTTGGTACTCATATCCGGAATTACATTCCCAAGAGAATCGAGATACATATCTTTATGGGCGGACAAAGGTGCTTTTTCGCGATAATCCAAGGCGCCCACATCGCCATCGGCCATTCTATAGACCATAAATCCGCCACCACCGAGATTACCGGCAAAAGGATAGGCAACGACAAGTGCCATTTCGGTCGCTACCATGGCATCAAAGGCATTCCCACCTTTTTTTAGGATTTCTACGCCGATTTTAGACGCCTCTTCACGAGCAGAGACAACCATTGCCTTCTCGGTAACCAGACCTGTTGGGACGGCGGGTTGTCTTTTGCAGTTTACAAAAAGGGTAATCAATAAAAAGGTGAGGAGATACGTTTTAATTGAATTCATGTCTTTAATAATTAGTAGTCAAAAGTATTATTTTAGGGAACTATATTTCTGTTTCGAGAAGGTGATCAATTCATCGAAAAAGTTGGTGAACTCGCTTTCGAATTCGGAGTAATGCTCTTCTAGGTCGAGAATGGCGAAGTTCATTTTCGATTTATTCTGGGTTCTGCGGTTCATTCCGTTGAGTACCTTGCCGATTCCTTCGATTTTGGAATAATTGAAAATCCAATTATCACTGATCATATAGGGCATCATTCGTTTAATGCCTTCGGGCAGGATTTCGTAGTTGTTTTCCAAAAGATCATAGAACTCCTCTACGAATAGGGTCAACGGTACCTCGGAATAACGGGACCAGTTCTTGGCTAAAAAATGGTCATAGAAAATATCGACGATGACCCTGCTGTAATGACTGTAATTCTTGTGCAGTCGCTTGCTACTTTTTCTAGGGATAGGATGGCTATCGGTAAACGTATCGATTTCCCGATGCAGTACTATGCCCTGTTGCACACGTTTGGGCAAATGCTGGTATTTGTTGCCCCGAATACTATCTGCTATAAAATTCCCAATGGTGATTTCGGTATCGCCGAAAGACAGATAAATATGTGCTAAAAAATTCATGTTGTCGAATTTACAAATTGCAAACATTAGGATTGCATCGAGATCGGTATATTTGCAAAAACTTTTAAGGAACTATGACACTGATCAAATCGATATCCGGAATACGAGGCACCATAGGAGGGAAGCCAGGCGACAATTTAACTCCCATAGATGCGGTAAAGTTCGCAGCGGCTTACGGTATTTGGCTGAAGGATTACGCCGGCAAATCGGATTTAAAGGTGGTCATTGGGAGAGATGCCCGTTTGTCCGGGGAAATGATTCAGAACCTTGTGGTCTCAACGCTAATGGGATTGGGCATCGATGTGGTCGATTTAGATCTTTCGACAACGCCGACCGTAGAGATTGCCGTACCCTTGGAAAATGCTGACGGGGGCATCATACTAACGGCTAGTCATAATCCCAAACAATGGAACGCCCTGAAATTACTGAACGAGAAAGGTGAATTCTTAGATGCTGCCCAAGGAGCAAAGATTTTGGAAATCGCTGAAAAGGAGGATTTTGATTTTTGTGAGGTGGATGATTTGGGAGAAATTACTCGTAATGAGGCTTATATCGATATACACATTGATGAAGTCTTGGCTTTGGATTTGATTGATGCGGATACCATTCGCAAAGAAAAGTTCAAGGTAGTGGTCGACGGGGTGAACTCTACAGGAGGTATTGCCATTCCCCGACTGTTGGATGCGCTTGGTGTTGATGTGGTCGAATTGTATTGTGAGCCAACGGGTCAATTTCCGCACAATCCGGAACCTTTAAGAGAGCATTTGGCGGATATCTGCGCGCTGGTAGTCAAAGAGAAGGCCGATTTCGGAATCGTTGTCGATCCGGATGTAGATCGATTGGCTTTTATCAGCAACGACGGGGAAATGTTCGGGGAAGAGTATACCTTAGTGGCCTGTGCAGACTATGTACTCGGAAAGACGAAAGGAAATACGGTTTCCAATTTATCTTCTTCGCGGGCCTTACGCGATATTACCCAAAAACATGGTGGTACGTATGAAGCGGCAGCAGTAGGCGAAGTAAACGTTGTTTCCAAAATGAAAGCGACCAATGCCGTAATCGGAGGAGAAGGCAATGGGGGTATTATCTATCCAGCGAGTCACTATGGTCGCGACTCTTTGGTAGGTACTGCTTTATTCTTGATGTTAATGGCCGAAAAAGGGGGTACGGTGGCCGAATTACGGGCAAGCTATCCTTCCTACTTTATGAGCAAGAAAAAAATTCAATTGACACCCGGTCTGGACGTTGACGGCATTCTAAAAACTATGGCCACCAGCTACAAAAACGAAGATTTATCGACTATCGATGGCGTTAAGATTGATTTTGCCGAGAACTGGGTACACCTTCGAAAATCGAATACAGAACCGATAATCAGAATTTATACGGAAGCCAAAAGCCAATCGGAAGCGGATAAACTTGCGGATCGGATTATCAGTGAGATCAAGGAAGTTGCCGGGATTTAAATGTCCGATGTCGATTTACTGTTTGGCAATACATCTAGCACCTAGCCGGGCTGTTTTTACTCGATAGTCGCGATTTAAATGCTTCGTCCCGATAGCCATTGGGACCTCGACGCGCTAAGGTCTTTTCTCATTCGAATGCCTTGCGGGCCTACCTCCAGTCAGGCAGGCTTGCCCCGAAATCGTTTACTTAGCTGGCACTTTTTCATGAATCTTGGTACATACTATTGATATGGGTTCCATTCCCTACTTTTCCCTAATTATAAACTAGATGCCTAAGAGCGTACGATAGCGAATCAAAAGCTGGATGTCAGTCCGAGCCTACCTGGCCTTCGGCAGGCCTGTCGAGGACCCGGCTCGTAAGAATCTGACCATTGCAAACCTTCCAAGTACACCCCGCTTACTATTTAACTATTTGGTGGTCAGGTATGGTCGTAAAAAAAATTAATTATCTGGAGTCGTGGCGAAAGCCTTGGGCGTCTTGTTACGATGTTTCCAGCGCTTATGCGTCCACAGGTAGTGTTCGGGCCGTTCATGAATCTGTTGTTCGGCAAGTTCGATGAATCGATCAGTAATTTCATTTTTTTCGGTCGTTTTGCCAGAAGTAGTAATTGGGATGAATTCAGCCTGATAATATCCCCGTTTCACTTTAGACACTTTTAGGAAAACAACGGCAAGATCAAGTTTTCGGGCCAACATTTCAGCTCCGTTGATCACCGGCACGGTTATCCCCATGAAATCACGCCAATATTTTGCACGATGCCATTGTGGGGATTGGTCGCTTACCATCCCGAAAACACCCGTAATGCCATTTCGCTTGTTCCTGACAATTGTTTTCGTGGTTTCCCTTGTTGTGATAAGCGTGGTGTTCCACCGTGCGCGCACTCTTCGAATCCAGCGATCAAAATACGTGTTTGAGATAGGTTGATAAACGGCATAACCTTTTGAATTGATGTAGTTGTTGATGCTTACGTTCCATTCCCAATTTGCGTAATGGGAGCAGACGATCAGGATACTTCGTTCTTTTTCTATCTCTTTTATTATTTCGATATTCAGGACGTTGTATCGTTTTTTGACTTCGCTTTTGCTCAGGCTCATGGTTTTTACCATTTCCATGAACATATCGCACATATGTATAAAAAAGTCGACCTCGATACGTTTTCGTTCTTCGAATGATTTTTCCGGAAATACCAATTCCAAATTATGTCGAACTACTTTTTTTCGGTAACCGACTACCCGATAGACTAAAAAGAAGAACCCATCCGAAAACCAGTAGAAAACACGGTAGGGAAGTACCGAAATCATCCAAAGTAACGGATAGACAAGAATGAAAACGACGAATTGCATGCACTGAATTATGAGGGCAAATATAGCTATATTTGGCACCAACATAAACACGCAGTATGGAGAACATGAATATTGCCACAATAGCCATTATCGCGGTGAACGTGCTGGTCTCATTAAAGGGTTTTAATGACCAAGGTTTCTTTGAACGTTACAAATTCGGCATTAAAGAAATACAGTCGGGCCAAAAAGACAGAATGCTCACCTCGGGCTTTTTACATGTAGATATGACACACCTGCTATTTAATATGTTGACGTTATATTTTTTTGCGGATGTGGTGATTTCAGCCTTCGGCCCATTGAAATTCGTAGGCATCTATTTCATCAGCTTGGTAGCAGGAAGTTTGTTGGGCTTTTTCTTTCACAAAGACGAACCCTATTACAGCGCTGTAGGTGCGAGTGGTGCAGTTACCGGTATTTTATATGCCGCAATCCTCTTACAGCCGCAAATGGGGTTATACCTATTCTTTATTCCTATTCCTATCCCCGCCTACGTATTCGGGATTGGTTATTTGCTCTATTCCATCTACGGAATGAAAAGCCGTTCGGATAATATCGGGCATACGGCACATTTCGGCGGCGCTATCGGGGGTTTTGCAACCACATTACTTTTCGCACCAGGCCTTTTGGTCGAGAATAGCCTGATGGTCGGACTTCTATCCATTCCTATAATTATTCTCTTCGTAATGGAAAAAACGGGTAAATTTCGGTAAATGTGAGCCGTTCGTCGAAAATTTTGTAGGAATTTATACCAACGAGCGTACATTTGCGTTTCATTTAGAACCCAAATCTAAATGGTTTAACCTACAAATTATGAAAAATGTTTCCCAATTAATGGCTTTGGCCATTATAGTCCTTTTTTCTGCATGTGCGGATCAGACTACAGTTTTTAGTGATCCCCAAGACGACATAATCCTAGAAAAATCCCAATCCGTTTTAGATAATAGCGTTGGTTTTGATAACGCTGGTGTCATCGACATTTTTGAAGAAGATGGTACTTCAAGCAAATCGGGCAAAAGACCTAGTGATCAGGCTGGGGATTATCCGTTGACCTTGGTTGCCCAAATTGACCCTCCATCAAGAGACGGTTCAACGAATTTAACGGCTTCGCATGTTGCTATTGACGGTAATTTCGCGTATGTGTCTTATAATACGGTCGAGGATGGCTTTTCAGGAGCAGTCGATATTATTCGAATAGCGGACCCGAATAATCCTATAATTACCGGACGTCTATATTATACGAACGTAGACGTAAATGCATTGGCCTACGAAAATGGCTTCTTGTATATCGCCGGAGGTGTGGATTCTGAAACCTCGGTTAGAGCAACCTTTAATTCCCTTGTTGCCAAATTAACTGTCGAAGATGGCCGATTTAATCTTGGCGCGGGAATTGAGTACGGTTTTCAGCCCGGATTCAATGCTACCGATGTAAAGGTTATGGACAATACTATTCTGGTAGGTAGTGGAAAAGACGGTGTTGTAGCTACCTATGATAAAAATACCCTAACGACGATCAAAGAAGAATCATTCTTCGATATCCGTTCGATTGCCTTGAACAATGGCAGGATCGCCGTTCTTGATGGAAGCAAAGGGGTAAGTTTTTTAGATGACGACCTGGCCGTAACAAGCGAAATAGCCATCGATAGTGATTTCGGTTTGGCTACGAAACGTACTCTCGACTTCTTTGGAAATACCATTGCGGTAGCCGAAGGTGCTAAAGGTACGGGAGTTTATAATTCCAATACCGGCAGTTTTATTGAATATCTGCCGATTTTGACTTCTCCGAATGGAGTGGACAATTCCGATATTGTTACAAACGGTGTCGCAAGTAACAACGATCTTTTGTTCATCGCCAATGGTGGTGGAGGTCTCTCCCTTGCGGAAGATCAGGAAGGAAATGCCGAAATGGTAGGTGTAATCGAATTGGAAGGTTCAATCAACTACGTGCAATCCCGTGGTGATTACCTCTTCGCCGCCGCCGGTAAGGCCGGATTCCAAATCATTAAGTTGAACCGACCAACGCAGAGTTTGGTAGAGCAATGTGCCAGCAGTCCACTTTATTCAGGACGCAATGTACTTGAAGTGAGTGCCAACGAAACCTTGGCCTACAGAGGTGCAAAACGTTTTAACCGATTGGAAATCGACGGATCTCTATTGTTATGTGGCGCCTGGACCGTGCGGAACACCATCGAGATAAATAGCAATGCCCTTTTTGAAATGAACGGAACCTTGGTCATCGCGAGTAACAATAGAAGACGAGATGTAACGATCGATGAAGGCGCAACGTTTAGAGTAGAAGGTAATTTAACCATCTACGGGGATTTGATCCTGAATGATGGCGCAACCTTGGAATTCCTTGGAGACAATTCCGTAGTAAATATTTTCGGAAATGTGATCAGAAACGGAAACGTAGAAGTGAATGGTGTCTTTAGAGACGTGAGAAGTAAATTTTAATCGAGTATAGTGTATAATTGAAATCCCCTAGGAATATGTTCCTGGGGGATTTTTTATGTTCAATTCCAAGCTGTGAAAGCATCCAGCCGTCTTGAGAAAGTGGAATCTTTTTTAATTCAGCAACTCTGCCACCTTGGCTTCAAGTGCAGGACCTCTTAAATTTTTAGCCACGATAACGCCATTCTCATCGAGTAAGAAGGCAGCTGGTATCGCATCGACATTGTATAATTTAGCGACAGGGTCGTTAAAATAGGCCACGTTCGATACTTGGTTCCAACTCAAATTATCAGCAGTAATAGCCTTTTTCCAATCATCGGCCTTTCTATCCAAAGACACTCCAATGATATTGAGTCCTTTGTCGTGGTACTTGTTGTATACATTGACCACATTCGGGTTTTCCGCTCGGCAAGGTTTGCACCAAGCGGCCCAAAAATCGATAAGGGTCAGTTTTCCTTTTACATCCGACAAGGCGATCTGGTTGCCATCTGGATCTGGAGCGGAAAACTCCGGAGCCACGGCACCGACTTCGGTACTTTTAGCGGTAGCCGCTTTTTTTTCGAATTCAACCAAACGTTCCAAAACCCCCTTTGCAGCTTTGGTTTCTTTTATCTCAGCTGATAGACCGTCATATAAGGCACGAACCTCCTCAGCAGTGAGCTGCCTGGATGCCAGCGCTCGGTCTACCAACAATGCCGAAATGAGTCCGTTCGGATTGTTTTTAATGTAATCCAGTTCAAAATTCTTGTATTCTTCCTGTAATTCGCCCATCTCCTCCTGTAACGCGGTAATCGTAGCTTGGTCCTTGGAGGCGCTCGCTTTTTGCATGTCGGCTTGTATCGAGTTCGCCCGTTCTGAAATGCCCTTGGATTGTTTCAAATAGTCGGCGAAAATATCGTTTTGCGGAGTTCCCGAAATTTTGGCAAAACCCAAACTGTCTTTTTGCGCCGTAAAATCGATTTCACCATTTTCTAGGATGACAGCGGTATAGCCTGGTGTTTTGTCAATAAAAATATAATGCATTTCGGGTAAGCCGGCCGTACCGACAAATTGAAATGTACCGTTTGTAACGGTTGCAGTATCGATGGGGGTAGGTTGATTATCGTCTCCGATTGCTTTCAAATAGACGGCTGTGCCTTCTTCAACATCACCGGTCAATGTACCGTTAATTTCATAGCCTTCTGGTTTCTGATTACAGGAGATTAGGGCAAAAGTCGTGATAAGACCTAAAATAACTTTTTTCATTTATTTGGTTTTTATAAGGGCAAATGTAGTGATATGCCCAAAATAAAAAAAGCCCTTAACACATTGCAGGTTAAGGGCTCTTTCGATTAGTTTGTGTAACGCTCAAAATTGATAGCGCACACCGAGGGCAATATCAAAATCGAGATTGTCATTGAAATCCCCATAACCGACAACACCGATTTCTGGCCTAAAATCCAAAGAAAGCAGAAGAGAGAAGTCAAAATTATACTCGATACCGATATCCCCAGCCGCAAAGACGAAAAGACCGCCATCCGGTTCGAAAGGTTCATTATCGCTGTTCAGCGTACGCTCAAAAGCAACGCTACCCAAGCCGCCTCCAAAGCCATAGTACCAGTTGAATCCTCCATCTATTGGTCGTACCCATTGGTAAAGTCCAGCCAATTTAAAGGCATTGTATCGTCTGCTGTCTCTCCAGCCAAAATCGATTTCCAACCGATTCGTTCTTTTAATTTGTTTCTGATAGGATATTTCAGCTCCAAACCCATCGCTATCCCCTAACCTAAGGCCGAGCGCATGGTTAGAAATCTCCTGTGCATGCATGGAGGCAGCAACGAGTATCACCGAAAAAAGCAATAATCTTTTAAATATCATAAGTTCTTTGTTTTGATTTGAGTTTAACATAAGGGTGATCCTTATCTTTGTTCCTAATGCCATAAACTTGATTTACCGCTCAAAATTGTCCAACATTGAATAAAATTTCACTTAAAACCCTTGGGGATTCATTAGAGGGGCAATTGCGCTCCGATTCGTTAACCAATACACTGTATGCCACCGATGCTTCCGTTTATCGTAAAATTCCTTCGGCCGTCGCTTTTCCGAAGACTGATGATGACCTCAAAAAAATCATTCGTTTCGCTAAGGAGAATTCAATCGGACTCATACCGAGAACGGCGGGCACCTCTTTGGCTGGGCAATGTGTTGGGGATGGTATTGTAGTCGATGTTTCCAAACATTTTACTAAAATCATCGGATTAGATACAGACAGGAAGCAGGTAACCGTTCAGCCGGGCGTCATTCGGGATGAGCTGAACCAGTATCTAGAACCTCATGGACTCTTTTTTGGACCCAATACATCAACTTCCAACCGTTGTATGATCGGTGGTATGGTCGGGAACAACTCGTCCGGCACCACTTCCATTCAATACGGTGTCACCAGGGACAAGGTAATCTCAATGAAAACGATACTTTCCAATGGCGAGGAGGTTACTTTCAAGGCCCTGACGCAGGAAGAATTTATGGCAAAGATGGTCGGGGACTCTGTGGAGGCATCCCTCTATCAAAATATGTACAAAGAACTTTCCAATAGCAGTATTAAATCGGAAATCGAGACGGAATTCCCCAAACCAACGATTCATCGCAGAAATACGGGGTATGCAGTTGATGAATTATTGAAGAACAATATTTTCGGGAGTGCTCCCGACAACATCAATTTGTGCCAATTACTCAGTGGGAGCGAAGGAACCTTGGCCTTTACGACGGAAATAACGTTGCAATTGGACGATGTACCGCCTCCGTTTTCCGCAATGGTGGTCACGCATTATAAAAGTCTGGAGGACTGTCTTTCGGATGTTGCACCGGTCATGCAGCACCCGTTGCATCTATGCGAGATGATGGACCGGGTGATACTCGATTGTACGAAAAACAACAAACAACAACTTGCCAATCGGTTTTTTGTGGTAGGTGACCCAGCTGCCTTGTTGATGTTGGAAGTAAAAGCGCATAGCCAAGAGGAATTGAACCAACAACTGACCGCCTTGGAAACGACGATTGGGAAATCTGGCCTTAGTTACGCCAACCCCATCTTAAAAGGAGAAAACATCAATAAGGCCATAGAGCTACGGAAAGCAGGTTTAGGACTTTTGGGCAATATGGTCGGTGACCGGAAGGCTGTGGCCTGTATCGAAGATACCGCCGTGGCTTTGGAGGATTTAAAGGATTTTATCGGCGAATTTACCAAGATCATGAAAGGGTACGATCAAGAAGCCGTATACTACGCCCATGCCGGAGCGGGAGAATTGCATCTTAGACCTATTCTGAATCTAAAACAATCCGCAGACGTGGCCATGTTCAGGGGAATAACCACCGATGTGGCCAAATTGACCAAAAAATACAATGGTTCCTTTAGTGGGGAACACGGCGATGGTATTGTTCGGGCGGAATTCATTCCGCTAATGATCGGACAGAAAAACTACAAACTGCTTAAACGTATCAAGACCTACTTTGATCCAAGCAACATTTTCAATCCTGGAAAAATCGTTGATGCGTATCCCATGGATGAATCGTTACGGTATGTAATCGATCGGGAAGAACCGCAAATAAAGACCCTGCTTGATTTTTCGGATAGCGAAGGTATTCTCAAAGCGGCCGAAAAGTGTAATGGGAGTGGTGACTGTAGAAAGACACACCATATGAAAGGGGCCATGTGCCCTAGTTACCATGCTACGAAGAACGAAAAGGATACGACCCGCGGTAGGGCCAATGCCCTCCGGGAATTTTTGACGGTAACCGATAAGAAGAACCGATTTGATCAAAGCGAATTGAAGGAGGTTTTCGACCTTTGCCTTAGCTGCAAGGCATGTGCGAGTGAATGTCCGAGTAATGTGGATGTGGCCACATTAAAGGCCGAATTTCTCTACCAATACCAGGAAGCTAACGGTTATAGTCTTCGAAGTAAACTATTCGCCCATAACACGAGATTAAACCGTTTAGGAAGTACCGTGGCGGGACTCACCAACGCCGTTTATGAATCAAAGACATTGGGTGGTTGGTTGAAGAATTCCGCTGGGGTAGCGGCAGAAAGAAGCTTTCCCAAAATTTATAGCTTTAATTTTGATAAGTACTTGTCAAGCGTTGAAAAAGAGCATAATAAAGAGAAAAATAAAGTTGTATTATATATTGATGAATTTACGAAATACCTCGATATCGATTTGGGCAGGGATGCCATTGACGTATTGACGAGGTTAGGATATGCTGTGCAGCTGTATTATGCGGAAAGTGGAAGAACCTATTTGTCGAAAGGTTTTTTAAAGCAGGCTCAAAAACTTGCTAAGAAAAATATCCCGGAACTTAAAGTGTTCGCAGAGGCCAAAATTCCGGTCGTTGGCCTAGAGCCATCCGCAATACTGACCTTTCGGGATGAGTACAAGCGTTTGACCGATGATGCCGAAGCCGCCCGCTTGATCGGCGCCAATGCTTTCTTGATCGAGGAATTTTTGGCAAAGGAAATACAATTAGGGCACATAAGCCCTTCGCAGTTTACGAGAGAGCATCGCCAAATAAAAATCCATGGCCATTGCCATCAAAAGGCGCTGAGCAATCAAAAAGTGACTTTCGACATGCTGAATTTGCCCGAAAACTACACCGTTTCCATCATCAGTTCCGGGTGCTGCGGTATGGCCGGTTCGTTCGGCTATGAAAAGGAACATTATGATATTAGTATGCAAATAGGGGAGTTGAAGCTATTCCCATCCATTAGAAAATTGCCACAGCAGGTGATTATCGCCGCAAACGGTACGAGCTGTAGGCATCAGATTTACGATGGTACGCAGCGGAAGGCCAAACATCCCGTGACCATTTTGAAAGAGGCACTTGTATAATGGCGTTTTGACCGCTTTCATAGTTTCAAATTTAAGATTTACCTTTGTCGATCACCTTGAACCAAACAAATGGCAGGAAACACTTTCGGAACCCTTTTCAAGCTTACAACTTTTGGAGAATCACATGGCGCAGCGATCGGGGGGGTGCTAGATGGATGTCCTTCCGGCATCGAAATCGACCTGGATGCCATTCAAATTGAGCTCGACCGGAGAAAACCGGGCCAATCCGCCATCGTAACCCAACGAAAGGAGCCCGACACGGTAGAATTTCTATCCGGAATATTCGAAGGAAAGACCACAGGTACACCTATCGGATTTGCGATTCGCAACACCAATCAAAAGTCGCACGACTACTCCCATATCAAGGATTCCTACCGTCCTTCACATGCCGATTACACCTATGATCAGAAATATGGTTTTCGCGATTACCGTGGTGGCGGTCGTAGTTCTGCACGCGAGACGGCTAGTAGGGTAGTAGCCGGTGCAATTGCCAAACAATTCCTATCGGCCATAAAAATAAACGCCTACGTCTCTCAAGTGGGTGATCTGACCCTGGAAAAAGAGTATCAAGCATTGGATTTAACCCTGACGGAATCCAATCCCGTACGCTGTCCCGATCCGGAAACAGCTGCTAAAATGGAATCATACATTAAAGAAGTACGGAAGGAAGGGGATACTATCGGTGGAATTATCAGTTGTGTGGTTCAAAATGTCCCTATCGGTTTAGGCGAGCCGGTATTTGACAAGTTGCATGCTGAACTCGGCAAGGCGATGCTCTCCATCAATGCCGTCAAGGGCTTCGAATATGGTAGCGGCTTCAAAGGTGTGGCCATGAAAGGCAGCGCGCACAACGACCAATTTAAGTCGGATGGTAGTACGAAGACGAACCATAGCGGTGGCATTCAGGGAGGCATCAGCAACGGAATGGACATCTACTTCAATGTGGCATTTAAACCAGTGGCAACAGTAATTCAGGGCTACGAGACCATAGACAAGGAGGGCAATATGGTGCAGACCAAAGGAAAGGGAAGACATGACCCATGTGTGGTGCCGCGGGCAGTACCGATCGTAGAAGCCATGACCGCCTTGGTTTTGGCGGATTATGCGCTGCTTAACCGTACTATTAAAGTATAGTTCTTACTAAAACGGACCGAATTCTTCATTTTTATATGCTCAGACAAGCCAATTTGTCCCAAAATCCGGTGCTATGAAGCGTGAAATCGCGTCTGTAGGTCAGTAATAAATCCCTGTATTTTAAGCCTGCAATTCCGTACTTCGTATTTTAATATTATCTTACCCACTTAAACCAAACTAGGTATGAAGAAACTGGAATTGCACTGGCAAATCCTTATCGGAATGGTCGTTGGCCTTCTTTTCGGCTATGGAATGACCTTTATCGAATGGGGAAAGGATTTCGTTACGGATTGGATACAACCCATCGGAACCATTTTCGTCAAATTGCTCAAACTTATTGCGATTCCTCTGATTCTGGCTTCACTTGTCAAAGGGATTTCCGATTTAAAGGACATCTCCAAATTCCGGAACATCGGTTTGCGAACCATTGCCATCTACATCTGTACTACCGTTGTGGCCATTACCATTGGCCTACTGCTGGTCAATGTCATGCAGCCAGGTGAGGGCATATCCGAAGATACCATTGCCACCTTAACAGAAACCTATTCCAATGACAGTGGCGTTACTTCGAAATTGGAAGAAGCCTCCCGTCAAAAAGATGCAGGTCCACTGAACTTTCTGGAAGAAATGGTACCCGACAATGCTTTTGCCGCGCTTGGGGATAATAGTTTAATGCTCCAAGTTATCTTTTTCACCATCTTCCTGGGTATTTCAATGCTCTTGATCGGCGAGGAGCGTGCCAAGCCCTTAAAGGATTTTTTTGACGCCCTGAACGACGTAGTGCTAAAAATGGTCGATTTGATCATGCTTACCGCCCCTGTGGCCGTTTTTGCCTTATTGGCCAACGTGGTCGTTTCTTCGGGAGACCCCGACTTGTTATTGGCCCTGCTCAAATATGCGGGGGTCGTACTTTTGGGGCTTCTGTTGATGATCGTATTTTACAGTCTCGTCGTTTCGACTTTTACGCGCTACAATCCGCTTTCCTTTTTGAGCAAAATGGCCCCGGCACAACTTTTGGCCTTCTCGACCAGCTCAAGTGCGGCTACATTACCCGTAACCATGGAAAGGGTAGAGGAACATATTGGTGTCGACAAAGAAGTTTCAAGTTTTGTATTGCCGGTAGGGGCGACGATTAATATGGATGGTACCAGCCTGTATCAAGGCGTCGCTGCCGTATTTATATCCCAAGCTTTGGGATTTGACTTGACTTTCGGAGACCAATTGACTATTGTTTTGACCGCCTTATTGGCTTCCATTGGTTCGGCCGCTGTGCCCGGCGCCGGTATGGTCATGTTGGTCATCGTATTGGAATCGATTGGTTTTCCACCAGATAAGTTGGCAATCGGCCTTGCCCTGATTTTTGCCGTTGATCGGCCGTTAGACATGTGCCGTACGGTGGTGAACGTCACCGGTGATGCCACGGTAGCCATGATGGTCGCCAAATCGGTAGGTAAATTCGGTAAGCCAAAGGTAAAGAACTGGGACGATAATTATGAACAAGTGAAGTAGTGCAAGGTCCGGTATTTTAACCGTTTCCATGATACAATTTAGCTACTGGACGGCCATGAATCAATGAGTTCCCGCTTTAGCGGAAGTATTCAAAATAGAACTAGTTATGAATATCTGTTTTTTAATGTATCCATGGGAAGAAATCGTTCCTGAAACCGATACCAGTTTGGCGTTGATACACGAATGCTTTAGAAGAGGTCATGGCGTGGCACTTTGCTCCCCTGCGAATCTTACTATTCGCAACAGCGTCACGAATGCGTTCTGTACCGTAATCAATCGTGCCGACAAGGTTTCGAGTAGTCTAAAATCATTCTATAAACAGGCGAGCTTGCGCGAGGAAATGCTTCCTTTGGCCGGATTTGACGTAATCTTCATGAGAGCCAACCCACCGTTGGATCCGATTATGCTGAATTTCTTGGATTCCGTTAAGGACGACGTTTTCATCATGAATTCCTTGCAAGGTATTCGTGAGGCGAATAATAAATTATACACGGCCGCCTTTGGGGATTCGCATAGCAATATCATCCCGGCCACACATGTATCGAAGAACAAAAACCACTTAATCAAACAAATTAAGGAGTCGAAAACCGATAAGATGATATTAAAGCCCCTGAACGGATATGGCGGCTCGGGTGTCATCTTAATTGAAAAGTCGGCGATGACAAGTATACAGTCACTTCTTGATTTTTACATAAGTAATTCAGATGGAACGTCTAATTACGTGATACTTCAAGAATATATTGAAGGTGCAGACCAAGGCGATGTTCGTGTTTTATTATTAAACGGGGAGCCCATCGGGGCGATGAAACGCATACCGGGAACTGATGACCATCGGTCGAATGTTTCTGCTGGTGGCACGGTGGCCAAGCATAGTTTAACCAAGTCTGAAAAAGCGCTTTGCAAACAAATCGGCCCAAAATTGGTCAAGGATGGTTTGTTTTTTGTGGGAATCGATGTCATCGGTGGTAAACTGGTCGAAGTAAACGTGATGTCTCCGGGCGGCATTACCTATATGAACAAGGTCTATAAGACGAAAATACAATCCAAAGTCATCGATTTTGTGGAAAGCAAGGTATTGGATAAATTACAGGCCTTCGACAGACGCTCTAGGCTTCGAAACGAAGTTGAAAATGCATAGGCTTTCCGTAGAACGAATAATTTCAAACATTGAATCCGAAATCCCCTTTGAAGCGGTTTCCGAAGATTATTCCTTTACCCTGAAAATTGCGGAATATGCGCCTTATATCTGTGGGGCGGTGCACGACGGACACCAATTCAGGCGGTCACTTTGGGAAAATTGCCTACATACCGAATACGAGCGATGGTATGAAGAAGACCCCTGCACCAAACAAATGGTACAATCGCACCCCGTTGTTATAGCGGGCTGTGACAGTCGCTTCGAATATGATTTGAATCGGGCTCCGGAAACCGCCATTTATTCGGATGCTTGGGGCAAACAACTCTGGAAAAAGCCTTTACCCGAGGCCGAACGTCGACTCAGTCTACAAAAGCATTCCGATTTCTACCGAGTTGTAGATGCCTTGGTCCGGCAAATCGAAAAAATTCATGGCAAAGCCCTAGTTTTTGATATGCATAGTTACAACTGGAAGCGTTGGGAACGGGAAGTGCCCGTATGGAACCTTGGAACCGCAAATATCGATAATGACAGGTTCGGTGAGCTTGCGGCATCATGGAGTAGTAAATTAGGCAGGATACGGCTACCGAATGGCATTGCATCCACTTCTAAAATCAACGATACTTTTCAGGGCAATGGGTATTTCTTGAAATACATCACACAAAATTTTGGTAATACCTTGGTACTGGCTACTGAAATCTCAAAAGTATATTGTGATGAGATGACCGGAATTCTTTTCCCAGAAGTAATCGCCGCGGTTGAAAAACAGTTAAAAGAATTGATACCTTTACAAGTCAAGGAATTCAGCGAAAAGACCCCATGATTCAAAAAAAGACCGTTCAAAGCGTCTGCAAGAAACTATTGGAAGAACGGACCGTCAACCAAAAATTACCCAAAGACGGTATTTTACATATTGATAAATTACTCCCCTACATTTGTGTCTACCGCTATAAAGAGGTAGACCCTTATTTTTCAGGACTTTTAAAAACACAGGCTTCGTACCTTATCATTGAGGATTCCATTGATATTACCGTTTTACTGGAACAAATCGCTAGAACGATATCAAAAAAGTTAAAAGCCTTTCTTATATTGGAAAGTTGGCCCTTGCGTGCCAACCACCAGAGCGAATTTGTCATTCATTGTCAGGATGATAAGATTCCGGCTACCATTTCCGCATTGGAAAAAGGTTTCGCCGAAATGCGGGAAATTTATCCTGAAACTTCAGTGCAGGTCGTGGACTCTTCCCAACGTCATCCACAACGCTTGGAGGAATTGATGGGGAGTATCGTTTCAAAGGAATCGGCTTGCATGGTTGTCGGTATTGCCGTGCCAACGCTATATGAACGTCGAGAGGAAAACGAGGTCTATTCGCTCTTTTATCGGAAATTCCATTCCAAATTCTCGGAGGTAATCAAAAGGGCCGCCTATGAGTTTGTACGCGTGCAAACCACCAATCCGTTTAATCATTATCTTATGTTGGGTAAGACCAATTTAGACGGTATTACACTGAAGGCTGATCGCGAGTTGGCCACGATTAGCGAGGGAATGTCCTTTTTGCTCCGAACCACTCCTGTCAACAGTACTTCGGAATGGAGAAAATTTGAAAAAAACGGATTTTCCAAGAATCCCTCTTTCAATTATCGATTGATAACGATCGACCCAGAGAAGAAAAAAAGGAAATTATACGATATTCCCTTAGACAAAGTCGAAGATCCTACATTGGCCTTTATCTTAAGGGACAAACGCCTCGAAATCGAAAAACAGCTGACCATGCTCGAGGAGCGTGGCACCGATAATTTTCGATTTATAGGAGAGAGCCTGTATGGCAAGATTGCCCCGGAAGTCTTGCATGCCGGGCGAAAAATTTTGGAAAAGCATCCGACGGGTGAAGATCCGGAAGTACTTAAAAAATTCGATTGCCACCAATTCGCGGAGCGCGCAAAGGATGAAATGGATTATTACCAATCGCAATTTCCGGATTTGAAGTTGTCCCTTGAAATCAGGAAGGACGTTGCGGGAATAATGGTTTCGAAAACTAAATTATTGATTAACGACCAGTTTTCTATGGATGCCGATCGCTGTGATGCACTCATTCAGCATGAAATCGCGACACATATTTTGACCTATTGCAATGGAAAAGGCCAGCCACTTAGACAAATGTATGCCGGCTTCGCAGGATATGATCAACTTCAAGAGGGACTGGCCGTGCTGGCCGAATATCTGGTCGACGGTTTGACCGTCAACAGAATGCGCCTGCTTGCTGCGAGGGTCGTAGCGGTCGATTCATTGGTAAGCGGCGTCGATTTTATTAAAACGTTCGAATTGCTTCGGGAGCAACACAATTTTCCGGATCGAGTGGCTTATTACATTACCATGCGGGTCTATCGTGGGGGCGGTCTCGTTAAGGATGCGGTTTATCTGGCCGGCCTAATGAATGTATTGGAGTATCTCGGGCAAGGAGGCAAATTGGAAACCCTATATACAGGCAAATTCAACATCACCCATGTTGAATTGATAGAAGAGCTGTTACACCGAGGGGTATTGAAGTATCCAACACTACCTCGATTTTTAGAACGGGACGCTGTCAAGAAACGTTTGAAGAAGGTGTCCGAGGGTATATCGGTGACCGATCTCCTCGATTGAACTTAGAACAGGAAAATATTTGGAATGAGCTAAGATTAAAGGGATATGGATCTTTTTATCTGCCTATCTTCTATCGCGTTAAAACAAATACGGAAAACTATGAAAATTGCTTTTATCATCAACGACCATGACACGGAAAAACCAAGTTACACGACCCCGGGATTAGGGTATGCGGCATATAAACGGGAGCATGAAGTATTTTTCATTGGAGTAGGGGAATTGGCCTATACCTCAGGTGGGCACATGTCTGCGCGTTGCAAAAGTATAAGCGGCAAATCTTATGACGCTCAGGAAACGTATTTCCAGGCGGTCCAGAAAGAAGAATTTCAAAGAATTAACTCCAAGGATTTAGACGTATTGTTTTTGAGAAATAATCCTGCCGATGAAATCAATGATCGGGAATGGGCGCAGAACGCCGCTTTTGTATTTGGTGAAATCGCGGAACGGGACGGGGTATTGGTATTAAATCATCCGAGCAGTCTCGCCGGAGCGGTCAATAAAATGTACTTTCAGCATTTTCCGGAAATTTTACGGCCCAAGACGGTGATTACCAGAGATCATAAGGAAATCGAGGATTTCTTTAAACAACAGAAGCAAAAGATGATTTTAAAACCCTTGCAGGGTTCGGGTGGTACGAATGTTTTTATGATGGATAAAAATAATGTGCATAACCTCTCCCAGACCATCGATGCCATCAGCCGGGACGGTTATGTTATTGCCCAAGAATATTTACCGGACGCTACTGGTGGGGATACCCGCCTCTTCTTAATGAACGGGGAGCCCTTGCAATCGGATGGTAAATATGCGATGCTGCAACGGGTGAATGCCGAGGGGGACATCCGCAGTAACGTACATGCAGGGGGTACAACGGAGGGAAAGAAAATCACCGATCAAATACTCGAACTGGCCGAAATCGTCCGTCCTAAATTGGTTCAGGACGGGATGTTCTTAGTGGGAATCGATATTGTGGGCGATAAATTAATGGAAATCAATGTATTTAGTCCAGGTGGACTAAATATGATGGGCAAAATGTACGAAGTCGACTTTGCTACCGAGGTTATTAAATCCATCGAAAAGAAAGTGAATTACAAGAAGATGTACCCGGATTATTTGTTTAATAGTAGATTGGCCACGCTCTAGTTCGAAAGCAGAAACCAAGGTAACTGTCACATTGGGTGCAGTCAAAATAACCGAGGTCAGATTACGGACTGCGCCCAAATGGACAGTTCGGCCTTTGCTAAAGTGAAATGCGCTTGTATTTTGGGTACCTTAGTTGAAAGGAAAAACGCTTTGTAAGGCCTTCATTACCGGCCAAGTGCAGTTTCCAGGTCAATAAGCCGGTCTTTTTATCGTATTCCGCATCGTTTGTCACCACATCGTCTACCTTGATATCCTTGTTTTGGGAAATAGGAATTCTATCCATTAATCTGATGTTGACGGTTTTGGCCTTGTTGTTCTTGATTTCCAAATCGTAGGTTTTGTCCAGGATACGATTGCTGCCGGTAAACGATTTGCTCTTAAAGTTCCTGTCTTGCTTTCTGGTCACCGTAATATTAGGGTCGATTCCCAAGGAAACCGTCATCTCCTTTTTGGTGGTGTAAGGGTCGATGGTCGTTTTTCCCGCATAGGTGCCTTTAAAATAAACACTGGCTTCACCGGGCAGTAAATTGTATTGCTCCCAATCAGTGAAAGTGGTTGTTAGGAACACATTTTCGTTGACAATGGGGACCGCAAGGTATTCGTATTTGGCGTTTAAGGTGAAGGTGTTGATTTCGATGGCGGTAATATCGCCATCAGAAACAATGGAATACGGCTTTTTGATGACGAATTTGGTGTTGGTAATATCGTCCTGGATAGTGCTCTTCTTGGTTGTAATCACCACGATTTCCTTTGCTCCATTATATCCATAAAGGGCATTGGCGTTTGAGCCTTTTAGTACCTTTACGGATTGTATTTCGTCCATGTCCAGATCGCCATCCACAAAACCCTCGACAATAACGCCATCCACCACATATAGTGGCAATTGTGAAGGGGAAATATAAGATTTCCCTTTTATCGATGAAGTACCTTGAATTTCTACCCCTGCGGCCCTTCCCTGTAAAAGTCGTTCAGTAGATACGGAACTCACGGACCCGGTTGTGAAGTTCCGCTTTTTAGAGCCATATCCAGTTACAACAACTTCCTCAAGGGCCGACGCATCCTCCTCCAGGCCTATGTTCATTACCGATGAGTAAATCGGGAGCACTTCAGAACGGAAACCTATGTACGATATCACCAATTCCTGCCCGTGTTGCACCTTTAGGGAATAGTGCCCATCAAAATCCGTAGTCGTACCCGTTGTAGTCCCTTTGACCAATACATTGGCTCCCGCCAAAGGAGCTCCGGATTGATCCAAAACGACCCCAGAAACTTCTTTTACAGTCGGATTGTACATATATTTCCGCTTTTTTATACTGTTAGTGCTTGTATTTTGATACCCGTTCGTAAAATTCAAATATTTCGTTCCCAAGTTGGGCTTGGCCACATTGATAGTCGGGTTTCCGGTAGAGAGGGTAACCTTTACATTGTCCCAATTCGTGCCCGTTTTTTGGTAGACATGCGCTTTGTAGGCCAAAGTCAAGGGTGAATTGATGTCTTTTGATTTGAACTCGTAGTTCGGTATCCAACCGGCATTGTCCACCTCGTACGATAAGGTCAATTCCAGGGTAGTGGTGATAGGGGCGTCGAATTTGATGGTAATCTCACCCTGTTCTTTTTCCGGGGCATTATTGGCTTCGGCCATTTGCTTTTGTACGGCTCGGATCGTAACGCCCAACGAATTGATTTCCAGATTGTTTTTGAAAATTTCATCTTTTATCGCCGTGATTCGCTCCCGGTAGTAGCTGCTTACGGCTTTTATTTTTTCCAAATCGAAGGACTGCAGCTTACTGCTTACCGCCCGATTGGTATGAATTACCTGCTCCTCTTCCTCGAGCCCGGAGATTTTATTTTTTAATAGGGCGATTTGGTTTTGTAAGCCCTCGATTTCCAATTGCAGGGCCGAGGACTCGGAGGTAGTTACCGCTTTTACTAAATAATCGATGTCAAAGGATAGCGATAAAATCGAAACCGACTGTAGGCCGGAAATCTGAATACTGCTTTCATCGATATTTGTGGAAAGTCCTGTGAAGACCATTTCCGATGTTCCCGAAGGAAGACGGCATTCGGCCGTTCTGGTGATATGGGCGCCACTTAGATATACGGTTACCGCTTTGATCGTAGACGGAATCTGGGTATCGACTGCAAATGTAAAAAGGGGTAAAGCGAAAAGCAAAAGGAGAAGTTTTTTCATCATCTTTAGTTTTAGTTGTTTAGGCAAACCTAAGTCGGGGCTTTACTATTTAAAACTAAAAATGAGGAAGAGGGTGCTTGTAGTTAGGGAAAACTACTTCTGGGGTAGTGAATCCAAAAACTTGGACTTTAACTCAGGAGTAGGGACCATACATTCTTCCCTTTTTCCATACCAGCGGTATCGATTGCGCGCAACAAAATCGTATACGATATTTCGTAACGTACTGGGAATCAAATTTAAAATCTTAGATATAGTGCGATATCCTTTCAAATGACGCCCTATCTGCAGCGCGGCATCGGATTTTGTATAATAAGCAATTCCCGGTTCGATTAAAATGATGGAATCGGTTTGTGCAGTGTCTATTCCCCGTTCCATGACAAGTTTTTGACCGATATCGCTCTGCAGTGCCGCGAATCTAAAAACATCCTTGCTGTCTCTATTGATTACAAACTGAACCGAGCTGTTGCAGAGGTTGCAAACCCCATCGAATAGAATGATTTTATA